>NZ_AXUS01000023.1 GCF_000498755.1 Clostridioides mangenotii TR | reverse complement strand
AATGTTATAAATTAAAGAAAGCACTTGCTGTATATATATTTATACCAATATTAACAAATAGTTTAAGTGTTCTATTAACATTTAGATACAAAGCATTCAACAATGATTCTAATATCGAATTAATTACTATACTTTTCTTGATATCTATATCTAATATAGCATTTTTTATTATTCTGAAAATTATTTTAAATAGTTACAAAGTAAAAACTGAGAACGAGATATTAACAGATAATATTTTTAAAGAGCATAATTATTATTTGAAAATTAATAAAGAACAAGAAAAAGTAAAAGAAATATATCACGATATTAAAAACCATATGATATGTATTAGAGATATGTGTGAAAGTAATGATGCAAAGAATGTTATAAATTATATTGATAATATAGAAATGGGATTAAAAAATATAAAAATAGTGATTATAAATTTATCACCGGAAATATGATTTTAAATTCTATATTAAACAACAAAAAATTGTTATGCGATGAAAATTTAATCGATTTTGATGCTGATATGGATTTTTCTAAAAATAATTATATGGATATGATAGATATATGCATTATATTCTCAAATATAATAGATAATGCTATAGAAGCATGTACTAAGATACAATCAAATGATATATGTAAAAAATAAGAATAGAAAGTAAATATATAGAAAATTTTTGTATTATAGTAATTGAAAATACTAAAGTAAATGAAATAATACAAAAGAATAATAATTTTATTACTAGTAAAAAAGATAAATCTATTCATGGAGTAGGGTTAAGAAATGTAAAAAATTCCGTAAAAAAATATTCTGGTGAGTTAATTGCAGAATATCATGAAAATAAATTTATATTAAAAATTATGATACCAAATAAGGTTTAGTTATTAGTAGTAATGAACAACTTAGATAAAACTAAATTAATTGTCGAAGGGAAAGCAGCCAAAAATGATAAAAATAAAAAAAATAACTGATAAAGAAGAAATAAAAGTTATATCTCAGAGTAGTGGATGTTTATGTGGATCAAACGGAAAGCCTAAGAATTATACATATTCGGATAAGGATTGTATGACAGATTGCTCAAAAATTGGTAAGCCAGCATACTATCAATCATCTTGTTCTTAATTATGATTCTAAAATAGTAGTAAATAAATTCAATATTTATTTACTACTATTTTTTATTAATATATGTTATGATTACAAACCATTTAACTATAATTAACAACCATTTATACATAATATATAGAAATTTAAAACATAAAGTGTTATCTATATAGTAGATTAAAGAAAAGGAGGTATACATGATCAAAATAAATAAGATACAAGATAAAAATAATATCTTAGTAGAAGTACAGAGTGAATCATGTGCGAGAGCAGATAAACCGAATTATTATATGGATAGTTTATCGTGTGCTAATGATTGCACAAAATTGTTTAAACCTTCGTATTATCAAAGCAAGCATACATAAAGATGATATATTTTATAACAAATATAATTAAGGGGGAGTTAAGATGTTAAAAATCAATAAAATTGAAGACAAACAAGAGGTAATAGTATTATCTCAGAAAAACTGTGATGTTGTAGGATATACAGAGAGATACCAAGGTCCTAATGACGATTGTAGAGATGATTGTTATAAAATAGGTAAACCTAAACATTATGGATCATATTATTATTAAAAATATGTTAATTTTAAGGAGTTTCAAAATATTTTGAAACTCCTTTTAACTTTAATAAAATAAATAAAAATTAATCAATGCCTAATGGGTTTTGTGAAGTTAAGTATTTATGAACAAATTAAAATATTAAATGCGTAAAATAAGTTATTTTGTATACTATTAAGCTACAGAAAATAACCATTTATACAGTATTTATGGAAAGTATATTTTTTCAATGATAAGTTCTATTTATATTAGATGTTTAGATTAAAGGAGAGACTTGATAATATGTATAAAATTAGTGAACATAGTAGAAAAATTATAAATTTAAATAAAGTAGTTTTAAGTAATATAGAAACAGGGCAATGGATAAGAATATCCAAAGAGGTATATGATATTTTAATTTTAGGGATAGATAACAATATGACTTTAGATGAGTTGAAATCAAGCCTTTATGATGATGATGATCGTAATTATATAGAAGATTTATACAACCGTCTATGTAGTATTGCAATCATCGAAGACGAAAATAATAAACAGCATTTTAAGAATAAAATAGCCTCCATAGAAATTACTCATAGATGTAATTTAAAATGTGTTCATTGTTGTATTGATGCAGATGGAGTAGTTAGCGAAAATAAAGATTTGTCAACAGAAGATATGAAAAGTATATTTGATAAAATAATAAAGTGGAATCCAAGTAGAATTATGTTGAGCGGAGGAGAACCGATGCTTAGAAAAGATTTCATAGAATTACTGAAATACCTTAAATCAAATTACCATGGAAAAATTATAGTTTCAACAAATGGAACCCTTATAAATGAAAAAAATGTAAGCATACTATCAGAGTCCGCATATCAAATTGATATAAGTCTCGATGGAGTTGATGAAGAAAGCTGCTCAATAGTAAGAGGTCCAGGGGTATTTGAAAAGGTAATAAAGAATGTGAAACTTTTAAAAAGCACTGGATTTGAAAAGGTATCATTATCTATGGCTATAAGTGATAAAAATGAGCATTTGGAATCAGAGTTTAATAAATTAAATGAATTGTTAGGGACATCACCTTTAGTCAGAATATTTTCACCTGTTGGAAGAGGAAAAGATAATATAGAAGTATTTTCAAATAAAGGTATAGATGAGGTATATGTCCCAAAAGAATTTTTAAGTGATAACTATGATAAATCATTTGGGGTGTGTTCTTGTAGTGCAGGTAAGAGAGAAATTATGATATCACATACTGGGGATTTATACCCATGTGTGTCGTTTATGGAGCATAAAAATAAATTAGGCAATATAATGGAAATGGAAAATTTAGATGATTTAAATACAAGTCAAGATATACGACAACATCCTTTAGTAGATATTCTAAATTCTCAGAAATATAGGGATTGTAAAAATTGTAAAGTTAATTTATTCTGCTGGACATGTCCAGGAGAGTTTGAAGAATTAAAAGAAAATAAAGCGGCTTTTAAAGATAAATGTAAAAAAGTAAAACCAATATTACATAAAAGAGTATGGGAAAGGTAGGGATACTATGTCAACAACATTCTGGGTAACTAATAGTTGTAATTTAAATTGTAAATATTGCTATGAAGGTGAAAATAAATTAAATAAGATTATGTCTGAAGAAATAATTGATAAATCAATAGATTTTACATTAGATAATATACATAATAGTGAAAAAAACTTAATGATAGGCATACATGGTGGAGAGCCTTTTTTAGCGTTTGATAAAATTAAATACATTGTAAGTGAACTTAAAGCTAAGTGTATAGAATTAGGGATAAATATAACTTTTCTAACTACAACTAATGCTACTGTATTAAATGATGAAATAATTGATTTTATTATAAATGAAATGCCCGATATAACAGTTAGTATTGATGGTACAAAAGGAACGCATGATAAAAACAGGCGATTTATGGATGGGAATGGAAGTCATGATATAGTAATGAAAAATAGTTTAAAATTACTAAAGCTTATTCCGAATATGAGGGTAAGAATGACATTCGATTCTGACAGTGTAGAAAATTTATATAATGATGTTAAATATTTAATTGACTTAGGGTTTAAGCTTATAGTTCCTGCACCTAATTTATTTGATGAAAATTGGGATATTGAGCATGTTGAATTGCTTGAGAAGCAAATCAAGAGTATAAAAGAGTATATAGATAATCGGGATGATGTTGATATAAGTCTTACTGATAAAGAAATATATAGGATAAAGGGAGATTGTAATGGTGGAGAGAGTGGCTTCCATATATACCCGGATGGAAAATTATATCCATGTATATTGGCTGGTGGAAGTGGAGAATTTGAGATTGGAGATATATTTAATGGAATTAATATTGAAAAAAGAGATAATATTTTAAATTACTCAAAAAAATTAAATTCAGATTGTGTTGGATGCAAACTTTATAATTATTGTGATGGACCTAGATGCAAAATTATAAATAAACTTGTTACAAATGACTATAATGCAGCTCCACCTATGCAGTGTGCATTAGAGAACTTAAAATATAAGATAAATTTATTAAACATTTAAATTCAAATATCTAATAATAACAACTAGATGAATTTGTAAATTAGAAATATTAATGTGAAAAAATATATTTTAAAAATAGAAAAATATAAGACAAAGATACTATATGGGTTTAATATCAACAATATAACTGAAGAATGGTAACCCCGCTATTATATATGGATAATGATTTATACAAGTATGATTGTAAAAGAGTAGTTAAGCTATTTGAAGAAAATATTCTTATGCATAAAAGCTGTATGCAATATAAATATATGGTCGCTTATTTAATAGGCGACCATATATATACCCGAAAATTTATTTATAGAGAGGAATATATTATGAAAAGTTATTTAAAAATTACAACATTATACATAAAGAAATATTCTAGTAGGACATTTGCGATATGTGCAAGTATCGTTCTTAGCATAGCATTAATTGTTGGGGTAGGTACACTATCGAAAAGTGCAAAAGAAGCTAATATAGCTAAAATGAAATATGAATGTGGAAATTACCATGTAAAGTATAAAGATCTAAATAAAGATCAATTAGATATTGTAAGTAGAAATAAAGATATACAAGAAATAGGGCTGACGTCATATTATGATTCAAATAATCCTGATGACGACATGATGATAAATATACAAAAATCTAACGAGGAATATATAAAATTAGGAAATTCGGAAATAGTAGAGGGAAGATTTCCAACTAAACAAAATGAAATAGCATTAGAGACTTGGGTTTTAAAAAATATGGGAATAGAGCCTAAAGTAGGAGAAAAAGTAACTATTAATTTGTTTTTTAAAAAACAGAAAAAACATACATATTAGTAGGATTATTAAAAGATAGAACTAGAGAAAAATCAGCAGGCGTAATGGAAGGATTTTTAGCTTTAGATATAAATACATCTAAAGCAGATGCTTATGTATCATTTGATGAAAAGTCCAATATTAATAAAAATACAAAAGAAATTGCTAAAGAAGCAAATATAAAAAAGAGTAATATCAGAGAAAACGGTATGTTACTAGATTCATTAGGAGCTAGTGGAGAAATCGATTACAGTATTATAGTTTTAGCAATCATAGTAGCCATAGTATGTGGGATAGTTATATATGGAATATTTAACATATCTATTCTTCAAAGAACTTCAGAATATGGTGTAATAAGAGCAATAGGCGGAGATTCACTACAGATATTCAATATAATTTTCGTGGAATTATTAATATTATTAGGAATAAGTACACCAATAGGAATAGGATCTGGAATAATGGGTGCTAGGCTATTTAGCTCTATATCAGGAGGATTATTTACAGAGGGATCTGTAGAAATCACAAAATTTATTATACCGATAGATATATTAGTATTTTCAATAGTAGTTTCATTTAACATAGTTTTAATAACCTCGTTTTTTACGTTTATAAATATAAGAAAAATTTCAGCAATGGATGCGATTAGAAATAATATAACTTCTAAAGAAAAAAGAATAAAACATTTTTTATCTGTTTCAATTTTAACTAAATTTATTGCATTTGAAAAAGCTATCGCTTTTAAGAATATTTTTAGAAATAAAAAGAGATTTAGTATGATAGTTTTATCTATGAGTTTGGGAAGTGCTCTTTTTATAGTTTCAGGATTTTATGCACATTTAGCTAACATCCAAGGAAAAAAGGTAGCTGAAACATCAAATATAAACACTGATTATAAAATAAGTATGATACCTTTACAGGAAATGGATAAGGGTATATCTAGTCAAGATATAAAAGATATAAAAAATTTAGCTGGAGTAAAATCTGTGAAGGCAATTCAAGTTTTATATTCAATTATGCCTTTACAAAAATCTAAAATATCAGAGCCTAATTATTTTGAACAAATAAATTCTTACAAATATACTAAGGAAGTATTAAACGGATTATTAACAGAAGATAAAAATACTGGTGGAGTTATACTTAAAAACCATGTTTACGGATATAATGACAATTTGTTAAAGGATTTAGAAAAATATTTGCTAGATGGTGAAATAAATATAAATAAAATGAAAAATCAAAATATAGCCTTAATTAGAATACCACACCCCTTAGGACCTAATGTTACAGACATAAAGGTTGGAGAAAAGATTAAGATTATATTCAAGGAGGATTTTAATGTCGGTGAAAATTATTTAGCATTTGATATTAATGATGGAAAGTATGTAATGAAAGAATTTATAGTAGGAGGAATAGTAGATGAAGTTATAGACACCTCAGATTATTACACAGGGGATGATAGTGTCGACATAATAATTCCATCTAGTAAATTTAAATCTACGATAGGATTTGATAATTACCAAATAGTAAACATTGATAAAAATCAAGGTGCAGATTCTAAAAAAATAAGTGATGAAATATTTAATATATCTAATAGAGTACAAGGTAGTACTGTAAGAGACTTAGGCCAAGAAAGAGGAGAGATAGACTTATTACAAAAAATAAATTAATATTTATTTATTCAATAATAGTTATTTTGTTTGTCATTAGTTTGTTTAATATAATGAATAATGTTAGTTATAGTTTGATATCAAGGACCAACGAGTTTGGAATGATTAGGGCTATAGGAATGACCAACAAAGAATTTAAAAAAATGATTACATTTGAAGGACTTACATATGGATTAATTTCAAGCATTTTATCTGTTGTATTTGGCATAGGTGGACAAATAATTTTATTTAAGTACATAAGTCCGCTATTGATAAGCCCTAAGTTTATAATCCAATGGCAAAATTATATATTAATAATAGTAATAAATATATTAATAGGATTTATAGCAACTTATTTACCCTCAAAGAAAATAAAGTGTTTATCAATAGTTGAATCTATTAGTTCATTGGAGTAGGTGAAATTATGAAAAGTAAAGTAAAAGTGGCTATTGTAGATACAGGTATAGATAAAAATCATGAATATTTAAAATACAATATCGTTGACGGAATAGCATTTGAGTCAATGGAGGACTATATTTTCGTATCAGATAACTACGAAGACGAAAATGGTCATGGAACGTCATGCGCCTCAATAATAAAAAAAGAGTTTGAAGATGTGGGAATTTTTGTGGTTAAGGTTTTGGATAAGCAAGGAAGGTCAAATATACAAGTTTTAGAAGAAGCTTTAAAGTTTCTTTTAGATACAGATATAAAAATTATAAGCTTAAGTCTATCTGTCATGGAAAGTGAGTTAGTCCAAGATTTATATAAAATTTGTGAAGATCTTAAAAAGCAAGGAAAAATTATTGTATGTTCAGTTGCAAATGGATTTGAATATAGCTATCCTGCTAAATTTGATAATGTAATAGGAGTTAAAGGATTTATATTAGAGAATGAGAATGCATTTTGGTATAATCAGGATTCTGAGATTCAGTGTATTATGGATAACAACTCATATTTAAGATGTGGCTTAAATAATTCATATAAGTTGTTTGGAAAATGTAATAGCCAAGCTGCAGCAAAATTATCAGGGAAAATAGCAAACCTAGTAAATGAAAATTCTAATATAAAATTAGATGATTTGAATAAAATACTAAGTCAAGTTGCAATGCGGAATTATTGGACAAGTAATGATTTAGAATCAAGCAAAAGATATCCAAACTTTAAAGAAGATGAAAAAAATATTAATAAAAAAATTCTTAAAGATGTAGTAGATATACTAAGTGAGGTTCTTAATATAGATAAAGACAATAATATACTATATAAATATAGTTTATTTAATAAAAATATAGGTTTAAATGCTGATAATTGTTTTGATGTAATAAAAAAATTAGAAAAAAAATTCACTATAAGTTTAGATTATATGAATATAACAAGATATAATTTTATATCTACATACACTTTAACAGAACTTGTTGAAAAGAATTTAAAAAAGGGTGGGGTTTAGTATGAAAATATTAGAAACTATAAATCTAGCAAAAACATACGGAAATGGAGAAACATCAGTAAAGGCACTTAACAGTGCAAACATATCAGTTGAAAAGGGCGAATTTGTTGCAATAATAGGGCCAAGCGGTAGTGGTAAATCAACAATGCTTCATTTGCTTGGAGGACTTGAAAGACCTACTCTAGGAACGGTAAAAATAGAGAATCAAGATATATTTAAATTGTCTGAAAGCGATTTGGCAAAATATAGAAGAAGAAAAATAGGTTTTGTATTCCAGCAATATAACCTAATACCGGTACTTACCGTTAGAGAAAATATAGAAATGCCTTTAATGTTAGACAAAGCAAAGATAGATGAAGTGTACATAGATGAACTAATGGAATTTTTAGGATTAAAAGAAAGACAAAAACATTTACCAAATCAGCTATCAGGAGGGCAACAACAAAGAGTTGCTATAGCAAGAGCATTAGCAGCAAAGCCTGCTATAGTACTTGCAGATGAGCCGACTGGAAATTTAGATACCAAGACGACAGAAGAAGTTATCAATTTATTAAAACAATCAATAAAAAAATACAATCAAACGCTCATAATGATAACTCATAATGATAAAGTAGCTCAAAAGGCAGATAGAATCGTTTCTATAATAGATGGTCAAATAAAATCATTAGAGGCTTAAGTAAATGTATAAAGTATTGGAGAGAAAAATTGAGTAATTCTAAAAATATAAAAAGATTTTTAAAAATAGTATTTGAAAAAAATAAACTAATAGCGAGTATTGCATTTGTTATGATGATGTTGACTTCTGTATTAGATTTATTTTTACCTCAAGTAACAAGATTAATATTAGATGATGCTATAGGTAATAGTAAGACTAATTTATTAATAAAATTAGTTTTACTATATGCAGCAATAAGTATTTCATCAGTCCTACTTGGTATTGCATTAGAATATATATATTCCAAGATGAAAAAAAGTGTAGCTATTAAATTAAAGATAAAGTTACTTAAGCATCTATCTAAGTTATCAGGTGATTATTATACCAATATAAAGACGGGAAATATATTTAGTATAGTAGAAAGCGATATGTTTTTAGTAGAAAACTTTGGAGTAGAAATATTCTTCTCTTTAGTTATAGATGTAATTACAGCATGTATAGCCTTATTTTTCTTAGTAAGAATGGAGTTCGATTTATTGCTTATTGTAATTACATTACAGATAGTACTTACAGTTAGTCAATCTAAATTTACTAAGATTATAGCCACAAAAACTGGAGAAGTTAGGCAAGGGGATGGAAGTATATCTAATATAGTTCAAGAGTACGTTTCTAATATAATGAATGTTGTAATATCAAAATCTAGTTTTAATTTTTTTAAAAGATATATTAAACAAGAAAAAAGCTTAGTAACTAAATGTATAAAGCTAGACATGATTATTTCGTGTAATATATCAATATCTAAGATACTAAGTAGCTTAATAACAATTTTTATATATGGATATGGTGGACTAAAAATAATTAAAGGAAAAATGAGCATAGGCGAACTTATAGCATTTCAACAATACACAGGAATGCTAATAGGCCCATGTATTAATATAATAAGGTCTAACACAAGAATACAACAATCGTTAGTATCGATAAATCGTATATTTTGCGTATTAGATGAACCTATAACTATAAAACATGACAATAAAGGAAATAGACTTAAAGAAAGCTTTAATGGCGACATAGTTTTTGAGGAGGTTACTTTTTCATACAATCAAGATAAGACGTTAGATAATATTGATATTAGATTTGAAAAAGGAAAGATAACAGCTCTTGTTGGATCAAGTGGCTGTGGGAAATCAACTATAGTAAATCTAATGTATAGATTATGGGATATAGATAAAGGCAAAATAATTATAGATAATATAAATATTAAAGACTATAATCTAAAGTCTTTAAGACAAAATATTTCTATTGTAACACAAGATTTATTATTATATGATGATAATATAATAAATAACTTGACTTTAGGGAATAAAAATATAAGCAAAAAATATGTTGAAGATATATGCAGGAAGGTAGATATTTATAAGTTTATAAATGAACTTCCTAGTGGCTTTGATACAATTATAGGAGAAAAAGGTGTAAAGTTGTCTGGAGGGCAAAAACAAAGGATTGCCATTGCAAGGTCGCTTATTAGCAACTCGAATATTTTAATATTTGATGAAGCAACATCGGCTTTAGATAATATATCACAAAAAACTATATTAGAAAATATAAATGAAATCCTAAAAGATAAAACAGTTGTAGTAATAGCACATAGATTATCTACTATAAAAAATGCAGATAAAATATATGTTATAGATAAAGGAAAAGTGATTGAATCAGGTTCTCACCAAGAGCTTGTATTAAATGAAAGTACATACTATAGTTTAATAAATGAGAAAAAACAAGAACTTCTGATTTAAAAGATCCAAATATATTAAATGATATTCAAAGTTTAGAAGAGATTAGCTAATTAAGAGAAAGCATACTAAATTAATTGATGATTAAAATCGTTTATATTCGATTAGTACAAGCAGATTGAAATTAAATTTTAAATATAAAGTGTAAGTAATAATACGGGATATAAGCCAAAATTATATAATACTATAGCGACAGATAAAGAGTGTGCCTCAACATAAAAAGTGAGTCATACTCTTTTTTAAAATGGCGGAGTAAATGCCGGTCAGTCAAATAGTATATGGTCTAGCATTAGATAATATACCAATATGGGCTATTTTAAAAATATCTGCCATCTTGTTAGTAATTTTAGGATTTTTAACGAGTGTATTTTTGAAGTACAATCCGAGTGAAGATATTGATTAAATATTGACACCTTTTATTTTAAATAATACACTCAATGTATAATCAATGATAGAAAGGTGTGGATTATCATGGTAGAAATAAAGTAACAATTTCTAATAGAGATGATAAGAATAATGGAATACGCAAATTATAATCCGTTCTCTATAGTATCTTACAGAATTAAGGAAATTAATATAGATAGATCATTGCCAGTTTTCATATCTGTTATGTAGCAGAGTGAGTTGAAGAAGGAGTATTTAATGTAGAAGATTCAGAAGAAGAATGTGAAATAATTTTAATAGGTAGGAATAATGTCAGGATGTCATCAGAATTTATGCCCCTTTCTAAAAAGATCAGGTTAAAAAAACAGAGCTTAAGGAAATTTGATTGGAAGGAGTTTAAATATCAATAATGAATTTATAAAAGAATGTTGTTACCACGCATTGACTTATCACTGGGAAGTTCGAGGATAAGGATAGCTTGAAAGGAGAACAAATGCTAGATAAAATTACACATACAATTGAACCGGTATACGATGAAAATTCAAAAATTCTTATACTCGGGACAATGCCATCTCCAAAGTCGAGAGAAGTAGGCTTTTACTATGGACATTCTCAAAACAGATTTTGGCCTATTATGTCTGAGATATTTTCTATAGTTAAACTTAATAATAATGAAGATAAAATTATATTTTTAAAGGAGCATAATATTGCGCTATGGGATGTTTTGAAGTCTTGTGAAATAAAAGGTGCTGAGGATAGCAGTATAAAAAATCCCAAGGCAAATGATATAAACAATATTATAAAAAATAGCCATATTAAATCTGTATTTACAACTGGAAAAAAGGCCACAGATTTGTACAAAAAACACTGTTACCCAAATACAGGGATAGAATCTATATATCTACCTTCCACAAGTTCAGCAAATAGAGCTAGATATTCATACGAAGATTTAATCGATGAGTATAAAAGGATATTGGATTATTTGTAAAATAAGGAAGCAAATGATGGATAAAATCGGTATATAATTCATTTGTAAAATAAATTCAGGTAATATATAACATATAAATATATAACATATTACGCATAACTGTTTCCACATAAATAACTTATTATACTAATTAGTAATTTTTATTTATAATCTGTTTAAAAAGCATACATAAAGGTATATATAGAGTACAAGGAAATTAACATAAAAATATATACTAGTTGTTAAATAGATTAATTAATTAAAATGGAGGTAAGTAGTGATGGGAAGAAATTTTTATAAAATTTTACAGAAAAGACGTACAATATATGGCTTAGATAGAAACATTGGAGTTAGTGAAGATAGAATCGAAGAAGTTATAAAGGATGCAGTTAATTTTGTTCCTTCAGCATTTAACAGCCAAAGTTCGAGAGTTGTAGTGTTGTTTGGGGATCACCATGATATATTATGGGAAATAGCTAAAGATAAATTGAGAGAAGTAACACCAGAGGAGCAATTTAAAAACTCAACAGAAGGTAAGATCAATTCATTTAAGGCTGGATACGGAACAGTTTTATTCTTTGAAGATCAATCAATTGTAGAAGACCTTCAAAATAGATTCTCCCTTTATAAAGATAACTTCCCAGTGTGGGCTGAACAAACTAGCGGTATGTTGCAATATATAGTATGGTCGTCTCTAGAGATAGAAGGGCTAGGAGCATCGCTTCAACATTACAATCCACTTATAAATGAAGATGTTTATAAGACTTGGGATATACCAAGTAACTGGAAGTTTATAGCTCAAATGCCATTTGGTAATCCTATATCAACACCTGATGATAAAGAGTTTGGGCCATTGGATGAAAAATACAAAGCATTTAAATAATATATAGATATAACAAAGAGGTATTCAATATTAATATTGAATACCTCTTTTGACATATTTAAATCTAAATTAAATCTAAAATTATATTTTAATAAAATGTTAAGGAAATTAAAAAAAAGGAAGTTAATTCTTGAAAAATATATAAAAAAATCGAATAATAAATTAATCACAAGAATTAGAATACGAGCATAATATATATAGAGCATAGGCTCAAATTAAGATTAGGAGTTGTGATTAATGGGAAAGTACTATAAATATTTTAGTGAAGACGATAATTTAAAATTCAACAAAAACAATTGTTGTAATGATTGTTGTAATGACCACTGTGATTGTTGTCATGATAATGATTGCTGCGACGATTGTTGTCATAAACCTAAACCACCACATTGCTGTCCGCAACGTGGAGTAACAGGAACAACAGGAGCAACAGGAGGAACAGGAGCAACAGGAGGGACTGGGGCAACAGGAGGAACAGGAGCAACAGGAGGAACTGGGGCAACAGGAGGAACWGGRGCAACAGGAGGAACAGGAGCAACAGGAGGAACTGGAAATGGAGCTATAGTTCCATTTGCATCAGGTGTTCCAATTACGTTAACATCAGTGCTTGGCGGATTAGTAGGTCTACCTTCATTTATAGGCTTTGGATTCGCAGTACCAGGTGTGACAGTTTTAGGAGCAACTATAGATTTACTTGGTCTTAATAACGTGGCTTTCTCAATGCCTAGAGATGGAGTTATAAACTCTATATCAGCTTTCTTTAGTGTTACAGCTGGATTAGCAATTACAGGAACTACAATTACAGTTAATGCTCAATTGTACAGTTCACCTACACCTAATGATGATTTCACACCGATTGTAGGAACAGAAGTTGCTTTATCTCCATTAACAGGTCCAATTGTAATAGGCGATACAGCAAATGGAACTTTAACTGGACTAAATATACCAGTAACAAATCAAACAAGAATATTAATGGTTTTCTCTATTACAGCTGCAGGTATTACATTAGTTAATACAGTATTAGGTCAAGCTAGTGCTGGTATAACTATATTATAAGAACTTTAATGTAGATATTACTATTAATATAAAATAGTTTAAATATAGCTATTGGCGATTATTATAAATCGCCAATAGTTTTTTATTTTTTGGATAATTATTTTATCGTGTAGATTTTAGAAATAGTTAAATTATGATAAGAAGGTTTGATTTTAATATGGGGAGTAATAAATCAGATTTTTAAATAATATATTTAATACATACAGAGATAATTAATACGTTATTGCAAATATAAGAATTGTGTGGATTTGGACTTATTAATTATTCAAAAACTATTTTATATTTCAAAATAATATTCAACAACTAACATAGTTAGACAGAGTAAATTAAAGAATAAATGTTGAAATATGTAAGTGGTTTTTTTATGCAGAAATATTAATAAACTAGATAAAAAATTTACTTTGAGAGGGGAATTTCATGATTGATATAAGTTTATGTATGATTGTTAAGGATGAAGAAGATGTTATAGGTAGATGTTTAGACTCAGTAAAAGATATTGTTGATGAAATTATTATCGTAGATACAGGATCTACTGACAAAACAAAAGAGATTGTTGAAAAATATACAGACAAAGTTTATGACTTTAAGTGGATTGAAGATTTTGCAGCAGCACGTAATTTTTCATCTTCTAAAGCAAGCAAAAGTTATATAATGTGGCTTGATGCTGATGATGTCATTCTACAAAAAGATAAAGTAGGGTTACTTAAATTAAAAAAATCATTGAGCAGTACAATTGACATGGTTATGATGAAATATAATGTAGCATTTGATGCAGATGGCAAACCTATTCACTCATACTTTAGAGAAAGAATATTTAAAAGAAAAAATAATTATAGATGGGTTGGAGAGATACATGAAGTAATAGTACCATCTGGAAATATAATTCATTCTGAGGTAGCAATTACCCACAAAAAAGAAGGACATAAAGACCCTAAAAGAAACATTAGAATTTTTGAAAAGATGATAAAAGACGGTAAAAAATTGGGTCCAAGAGAACAGTTTTATTATTCGAGAGAATTATACTACAACGATAGATATGAAGAAGCTATAAAAGGATTTGAAGATTTTTTAGACTCAGGAGAGGGATGGATAGAAGATTGCATTAGCGCATGTAAAGATATGTCTACATGCTATTACTTAATAAAAGAGGATAAAAAAGCATTATACTCACTTTTTAGAAGTTTTGAATTTGATGAACCAAGAGCGGAAATATGTTGTGATGTAGCTAAACATCTATTTGATAGAGCACAATATAAACAGTCTATATATTGGTATAAAGTAGCATTAAGTAAGGATATAAATGAAATAAAACAAGGATTTAAATTTAATGATTGCTATGATTTCATACCAAGTATACAGTTAAGTGTTTGTTATGATAGGTTAGGTGATGTTGAAAAGGCAATTTTCTATCATGAAAAATCAAAGAAGCTTAAGCCTAATAATGAAGCTGTTTTATATAATGAAAACTATTACAATAGCTTGAAGAATAAGAAAAAATAAAGCAGCATAATGAGCTTTATTTATTTAAAATATTATTCAAGGGGGCAAGTAAATGATCTACACGCGATGTGAGCATTGTGGTATGAAAAAAATGCATTATTGCATAAAATGTAGCTCTTGTGAATATTGCAAATATCATTACCATAAATATTGTAAATGTTATGATATATGTTTGTGCTCTTGTGGTAAAGATCATTGTGAGGATATTGGAGTAACAGGTCCAACAGGGGCGACGGGGGCAACAGGTCCTACAGGATCTGTTGTAGTAGTAACAGGAATTACAGGAATTACAGGAAATACAGGTTCAACAGGATCCACAGGAAGTACAGGTCCTACAGGGGGCGTAGGAAATATGGGGGTAACTGGGCCTACAGGGTTGATAGGTCCAACAGGGCCAACTGGAGCGACGATAGGATCAACAGGGATTACAGGCTCTACAGGATATACAGGTTCAACAGGCCCGACTGGCCCAACTGGTGCAACAGTAGGAGCGACAGGAAGTACTGGGGCAACGGGTATAGACGGGGTCACAGGAGCAACAGGAAACACTGGAGCTATGGGTATGACCGGTTCAACAGGATCGACAGGTGCAACGGGAAGCACAGGAGATACCGGTTCAACTGGAGAAACAGGAGTGACAGGTCAACCGGGATCAACCGGAAGTACTGGATTAACAGGTTTTACCGGTCAAACTGGGGCAACAGGAAGCACCGGAGAAACCGGACCAACGGGTCCTACAGGAATTACAGGATCGACAGGAATGACCGGTCCAACAGGAGCAAGTGGATTAACCGGAAGTACAGGAATCACAGGAATCACAGGAGCAACAGGAGTAACTGGCTTAACTGGAAGTACTGGAGAAGCAGGATCAACAGGTCCAACTGGGTTAACAGGAAATACAGGATCGACAGGTGCAATGGGAAGCATTGGAGATACAGGAGCAACAGGAGCAACAGGAGTAACTGGATTAACAGGTTCAACCGGAAGTACAGGAGTTACCGGAATAGCAGGGATAACGGGAGTCACAGGTCCAACGGGCTTAACCGGAAGTACAGGAGTCACAGGATTTACAGGCGCAGCTGGATCAACAGGAGTAACTGGCTTAACTGGAGTAACCGGAAATACCGGAGCAACAGGATTAACTGGGCCAACTGGAAGTACCGGAGAAACAGGATCAACAGGAGATATTGGTCCAACAGGTGCAACAGGAATTACTGGAGCAACGGGAGGTACCGGAGTAGCAGGAATAACGGGAGTCACAGGTCCAACGGGATCAACAGGAGTAACTGGCATAACTGGAAGTACCGGAGAAGCAGGATCAACAGGTCCAACCGGGTTAACCGGAAATACCGGATCAACAGGTCTAATGGGGTTAACCGGAAGTACCGGAGCAACGGGTCCAACGGGAGGCATCGGAGTAGCAGGAATAACGGGAGTCACAGGTCCAACAGGAAATACCGGATCAACAGGTGCAACGGGGAGCATTGGAGATACAGGAGCAACAGGAGTTACAGGATCAACTGGCCCAACAGGCTCAACCGGAAGTACAGGAGTCACCGGTACAACGGGAAATACTGGAGATATAGGAGCAACAGGAGACACAGGAAACACTGGAGTTACAGGAGCTACCGGATCAACTGGAAATATTGGTCCAACAGGAATTACCGGAGCAACAGGTCAAATGGGCCCAACAGGCGCAACGGGGAGCATTGGAGATTCAGGAGCAACTGGAGTTACTGGATCAACTGGCCCAACAGGGTTAACTGGAAGTGCTGGAGTCACAGGAATGACCGGTCCTACAGGGAATACCGGAGCAACAGGATTAACTGGAAGTACCGGAGTTACAGGTCCAACAGGCTTAACAGGCTTAACCGGAAGTACAGGTGAAACCGGAAATACTGGGGATACTGGACTAACAGGTCAAACGGGAGTTACTGGGCTGACAGGGGCGACAGGATCAACCGGAGATACGGGAGTTACTGGAAGTACAGGGGTCACAGGAAATACCGGAGAAACAGGTCTAATGGGGTTAACAGGAATTACCGGGTCAACGGGTCCAACGGGAGGCACCGGAGTAGCAGGAATAACGGGAGTCGCAGGTCCAACTGGGTTAACCGGAAATACCGGAGAAACAGGAGTGACAGGTCAACCGGGGTCAACGGGAAGTACAGGAGTTACCGGAATAGCAGGGATAACGGGAGTTACAGGTCCAACGGGCTTAACCGGAAGTACAGGAGTAACAGGATCAACTGGAAATATTGGTCCAACAGGGTTAAGGGGAAGTACAGGAGATACCGGCTCAACCGGAGAAACAGGAGTGACAGGTCAAACTGGATCAACCGGAAGTACAGGAGTCACAGGATTTACAGGCGCAGCTGGATCAACAGGAGTAACTGGCTTAACTGGAGTAACCGGAAATACCGGAGCAACAGGATTAACAGGATCAACTGGACCAACAGGTTCAACAGGAAGTACCGGGGACACTGGCCCAACAGGGTTAACTGGAAGTGCTGGAGTCACAGGAATGACCGGTACTACAGGAAATACCGGAGCAACAGGATTAACTGGGCCAACGGGGTCAACTGGAAGTACCGGAGAAACAGGATCAACTGGAGATATTGGACCAACAGGTGCAACAGGAATTACTGGAGCAACGGGAGGTACCGGAGTAGCAGGAATAACGGGAGTCACAGGTCCAACAGGATCAACAGGAGTAACTGGCATAACTGGAAGTACCGGGAATACTGGACTAACAGGGGCGACAGGATCAACAGGAGATACGGGAGTTACTGGAAGTACGGGGGTCACAGGAATGACCGGAATTACAGGAGCTACAGGATCAACTGGAAATATTGGTCCAACAGGAATTACCGGAGCAACGGGCCCAACAGGGTTAACTGGAAGTGCTGGAGTCACAGGAATGACCGGTTCAATAGGAAATACCGGCCCAATAGGTTCAACTGGAAGTACCGGAGTCACAGGTTCGACGGGGGTTACCGGATTGACAGGCGCAACGGGAGTTACTGGATCTACAGGAGTAACAGGATTGATTGGTCCAACAGGAAACACAGGAGCTACCGGGACAACTGGAAATATTGGTCCAACAGGTGCAACAGGAAGTACAGGAACTACTGGAAATGGTGCGATAATCCCACTAGCATCAGGAACAGCAATATCTCTTACTACAATAGCACTAGGTTTAGTGGGCATACCCGCATTTATTGGATTTGGTAACTCTGCAGCAGGATTAACTGTTTTGGGAGCAACCATTGACCTCACTAATGCATCTAACTTTGCATTTTCTCTGCCTCGTAGTGGGACTATTACATCAGTAGCGGCATATTTCAGTACAACAGCTTCTCTAAGCTTATTAGGATCTACAATTACTATAACTGCTCAACTTTATAGATCCACAACTCCTAATAATACCTTTTCACCGATAGCTGGAACAGCTGTAACACTAGCCCCAACACTTTCAGGAACATTAGGTGTAGGTATTGTAAGTCATGGCGTAAACACAGGATTATCAATAGCAGTTACCACAGAAACTAGATTGTTAATGGTATTTTCTGCGTCGGCATCAGGGCTTTCACTTATTAATACTGTATCAGGGCAAGCAAGTGGAGGCATAACAATATTGTAAATAGTATATTTAGCTATATGTAGTTTTCACATCAAAAATCTATATTAGCTTTTTTGTATAGATATTGCTCTTCACTAAAAATAGATTTATTATAGATTGTAAAAGTTATATTACGTTTTATTAGTAGTTACAGTTTTAACAAAGATATAGTAATAATTTCAAAGATTATTATATTTAGAGGGAGTTTTCATGAATGAAAAGGTTGAATTTTTAATAAGAAGTTATATAAATGAATTTTCAAACAGAGAAGACGTAAATAACCATTGGAAAGATGCGATAGTAAGGTTTGCTGATGCAAATGATTCACTTTTTTACAATTTAAAGAGTGCGGTAAGTAGTACACATGCAATGCCAAAAGATTTTTTGGATGAAGCAGAGACTGTTATCGTATATTTTATACCATTTGCTGAAGAAATTAATAAAAGCAATATAGAAGGTAGGGAATGTTCTGAAGAATGGGCAAGAGCATATGTAGAATCAAATAAGTTAATGCAAGAACTAAATCAATATTTAGCAGATGAACTTGAAGATAGTGGATATAAATCTTACGCAATCCCAGGTACTTATAACTTTGACACAGATAAACTAATAAGTGATTGGTCTCAAAGACATGTTGCTTATATTGCAGGACTTGGATCTTTTGGTTTAAATAACATGATGATTACAGAAAAAGGCTGCTGTGGTAGAATTGGAAGTATAGTAACAAGCCTAAAGTTAGAACCTTCAAATAGACTAGATGAGGAGTATTGTCTATATAAAAAGAATGGAAAGTGTAAAGTATGTGTAAGAAGATGTGTTAACAATGCTTTAAAAGTTGATGGATTTATAAGAAATAACTGTTACGAAATATGTTTAGAAAATGATAAAAAGTACTCGTATCTTGGACTTTGCGATATATGTGGTAAGTGCACGGTAGGGGTACCATGTTCTACAAAAATTCCATATAAATAATATTAAAAACTAACTTTTCATATAAATTGCATGTAAATGAAAAGTTAGTTTTGTTTTATTGAGAAAATAAATGAAATCTTTTATCAAAAAATTGATTAATTTAAATTTATAGGGTAAATTAAAATGTATGAACGTTTTTTAATTTTGAAAAAAGAGGTGAATTATATGAGTTTTGAAAAAATATCAAATGAAAATAAATTTAGTAATGACAGCAGGGCGTGTATTATTCTTGTAAATTTTGATAAAAAGGAATTATCTCTAGTTAAAAATGTAAGTAGATTTGCGGGAATAAAGGATAATATAATTGTAAATGGAAAACATGGAGAAAATACAATAAAAGATATATTGTCTGGAGATATAGAAGAAAATAGCGAAAAAGTCTTATCAAATAAAGCTATTATATTCAATAATATGCCTACTCAAAGGGTGAACGGTTTTTTAGATAATATTAAAAAGATGAGAATGAGGAGACCTCTTACAGCGATGGTAACTGAGACATCTATAAACTGGACGCTGAATAACTTAATTGCAAACCTTATTGAGGAAAATACGGCCCTTTCTTCTGGAAAACAATTCGAACATCATGAGGACTAAATCTATAGAATAAAACTTATTATTAATATATAAAGTACATAATTTTACAAATGAATTTCATAATAAATTTCAGTAAGTATATATTATTTATGACTATTTAATGTTTAGATTTCAGTAGATTTTTTAAGTAGATATTTTACGAGGGGGAATACGAATGAAAGTATTATTCACAGTTAAATACGATGAAGAAAAATTAAATACAATAAAAGACTTAGGATATGAAGTATTATAT
Source organism: Clostridioides mangenotii TR (assembly GCF_000498755.1). Classification (GTDB taxonomy): domain Bacteria; phylum Bacillota; class Clostridia; order Peptostreptococcales; family Peptostreptococcaceae; genus Metaclostridioides; species Metaclostridioides mangenotii_A. The sequence continues at coordinate 35,467 of NZ_AXUS01000023.1, read as the reverse complement.
AAATCTGAGAGAATTATAGAAAACAATGATGAAATAAACGAAGTTGATGTTTTGATAACTTATGATAGTTTTTCGAGATTAGATATAAAACAAATGAAAAACTTAAAATATATACAGACAACAAGTGTAGGATTAGATCAGCTTCCTAAAGAAGAAATAATTGATAGAAATATAATGGTCGCTAATAATAGAGGTGGATACAGCATACCTATTGGCGAATGGATAGTTAAGTCTATATTAGACATATACAAAAACACAATCAGCTTTTATAAAAATCAACAAAATAAAGAGTGGAAGACAGATTTAACAACAAGAGAAATTAACGGCCTTAGAGTTGGATTTTTAGGAACTGGCACAATTGCGACCGAAGCTGCTAAGAGATTAAAACCTTTCGATGTTGAAATATGGGGTGTAAACACGAAGGGAAGCAATAGAGAATACTTTGATAAATGCTATGCAACTTCAGATATGGACGAAGTTTTTAAAGAATGCGATGTTGTCGTAGCATCGATGCCTTCGACAAAAGAGACAATAGGGCTTGTCAATAAAGATAAGTTTGAACTTATGAAAGAAGGATCTGCCTTTATAAACATAGGTAGAGGAGATCTAATAAACCAAGATGATTTAATAAACTGCATAGATAAATTTAGAGGAGTTGCTTTAGATGTGTTTGAAGAAGAGCCTTTACATAAAGATAGCAAACTATGGGAGTTTGAAAATGTAATAGCAACACCTCATAACTCTTGGTGGTCAGATAAAAATCCGGATAGAGTATTCAATTTGGTGTACAATAACCTCGAAAAATTTATAAATGGAGAACAACTAAAAAATGTTGTGGACCTAAAAAGAGGATATTAAGGTATAAAAGTTTAAAATAAAATAGACAATAAATAGAGAATAAATAGAAAATATATTGCAATAGGAGATAATTAAATTATGAATATAGAAAATAAAATGAACGATTTAATTAAAGAGATTAATTATCACAATGAAAAATACTACAATCAAGATCAACCAGAAATCTCAGACTACGACTATGATATGTTAATGAGAGAGCTAATATCGATAGAAGAAGAAAACCCAGAACTTAAAAAGATAGATTCCCCTTCTAATAGAGTTGGAGGTGCTCCTCTAGACAAATTCAATCAAATAGTTCACAAGACTCCTATGTTAAGCCTTGCAAATGTATTTTCAGAAGAAGAGATAAGAAGCTTCGATAAAAGGGTTAGAGATTTAGCAGGAAAGGATTTAGGGTATGTAGTTGAGTTTAAAATAGATGGTTTATCAGTTGGTCTTGTATACCATAATGGTGAATTTAAAAATGGTTCAACTAGAGGCGATGGTGTAGTTGGAGAAGATATAACTAAAAACCTTATGACTGTCAAAACTATTCCACTTAAAATAAAGGAAAAAATGAGCTTATAATAAGGGGAGAGGTATTTATATCAAAAGATGATTTTGAAAAAGTAAATGAACAGCAAGAAGATCAAGGATTACAATTGTTTGCAAATCCAAGAAATCTAGCTGCCGGCTCTCTTAGACAATTAGACTCGAAACTTACTGCAAAAAGACCTTTAGATATATTTGCTTTTAATCTTGAAAATATAGACGATTACAATATAAAAACTCACAGTGAGTCACTAGAGTTTTTAAAGGATCAAGGGTTTAAAATAATAGAGAATTACAAGGTATGCAATAATATAGACGAAGTAATAGATCATATTGATTACTGGTCAGAAAATAGGGATAAACTTGGCTTTGAGATAGATGGTATGGTTATAAAAGTCAATGATATTGAAGAAAGAGAAGCTATGGGCAACACGGCTAAGAGTCCTAGATGGGCTACTTCATATAAATTCCCTGCCGAAAAGAAGACAACTAAAATACTAGATATAGTTGTTGAAGTTGGTAGAACAGGTACTATTACACCGAGTGCTATTTTACAGCCAGTTAGACTTGCGGGAACTACAGTTAGTAGAGCAACTCTTCACAACGAAGACTATATAAAAGAAAAAGATATAAAGATAAATGACACTGTACTCGTTCAAAAATCTGGAGATGTAATTCCAAAGGTTCTTGAAGTAATTAAAGAAAATCGTACTGGAGACGAAGTGGATTTTGTAATGCCAGACAAATGCCCAGCGTGTTCTGAACCGACTGTAAGACTAGATGGCGAAGCCGCGGTTAAATGTATAAACATGTCTTGTCCAGCTCAAATAAGAAGGGGAATCATACACTACGTATCTAGAGATGCAATGAATATAGATGGACTTGGTGAATCTATAGTAACTCTTTTACTTAATGAGAACCTTATAAAGGACATAGCTGACCTGTATTATTTAAAGAAAGAAGATATAGTAAACTTAGAGAGAATGGGAGAAAAATCGGCTGAGAATCTTTTAAAGTCTTTAGAGGCATCAAAGCAAAATGACCTGTGGAGACTTGTAAATGGTTTGGGAATAAGATTTATAGGTGCAAAGGCAGCGAAGATTCTATCTGATAACTATAAAAACTTAGATGAAATAATAGATGCAAAAACTGAAGATTTGAATGACTTAGAAGAATTCGGAGACATAATGTCAAATAGTGTTGTAGAATTCTTTAATGAAGATAAAAATTTAGAAGTTATTGATAAACTTAAAGAAGCTGGAGTAAATATTGAATCGCTAAAGGATGATTCTGATGATATAGTTAAGATATTTGATAAGATGAAGATAGTACTTACTGGCACACTTCCAACTCTTAAAAGAAATGATGCAAAAGAATTAATTGAAAAAAGAGGCGGAAAAGTTACTTCGAGTGTTAGTAAATCGACTAAATTTGTCTTAGCTGGAGAAGAAGCAGGAAGTAAACTTACAAAAGCAGAAGAATTAAATGTAAAAGTAGTAGATGAAGATTACTTCAATAAATTACTTGAAATGGACACAAAAGAAGAAGTTGAAGAAAAATTATTAAAATAAGCTAAAAATTGTTCATATAATGTAGAAAACTTTGACAAATAGTGTTAGGCTTTTAATTAGAGAATAATGATCAAAGAAGGGCTAGAATAATATAGCTAAAAAAATGCTATAACCTAAAGAAACCAAGTACGGTATAGCTAAAGTAACGCAAGAACAGTATAGCTAAGAAATGCAAGAATAATATAGCTTAGGAGAGGAATAAGTATGGCGAGAATTGATGGAAGAAGTTTTGATGATATAAGACCTGTAAAGATAACGAGAAATTACACTAAGTATGCAGAAGGATCAGTACTTATAGAAATGGGAGAAACTAAAGTAATATGTACTGCATATGTTGAAGATAAAGTGCCACCATTTTTAAGAAATACTGGAAAAGGATGGATAAATGCTGAGTACTCAATGCTTCCAATGTCTACTAAGCAAAGAAAAATAAGAGATGCTGTTAGAGGTAAGCTAGATGGAAGAACTCAAGAAATACAGAGATTTATAGGTAGATCTATAAGATCTGTTGTAGATTTAGATAAAATAGGCGAAAGAACTATTTGGGTTGACTGTGATGTTATTCAGGCAGATGGCGGAACTAGAACAGCTTCAATTACTGGAGCTTTTGTAGCAGTGGCAGATGCCATATATAAAATGTACAAAGAAAAGACTATCAAGCAAATACCTATAACTAGTTTTGTATCAGCTGTTAGTGTCGGTGTTGTAGACCAGAAGTACGTTTTAGATTTATGTTATGAAGAAGATTATAAAGCTTCTGTCGATATGAATATCGTTATGACAAATAGAGGCGAATTTGTTGAAGTTCAAGGTGCAGGAGAGGACAAACCTTTTTCTAAAAAAGATTTGTACATGCTATTAGAAATCGCTGAGATAGGCAATAAAGAGCTTATAAAAATACAAAAAGAAGCTCTTGGCGAAATAACTGAGGAAATAATCGGAATGGAGTACGGAAAAGAGATAGTAGTAGCGACAAGCAATAAAAATAAATTAAAAGAGATGAACTCTATTCTAAAAGGTTTAGATTATAATATATATACATTGAAAGATTTAGATTTAGATAAAATAGAGATAGTAGAAGATGGTAAAACTTTCGAGCACAATTCATTAATCAAGGCTAGAAGAATTGCAAAGGAAACTAAAATGATAGTTATAGCAGATGATTCTGGACTTGAAGTCGACGCATTGGGTGGAAAACCAGGTATTTTCTCAGCTAGATTTGCTGGAGATAATGCTACAGATGAAGACAACAGAAAAAAACTTCTACAAGACTTGAAAGATGTTCCTGAAGGAAAAAGAGGCGCAAAATTTGTATCTGCGATCGCTGTTGTATTCCCAGATGGAAAGACATTTACTGTTAGGGGTACATGCGATGGAAAAATTGGATTTGAAGAAGTTGGAGAAAATGGATTTGGGTATGACAGCTTGTTTATAGTAGATGAGTACAACAAAACATTTGCAGAAATGTCTAGCGATATGAAAAATACTATAAGTCATAGAGCTGAAGCTTTAAGATTTATGAGAGTTGAATTTGAAAAGAGAGTTAATAAATAATGAAAGTAGGAATAGTAAGCGATACTCATAGAATGAAGAAAAACATTGATAAAGCTATAGAGTATCTACAAGATTGCAGTTTGATTCTTCACGCAGGAGACAACTTTGCAGATTCGAAATATATCAACCAAGCTACAGGTGTAGACATTATTGCAGTAAAAGGAAATTGTGACTATGAAAATGTCGAAGAAGAATTGGTATTTAATATAGAAGATAAAAAGGTATTTTTATGTCATGGTCATAAATATAATGTGAAAAATGGTGTGGAATCTCTTAAGAAAAAAGCGAAAGAACTTGATGTAGATATTGTCGTATTTGGGCATTCACATACACCGTATCAAGATCAAGATGATGGGATGCTTTTTTTGAACCCTGGAAGTGCTTCTATTCCTAGAAAAGTTTGTTATCCAAGTATTGTCATAATGGGAATAAATGGCGAAAAAGTAGATGTAAAAGAAGTGAGACTGTAAGCTGAATATAATTGTTAAATTCATATAATGGTTTACTTGTAAATAAAAAAACTTATGTGATATAATTAAGAGGTTGCATTATTGAATGAATGAATTATAATACCAATATGGGGAATTGCATAAAGATTATTAGGAGGAGTAAAATAATGAAAGCAGAACTAATTAAAAAAGAAGGAAATAAGGTTAATTTTAAAATAACAGTAGATAGAAAAAGTTTTGATTTGTCAGTAGAAAAAGCTTACAAAAAAACTAGAAAAAATTACAATATACCAGGATTTAGAAAGGGTAAAGCTCCAAGAGTTGTTTTAGAAACTCAATTTGGAAAGGGACTTTTCTATAACGACGCTATAGAAATATTATTCCCAGAAGTTTATCCAGAGGCAGTAAAAGAATTAGATTTAGATCCAATAGATAATCCAGACTTAGATGTTGAAGAAATAAGCGAAGATAACGGAATAGTAATGGTTCTTAATGTTGAAGTTAAACCTGAGTTTGAATTGGGTATATATAAAGGTATAGAAGTAGAAAAAGTTGATGATACTGTAAAAGATGAAGATATAGATGCTAAGTTAAATCAAATGTTAGAAAACAATGCTAGAATGGTAAGTGCTCCAGAAAAAGCTATTGAAGATGGAGACACAGCTGTAATAGACTTTGAAGGATTTAACAATGAGGTTGCTTTTGAAGGTGGAAAAGGTGAAAACCACAACCTTGTTATAGGATCAAACTCATTTATACCAGGATTTGAAGAGCAATTAGTTGGTAAAAAAGCTGGAGATGATGTAGATGTAAATGTTACATTCCCAGAAGAGTACCATGCTGAAGATTTAGCTGGTAAGCCAGTAGTATTCAAAGTTTCTATAAAAGATGTAAAAGTTAAAGAATTATCTGCTTTAGATGACGAGTTTGCTAAAGATGTTAGCGAATTTGATACTTTAGACGAACTTAAAAAAGACACTAGAGCAAAATTAGAAGAAGAAGCAAAAGTTGGAGCTGAAAACGAATTAAGAAGCAAAGTTGTGGAAAAAGTTGCTGAAGGTACAGAAGTAGATGTTCCAGAAGTTATGGTAAAAACTCAAATAGACAATATGTTGAACGAGTTACACTATCAACTACAAGCTCAAGGATTTAGTTTAGATCAACTTTTATCAATGACAGGTAGAACTATTGATGAGATGAGAGAAGAAAGAAAAGACGAAGCTCAAAAGGTTGTTAAATCATCATTAGTATTAGAAGCTATCTGTGATAAAGAAGAAATAGGAGCTACTGAAGAAGAACTTAACACAGAGTTAGAATCAATGGCTACTATGTACAACATGAAGTTAGATGAAATAAAGAAATCATTAAGAGAAGAAGATTTAGAAGATATAAAAAATCAAATAAAGATGAGAAAAACAATAGATTTCTTAGTTGAAAATGCAAAATTAGCATAATTAAATACAACAAACAACTTGCAGTGGGTGGCTAGCCCACTGCAAATTGTATAGATAAAAGGGGGTATGGCATATGGCATTAGTACCTGTAGTTGTTGAACAAACAGGAAGAGGAGAGAGATCTTATGATATCTACTCAAGATTATTAAAAGATAGAATTATATTTCTAGGCGATCAAGTCGACGATGTTACTTCAGGATTAGTAGTAGCTCAGATGTTATTTCTAGAAGCAGATGATCCTGATAAAGATATACATTTATACATCAATTCTCCAGGCGGAAGTATTACAGCTGGAATGGCTATATATGACACTATGCAATATATCAAACCAGATGTAAGTACTATATGTATAGGAATGGCTGCATCAATGGGAGCTTTCTTACTTGCAGCAGGAGAAAAAGGCAAGAGATTAGCTTTACCAAACAGTGAGATCATGATACACCAACCACTTGGTGGAACTCAAGGTCAAGCGACAGATATAGAAATTCATGCTAAAAGGATTCTTAAAACTAAAGAAACTCTTAATAAAATTTTATCTGAGAGAACTGGTCAACCATTAGAAAAAATAAAAATGGATACAGAACGTGATAACTTTATGAGTGCGATTGAAGCAAAAGAATACGGTTTAATCGATGAAGTTGTTGCAAATAGACCATAGTATATCTATCTAAGTTTGATAAATAATAAAAAAGGGGGGAATGCACATGGCATCAGTACCTGTAGTTGTTGAGCAAACTGGAAGAGGAGAAAGATCTTACGATATTTACTCAAGGTTACTAAAAGATAGAATAATATTTTTAGGTGAAGAAGTAAATGATATTACAGCTGGACTTGTAGTAGCACAGCTTTTATTTTTAGAGGCTGACGATCCGGATAAGGATATATACCTATATATAAATTCTCCAGGAGGAAGTGTTACAGCTGGGATGGCTATATACGATACTATGCAGTATATCAAACCAGATGTAAGCACAATCTGTATAGGAATGGCCGCATCAATGGGAGCTTTCTTACTTACAGCGGGAGCAAAAGGAAAGAGATTCGCTTTACCAAACAGTGAAGTTATGATACATCAACCACTTGGTGGGACTAGAGGTCAAGCGACAGATATAGAAATACACACTAAAAGGTTATTAAATATTAAAGAAACAATAAATACAATTTTATCAGAGAGATCAGGTCAACCACTTGAAAAAGTTAAGATGGATACTGAGCGAGATAATTTTATGAGTGCTGAAGAAGCAAAAGAATATGGTTTAATTGATGAAGTAATTACAAACAAAAACAGACCGTAGGGAGGGTTAATATGTCTAAATACGAAGATAAACGACAATTAAAATGTTCGTTCTGCGGTAAAAATCAAGATCAAGTGAGAAGATTAATTGCAGGCCCAAATGTTTACATTTGTGATGAATGTGTTGAGCTTTGTGACGAAATTATCCAAGAGGAAATGGAAGATGTTATAGAAGATAGTTCTATATCTCTACCAAAGCCAAAAGAGATGATGGAGATACTAAACGACTATGTTATTGGTCAAGAAAAAGCTAAGAAATCTCTATCAGTAGCAGTCTACAACCATTATAAGAGAATAGGCGGGAAAAAAGCTATCTCTAAAGATGTTGAGATTCAAAAGAGTAATGTTCTATTACTAGGTCCAACTGGTTCTGGTAAAACACTACTGGCACAAACATTAGCTAAAACATTAAATGTACCTTTTGCAATGGCAGACGCAACTTCTTTAACAGAAGCTGGATACGTTGGAGAAGATGTTGAAAACATACTTTTAAAACTTATTCAAGCAGCAGATTTTGATATTGAAAAAGCAGAAAAAGGAATCATCTATATAGATGAAATAGATAAAATAGCTAGAAAATCAGAAAACCCATCTATCACTAGAGACGTCAGTGGTGAAGGTGTTCAACAGTCACTTCTTAAAATACTAGAAGGCACAGTTGCAAATGTTCCGCCACAAGGTGGAAGAAAACACCCACACCAAGAATTCTTAAAGATAGACACTACTAATATACTGTTTATATTAGGTGGGGCTTTCGATGGTATAGAAAAAATCATCCAAAAACGTGGAGGAGATAAGACTCTAGGTTTTGGAGCTAAGATAGAAAGCAAGAAAGATATGGATATCGGTAAGATGTACGCAAAAGTTCTTCCAGAAGACCTGCTTAAATTTGGTATAATTCCTGAATTTATAGGAAGAATACCTGTAATAGCAACTTTACAATTACTGGATGAAAGTGCGTTGGTTCGTATACTTCAAGAGCCAAAAAATGCTCTTATTAAACAGTACAAAAAATTATTTGAACTTGACGACGCCGAGCTGGAGTTCGAAGACGATGCGCTAAAAGCTATTGCCAAAAAGGCTATAGAGAGAAATACAGGTGCAAGGGGTCTTAGAAGTATTGTCGAAGAGATCATGATGGAGACTATGTTTGAGGTTCCATCAAGAGAAAATATTAAGAAGGTTATAGTTACAGAAGAGTCTGTTAAAGATTCTGATGTCGAACCTGAAATTGTACTTAAAGATCAAGAAGAGAGTGCATAACATATAAAAAGGAGCTTTATTAAGCTCCTTTTTTATAATTTAATCAAATAAGTTATTTTTTTTAGATTTGAAATATTTACATATGCGCTATTTATAATGTAATAAATCTATTTAGTAATTTATTACATTATAAATGTGAGAGCTATTCCTATTGCGCCGTATATGAAAATTATTACTATTGACCCGATTTTTTTCTTGTGTAGTAAATAGTACGAAGTTGTAAAAGCTAAAATAGCGTATAAATTCCAGGGAACATCCTTACCAGAAGAAAATGCTGCTGCAAGGATAAAACCTATTGTGATAGGTCTAAGTACAGTAAGTAAATTTTCAATTTTTTTATTATCTCTAAATTTGTCAAATAGACGTGAAATAATTGTAAGTCCGATTATTGCAAATAAAGATACACCTATAGTAGCTGCCAGTGAGCCTAATATGCCTGCAGTCTTAAAACCTACAAATGTAGCGCTGTTAATAGCTACAGGACCAGGAGTTGACTGTGATATAGCTAGTAAGTCTAGAAATTCTTGGCTAGTAATAAGATGGTTTTTCGTTATAAACTCCTGTTGTATAAATGGAAGCATAGCATAACCGCCACCGAAACTAAAGGCACCTATTTTGAAGAATAATAAAAAAAGCAAAATTATTTTTGACATAAGCTATACACTCCCCCTCCGATGATTAAATAAACAGGGCTAATATTAAATGCAGCAACACAAACAAATGTAATCACCAAAAAAATTATGTTTACTTTAGTCTTTGGAAGTTTTTCAAAAAGACTAGTAAATGAGTAGAGTATAAGAGCTATAACCACTGGAGCAACTCCCATGAAGAAACCATCTAAAATTTTAGACGAGGAATTTTTAAAGTACAAATAAGAAACTGTCAGTACAATAAAAAATGATGGAAGGGCTGAGCCGAGAGCGCATACTAGTACTCCAGGTATTTTATATAATCTATAACCAAGTAAAACTGATATATTAATAGCTAATACACCCGGATAGCTTTGTGCTATAGATAGGTAGTCTATAAATTCTTCTTCTGTTAGAAGACCTTGCTTTGTAACAAGCTCATCTTGGATAAGAGGAACCATGGCATAACCACCGCCAAAAGTAAAAGCTCCTATCTTTAAGAAAGTTAAAAATAGTTTAAACATAGTGCAAGCCTCCATAATGCAAAGTTTGTAGTACCACTACATTATATCATATTAAATAGATATTAAAATATTATTAAATGACAGCTATTATGTTGAAAATTAGTTATCGTAAATATATAATATAACAAGCGACACTAAAAGTATAAGTAAAGGAGATATGATATGGAAGAAAATTATACTAAGGTAGAACACGAATTGCCATTGATTCCTCTTAGAGGATTATCAATATTCCCATATATGATTTTAAATTTCGATATAGGCAGAGAACTCTCTCTTAAAGCCCTTGATGAAGCTATGTTAGGGGATGAAGATCTGATTTTTTTGACTTCTCAAAAAGAGGCGGATGTAGATGAACCAACTGATGAGGATTTCTATCATGTAGGTACTATTTGTAAAGTTAAACAGATGATAAGACTTCCTGGGGATACAGTGAGAGTATTGGTCGAAGGAGTATCTAGAGGGAAAGTAAAAGAATTAAATCAAGATGAAGGATACTACAAGGCAGTAATTGAAGAAATAATTTACGACAAAAAAGATGAAGACGCAGAGTCAGAAGTAGAGATAGAAGCTTTTGTAAGAAATGTATTTGATTCTTTTGAAGAGTACATTAATATCGGAAACAGAGTGTCACCAGAGATACTTATATCACTTGCAGATATAGATGATGTTGACAGATATATCGATACAATAGCATCGAATATTTATTTAAAGCCAAATCAAAAGCAACAAATCTTAGAAGAATTCGATATTAAAAAGAGACTAGAATTAATATATTCAATATTGTTAGAAGAAATTGATATATTAAAAATTGAAAAAAAAATAACTTTAAGAGTTAAAAAACAGATGAACAAAGTTCAGAAAGAGTACTATCTAAGAGAACAACTTAGAGCTATTCAAAAAGAACTAGGTGAAGAAGAAGATATAAACTCAGAGGCTGAAGAGTACAGGGAAAAACTAAGTAAGCTTAAAGTTCCGAAGGCGACCAGAGAAAAGATAAGTAAAGAGATAGATAAATTCTCTAAGATTTCACCTATGTCACCAGATATATCAGTGAGTAGAAACTATTTAGATACGATATTCTCGCTTCCTTGGAGCAAAGAGACAAAGGACAAGTTAGATATCATAAAAGCTAAAGAGATACTAGATGAAGATCACTATGGACTTGAAAAAGTCAAAGAGAGAATACTTGAGTACTTAGCTGTTAGGAAACTATCTAAAAATCACAAAGGCCCTATAATTTGTCTAGTTGGACCTCCAGGAGTTGGTAAAACATCAATAGTAAAATCAATAGCTAGATCACTTAACAAAAGTTTTGTAAGACTTTCGCTTGGTGGAGTTAGAGATGAAGCAGAAATAAGAGGTCACAGAAGAACTTATGTAGGTTCTATACCAGGAAGAATTATAAATGGTGTCAAAGAAGCTCAAACGAAGAATCCTGTGTTCTTGTTAGACGAGATAGATAAAATGGCTGCAGACTACAAAGGAGACCCTGCATCAGCGATGTTAGAGGTACTAGACCCAGAACAAAACAAAGACTTCGTAGATCATTATCTAGAAATACCTTTCGATCTATCTAAGATACTATTTATAACTACAGCAAACAGCCTTAGCAATATACCTAGACCACTGCTTGATAGAATGGAAATAATAGAAGTTTCTGGATATATCGAAGAAGAAAAAGTAAATATAGCTAGAAAATATTTAATCCCAAAACAAATCAAGGAGCATGCTCTTAAAGAAGACTTTATCAAGATGGATGAAGGTGCTATAAGAGAGGTAATAAATCACTATACAAGAGAAGCTGGGGTTAGAACATTAGAGAGAACTATAGGTAAAATATGTAGAAAAGTTGCTAAGAAGTTCGTAGAAGATCCAAATCTAGAAGGCGTTGTAATAACAAAAGAAAACGTAGAAGATTATTTAGGAAAAGATATATTCAGATATCAGTTAGCTGACAAAGAATCTCATGTAGGTTTAGTAAATGGTCTTGCATGGACAGAAGTAGGCGGAGTTACACTAGAAGTAGAAGTAAACGTAGTAAAAGGAAAAGGTCAAATTGTACTGACTGGTAAACTTGGAGATGTTATGAAAGAATCTGCAAGAACAGCAATATCGTATATAAGATCAATAACTGAAAAGTACGATATAAATCCAGATTTCTATAAGGAAAACGACATACACATTCATATACCAGAAGGCGCTGTACCAAAAGATGGACCTTCAGCAGGTATAACAATGGCTCTAGCAGTTACTTCAGCTCTTACAAAGAGATCAGTTCCAGGAAATATAGCTATGACTGGAGAAATAACTCTTCGCGGTAGAATTCTTGCAGTCGGTGGAGTTAAAGAAAAACTTCTAGCAGCACATAGAGCTGGAATTACAAAAGTACTATTACCAAAAGATTGTGAGTCTGATTTAGAAGAAATTCCTGAAAACGTAAAAGAAAAAATGGAATTCGTTTTAGTTGATCATATGGAAGAAGTGTTAGAACAAGCTTTAATGAAAAGTGGTGTAAAAGATGAAAATTAGAAGTACAGAAATAACAATGAGTGCAGTAAATAAATCACAGTATCCACCAGAGGGTATCCCAGAGATAGCCCTTGTTGGTAGATCTAATGTAGGAAAGTCTTCTATTGTAAATACACTTTTAAATAGAAGAAACTTTGCAAGAACAAGTCAAACTCCAGGTAAAACTAGAACTATTAACTTTTATCTGATAAATGAAGAGTTTTACTTTGTAGACTTACCTGGATATGGATATGCAAGAGTAGCTAAAAGTGAAAAGCAAAAATGGGGCGGTATCATGGAAAGATATCTAGAAGATAGAGATGTACTTTGCTCTATATTCTTACTTGTAGATATAAGACATGAGCCAACTGAAGACGATAAACTTATGTACGAATGGTTAAAGCACTACGGATACAACTGTGCTGTAATAGCCACAAAATCAGATAAGATTTCAAGAGGGCAATACCAAAAGCATATAAGTATAATTAGAAATAAACTACAGATGGCAGCAGAAGAAAAAGTAATACCAGTTTCATCATTAAAGAAAACTGGAGTTGAAGAGCTGTGGAACGAAATAATAGCTCAGTATAATGAGCATGGCTACGAAATAACACTAGATTAAAATAAAAAAGGATTGGCTATTTGATTACTACATAATACTAAAATGTAGTTTATCACAATAGTTGATCCTTTTTATTTTATTATAAAAATAATTTTTAATAAATATAAGTTATATTCAATCATATGATAATACTATTAATAAGTGTGAGGAATATGTTAACTGAAGTAATAAATTAAGAATTTTAGTAATATGCTTAGTAGAGTGAAAAATATTTTTTAGGAGGGGATTGTCAATGAAAGGGAAAATTAAAAGAGCATTTCCTGGTGGTAACACTTCAAAAGGATCGTATTCATTTTTTAACAATATAGTTCCTGAAAACGTAAATAGAATATTCTGCTTAAAAGGAGGGCCAGGAGTAGGAAAATCTTCCTTAATGAAAAAATTAGCAAAAGAATACAATTCCAAAGGATACGATATAGACTTGTTTCACTGCCCATCAGACCCAAACTCACTTGATGCGCTAGTAATCAAAGAGTTAGGAGTACTCTTATTAGATGGTACATCTCCACATATAGTAGATCCAAAACTACCGGGGGCAGAAGATGAAATAGTAAACTTAGGGGATTTTCTAAATACAGCAGAACTTGAAAAGAATAAAAACAAAATAATAGAAACGGATAGAGACATAAGTGATAGCTTCAAAAGAGCGTATAAGTACCTAGCAGCAGCGGAACCTATATATATAGGAATACAAGATAAAAACTCTTCTTGTTTGAATATAGGAAAATTAAATAAAATGACTGAGAAATTTATAGACGAACTATTTAAAGATATAAAGAATACAGGAGTCTATAGAAAAAAAGTACATCTATTTGGATCAGCTATAACTCCAGTCGGATGTGTAGATCACGCAGGCAATATTTTCCCTGAAGACGCAGAAATATATTACCTATCAGGAGAAATAGGAACAGGAAAATCTACATTTATAAAAAGGATAGCAGATAAAGCTGAACTTAAAGGGATGAAAGTAGAATTATACCACTATCCACTAATACCTGAAAAAGTAGAAAGCGTATATATAGAAAATCTAAACATAGGATTCACAGTAAGCAATCTATTTAGTGAAAGAAGGACAATAGACTTTAACGAATACCTAGATAAAAAGAAATTATTGAAATACGAAGAAGATATTAAAACTGATGAAAAAGCATTAGAAGATCTATTGAATCTAGCAATATCAAGTTTAAAGAGAGCAAAAGCAAATCACGATATCATGGAGGGCTACTATGTACCTAACATGGATTTTGATAAAGTTAGCGAGTTGAGAGAAGAAATAATTAAAAAAATAAATAGCTATAAAAAATAGATCAATGAGTATAAATAATGATTAAAATTATAAGCAAAAATAATGAGTAAAAAACTAAATCGAAAATATAAAGAGCAAGTTCACTTACACTGAACTTGCTCTTTATATTTAAGTTCTCTGCGTTGTATTTGTAGTTGTCTGGCAAGATTTTTTAGCCAGCCTGCAAGATAACAACATCATCCTTATATCCATTTGGATCTCAACCATTAACCCACATTCTACTTATATTTTATGATATTATAGTACTTAAAGAAATTAAAGAAATTGAATTAATTTGTAGGGAGCTAATCAGTATGAAAAAAGTATATATGTTTATAATATTAACGAGTGCAATATTAGGTATATTTATCGGAAGTATGATAAGAGACACTGCTAGCGATAACGCTGTTTATGGAAACAAAGACAAAGTAGTAAAATCACAAATCAAAGAAAAGAAAAAATCTGTAGAAGCTCTTCAAGAAGAAAAAGGAAAGTTAGATGATCAAGTAGAAGAGCTAAGCAAAAAATTCAAAAGTTCAGATGAAGCCAAAGACATAAATTCTCTAGAAGAAAATCTTTCTTATACAGATTTAAAAGGATCAGGGATAATAATGACTGTTGATGCAAGAGATGAAAAGGAAGGAAATCTTTCTAATTTAGTCGACTACAACAGGATACTTCTAAATATTGTAAATGAGCTGAAGTCTGAGGGTGCAGATTTTGTTTCTATAAATGACCAGAGGATTAATCAGTATTCAGAGATAGCACTTGCTGGTAGTCATATTAATATAAACGGAACTCCTGTTGCTCAAGCTTATGTAATAAAAGCAATAGGAGATCAAAAAAAATTATCGAATTATATGGACCAAGGAAGTGAGTATTTAAATAGAATTCAATTAAAAAATCCTATAAAAATAAATATAAAATTTGATAAGAAAATTCATATGAAAAAGATAAATTTGCCTAATAATTTAAAATATATAGAGGGTGAGTAAAATAGAAAAGAGCGTGGCATCACAACTTTTATTAAACGATGAAGGAAATTACTTAAATGATGTATCGGAACCAAGTGATTTAAATTCTTACATAAATATAAATGCTGATGACAACAATGTTATAAAGAGATTATTCTATGATCTTTTAACGACAGCTGTTGAATTAAATGCAAGTGATATACATATTGAACCTTTTGAAGAGAAGACTGTTGTTAGAATGAGGGTAGATGGAGAGATTATAAAAAGATCAGGTGTGGAAATTGACGATTACTCAGCACTGTGTACCATTATAAAGCTGAGCGCTGGTATGGATATAACTGAGAGAAGGCTGCCTCAAGATGGAAGAGTAGATATTAAAGTAAAGAGTAAGGTTATAGATATTAGAGTATCCACAATGCCTACGATCTTTGGGGAAAAGATAGTACTCAGAATTTTAAATAGAGATTCATTTTTAAAGAGTAAAAAGGAGCTTGGATTTTCCAAAAAATCAATAGAGCTAATAGAGGGAATGATTGGTAAAAAGTCAGGACTAATTCTTGTGACAGGCCCTACTGGCAGTGGGAAGACGACGACTGTATATTCTCTACTAGATGACTTGAGGGACACAAGTAAGAATATAATGACAATAGAAAATCCAGTTGAGTACAAGATGGATGGGATAAATCAAATTCAAATAAATCCAAAAATAGGTCTAAACTTTGAAAATGGACTTAGAGGTATATTAAGACAAGATCCAGATGTAATTATGGTAGGAGAGATCAGGGATTTAGAAACGGCTAAAATAGCAATAAGAGCGGCTATAACAGGTCACCTAGTAATAAGTACACTACACACGAATGATGCAGTGTCAGCTATAACGAGACTTCTAGAGATGGGAATTGAACCGTATTTATTAAGCGCTTCTATAATAGGAGTTTTGTCTCAAAAGCTAGTTAGGAAAGTATGCGGTGATTGTAGCCATGAGATATCTATAAAGGATAACTTATATGAAGAAATAAAAACTAAAGTCGCAGTGGGGTGCAAGAACTGTAACAATATCGGATATTTAGGTAGAACTGCGATTTATGAAGTTTTAAATATAGATGACGATATAAAAACATGTATAAAGGAATCTCCAGATACAAATTACATAAAAAACATAGCTATAAGCAGTGGGATGATTACATTTAATGACTGTTGCAGAAGATTAATAGAAAAAAAGATTACAACTTTAGAGGAGTGTATATCTATTGAAGAAATTGTATGATTATATTCCAAATTTAAATAAATACATATTAACGATAAATAAAAATTATAAAAATAATAAATTTTCAAATTCAAAGTATATAAAATACAAAGAACTTAGAGTTATGTGTAAAGAAATAGCTATTTTACTGGAATCAGGATGTGAGATAATCAAACTCCTTAATATGGTTAAGGAACATTCTAGTAAAACTGCAAAGGATGCACTTGCACATATTTCGGATCAAATCCAGCGTGGAAAGACTTTAACACAAGCATTTCAAAGTACACAATCATTTTCAAATTTTTTTATAAATACAGTCTCTGCAGGAGAGGTGAGTGGTTGCTTAGATCGAGTGATGGAATCTTTATCAAGTTACTTCGATAAAGAGTACAAGCTTAGGTCTAAGATAATTACAATAATGATATATCCAATAATCTTAATTATTTTATCATTTACATCTATGGTATTTATCTTATTATTTATCATCCCAAATTTTCAAATCATTTTTTCAAGTAATGCGATAGAGCCACCTCTTTTGTCAAAGATACTGATATTTACATCAAACTTTTTAAGAAGTAACCTTACAATATTGTCTTTAATATTTATAGCAGTATTGACCTTATTGTACTACTTATTTGTCTATAACAAGTGGTTTAAGAATTATATCGATAAAGTAAAACTAAAATTACCTGTTACTAAGATGTTGAACGAATTGATAATAACAACGAGATTTTCAAGCTCATTGAAGATACTTATAAGCAGTGGAGTTCAGATAATTGATGCGATAGATATTTCTGCCCATGTTGTTGATAACAAATATGTATATAAAGATATATCAAGTGCTAATAATTACATAAAAAAGGGAAATTCAATAGGAATTGCACTTGAGCAGGTTAAGTTCTTTCCAGAACTTTTTATATCTATGGTAAAGGCAGGTGAGGAGAGCGGAAAACTTGAAGAGAGTTTAGAAGCAGCTAACAAATTTTATGAAAATGAACTTAATATAAAGATAGAGCAAATGATAAAGCTTTTAGAACCGGTAATTATTATAATTTTAGGAGCGATTATAGGTTCTTCAATAATAGCAATGGTAACACCTATGTTTGAAATAATATCTTCAGTATAGTTAGTGAAATAAAGTTACGCATAGAATCTATATAAAATAAAAAATTATAGTGTGAAAATTACAGTAACAGTATAAGAATTATTTGGGAAAGGTGAGCGTGTATTGGAGATAAAAATAAAAAATAAGAAGCTACTTAGAATAAAAGATAGAAAGAAAAAAGGATTTACACTTGTTGAGATGGTAATTGTTATTACGATACTAGGGATTCTTACGAGTATCGCACTTGTGAAATACGGGAAGGTTCAGGACAACGCAAAGTTAAATGCAGACTATACAAATGCAGCTAATATTGCAACCGCAACAAGTATTGCAATAAGTGATGATAAGAGCATTGCTGAAAATATAAGCGTGGAGACTCTAAAAGAAAAAGGATATTTAAACACAGTCCCAGTTCCACAGAGCAAGGTTGGTAGCTTTACAATAAAAGTGCTTGATAATGGAGATGATATTGCAGTATTTGTCGATACAGAACAGTTCTATCCTAAATAGAAATTTTTATGGTAAGGTTAAGGATTATAGAGTGTTTTACATGTTGAAAAAGAGAAAGCGTCTAGCTGTAGTTGTAAAGTCATTTTCTATGATATGTAAAAGGGTAGCTTAATTGCTACCCTTTTTAATTTCTTAAAAAACCATCCATGATTTTAGAATTAATTAGTCTTTGTAGCTCAGTTAAATCCTCTGATTACTGATAATTGCACTGCTATTACTTTGTGACAAAGCACTTAGAGGATCGTAAGGTGCACCGGTAATAGTACCAACCAGTAAAGCGATGTCTACTGCATTAGCAGGTATTCCCCAAGAGTTACCAGAAAATATAAAAATAGCCTGAGCTACTACAAATCCTCTCGTATTATAGACCACATTGTCTAAGATATTACCTGTTGAATTTGGATTCAAATATGCAGGTTGTCTGAGAGAATAGAATAAATTCCCTTGAACCAGTAAATTGGTAACATTACTCTGCGTTACAAAACCACGGTTTACTACCCAATCTGTTGATGGCCCTGCTTGTGGGGGTCCATAAATAGTATTGTTTACAAGCTTATGGTTTGTTCCTGCGAATTGAATAAATTCAACTTCGTAAGGATCATTACTTGTGATGGTTAATCCATCTAATGTTACGCCAGTTCCCGTTACTAAAAAGACGATAGCGGTGCTTTGTAGCTCAATCAGTGTATTAGGATACCCTTTTAATGTTATTTCTGCTTTATTGATGGTTATCTGAGCAGTTATTGGATAATTTCCTCCTAATATATGCACAATACCTGTTGGAGATACGGCAGTAATACCTTCTTGGATTGTTCCAAATGGGTTAGCTTGGGTACCATCACCATTAACTGCACCAGCTTTAACATATATCTCAAATGGATTTGGTTCAATGGTTCCAGTAGGACCAGTGGCACCAGTGGCACCAGTGGCACCAGTAGGACCAGTAGCGCCGGTCACACCAGTAGTACCAGTAGTTCCAGTCGCTCCGACGGTAGCACCAGTAGGACCGGTAGCACCAGTATTTCCAGTAGCGCCAGTCGCTCCGACGGTAGCACCAGTAGGACCGGTAGCACCGGTCTCACCAGTAGGACCAGTAGGACCAGTGGTACCAACGGTAGCGCCAGTAGGACCAGTAGCACCGGTTTCACCAGTATTTCCAGTAGCGCCAGTCGAACCAGTTGAACCAGTCGAACCAGTTGAACCAGTAGCACCAGTAGCACCAGTAGCACCAGTCGAACCAGTTGAACCAGTCGAACCAGTTGAACCAGTCGAACCAGTCGAACCAGTCGAACCAGTCGTGCCAGTCGAACCAGTTGAACCAGTAGCACCAGTAGTGCCGGTAGCTCCTGTAGGACCAGTATTTCCAGTAGCGCCAGTCTCACCAGTAGCGCCAGTAGCACCAGTAGTGCCAGTAGCACCAGTAGCACCAGTATTTCCTGGCGAATTTAAATTTTCTATAGTCACAATCGCAGAACCAGGTGTTACTGTAATGTCAAGTGTTGATGATTCGAAAATTAAATCATCGTTCACAAACAAAGGGACACTTGTAGTATCGGGTCCTGCAATATTTAATAATGTCTGACCTACATCAAATATACCTGTCGATCCAGTAGGACCTGTCGTTCCAGTTATACCAGTAGCTCCAGTAGGACCTGTCGCCCCGGTTAAACCTGTAGATCCTGTTACTATACATGGAGTACAGCACCAATGCGGTGGTTTATGTTTATGACAACAATCATCACAACAATCGTCACAACAATCATTGCAAGGATAATCACAATGATCGTTACAAGAGTGTTTGTTAAATTTTAAACTACAGTCTTTATTAACATATTTATTGTATTTTCTCATAATGTTCAACTTCCTTTTACAGTTTTTAAGCGAATGCTCTTATTATTATATGATAGATCTAATATTTTGATATTTTCCCATAATGTTCAATATCACGTAAAAAAGTCTCTGCAACTAAGTTTATAGAAGGCACTTGATATAGATTCCGTTTTAAAGAACTAAATATAAAAATGTGATTATTGTTGATACATCAATATAATATATAATTATAACAAAATAAGATATACATTAAAAATCACTAGACATAGGAGCTATACAAGAGGATAAATTTAATACAAAGAAAGAAGTTAATTAGGTGTGTAAGTTATTAAATTAAAAAGCCTAGCAAGTTATAGGCTTTTTAATTTAATAAATACAGGTTTTAAAAAATATCTAAATATGGTAAAATCGTAAGTGGTAATTGTGGATAATGTGTCAAAAGACAAAAAACTGACACTTTGCTAAAAAAACTTAGAAAAACGTTGAAATTTAACATATCCATGAAAATATGTGGTATAATTACGAATTGTACTTTTAATTTATTGATGGGGGAGTGAAAGTCACATTGTTGGGAAGAAATGAGCTATGTCCATGTGGCAGCGGCAAAAAATATAAAAAATGTTGTATGAATAAAGACCTAATATCAGAGAGAGCTGCGAGAAAAGTTGGGCTTTCACAAAAAGAATATACTGATTTATATACAAGACTTTACAATTATTCAAAGCAGGAAAAGTTTAAAGATGAATTTGAGAAGGCAAAAGAAGCGTTCTTTATTATGGATGATGAAGAAATCAACTCGAAATTTGAGGTGTTTTTCAATACTTACTTTATTCAAGATCACATAATGGAATTGAATAATGTAAATAAAGTGATTACAGTAGATTTCTTTGAAGAAAATAAAAACACATTGACACAAGTAGATATAGACATATTAAAGAGCTTATTTGAATCGTATTTAAGCGTTTACGAAATAATGGACATGTCATCTGGAAAGGTTAAATTGAAAGATTGTCTGACAGGTGATGAAGTAACTACAGCTGATGTTAATTTATTAAAGGAATTTAAGGTAGGAAGCGCAATTATCGCTAGACCTATACATGTTGGAGATACAAGTCTACTTATAGATATAACATTAAGTATATCTGATGAAGTTAAGGATCTTATCGTTAATGATATTAACAAATTACATAATCAATATGAGAGTGTATACAAAGATAAGAAAACTTTCTTGATTTATCACACACATATACTTTACAAATACATTCAACAGTTACTCGATAAGAGAGTTGCTGATTTTTTAAAAGCAGAGAGAGATAAAGCTTTAGTTGATGAAGTTGCTGTAACTAAAAATGACGATGCTTCAGAAATAAAAGAGCCATCTCAAGTAGATTGTAAAGTTACTGAGCTTATAAAACGAATTTCGGACGACGAAATTTCTGCTAAATGCGTAAATTTCTGGACTGAATACAAAAATAATAATATGGATAAAATAAAGGGATCAGAAAACAGCTGGGCAGCAGCAGTTGAATACCACATCAAGAAAGAAAATGGTGAAATTGCGACTCAAGCTGAAGTAGCTAAAAAGTATGATACAAGCGCTAGTACATTAGGTAAGAGATACAAAGAAATTAAAAACGCATAATAAAGAACAATAAAGTTTAAAAATATATATAAATATATAAAATTATGAAAGATATAAAACTATCGATGATGATACAATGTTTTAGAAAGAGGTATTAAAGAATGAATCTTAGTCTAGGCAAAGAAATTACAGTGTCAACTAACTTTATAAAATCTAATCCAGCTGTACCTATCTGTGTAGGAGATGAAGTGCATGCACTTATATACCACATAGAAATAGGGTACAATAATAGTGGGCACCTAGATACAAGACAGTATATAATTGTAGATTATAAAGAGTACAATTTATCAAAAGACAAAAGAGAACAGTTAATTGAAATGGCAAAGAAATATTGTGAAGAAAAAGACATTTTAAATGATGATTCTTTAGAAATAGAGCTATTAGACAATGAAGAAGCAGAAAACTTTATCGAAAAAGTATTCAACAATATGAAGATCATAAAAGGTCTTATAACACAAGGGAGTTAAATATGGATCTAATTGGCATAGAAAACATAACTCCATACAAAAACCAAGTAGAATTTTCTATCTATAAATTTGACGACGAAATAAATATTGGAGATAAAGATAGCTTTGTGTGTGATGTTAAAGTTGTCATTATGGAAGTAGAAGACTCTTTAGTTGAGAGGCTAGGAAGAGAAACTCAAGCTTTAGCTATAGTAGAAAAATACAGCGAATACATTAGCCAAAATGACTTCGAAGATAAATTAAAGAAATTTATAATTGAAGAAGTTTTGATAACGAATCTAAACAAAGAAAATATAGAATTAATTTATTCAAAACAATAATACAATGTAATGAGAAGAAGGGGATATCTTAAAGTGATTAATACTCACTTAAGATATCCTTTTTAATTAATTTTGGATTTAATAAAAAACATAATAAATTGAGATGTCTAGTCATACATCAATACCATAAACAAAACAAAAGCATATAAAAACAAAACCGAAATTAGATATAAAAACAAAAATAAAATCAAAAGTGAAATTAGCTATAGAAATAAAAGCAAATATTAAAATAAAATTAACTAGTAAAAGAATTAATATAGAAAAACAATCAGAAAGACTTAAGTATAAAAAATAATTTATAAATTAAATATTAAATACATATAAATCGCTACGGATTCGGGACGTTAGGAAAAAGGTTTACAGATATAAAAAGTTTAGCCAAGTTTTAACAAAAATTTAATGCAATTATAATTTTTAACATACATTTAACACTACAAAACTCGAAATTTGGTAAAATACAAGAGGTGTAAAAAGGTTCTGAAAACTCTTAAGGGGAGGAAATACATTGGAAATTACAATCAATTTGATGGGAGGATTGGGGCTATTTCTCTATGGAATGAATTTAATGGGAGATGGGCTTCAAAAATCTGCAGGGACGAAATTAAAAAAAATAATTGAATTACTTACAAGTAATCTGATTATGGGTATTTTAGTTGGTACAGGAGTTACTGCGATAATCCAAAGTTCAAGTGCTACTACTGTAATGGTTGTAGGGTTTGTTAACGCGGGAATTATGACATTAAAGCAGGCTATCGGCGTTATAATGGGTGCTAATATTGGGACAACTGTAACCGCTCAATTAGTATCTTTTAACCTAGATGGTATGGCTCCCATTGCCTTAGGAATAGGTATCATTATATATTTATTTGCACATAGCGCAAAGGTCAAAAACCTTGCTGAGGTTTTAATCGGTTTTGGTATATTATTTACAGGTATGGAATTTATGAAAGGTGCTGTCGAACCTTTAAGAGATTATAAGGGATTTACGGATTTATTGGTTACATTCGGCAATAAACCGCTACTTGGTTTATTGCTTGGATTCGCTATTACAGCGATTGTACAAAGTTCAAGTGCATCAATGGGTATGTTGGTAGCACTTGCTTCAGAAGGAATTATACCACTTGGAGCTGCACTGCCTATACTGTACGGACAAAATATAGGTACTTGTGTAACTTCACTGTTATCGAGTATTGGTACAAATAAGAATGCAAAGCGAGCTGCAGTAATGCACTTGATTTTTAATATTCTCGGCACTGCGATATTCTTGTTGTTGCTTAATAAACCAGTCGTGGCTTTAGTTACATCTTGGGACCCAGGAAATGTGGCTAGACAAATAGCAAATACTCATACACTGTTCAATATTTTATCTGTTATAGTATTGATGCCATTCAATAGTCTTATAATCAAACTCGCTATGAGGTTGGTACCAGATAAGGAAGGCGACGAAGATGAGGATGAAGCAAGAACTGTTAAATATATAGATAGCAGAATGATAGAGACTCCTACAATAGCTCTTGGAAATACAGTTAAAGAAACTGTTAGGATGAGTGAAAAGGCGAAAGAAAGTTTGAATGCGGCTATGAGAGGATTGCTTGAATTGTCTCAAGAACATATAGATAGATCTTATAGGCGTGAAGGTCTTATAAATGATCTACAAAAACAAATATTAAATTACCTATTGGATCTTTCGAAGGCATCATTAGATGACGACGATAGAGAGACTGTAGATACTTTATTTAATACAGTTAATGATATAGAAAGAATTGGAGATCACGCTAATAATATAGCGGAACTGTCTCAAGAAGCTGTCGATTCTAAAATAGTATTCTCTGAAGAGGGAAGAAAAGAACTAGAAGAGATGTACAGCAAAGTTATAACTGGATACAATTATGCAATTGAGTCGATAAAGAAGGACGATGTTGAGCTTGCTTATAAAGTCCTTAGAATAGAAGAACATGTCAACATGCTAGAAAAATCATGTAAGGCAAATCATATGAAAAGATTAAATGAAAATTTATGTAGTATTGAAAATGGGGTTATATACTTAGATGTAGTAGGAAATTTAGAAAGAGTATCCGATCACGCTGTAAATATTGCACAACAAGTTATTGCTCAGAGAATTGGAAAGATGTAGTTAATGACTCACTCCTGTGATATAATTTCATTAGAGTATAAATATGAAAGGTTTATTTATAGATATGATAAATTTTAATTATAAAAAAGCTATTGGATTTTTTTCACAAGATGATATAGATTCTATGCAGAAAAGTGTGAATGACGCGCACTCTATGCTTCACAATAGAAACGGATTGGGAAATGAATATTTGGGATGGATGGATCTCCCGAGAGATTATGATAAGTCTGAATTTGAAAAAATAAAAAAGTGTTCTAAAAAGATACAGTCAGATTCGGATGTATTATTAGTAATTGGTATAGGGGGGTCTTATTTAGGGGCTAGAGCAGCTATAAATATGTTGGGTCATACTTTTAGTAATGAGCTAGATAAAGACGTTAGAAAGTCTCCAAAGGTTTATTTTGTTGGAAATAACTTAAGTTCCACTTATATCAATGATATTTTAGATTTGATCGACCAAAAAGATATTTCAATAAATGTTATATCGAAATCAGGAACTACAACTGAACCTGCTTTGGCATTTAGGATATTTAGAGAATATGTTGAAAATAAATACGGCAAAGAAGAAGCAAATAATAGAATATATGTGACTACTGACAAAGAAAAAGGTGCGCTTAGAAAGATGGCTGAAAATGAAGGATACGAAACCTTTGTTATACCTGATGATGTAGGAGGACGATATTCAGTGCTGACTGCTGTAGGACTTTTACCTATATGCGCATCTGGATTTGATATAGATAAGATCATGGAGGGAGCAAACGATGCTAGAGTTAAGTTTGAAACTCCAGATATAAAGTCAAATGATTGCTATCAATATGCAGTAGTGAGAAATATACTAAATAACAGCGGTAAGGATGTTGAGTTGCTAGTTAACTATGAGCCTCAACTTCACTATATAAGTGAATGGTGGAAGCAGTTATTCGGTGAAAGTGAGGGTAAAGATCATAAAGGTCTATTCCCAGCTTCTGTAAACTACTCTACGGATCTACACTCAATTGGTCAGTATATACAAGATGGTAAAAGAATAATATTTGAAACTGTTTTAAATGTTGAAAATACAAAGCGTGAATTAGAGATACCTTATGATGAAGAAAATCTGGATGGGCTTAATTTCTTGGCTGGAAAAAATTTGGATTTTGTAAATTTTAAATCTTATCAAGGTACAATACTTGCTCACAATGATGGTGGCGTACCTAATTTAATAATAAATATTCCAAATATGGACGAATATAATTTTGGGTATTTAGTGTATTTTTTTGAAAAGGCATGTGCTATAAGTGGTTATTTGCTTGGAATAAATCCATTCGATCAGCCTGGAGTAGAGGAATATAAAAACAATATGTTTGCACTTTCGGGCAAACCGGGATATGAATCGCACAAAGAAAAATTAGAAAAGAGATTATAAGTTAAGTTTAAATTAAGATTTAAAGAATATAATGAAATCATACTAAGTGAGACATATGTTTACACCTAGATGATTTCTTTTTTTATACATAAATTTATTTAATATGTTATAAAATATAAGGCGAAATGGTGTAAGAATATATTATAGATTGGAGAGGAAATTATGTTTCGAAACAAATTAATTAAAATAACCGTTTTGGTTGCTGTCATTTGTTCTATATTAAGTTCTGCAGCAACGGTATTAGTTCTAAAGAATACTCTTTTTAGTACAGATAGTACATCAAAATCTCAAGATATCGTAGTAAATGACACTGGGAAATCGGAAAATGTATACCAAGCAGTAGCAGAAAAAGCTACTCCATCAGTAGTTGGTATCACAACAACAAGTGTAGATAGAAGCGGCGGATTCTTCCCTTCTGAAATGAAAGGAGTCGGTACAGGGATAATAGTAGATTCTAAAGGATATATCCTAACAAATTCACATGTTGTTTCAGACGGAAAAGCTACTAGTGTAAACGTACTGTTTAACGATGGTTCAGATACATCGGGTAAAGTGGTTTGGTACGATTCACAATTGGATTTAGCGATTGTAAAAGTAGAGAAAAAAGGTCTTTCACCTGCTGAATTTGCAGACAGTGATAAGGTTAAAGTCGGGGATATATCGATAGCAATAGGTAATCCACTTGGACTTGAATTCCAAAAAAGTGTTACTCAAGGTATAATAAGTGGACTAAATAGAAGTATAGAAACTGAGCAGGCTAAAATGACTGGGCTTCTTCAAACTGATGCAAGTATAAACTCAGGTAACAGTGGGGGACCACTTCTTAACAGTAAAGGTCAGGTAATCGGTATAAATACTGCAAAAGCATCACAAGGAGAAGGTATGGGATTTGCAATTCCAATAAATACAGCTAAGAGCATAGTTAAAGAAGTTATAGAAAATGGCAAGTACGAAAAAGTTACATTAGGAATAAAAGGAATGGACTTAACAAATTATGAAGAGGCTACAGGAATGGATTTAGAAGCAAAAGAAGGAGTATATGTAGCTGAGGTAATAGCTGATTCAACTGCAGATAAAGCAGGGCTTAGAGCAGCGGATGTAATAGTTAAGGTTGGCGGTACTAAAGTAACTGGAATGAATGATTTAAACAAAACACTTTACGGTTATTCAAAAGGTAAAAAATCCGAAATAGTGGTAAATAGAGGCGGAAAAGAAGTTAAATTAAACGCACAATTTTAGACAAAAATAAATCTCTATAATAAAATAAATTTAAGGCTATTATTAGATATAAGTATTCATATATGTGAAATTGAATATATTATATCTAACAATAGTCTTATTTTTTGCTAAATTTTTATAAAATATTAACGGTTTTTAAAGTTTAATTAATGAAAAAATTAGATATAGATATAATAATAGGTATAAAATAACATAAAAATTTATGAGTGTGAAAATATAGGTTAAAAATTTAATATTACTTAAAAAAGTATAGACAAAATTATAACGAATATAGTAATATATATATAACGAAGTTTGTTAAAAAATAATTAATATAGTTATTTAATAGTTAAAATATGTAATCAACTGTTAGGGGGTTAATATATGGATACATTAGTAATAAATTTACAAAAATGTAGCATACATGATGGACCTGGAATAAGAAGCACAGTATTTTTTAAGGGGTGTCCTCTTAAATGTATATGGTGTCATAATCCTGAGAGTCAGGCGTATTCAAAAGAAGTTTTGTACAATGAAGAGAAGTGCTCTAGGTGTGAAGCTTGTATAAAGATATGCCCACATGGTGCAATATACAGAGACACTGAAAAAGTCTGTCTAGATTTTGAAAAATGCGAACAGTGCGAAACTTGTCTTGACTACTGTATAAACAATGCAAGAGAAATGGTAGGCAAGCAGTATACTCCAAAAGAACTGGTCAATGAGCTATACAAGGATAGAATGTTTTATGAAGAGTCTGGCGGTGGAGTTACTCTTTCTGGTGGAGAGGTAATGGCGCAGGATATGGACTATATAAATGAGGTTGTAAAGCTTTGCAAGAGCAAAGGTTTTCACATAGCTATAGATACTTGTGGTTATGCAAAGACGCAAAACTATGAGAGTATATTAGAATATACAGATTTATTTTTATACGATATTAAGTTAATAGATGATGAAAAACACATAAAATTCACAGGCAAATCTAATGATTTGATACTTAAAAACCTGAAATTTTTAAGTGATAATAAATCAAATATAAACATAAGAATACCTTTAATAGTAGGGGTAAATGTAGATGATGATAATCTAGAGGTTAAAAAAATTATAGAATTCTTAAAACCTCTAAATATAAAAGCAGTAAGTCTCTTACCTTATCACAACATAGGAAAACATAAGTATGAAAAGTTGTACAAAACTTATGAAGCGATGAGTTTGAAAAGCCAAGTGACGAAAAAATGGAAGAGATAAAAGATTTATTTGAACAAAATAATTTTAATACTAAGATTGGGGGATAAGAATATGTCTAGAGGTACATTTGAAAGAACTAAAAAATTGAGAGAACAAAGTATCAATGCTGAGCCACATATTTCTATGGAGAGAGCTATCTTAATGACAGAAGCCTATAAGAAGTATGAAGGAAGTGTGGAAACACCAGTACTGCGTGCTTTATCATTTAAACATTACATGGAAAATAGAAGTCTATGTATCAATGATGGTGAGCTGATTGTAGGTGAAAAAGGAGATTCTCCAAATGGAGCTCCAACTTATCCTGAACTTTGTTGTCATACACCTGAAGATTTAGATGTAATGAACAATAGAGATATTATAAGCTTCTCTGTTTCGCCAGAATCAAAAGGAATTCATGAAGAAGAAATAATACCATTTTGGAAGAAGAGACAAATAAGAGATAAGATGCTTAAATCGATGACTAATGAGTGGTTGGATGCTTATGAAACTGGTATATTCACAGAGTTTATGGAGCAAAGAGCCCCAGGTCATACAGTATGTGGAGACACAATATACAAAAAAGGATTTTTAGATTTAAAGCAAGACGTTATAAACAGAATTGCTAGATTAGATTTCTTAAATGATCCAGACGCATATGATAAAAAAGCAGATCTAGAGGGTATGGGAATAGCTTGTGATGCAATGGTCGCTTATGGAAAAAGATATGCTGAAGAAGCAAGAAGACTAGCTGCAATCGAAACTGACGAAAATAAAAAGAAAGATTTTCTTTTAATAGCTGAAACTTGTGATGTAGTGCCTGCTCATAAACCAGAAACTTATCATCAAGCTCTACAAATGTACTGGTTTACTCATATAGGTGTAACTACTGAGCTTAATATTTGGGATGCGTTCACTCCAGGAAGATTAGATCAGCACCTAAATCCTTTTTATGAAAAAGATGTAGAAGATGGAATTTTAGATAGAGAAAGAGCACAAGAGTTACTTGAGTGTTTATGGATTAAATTCAACAACCAACCTGCACCTCCAAAAGTTGGTATAACGCTAAAAGAAAGTAGTACTTATACAGATTTTGCAAATATAAACACTGGTGGAGTAAATCCAGAGGGGCAAGATGGAGTAAATGAAGTAAGTTATATAATACTAGATGTAATGGATGAAATGAAGCTTATACAGCCAAGTTCAAATGTACAGATTAGTAAAAAAACTCCTCAAAAATTCTTAAAGAGAGCATGTGAGATATCTAGAAAAGGATGGGGTCAACCTGCATTTTACAATACTGAAGCCATAATTTCTGAGCTTATGGAAGCCGGAAAAACTATAGAAGATGCTAGACTTGGCGGTACAAGTGGTTGCGTCGAAACTGGATGCTACGGAAAAGAAGCTTACGTTCTTACAGGATATTTCAATATCCCTAAAATGTTAGAGCTCGCATTAAATAATGGATACGATCCAATATCCAAGAAACAAATAGGTGTAAAAACTGGAGATCCTAGAGATTTCAAAACTTATGAAGAATTGTTTGAAGCATTTAAAAAGCAGATGCACTATCTAATTGATATAAAAGTTGAAGGAAATTCGGTAATAGAGAGATTGTACGGAAAACATATGCCATCACCATTAATGTCTACAATAGTTGATGATTGTATAGAAAAAGCTCAGGACTACCAAAGAGGTGGATCTAGATATAATACTAGATACATTCAAGGAGTTGGTATAGGAACTATAACAGACTCTTTAGTAGCTATTAAATACAATGTATTCGACAATAAAAAGTTCGATATGGATACATTACTTAAGGCTATAGATGCAAACTTTGAAGGTTATGAAGCTATACTAAATATGGTGTTAAATAAAACTCCTAAGTATGGAAATGATGATGACTATGCAGATGAAGTAATGCAAGAAGTTTTTATGGCTTACTACAATGAAGTTACAGGAAGACCTACAGTAGCGGGAGGACAGTACAGAGTTGACATGCTTCCAACAACTTGTCATATATACTTTGGTGAAGTTATGGGTGCTAGTCCAAATGGAAGACTTTCTGCAAAACCACTTTCAGAAGGTATATCACCAGAGAAAGGCGCTGATACTAATGGGCCTACAGCAGTAATCAAATCATGTGCTAAGATGGACCACTTAAAAACTGGTGGAACATTGCTTAACCAAAGATTTGCACCATCTGTAGTTGTAGGGGATGAAGGTCTAGACAATATGGCTAACTTAGTTAGATCGTATTTTAGTATGGATGGACACCATATCCAGTTCAACGTATTTGACAAAAATGTACTTCTAGAAGCCCAAAAAAACCCTCAAGATTACAAAGATCTTATAGTTAGAGTTGCGGGGTACAGTGATCACTTTAACAACTTAAGTAGAACATTGCAAGATGAGATAATAGGAAGAACTGAGCAAAGTTTCTAAAAGTAATATAGAAAAATATATAGATTAAATTTAAATTTGTAGAAAATTTCAAATTTATATATAATATAAGCATGGCTTATTACAATAGGCTAACTCTAAAACTAGAGTTAGCTTATTGAATTGTTACAATAATCATTTAAAAGGAGAAATTTAATATGAAAACTCTAGGAATAATCGGTTCAGGAAATATGGCAACTGCAATATTGGGTGGGATACTTAATGCAGGATTAGTAAAACCAAATGATGTAACTATATCAGACTTAAATCAGGCGGCTCTTGATAGAGTAAAAGCTGATTACGGTGTAAATACTACAAAAGATTCAGCAGAAGTTATTAAGAATTCTGATGTAATAATAATTGCGCTTAAGCCTAACGTAGTTGAATTGGTATTAGGACAAGTAAAAGAGTACATAGATACAAATAAAATAATTGTATCTATAGCAGCAGGTAAAACTATTGCATCTTTAGAGGGCGCAGTAGGATCAGATAAAAAAGTTATCAGAACAATGCCAAACACTCCAGCACTAGTTGGTGAAGGAATGGCTGGATTATGTAAAAATATAAATGTAACAGATGAAGAGCTTGTAGAGATAAAAGGGCTTTTCGAAGCTTTTGGACAAGCAGAAATAATACCAGAGTCTCTAATGGATGCAGTTATAGGAGTGGGTGGATCAGCACCAGCACAGGTATTTATGTTTATAGAAGCAATGGCAGATGGTGGAGTAATGGCAGGTATGCCAAGAGCTCAAGCTTACAAATTTGCAGCACAATCAGTATTAGGATCAGCTAAGATGGTACTTGAAACTGGAAGACACCCTGGAGATTTAAAAGATATGGTTTGCTCTCCAGCGGGAACTTCAATTGAAGCAGTTAAAGTTCTTGAAGAAGAAGGGCTTAGATCAGCAGTTATAAAAGCTACAGTTGCAAGTGTAGATAAATCAATTGAAATGAGTAAGTAGGAAGTTGACGCTAAAATCGCCTTTTCGGGCGTAGACTTGTGTTCGCTTCAAGGCATAATAGAAATCTAAAAATTAAAAATTTGGAGGGGTCTTCCCCTTCATTTTTATATGATATTGACCTATCTTTTGATAGTGATCCTAAAGCACAGAGCTTCTTTATAAATGTAAGCTCTTTTTTTTATGCGTAAATTTACTTTAATATCAGAATACCTTGCATATTATTATATTTTGGAAAACATTTTGTCTAAAAAAAGGATTTAAAATATTATGTAGAATAAAAAATATATATACAATGCAAATTCTTGGATCCATAAAGAAAAGAGTGAAAAATCTATGAAAAAGGGAATAAGCTATAAAGTGTTGGAAAATTTAATGATGTTGCATTATGTACCTAAAAGTTTCAGCTAACTCAATATGCTTTTACTTATCACATCAGCCAGAATTACCTAAGAATCTTGATAAGTTTAAGAAAAAAAGTGAATAGAAAAAGGTATTTAAAATAAAAGAACCAATTACAAAATTATTATTTTGTAATTGGTTCTTTTTATTTAATATAATTAATCTTGGTCTTTAGCCTTTGCTTTTTCACTTGGACATCCTTGTGAAGCTGAAGGACAACCTGAACATCCGCTACATCCGCCTTTTCCTGATTTAGCAGATTTTAAATTTCTATATAGTATAAATAGTGCTGCTGCTACTATAACACCAGCGACAAGTAATTCGACAATTGATCCATTCATAAATACTACACCTCCAATGATATTAACCATGAAAGCAACTACCCATGCAAGTATAAATTGGTATGCAAATGATATAAACATCATTCTGTTGCCGTATTCTTTTTTCATAGTTGCAAGTGCAGCGATACATGGAGTATATAAAGCTGTAAATACAAGGAATGTGTATGCAGTAACACCAGTAAATACTGCTGGTAATGTAGTGTAAATATTACTGTATAGTATATTTAACGTATTTACAACAATTTCTTTTGCGCTTAGTCCAGTTAGTAAAGCTACTGAAATCTTCCAGTCTTTAAAACCTAATGGCATAAATAAAGGAGATATCACTTTTCCTATTGATGCGAGGAAGCTGTTATTTATTTCTTCTGTAAAACCGCTGAAGTTAAATGAAGATAGTGCCCAAATAACAACGGACATTGCAAACATTATTGTAACAACTTTTATTAAGAAGCCTTTAGATTTGCTCCATGCACTTTTAAATAGCGCTTTTAATTTAGGAACTTTGTATTCTGGGAGCTCTAATATAAAAGGCTCGACCTCCGCTTGATATACGGTATTGTTTAAGAACGATGCGACTAATATTGCAACTACAATTCCAAGCAAGTATAAAGATGTTGTTACTAGTGCTGCATTGTCTTTAAAAAATATAGTTACAAATAGTGCGTATATTGGGAGTTTAGCACCGCATGTCATAAGTGGTGCTATAAGAGCTGTTACTTTTCTATCCTTTTCACTTTCCAGTGTTCTTGTAGCCATTATAGCTGGTGATGAACAGCCCATTCCCATTACCATTGGGATAAATGCTTTACCAGAAAGCCCTACCTTTTTCATTATGTTATCCATTAAAAAAGCAGTTCTTGACATATAGCCGCTGTCTTCAAATAATGAAATACCTAAGAATAAAGTAAATATAAGTGGGAAGAAAGGTAGCGTACCTCCAAGCCCTCCTATGATACCGTCTACGATAAGTGATTTAAACCATGGACTTGAAGAAGCTAATAAACTAGTTGCCGGGGCTTCAATAAACTGCCCAATAAGTGATTCTGATAGCTCTTGTAGGGGTCCGCCTACCCAGTCAAATGTAAATTTAAATAGTAGATATAAAATACCGATAAATATAGGGTAAGCTAGTATTGGATTTAAGACTATGTTATCAATTCTGTCACTTATTGATATTTTCTTGTTATCTTCTTTGACAACACATAAAGATAAAATTTCTTCGATTTCTTTATATGTCTGAGTCTCATTTCCAAAGCTTGTTTTGTATTCAAATGTATCGCCTGAGATAGATTTTATCTTAGCGGATATTTTGTCAACCTCTGCCTTATCTTTGTCAATCAGTGGAAAAACTTCGACACCTAGCTCTTGACTAAGTTTTTTATCATCTATTGTTATTCCTTTAGATTTAGCGATATCTAACATATTTAAAAATATAACAATAGGTTTGTCGTATTTCATAAGTTGCGTTGTAAGATATAAATTTCTAGATAAATTAGTTGAGTCGACGACATTTACTATAACATCTACATCGCCTTCTTCTAAATACTCTTTAGATACCTTTTCTTCATTTGAAAATGTATCCATTGCGTAGATTCCAGGTAAATCAGTAACCTTGATGTCATCTCCAATAAAACCCTCTTTTCTTTCAATTGTTACACCAGGCCAGTTTCCTACATACTGGTTAGATCCGGTTAACAAATTAAAAACTGTAGTTTTACCAACGTTTGGATTACCTAATAATGCCACATTAATCAATTTAAAGCCCCCTTATTGTTGTAAGGAAATATTTTTAGCATCTGCCTTTCTTATTGCTAGATCAAATCCTCTAAATCTAATTACTATTGGATCTCCTAATGGAGCAATTTTTCTAACTTCAACTTCAGTATTGTTTATACACCCTAAGGCAAGAAGCCTTTTAGCTAATTTTTCGTTTCCATATATATTATTGATAGTGCCTTTTTGCCCAACTTTTAAGTCTTTAACTGTCATAAACGACATCTCCTATTAAATATTTTAACAATCATTTCTTTAATAATAGGTGATTTGAGAGGCTTTTTAAAATCAGAACAGTCCTCATTAGTACCACCTAATGACTTTCATTTTCATTTAATATATTATAGCAAGTAAATGCAAAAAAGTCAAGATAAACCCAGTAATCAAGCTAGGTTGAAATTGTTTTTTAAAACGATTTTTATAATGAAAATAGGGTAATTTATTATTGTATTTAAGAAGAATCTTCTGAAAATAATAATGGAGAATACAGGAATTTCTTAATAAAATATATGTTGAAATTTAAACTGTATACTTATATAAAACCTGCATTTGGTAAAGTAGACGTTTTTTAAAAATAAGCAATATGTAAATTTAGTCTA
Source organism: Clostridioides mangenotii TR (assembly GCF_000498755.1). Lineage (GTDB taxonomy): Bacteria > Bacillota > Clostridia > Peptostreptococcales > Peptostreptococcaceae > Metaclostridioides > Metaclostridioides mangenotii_A. Next base: position 337 of record NZ_AXUS01000023.1, on the reverse strand, counting down.
TTATGCCCAAGTTTCATTGATAGAATATTGACAAAATATGATGTTCTTTGATAAGATATACATATAAAAATACAAAAATTGTAATACTGGAGATCATTATGGAGAATAATAAATTAGAGGAATTAAGGTCTGAGATTGAATCAGTTAGAGATGAAATAAATACATATATTGAATATCCAGAGATATTTAGTGAAGAATTAGTAGCGTCAAGCAAAAAAATCGACACACTTATAAATAAATACATGAGCTTGAACAAATAACCCACACGTGTGGGTTTTTTTATACCCAAATCACAATACACTATTAATTTAATATAATATTAATAATTTTAAGTCTT
>NZ_AXUS01000022.1 GCF_000498755.1 Clostridioides mangenotii TR | reverse complement strand
ACTATAAATAATTAATTAAAGAAGGTGAAAATATGGATGAGAAATTGGCTCACTTTAAGATTGGACAGATAGTAAATACTCAAGGACTAAAGGGAGAAGTAAAGATATATCCACTTACCAACGATATAAATAGATTTGACGACTTAGATAAATTTTATTTAGATAAAGATCTACAAAAAGAATGGGAAGTAGAGAAAGTAAGATATAAAGGAAAAATGGTCATAATGAAGATAAAGGCCATAGATTCGATTGAAGATGCAGAGAGACTTAGAAATAAATTCATCTGTGTAGGAAGAGAAAGCACTAGAGAGCTAGACGAAGATGAATTTTTTATTGCAGATATGATAGGAATCGACGTTTTTACTGTGGATGGAGATCGTGTAGGATTGCTTAGAGAGGTTCTTCAGTACTCAGCAAACGATGTTTATGTTATAGAAGGCGATGGTAAGGAGTATTTGATACCTGCCATATTAAAGTTTGTTCCAGAAATAAATATGAAAGAAAGAAAAATGATCATAGACCCAATAAAGGGAATGATAGACTAGGTGATAATATGAGATTTCATATAATGACGCTCTTTCCAGACATATTTACTTCTTATATGAATGAAAGCATAATGAAGAGAGCCGTTGAGAAAGAAATTATAGAAGTACATGTGTACAATATAAGAAATTATTCCGAAAATAAGCACAAGAAAGTAGACGACTATCCGTTTGGAGGTGGGGCCGGTATGGTTATGACTCCACAGCCTATATACGATACTTACAGACATATAATAGATGAATTTGGTATAACAGATCCAAAAGTCATATATCTAACTCCTAAGGGAAGAGTATTTAAACAACCTATAGCAGAAGAACTATCCACAGATGAAGATATAATATTGTTGTGTGGTCACTATGAGGGTGTAGATCAAAGGATAATCGATTTAATAGTTACAGATGAGATATCGATTGGCGATTATGTACTTACTGGAGGAGAGTTGCCAGCGCTTATAATGATCGATGCAATATCTAGACTTATTCCTGGAGTTTTAAACCAAAATGAATCTTTTGAGGAAGAATCTTTCAAAGATGACTTACTTGAATATCCACATTATACAAGACCTAGGGAGTTTAAAGGTTTACATGTTCCAGATGTATTGCTATCAGGAAATCATAAAAATATAGATGAGTGGAGAAAAAACGAGTCTATAAAGATAACCAAAGAGAGAAGAGAAGACTTGTACAAGAAGTCTTTAAAACGATAGAATCCACAAATTATAAAAATTTTATATAAATTATTTTTAATTGCAAATATTTCTAATAAGAGTATTTATTATCGTAAAACGCTTGTAAATAGGTACTTTATGTAGTATAATATAAAATGTTGAAAATACGGGCGTTCCTCTGTTTACAATGGTCAAGTAGTTAAGAACGTCTATGATATCAGGAGGAAGAAAGATGAACGAATTATTAAAATCATTAGAGCAAGAACAGTTAAAAAGTGATATCCCTAACTTTGGACCTGGGGACACTGTAAAAGTACACGTAAGAATAATAGAAGGTAAAAGAGAAAGAGTTCAGATATTCGAAGGTGTAGTTTTAAAGAGACAAGGTGGAGGAGCAAGAGAGACTTTCACAGTTAGAAAAATATCTTTCGGTATTGGTGTAGAAAGAACTTTCCCAGTTCACTCTCCAAAATTAGAGAAGATAGAAGTAACTAGAAAAGGTAAAGTTAGAAGAGCTAAACTACATTACTTAAGAGGTAGAGTAGGTAAAGCTGCTAAGATAAAAGAAGCAAGAAGATAATTTTAGAGGCTTTACTTTAAATAGGGGGGACTGATTTTTCAGTCCTTTTTCTGTTTTAATTGATAGAGTAATGTTTAATTAATAAGCTTTTAGTATAGATATTATTTATATAAATAGGAGTATTTAACGCTTCTAAACTTACGAGGAGGTAGTAAGATGTCTAAAGATTTCGATGAGTATTTATTGGACGACAACCTGCATATAAACTGGTACCCTGGGCATATGAAAAAGACGAAGGAATTGGTTCAAAACAACTTAAAGCTTGTTGATGTGGTTGTGGAGCTTTTGGATTCGAGAATACCGTTTAGTAGTAAAAATCCAGAAATAGATGAATTAGTAGGAAATAAACCAAGAGTAGTTGTTTTAAACAAGATAGATATGGCAGATAGAGAGAAGACAGATAGATGGATCAAGTACTATGATAAATTAGGTATAAAAGCTATTCCTGTAGACGCTATGAAGGGAACTGGAATAAACAAAATCATAGATGAGTGTAAAAAAGCGAATAAGGAAAAAATGGATCACCTTATAGAAAAGGGAAGAAGAGAACGTGCTGTTAGGCTTATGATAGTAGGGGTTCCTAATGTTGGAAAATCGTCGTTAATAAATAAGCTAACAGGAAGAAGAAGCACTCAGACAGGAGACAAGCCTGGAGTTACAAAAGGTAAGCAATGGGTGAGGTTAAAAGGAAACTTAGAACTTTTAGATACACCAGGAATCCTGTGGCCAAAATTTGAAGATCAAGAAGTAGCTCTGAATCTTGCTTTTAGTAGAGCTATAAAAGATGAAGTGTTAGATGTAGAGACTTTAGCACTTAGACTTATTGAAAAACTTATGTTAATAGAGCCTGAAAAGCTTAAAGAAAGATATAAATTAGATTCATTAGGGGAAACACCTATTGAGACTATGGATATGATAGGTATAAAAAGAGGATTTAAAGCTGGAAAAAATGAGTTGGACTACACGAGAATAGCGACTACAGTTTTAAATGAATTTAGAGAGGGAAAAATAGGAAAAATAACTCTTGAAGATGTAAACGATATTAAAAATATGTAAAAAGTATATAAAAAATTTAAAAAATATATAACAATTTAATACGAACAGTATAGTGTAGAAGTTAAGGCAATTTTGTCTTAACTTCTATTTTTATAATTTATTATATTATTAAGACAAAAAATTTTATAAAAAAAATTTAAAATGAAAATTTTCATACTTAAAATGCTATTGGGAATTTTTTAACAATTCAAAACCTTCTTGACACTTTAATTTCAAAACTATATAATAATCTTAAAATGTTAAGAAAACGTTAACTAGTTAAATTGATATTAATACAATTAACAAAATTGACTGTTTTTTAATAAACGCATTTATAATTATTAAACTTACTTAAGGCAACTTAAGTACAAAAAAAGAGGAGGTTTACAATGGAAACGACCAGTGTAAGGGGAAAAGACGTAATAGTTTTTGGATTTGCTTTATTTGCAATGTTCTTTGGAGCAGGTAACTTAATATTTCCACCGTATTTAGGAATTATAACAGGACCAGAATGGTTGACAGGATTTATAGGATTTACACTAGCAGACGCAGGGCTAGCTTTATTGGCTGTAATGGCTACTACAAGGTTTAACGGTGATGTAAACAAAATGTTTGAAAGATGTGGTAAGAAACTAGGTATAGCTATAGCGTGTGCAGATATCCTATGTATAGGACCTTTCTTGGCTATTCCGAGAACAGGTGCAACAACGTTTGAAATGGGTATAACTCCACTATTTGGAAACTCAATTCCAGTATTAGCATTCTGCATAGTATTCTTTGTATTAACTTATTTACTTACGATAAAGCCATCAAAAGTTGTTGATATAGTTGGTCAGTTCTTAACACCAGCATTATTTATAGCACTTACAGTAATTATAATTAAAGGTATAGTTGATCCAATAGGTCCAATTATAGATAAGCCGATGATAGATGGTGTATTTGCAGAAGGTATAGGTCAAGGTTACCAGACTATGGATGCGTTTGCAGCTATTGCTCTAGCATCTGTACTTATAGTATCTTTAAACGAAAAAGGATATAAAGGGTCAAAAGTTAAATTGAAAGCAATACTTATATCAGGTATAGTTGCATGTGTTGGTCTTGCTCTTGTCTATGGGGGTCTATGTTTCTTAGGGGCTACAGTATCTTCTATGAATGATGTAAATGCAGTTCAAACTCAAGTTATAGTTAATATAACTTTCCAATTACTTGGAAGCGTTGGTAAATCAATACTTGCAATTGCAGTTGCACTAGCTTGTTTAACTACATCTATAGGTTTAACTTCAGCGACAGGACAATACTTTGCAAAGCTTACAAATGGAAAAGTTACTTACGAAAAAGTAGTTTTAGCTGTTTGTATATTCAGTGCAGTAGTTGCATCTATGGGTGTAGGAAATATTATAAAATTAGCTTCTCCAGTACTTAGTGTGGTTTACCCACCTTCTATAGTACTCATAATATTGGCATTCTTTACTGAAAAAATTAAAAATGATAATGTATTTAAATTCTCGGTTTACATGTCTCTTGTAGTAAGTATAACGACTGTGTTAACTACTTATGGAGTTAATATACCGATAGTAAATACTTTACCATTTGCTCCTCTTGGATTTAACTGGGTTGTACCTGTTATTATAGCTGGTATAATAGGAAACTTTGTTCCGTCTAAGAGTCAAAAAAGAGCATATGTAATAGAGGAAGCGTAAATATACAGATGCATAATAGTTTAAGAATTAGCGATTGAGTCTAATTAAATAAAAGATGATTTCTCAAGTTAGAAATCATCTATTTAATTTATATAAATAATGAAAAACCTAAAATATAATAGGCTACTTTTAATTACTTTGTATTTTAATTACTTTGTAATAAAAGGTAGCCTTATTAATTGGGAAGTTATATTAAATTAATTAACAGCCTTAGCCGGTAATACGTTATTAGCACTGTCATTAGTAGTCAATACGTCTTTAACACAGCCTAAACTTATGCTGACGATATTATCAACTGCTGTAGTAGTGAAATAACCGATATGGTGAGTAAATAATACATTTTCCATACTAAGCAATTTCTTTATTTGCGGATCAGTTAGATCGTGGTGAGGAATTATTTGGTTTAAGAAAGCCCCCTCAGTCTCAAATGTATCTAGAGCCGCACCACATATGATACCGTTTTCCAGAGCGTCGATTAAATCATCAGTATTTATAATTCCGCCACGTCCGGCATTTACTATAAATGAGTCCTTTTTCATAAGTTTTAGATTATCTTTATTTATCATGTGTTTTGTACCTTCAGTAAGCGGTGTATGAAGAGAAACAACATCTGCTTCTTTAAGAACCTCTTCTAAAGTATTTTTATAAGTTAAAATATCTTTTAAAGAATCGTTTTCGTATGCATCATAAGCGATTACATTGGCTCCTAAACCTTTAAATAATTTAGCAGCAGTAGAACCTATTTTACCAGTACCAACTACACCTACAGTTATTGATCTTATCTCTCTAGCTATTAGATTAGCTGACCATCTGAAGTCACCAGCAGATACATTTCTGTTAATTAGGTGCATATTTCTAAGAAGATTCATTGTTTGTGTTACAGCTAACTCTGCAACAGAGTTTGGAGAATAAGCTGGAACATTAGTAATTATAAGTTCGTTTTTTATAGCATGATCTAAGTCGATCATATCAACTCCAGCTGTTCTTGAAGCTATTTGTTTTATGCCAAAATCTTTTAACTTCTCGTAAACTTCTATTTCGTTGATCGGATTAGTTTGTTGGATAGAAATTCCATCATACCCTTTTGCTTTATCTACAGTTGCAGCAGATAAACCTTCAGCAATCGTGTCAACTTGAATTTTGCTTCCATTTTCCTCAACCCACTTTGATATTGCTGGTAATTCATGTTCACGTGTACTAAACATCAATATTTTCATATTAAAGCCCCCTTATTGTTTTGATAGACAAGCAATCATACAATTCAATTAAAAATATAAACGTAATAAATACTTAAATAGAAACTATATAGACATATGATTTATGCTTTATCTATTTATTAATATTTTTTTAATGATTCTAAATGTAGTTTCTAAAAACTTAGAATCACTATTTGAAAAAATGCACATTGCTAATAACTAGCACATTGGAAAAATAAAAAATTAACCAAAAATGTGATTTGATGATTACATAATAGCATGTAGTTGTTAAATTTACAACAAGATAAATGTTAAATATTTCAACAATATATTCTAATATATGTAAACAAAAAATCTATATACTGGAAAAATATTGCATGATGCAAGACTAAACTGGTCTTTTGCAATGAATATAGATTTTATACCGATATTTAAAAAAACCTTAAAACCCACGAGAATGTGTAAAAATTAACGATATCTATAGAAAATACCAAGTTGGCACGTTAAATGCTTAACAGTATTGTGAGTAAAATAAAATTATAGCTCAAAATATAAAAATTTTATTTTTAAAAAGTTCTTAATTACAAAATTCAGTATTATATAAATTTAAACTATGTAGGAGGTTGGGTCATGGAAAACAATGGATTATTAAAAGGTGTAAGAGTTGTAGAGCTTTCAAGTTTCGTTGCAGCTCCTTGCTGTGCTAAGCTACTAGGAGACTGGGGAGCAGAGGTAATAAAAATTGAGCCACTTGGTGGAGATGGCATAAGAGTTATGGGTGGAACTTTTAAATCGCCATATACAGATGAAGAAAATCCAATGTTCGAACTTGAAAATGGAAATAAAAAAGGTATAAGCGTAAACGTTAAAACAAAAGAAGGGGTTGAAGTACTTCACAAACTGCTAGAGAAATCAGATATATTTGTTACTAATGTAAGAGAGCAGGCTCTTGCAAAAATGGGTCTTACTTACGATCAACTTAAAGATGCTTTCCCAGGACTTATTCATGCACACATATTAGGGTATGGAGAAGAAGGTCCATTAAAAGATAAACCAGGATTTGACTATACAGCATACTTCGCTAGAGGTGGAGTTAGCCAGTCATTAATGGAAAAAGGAACTTCACCATGTAATACAGCAGCTGGATTTGGTGATCACTATGCAGGTATATCTCTTGCAGCTGGAATCATGGCAGCTCTTTATAAGAAACAAATAACTGGTGAAGGAGACAAAGTAACAGTAAGTTTATTCCACACTGCACTTTATGGAATGGGAATGATGGTTACTACATCTCAATATGGAAATGAAATGCCAATATCAAGAGCAGAGCCAAACAGTCCACTTATGACAACTTACAGATGTAAAGACGATAAATGGATACAACTTGCTCTTATCCAATACAATAAATGGCTTCCTAAATTCTGTGATGTTATAAACAGAAAAGATATTATGGAAGATGATAGATTTAACGATATAAGTGTAATGCCACTACATGTAAATGAAATGGTTGAAATAGTAGAAAAGGCAATGCTTGAAAAAACTCTTGATGAATGGTCAGTACTTTTAGATGCAGCAGACCTTCCTTTTGAAAAAGTTCAAAGTTGTGAAGATCTACTTACTGATGAACAAGCATGGGCAAACGATTTCTTATTTAAAACTACTTATGCAAATGGAAACGAAGGTGTACTTGTAAACGGACCAGTTAAGTTTAAAACTATGGGAATAAAAGAGTACTCACCAGCTCCAAGAATAGGAGAGCATACAGAAGAAGTGCTTAGAGAGTTAGGATACAACGATGATGAAATATCAGCTATGGTAAGCTCACAAGCTATAAAAGTAGATGCTGTAAAAGAATTAGTCTAGATTTATAAAGGAGACATGAAAAATGTACACAATGGGATTGGATATAGGATCGACTGCATCTAAAGGACTAATTTTAAAAGATGGAAAAGAGATCACGGCTTATTCAACAATTCCTTCAGGTACAGGAACTAGCGGGCCTGCTAGAGTTCTTGAAGAGTTGTTTTCAAAGCTAAATATAACTGAAGGTGATATCGAAAACACTGTAGTGACTGGTTATGGTCGTATGAAATACGCAGATGTTCATAAACAGATAAGTGAGCTGAGCTGTCATACAAAAGGCGTAAAGTTTTTAATACCTACAGTTAGAACAGTGATAGATATTGGAGGTCAAGATGCCAAAGCTCTTAAATTAGATGAAAATGGGGTAATGCTTAACTTCTTGATGAACGATAAATGTGCTGCAGGTACTGGTAGATTTTTAGATGTAATGGCTAAGATTGTCGAAGTAGATGTATCTGATCTTGGTAATATATCGATGAAATCTCAAAAAGAAGTACCTATAAGCAATACTTGTACAGTATTTGCTGAGTCAGAAGTTATATCACATTTATCAAACGATATAGCTATTGAAGATATAGTAGCGGGTATTCATACTTCAGTGGCTAAAAGGGTTGCCAGTTTGGTAAAGAGAATTGGCGTTAAAGAAGATGTAGTAATGGTTGGGGGAGTAGCTAAAAATCCAGGTGTAGTAAAGGCTATGGAAAAAGAATTAGGAACAAAGATAATAGTTCCAGAGATACCTCAACTTACAGGTGCCTTAGGGGCAGCTATATATGCTTATAATGAAACAAAAAAATAATAATAAAGAGGGATGAAAATGTCTGAAAAAAAAGATGCTAAAACAGTAATCAATGAGCTCTTAGCTGAGCAGTATGCAAATGCTTTTAAAGCAAAAGAAGAAGGTAGACCAGTTGGTTGGGCAACTTCAGTATTTCCTCAAGAATTAGCAGAAGTTTTCGACTTAAACTTATGCTATCCAGAAAACCAAGCAGCAGGAGTAGCAGCTAAAAAAGAATCTTTAGAGTTATGTGAAAAAGCAGAAGCGGAAGGATATTCTATAGACTTATGTGCTTATGCTAGAACAAACTTTGGTTTCCTAGAAAAAGGAAAAAGCGATACTTTAAACATGCCTACACCAGATTTTTTACTATGCTGTAACAACATATGTGACCAAGTTATCAAATGGTATGAAAATATCTCAAAAGAGTTAAAAATACCTATGATAATGGTAGATGTTCCTTTTAATAATGAAGATCATGTTACAGAAGAGAGAATTGAATACATTAAAGCTCAGTTTGAAGAAGCTATAAAAGAGCTTGAAAAAATATCAGGTAAAAAATTTGACCCTAAAAAATTCGAAGAAGTTATGAAGATATCTTCTGAGAATGGTAGACTTTGGAAGTACTCAATGAGTTTACCAGAAGGTTCTGATCCATCTCCAATGAATGGATTTGATCTATTTACTTACATGGCAGTTATAGTATGTGCAAGAGGTAAAAAAGAAACTACTGAAGCATTTAAGATATTGATAGAGGAATTAGAAAGCAATAAAGAGAACAAAGTATCTTCATTTAGAGGTGAAGAAAAGTACAGAATAATGATGGAAGGTATACCTTGTTGGCCTTCTATTGGATATAAAATGAAAACTCTAGCAAAATACGGAGTAAATATGACTGGTAGTGTTTATCCACACGCATGGGCACTTCAATATGAAGTTAACGACCTAGATGGAATGGCAAGAGCGTACAGCGGAATGTTTAATAATGTCAACCTAGATAAAATGACAGAGTTTAGAGTTAACTCTCTAAGAGATGGTAAATGTGATGGAGCTTTCTATCATATGAATAGAAGTTGTAAACTAATGAGTTTAATCCAGTACGAAATGCAGAGAAAAACTGAAGAAATAACTGGTATACCATCAGCTGGTTTTGACGGTGATCAAGCAGATCCAAGAGCGTTTACAAAAGCACAATTTGAAACTAGAATACAAGGTCTAGTTGAAGTTATGGATGAGAGAAAAAATCTTAATAGAGGTGAAATATAATGGAAGCTATTTTATCTAGAATGCAAGAAGTAGTTGATAATCCAAATGAGGTAATCAAAAAATTTAAAAAAGAAACTGGAAATAAAGCTATCGGATGTTTCCCAGTATACTGTCCAGAAGAAATAATACATGCAGCTGGAATGCTACCTGTAGGTATATGGGGAGGACATACTGAATTAGATTTAGCAAAACAGTACTTTCCAGCATTTGCCTGTTCAATAATGCAATCAGCATTAGAATTTGGACTTAAAGGGGCTTACAACGAACTTTCAGGAGTAATAATTCCAGGAATGTGTGATACATTAATATGTTTAGGCCAAAACTGGAAATCAGCAGTGCCACAAGTTCCTTATATAGCGTTAGTATATCCACAAAATAGAAAATTAGAATCAGGTGTAAAATATCTTGTAAATGAATATAAAAATATTAAAACTAAACTTGAAGAAATATCTGGACATGAGATAACAGAAGAAAAATTGCAAGAAAGTATAGAAGTGTACAACGAGCACAGAAAAGTTATGCAGGAATTCGTTGAGCTATCTCCTAAATATTCTAATACTATAAAACCTTCAGTTAGAAATTTAATTATAAAAAGTGGATTCTTTATGAAAAAAGAGGAGCATACTGATCTAGTTAAAAATCTAATTGCAGAATTAAACAAAAAGCCAGTTGAAGAGTGCACTGGAAGTAAAGTAATACTTACTGGTATATCTCTGGATTCAAAAGATATATTAGAAATATTAGAAGAAAACAATATGACTGTTGTAGGAGACGACTTAGCTCAAGAAACTAGACAATTTAGAACTTTAGTTCCAGATGGAAAAGATGCTCTAGAAAGACTGGCTAGACAATGGTCAAACATAGAAGGATGTTCATTAGCTTATGATCCAGATAAAAAACGTGGATCTATGATAGTAGATGAAGTTAAAAAGAAAGACGCTGATGGAGTTGTATTCTGCATGATGAAATTCTGTGATCCAGAGGAATACGATTACCCTGTAGTTAAGAGTGATATAGAGGCTAGTAATATTCCAACTCTATATATAGAAATAGATCAGCAAACTTCAAATAATGAGCAAGTTAGAACAAGAGTTCAGGCCTTCACTGAAATGCTTAGCTTAGCATAAACCATATTTGTAACAATCGAAATCTCTATGCTTAATAAACTAAGACATAAATTATAGGCAAATTTGAAGATAGCTATTATTTATAGAGATTTCGTTTTTAATAATACCTCATATCAAAAATAAGAGAATATAAAAATGGAGGAGACTATGTTATTTAATAAAGAGCAAGAACTTTTAAGAAAAGCCGTAAGAGACTTTGTAAGTAGAGAATTAGCGACATTACCAGAAGAAATAGATAAGACTGGTGAAATGCCGAGAGAGCTATTAGACAAAATGGCACAAGCTAAATACACAAGCTGTACTGTACCTGAGGAATACGGGGGGGCAGGTGCTGGATACGTATCGTATGCAATAATAATGGAAGAACTTAGTAGAAGATGTGCTTCTACTGGAACTTATGCAACTGCAGCAGCATCTCTAGTATCTTTACCGATACTTAACTATGGAAATGAAGAACAAAAACAAAAATATTTAAGAGGTATTGCATCAGGTGAAATGATAGGTGCATTTGGTCTTACTGAGCCAGGAGCTGGATCTGATGCTTCAGCACAACAAACTACAGCAGAACTTGATGGAGATCATTATATATTAAATGGTAGAAAAACATTTATAACAAATGCTCCTATATGTGACGTTGCTATAGTAATAGCTGTTACAGATAGATCAAAAGGATTAAAAGGAACAACAGCATTTATAGTTGAAAGCAAATGGGAAGGTTTCTCTTGCGGAGCTCATGAAGATAAAATGGGTATCAGAGGAACTCAAACTTCTGACTTAATATTTGAAAATGTAAGAGTACCTAAAGAAAATCTTCTAGGAAGAGAAGGTATAGGATTTAAAATAGCTATGAATACTCTTGACGCTGGTAGAATAGGAGTAGCTGCTCAAGCTCTAGGGATTGCTCAAGGGGCGCTTGATGAAGCTATAAAATACACAAAAGAGAGAGTTCAATTTGGAAAAACACTTTCAAAATTCCAAAATACACAATTTACTTTAGCTGATATGGAAACAAAAGTAAGTGCAGCTAGAGGGCTAGTTTACGATGCAGCACAAAAGAAAGATGCTGGAATAGAAATGACTAAAGAATCAGCGATGGCTAAATACTATGCAGCTGAAATTGCCAATGAAGTAGCGTACAAAGCGCTTCAATTACACGGTGGATACGGATTTATAAAAGATTATCCAATCGAGAGAATATACAGAGACGCTAGAATAATGTCTATATACGAAGGTACATCAGAAGTTCAAAAAATGGTAATCTCTTCAAGTATTTTAAAATAAACTCAGCATTTTAAAATAATTTATACTAGTTAAATGGAGGTAAAGACTTTGAAAATATTAGTTTGCGTAAAACAAGTTCCAGATACTAATGAAGTTAGAATAAACAAAGAGACGGGGACACTTATAAGAGATGGTGTTCCAAGTATACTAAATCCTGACGATGCAAATGGATTAGAAGAAGCTCTAAAATTAAAAGATAAACACGAGGGTTCAACTATAACTGTAATAACAATGGGACCTCCTCAAGCAGATTTTATGCTTAGAGAGTGTTTAGCTATGGGTGCTGACGAAGCTATACTGCTTAGCGATAGAGCATTTGGAGGAGCTGACACTTGGGCAACTTCAAATACTATAGCAGCAGGTATCAAAAAAATCGGCGACTACGATATAGTATTTGCAGGAAGACAAGCGATAGATGGAGATACAGCTCAAGTTGGTCCACAGATTGCTGAAAAACTTGATATACCTCAAGTCACTTATGTACAAGATTTCTCTATAGATGGAGATACAGTTACAGTTCAAAGACAGTTAGAAGATGGATATGAAGTTATAAAAGTTAAAAAACCAGTTCTTTTAACAGCTGTCAAAGAATTAAATGAACCAAGACATATGTCTGTTGATAAAATAGTAAAAGCATTTAAAACAGAAGTAAAAGTTTGGTCAATAGATGATTTAGATGTAGAAAAAGAAGAAGTAGGATTAAAAGCATCACCAACTAAAGTATTTAGATCGTTCACTCCTGACCCAAGAGGTAAGGGAGATATACTTAGAGGCAATCCAGAAGATATTGTCAATACAGTACTTGTAGGACTAAAACAAAAGCACATTATATAAGTTGGAGGTTAAGATGGATACAAAAATGAATGAAACTATAAAAGACTTTAGCTCATACAAAAATGTTTGGGTATTTGCGGAACAAAGAAATGGTGAAATAACACCAGTTGTTATAGAGTTACTAGGTGAAGGAAGAAAGTTAGCTGATGAAATAGGAGTAGGCCTTTGCGCTATACTACTTGGAAAAGATATCGATGGCTTAGCCAAAGATTTAGTTGCTTATGGGGCAGATACAGTTTACACTGCTGATGATGCACTTTTAGAAAAATACACAACAGATGCTTATACAAAAGTTATAACTGATGCAATAAACGAAATAAAACCAGAAATAGTTCTTTATGGAGCTACACATATAGGAAGAGACTTAGCACCTAGAATTGCATCGAGAGTAAGTACAGGCTTAACTGCAGACTGTACTAAATTAGAAATAGATCCAGAAGATAAAAAACTAAAACAAACTCGTCCTGCTTTTGGTGGAAATATAATGGCTACAATTATATGTCCTAATACAAGACCTCAAATGTCAACAGTTAGACCAGGAGTTATGGATAAAGCAGATAAAGATACTTCTAGAGATGGTAATATAGTTCCAATCGCTTTCAATATTAGCAAAGATGATATAAGAGTAGAAGTAATAGAAACAGTAAAAACAAAGAAAGATCTAGTATCTTTAACAGATGCAAATATAATAGTATCTGGTGGACTTGGAATAGGAGGTCCAGAAGGATTCGATATGTTGAAACAGTTAGCCGACAAATTAGGTGGTGTAGTTGGAGCATCTCGTGCAGCTGTAGATGCTGGATGGATAGATCACTCTCACCAAGTTGGACAGACTGGAACTACTGTTAAACCAAACCTTTATATAGCTTGTGGTATATCTGGAGCTATACAGCATTTAGCTGGGATGCAGTCTTCTGACTTTATTATAGCTATAAATAAAAATGAAGTGGCTCCTATACTTGATGTAGCAGATTATGGAATTGTTGGAGATGTTAAAGAGATAGTTCCTCTTCTTATAGAAAAACTTGATAGTGTTGACGATTTAGTAGCGCTTGTTAATGCTTAGAATTTGATAGAATATGTATAAAATTTATACTTTATAGGTAGGCCTAACCCAAATAATCCTTGTATATAAGAAGTTTTATTATTATATACAAGGATTATTTGATTCAGTTTCTAAATATATAGTTAATCAAATACAAGCTAAGTATTTACAATTAATTATATAAAAAACATAATAAAATATAGTAAATTCGACAAAATAACAAATTTAATAATAAATTAACAGTAAGAGCAAATATAAACATTTTAACGTGCTATAATATTGTTAAGTCTTAAAAGTTGTATTATATATTTCAACGGTTGATGTAATTTACTAATTTAGGAAGGGCTGAATAAAGTGTACAATGATTTTAGAGGCTTTATTAATCATTTAGAAAATCCAGCAATTTTATGCAGAGAAACTGGTGAAATACTTGAATTCAATGCACAGATGAAAAAGATTTTTAATTTTGTAGATGTGGACAAGCCATCGAATATAGGCGAATTAGACAGTACTTTTAATGGTAATGATTATTTTTCTAGCAATAGAAAAAAGTAAAACTTAGAGATTTAAATATGTTTGTAGATGTATACTCAATTAGAGACTATAAAAATGAGATCAAGTACATTTATCTCTTTGAAAAATCAATTATAACAGATAGTGTTGTAGAGGATATTATTGAACATATTGATGAGGTTATTGTTATATTCAATAAAGATGGTGTTATTGAAAAAATGAACAGTATTTGTGATGAGATATTACCTTTTAGAAGAAAAGATGTTCTGGGACGAAATATAAACAAGTTGGTTTATATGGGAATGGTAGAAGATCCAATAATTCTGAATATGTTAGATATTAAGAAAAAAACATATAAAAATATAATTTATCCTGGTGGAAAAGTAATAGCGTACACTGCTGTTCCTATATGTGATAATAAGGGAAATGTAAAGGGCGGAGTTCTTACAGGTAGAGATATATCTAGGGTTATAAATCTAGAATCACATGCCAAACACCATGGAGTAGTTGTAAATTCAGAGTACATAAGTAAAAGTAAAGTTATGGAAAATATTAAAAATGTTGTCAAAAGAGCTGCAGCTTCTGATTCATCGATATTTATAACAGGTGAATCTGGAGTAGGCAAGGAGATAATAGCTAGAGAGATATGTAAGTATAGCCCTAGAAGAGATAACCCATTTATAGCGATTAACTGTGGTGCGATTCCAAATGAGTTGCTAGAATCAGAGTTCTTCGGATATGAAGAGGGATCGTTTACTGGAGCTAAAAAGAGTGGAAGAAAAGGATTATTTGAACAAGCTAATGGAGGGACTATCTTCTTAGATGAAATAGGTGAGTTGCCACTTCAAATGCAGAAGAAGCTACTTAGGGTAATTCAAGAAAACACTATTACCAGAGTAGGAGGAAGCAAACCTATAAAAATTGACGTAAGATATGTTAGTGCTACAAATATTTCGAATGAAGATCTTCACGACAACTTAAAATTCAGACAAGACTTATACTACAGGCTTAGTGTAATTCCAATAAAAATACCGCCATTAAGAGAGAGGAAGGAAGACATAGTTCCTTTGGTAGAACATTTTTTGGAGCTGTACAATGGCAAATACAATAGAGAGATAGAGATTTCTCCTGATGTAATGAATTTATTAAATGAACATTCATGGCCAGGTAATATAAGAGAGTTAAAGAATATAATAGAAAGGTTTATAGTATTGTCAGTTAAAAATACTATAGGCGAAGATGAGTTTAACATGCTTTTAGATCTAGACAACTTATCGGAGGAAAACGATTTGACATCGCCGATCGTTATCAACGGTATTGTAAATCTAAATGATGCTTACAAGATAGTAGATCAAATTATAATACCTCGAGCTATTGATAGGTATGGCTCTATTACTAAGGCATCAGAGAAGATAGGAATAGATCCTTCAACAATACACAGAAAGATAAAAAGTGGACATATTAGTCTTTAGAATAATAGATCATTTTAATAGAGCAATACAAATTTTCGCGTTCTCGTGTTCTACTGATATTTTTGATGTATAACAAAATGTATATAGATACGAAAATATTATAAATTGTACAAATTTTGGAGTAAATTATAAATTAAAGGTATTTTAAAGAATTGTGCGAAAAATTTAACAAAAGAAATATAAGCTGCATAAATTTATTGACAAATACTTCGACAAAACATTATAATATTACACATGATCCTTAAGCTTGGCTTATGGATCATGGTATTATTTATAAAAACCAAATTAAGTAATGAGGAGGAATTTTATGGGTGGTAAACGAATGAAAGATATGATGGTAGTAGGATTTGCTCTGTTCGCTATGTTCTTTGGTGCAGGAAATCTTATATTCCCTCCATATCTAGGAGTTCTAGCGGGTACGCAGTGGTGGATCGCATTTTTAGGATTTGTTTTTGCAGACGTAGGACTAGCGTTACTTGCAGTATTAGCTGCGACGAAATTCAATGGAAATACGGAAGAGATGTTCAAGAGAGCAGGAAAAGGTTTGGGGATATTACTAGGTTGTGCCATAGTAATATGTATAGGTCCACTTTTAGCTATTCCTAGAACAGCAGCAACAACATATGAGATGGGTATTGTGCCAATCTTTGGAAGTGGATTTAGTCCGATTTTATTCTCGGTTATATTCTTCACTATAACTCTATTTTTAGCGATAAGACCTTCAAAGGTTGTAGATATAGTTGGACAATATCTTACACCAGCACTACTTGTAGCTTTAGCAATACTTATTATAAAAGGTATCTTTGCACCACTTGGTGAAATCAGGAACAGCACCTTGATAAACGGAGTATTTGCAGAAGGTATAGCACAAGGTTATCAAACTATGGATACGCTTGCAGCGATAGTATTCTCTACTGTTATTATACTTTCGGTAGTTGGCAAAGGTTATACTGAAGAGAAGGACAAACTAAAGATGACTGTAGGATCTGGAGTAGTAGCAGCTATAGGTCTTGCTCTTGTATATGGCGGTCTTGCATACCTTGGAGCAACAGTTTCTAAAGTATATGGTCAAGACATAGCTCAGACAGAGTTAATAGTTAGCATCACAGCCTCTCTACTTGGAGATACTGGTAAAATACTATTGGCGTTAATAGTTGGACTAGCATGTCTTACAACAGCTATAGGGCTATCATCTGCAGCCGGTCAATATTTCTCAGATATAACTAGAGGAAAGTTAAAATATGAGTATATTGTTATATTTGTCTGTGTGTTTTCAGCTATAGTTTCAAATTTTGGAGTAAGCACAATTATAAAATTTGCAGCTCCAATATTAAGCATAGTATACCCAGCTACACTTACTTTAATAATACTATCTTTATTTGGCGATAAAGTTAAAAACGATAATGTATTCAAGTGTTCTACATACATGGCGTTACTAGTAAGTGTCCTAACAGTTGCTACAGACTATGGAATCAATGTTCCATTTATAAATAGTTTACCATTACATGAAATAGGATTTAACTGGGTAGTACCTGTTCTAATTGCAGGAATAATTGGAAGCTTAATTCCTTCTAAAAGCTCTTTAGCTAAATCCAATTAAACTAAGTGAAATAAGATAATTTATTATAATCGTCGATACTAAAAGTATTGACGATTTTTTTACCTTATATAGCTTCATATTACACTTTTTACAAGCTAATTTGAACATATATAACAGATGTTTAAAATAGTTAACACAAAGTTAACCTTTTAACACAATGTTAACGCTATATGACAATACTCCCGTAAAATTACATGATATAATATTATTGCCACGAAAAAGCAAGAAAATATTCAAAAAAACTCAATATTAATAAATAGTGCTAAAGTTAGAGCTTTGGTTTCGGTTTATCATAATCTTGTAATACTACTTATAGTCTTAAAATATCTGAAAATTTTGAGAGTATAGTATTATTTATAAAAAATAAAGAAGTAATAGGGAGGAAATTTTGTATGGGTGGTAAACAAGTAAAAGACATGATGGTAGTAGGATTTGCACTATTTGCTATGTTCTTCGGTGCAGGAAATCTTATATTCCCACCATATCTAGGTGTTTTAACTGGTCCTCAGTGGTGGATATCGTTTTCAGGATTTGTTTTTGCAGACGTTGGTCTAGCACTATTAGCAGTAATTGCATTAATTAAGTACAATGGTAACGCAGAAGAGATGTTATCAAGATGTGGTAAGAAATTAGGTATCTTAATGGGAACAGTTATAGTTATATGTATAGGGCCTCTAGTAGCAATTCCTAGAACGGCTGCATCTACATATGAAATCGGTATATTACCGACAATAGGACCAGGATTTAATCCAATATTATTCTCAATAATATTCTTTGCGATTACTCTTGTTCTATCAATAAGACCTTCAAAGGTTGTTGATATAGTTGGTCAATATTTAACACCAGCGCTATTAGTAGCATTAGCTGTACTTATAATTAAAGGTATAATAACTCCACTTGGAGATATCAGACCGGATTCATTAATTGATGCAACGTTTGCAGAAGGTATAACTCAAGGATACCAGACTATGGATGCTCTTGCGGCAATTATCTTCTCATCAGTAATAATACTATCTGTAATTGATAAAGGTTATACTGAAGAAAAACAAAAATTCAAGATGACAATAGGTTCTGGTATAGTTGCTGCCGTAGGTCTATTCTTAGTATATGGTGGTTTAGCTTATCTAGGAGCTACAGTTTCTAAGCAATACGGTGCAGACGTAGCTCAAACAGAGCTAGTAGTTAAAATAACTGCTGCCCTATTAGGAAACGGTGGTAAAGTGCTTCTAGGACTTATAGTAGCCCTTGCATGTCTAACAACTGCTATTGGACTTGCTTCAGCAGCAGGACAATATTTTGATGACCTTACTAAAGGAAAATTAAAATACGAGTATGTAGTAATATTTATATGTGTATTCTCAGCTATAGTATCTAACTTTGGTGTTAGTACAATAATAAACTTTGCAAGCCCAATTCTTAGCATAGTTTATCCTGCTGCAGTTACAATGATAATACTTTCGTTATTCACTGAGAGCATCAAAAATGACAATGTGTTTAAATTTGCTACATATATGGCATTGTTAATAAGTGTTCTTACATTAATGGCTGACTCTGGAATGAGTATTCCAATTGTAAAGAGCTTACCATTTGCACCGCTTGGATTTAACTGGGTTGTTCCAGTTGTTGTAGCTGGAGCTATAGGTTTCTTTGTTCCAGACAAAAGTACAAAAGCAGCGGTATAGTAAGGTCATAATCAAGTAATAAAAACAAATAGCAATATATAAATAGTAAAAAATAAATAGTATAAATAAAATAGTATAATTTAGATCGTCGGTACAAGTTGTATCGGCGATTTTTTTTGTTTTAAAAAATACTACTTATATAATTATATTTGAGATTGATTGTTAAATCAATAAAAATTGATAATTATGTATATTTAATTAATAAAAACTATTATTTATTTTCTGATTTATGAATGACTTTCGTTCATCTTATGCTTTGATTCTATACTTTAAGAACAAATGCATAAACTGGTATAACGAAATCTTAACGAATTTAACATACAATTAACGCTAAACAACAATATTCTCCAAATAAAAAATGATATAATGTTGCTAAGATAAAAAATAGACTTAGGCAAAATAAAGAGTATATCTATACAAATATAGTAGTCTAAACCTTGTGAAACAGTCATTACAAATGTCGAAACAGTTATCTTTTATCAAAAAGTATCAATATATTTGTAAAAATTACCATGAGTGAGTATTTTACTTATATGGTATTTTTTTATAAAATATTGAATTTAAAGAATTTAGATAAAAATATAAAAAAAGAAATTTAAATTGCAAAAAACGACAAAAATGTTCTTTTAACTCTATTTAATGCTACTCAATCCTTAAAATTAGAGGATTGGAGTATTAATTATAAATTTAAATGGTAATAAGGAGGAAAATTTTATGGGTGGTAAACAGGTAAAAGATATGATGGTAGTTGGATTTGCTCTATTTGCAATGTTCTTTGGCGCAGGGAATCTGATATTTCCACCGTTCCTAGGTGTATTAACCGGAGCTGATTGGTGGATTTCATTCTCAGGATTTGTTTTTGCAGATGTAGGTCTTGCACTACTTGCAGTAATCGCATTAATTAAGTACAGTGGTAATGCAGAAGCAATGTTATCAAGATGTGGTAAAACTTTAGGTATTATAATTGGTAGTGCAATAGTAATCTGTATAGGGCCTCTAGTAGCAATTCCTAGAACGGCGGCTTCAACTTACGAAATAGGTATATTACCAACGATAGGACCAGGATTTAATCCAATATTATTCTCAATAATATTCTTTGCGATTACTCTTGTTTTATCAATCAGGCCTTCAAAGGTTGTCGATATAGTTGGTCAATACCTTACTCCAGCATTATTAGTAGCTCTTGCAGTTCTAATTATTAAAGGAATAATGACTCCGCTTGGAGATATTAGACCAGATTCACTTATCGATGCAGCATTTGCGGAAGGAATCACTCAAGGGTATCAGACCATGGATGCTCTAGCAGCGATTATCTTCTCATCAGTAATAATTCTTTCTGTAATAGATAAAGGATATACTGAAGAAAAAGAAAAGTTTAAGATGACGATAGGTTCTGGAATTGTTGCAGCTGTAGGACTGTTCTTAGTGTACGGTGGTCTTGCTTATCTAGGAGCTACAGTTTCTAAACAGTACGGTGCAGACATTGCTCAAACAGAATTAGTTGTTAAGATAACTGCTGCTCTGTTAGGAAATGGAGGAAAAATTCTTTTAGGCGTTATTGTAGCTCTAGCATGTCTAACAACTGCTATAGGTCTTGCTTCAGCGGCTGGACAATACTTCCACGACCTTACTAAAGGAAAATTAAAATACGAACATGTTGTTATATTTGTATGTGTATTCTCAGCAGTAATATCTAATTTCGGGGTTAGTACAATAATAAACTTTGCAGGTCCTATACTTAGTATAGTTTACCCTGCGGCTGTAACAATGATAATTTTATCGTTATTTACTGATAAAATAAAAAACGATAATGTATTTAAATTTGCAACATATATGGCACTATTAATGAGTGTTCTTACTGTTGCGATAGACTATGGATTCAATGTTCCATTTATAATGAATTTCCCTCTGGCTCCACTTGGATTTAACTGGGTAGTTCCAGTAGTAATTGCAGGAGCGATAGGATTCATGGTTCCTTCTAAAAGCTCTGCAGTTAGTAAGTAATTTAATTACAAAAAATGGTAATATATTTACAAAAATCAAAAATCGTTGGTACTCAGCTGAGTACTAGCGATTTTTATGTTTTTTCCAAAAATACTAGCCTTTAATATAAAAAATTAAATAGTATAATATAAGTATGAGTTTAATATACAATGTGACAGTGAAAAATAAAATATATAAAACTTTAAACAAAAAATGTTTTAGATTAACGAAAAGGGTTATTAATTAGATGTAGAAATTTTTTGGAGGGTGCTTATGAATCAGATAATAAAAAGAGACGGAACGACAGAAGTATTTAGCAAAGACAAAATAGAAGATGCAGTATATAAAGCGAGTTTAAATAGCGAAAAAGGTGCTGATCGAGAAATTGCGATTGAAGTTGCTGATAAAATAGATAAAGAATACGCGCAAGGTGGACAAAATCCATCAGTTGAAGAAATACAAGATTTAGTTGAAGTTTTACTAATGGAGACAGACAGAAAAGATATAGCAAAGCACTATATATTATATAGAGAGAAAAGATCTGAAATAAGAAAGAAATCTTGGGAGTTGGACGAGCTTCAAAGTTCTATTTGGAAAAACAAATACAGATTTAACAATGAAAACTTTGATCAATGGATTAACAGAATATCAAATAAAAATCCTAGAATATCAAAACTTATTAGACAGAGGAAGTTTTTATTTGCAGGAAGAATTTTAGCCAACAGAGGTCTATATAAAGCTGGTAAGAAGGTTACATACTCAAACTGTTATGTTATAGAGCCGCCACAAGATAGTATAGAAGGAATATTTGATACAGCTAAAAAACTAGCTAGAACTTTTAGTTATGGTGGAGGTGTTGGAATAGATATTTCAAAACTTAGACCAAAGGGCGCTTTGGTAAATAATGCCGCTAAGCATACTACTGGAGCTGTTTCATTTATGGATCTATACAGTTTAACAACAGGTCTTATAGGTCAAAGGGGCAGAAGAGGAGCCTTATGATTTCTATGGATGTAAGCCATCCTGAGATTGAAGAGTTTATAGATATAAAAACGGATTTAGAAAAAGTAACTAAGGCGAATATATCAGTAAAAATTACAGATGAATTTATGAAAGCTGTAAAAGAAAGAAAACCATTTGATTGCACATTCCATGTAGATACTACTGGTGAAACTGTAGTTAAAACTATGGATGCGTATAATTTATTCAACAAGCTTGTAAAAAATAACTGGGATTATGCAGAGCCGGGAATTCTTTTCTGGGATAGAATAGAAAACCACAACTTTATGAGTGAAGATGAGACATTCTCATTTGCAGGCGTTAATCCATGTGCTGAGGAACCACTTCCTAGTGGAGGAAGTTGTCTACTTGGATCTATAAACCTTTCTGAGTTCGTTATACAGCCTTTTGGTGATCATGCTACATTTGATATGAACAAACTAAAATCTTGCGTTAGAGAGTCTGTTATAGCGTTAAATGATGTACTTGATGAGGGGTTAAACCTACATCCTCTTGAAGAACAAAGAGAGAGTGTAGGAAAATATAGACAGATAGGTTTAGGGGTTATGGGGATCGCCGATATGCTTATTAAGATGAGCATGAAATACGGTTCTGATATTTCAATTAAATTATGTGAAGATATAGCTAAGACTATATTAAATGAATCAGTTAAACAATCGGCTTTAATAGCAAAAGAATACGGTCCATTTAGCGAGTATAAATACGATAAAATATCTAAATCAAAATTCTACATTGACAACTTAGATGATGAAGCTAAAGAAATGGTTGAAAAGTACGGTCTTAGAAACTCTCAACTGCTTACAATACCACCAACAGGATCTATATCAACTATGATTGGTATAAGTGGAGGAATTGAGCCGATATTCAACCTATCATATATAAGAAAGACAGAAAGTTTGCACGATGAGGATGTATACTACAAAGTTTACACTCCAATAGTAAAAGAATACATGGATATTAAAGGAATTACAGAGGAAGAAGATTTACCTGATTTCTTTGTAACTGCAATGAATATAGATTATAGTGGCAGAATAAAGATGCAAAAAGTATGGCAGGAATATGTTGATGCTTCTATATCGTCAACAATCAATATACCATTTGAAACTACTGTTGAAGATGTATTCAATATTTATATGGATGCTTGGGAAGCAGGGCTTAAAGGAATCACAATATTTAGAGATGGATGCAAGAGAAGTGGTATACTTATAAATGAGAAGCCAGAAAAAGACTCTAAAGATAAAAAAGGATCTAATAATGCTAAAGAAGAGTTAGCTTTAACTGTTGAAGAAGAAAATGTAGACCTTGTAAACGAAGAAATAGGTCAAAGTGAAAAATTTGTTTGCCCTGAATGTGGTAATGAAGGAATAGCTAACACAGGCGGATGTAGTATATGTCTAAAATGTGGTTACAGTGCTTGTAGTTAATACTAAATTTACTTTTGCTAGCTACTATGATTATTGGACAGGCAAACTTCATATAAGGAGACGTCATGGATAAGAAAAGTGTAAAAGAGATTAAAGAAGAAATAGAAAATTTAGAAGTAAGTAGATATATGGAATACATAGATATACTAAGATCAGATAATAGAAAATCAGTACAAAATTTAGCTCTTAAGCTAGCAAAAAAACTTGATAAAATTAGAGCCGAAGACGAAAGGCTAGAAAAAATAAATATATTTGAAAATGAAGGCTACAACAAAGGCTACCTGTATATAGGTGGTATAGATGAAGCCGGGAGAGGTCCTCTTGCAGGGCCTGTCGTGGCTTCTGTAGTAGTTTTCGGTAAAGATACAAAAATAGAAGGAATTGACGACTCAAAGAAACTAAGTGAATCAAAAAGAGAAGAGCTCTTTGAAATAATAAAAGATAAGTCTCTAGACTATGGAATTGGGATAGTTAATAACGAAGAAATAGACAGAATCAATATTTTGAATGCTACTTATTTAGCAATGCAAAAGGCAATAAATTGCTTAGAAAAAACTCCAGACTACCTGCTTGTAGATGCTGCACATATTCCAGGGATTGATATAGACCAAAACTCCATTATAAAAGGGGACTCGAAGTCGATTTCGATAGCCGCCGCTAGTATAATCGCAAAAGTGACAAGAGATAACATAATGTATCAGTATGATAGAATGTACCCAGAGTATGGATTTAAATCACATAAGGGGTATGGTACTAAAGAACATTATGAAGCCATAGATAAAAATGGTATTATTTCTATACATAGAAAGAGCTTTTTGAAAAAGTACTTTAAATAGTTAGAATTTTGTTATAATATTAAGTTAGCAATTATAATTATTGGGGGTTACGAGATGGATTACAAAGATGTTTTAAAGACTGCAAGAGAAAATTTTGATGGAACTTGTAGAGTCTGTAAGGATTGTAATGGTGTTGTCTGTGCTGGCGAAGTGCCGGGTATGGGAGGTAAAGGAAGTGGATCTTCTTTTATAGAAAATAGAAAAAGCTTAGAAGAAGTTAAAATAAATATGAGAGTTATACACAATGTAACTAATCCAGATACATCTATAGAACTTTTTGGTAAAAAGATGGATATGCCTCTATTTGCAGCTCCTATAACTGGGACAACTATAAATATGGGTGGGAAAGTCACAGAAGAAGAGTATATAAATGGTGTTGTAGAAGGCTGTAAAAATAGTGGAATATATGCTATGGTAGGAGATACAGCGGTTGATGCTTTCTTATTAGAAAATCTTGATACTCTAAAAAAACACAATGGCGATGGAATAGTATTTATAAAGCCTTGGGAAAATGAAAATATAATAAGTAAGATAAAACTAGCTGAAGAAGCTGGTGCATTTGCTGTTGGTGTAGATATAGATGCTTGTGGGCTAGTCACACTTTCTCTATACGGAAAAACTGTAACGGCAAAGACTGTTGATGAGATCAAAGAGCTAGTAAATTCTACAAAACTACCTTTTATATTGAAAGGCATAATGACTGTAGAAGATGCTTTAATGGCAGTAGAAGCAGGGGTTGATGCAATAGTAGTTACAAATCATGGAGGAAGAGTATTGGACTGCACACCTGGAACTGCGGAAGTGCTTCCTAAGATAGCTGAAGCAGTAAAAGGAAAAGTTAAAGTACTAGTAGACGGTGGAGTTCGAACTGGGGTTGATGTTCTAAAGATGATAGGTCTTGGGGCAGATGCAGTTTTAATAGGAAGACCTTTTGCAACAGCTTCATTAGGTGGAGCAACTGAAGGGGTAAAAACTTATGTAAACAACCTAAAGTCAGAGTTAAACAATGCAATGGTGCTTACAGGTTGCCAAAAAGTAGAAGATATAGATTCAAAAGTAATATACAAGTAGATCAAAATAATATTATTTAATAATAGTATTATCAAAATATAATTTTAGATTTTATTTTTGAGGAGGTATTTGTATGAATGAGAAATCTTATAAAGTAGCCTTAGATGAATTAAAGACTTTTGTAACAGAAAGAAAAGAAATGGTAATAAAGGCAGAAGACTGTATTGACAGATATATTATTGATAGATCATTGCCTCTAGAGTACAAAGACAAATGTGTTGAATGGCAGCAAGAGTTATCTGATGTCATTGAAAAACAATTGCTAGAAGCTAAAGAGTTAGCTGAGGTACTAAGTTCAAAAATAAATAATTAAGTGATAGAGAGATTTGTAAAAATAAGAGGGGTTGTATTTATGATTAATACAGCCTCTCTTATTTGTTATTTATAAGCATATTATTGAGATTATTAATCTATTTTTAAAGAATTTAATTTCTTGCGAAATCCCTTAGCTTAAAGCTTCCAGCAGTTATAAATACAAGCCCTATAAGAAGTATTGATATTAAATTCATCAAGATGTTGTTTGTTGACGTCAACGCATCTATTGTCCAGTAAAATGGAGTAAATTTAGCTAAGTTATTAATAATATCGGAATTAAACGATGGTATTATTTTATTAATACAAAGGGCGATACTGACTATAGAGTAGAATATGGCAAACATATTCATAGAAGCTAGATTTGATTCAGTTTTAAAAATTCTAACCATAAATATTACAAACCCAGTTGATGTAAAACAGTTTGCTAGTACAAGAGCAAGCATATTTAGATTTAATTCTACACCTATAATTATATTCAATAGAATTAGTAAAATGGAGTAAACAATTGCTTGTATTGTAAAAATACTAAAAAACAAACTGAACATTATTTTGAGATTTTTATTTTTAGTAGATAAAAGCCTAGTAAGAACATTTGAATATTTTAACTCTATAAGATCCTTTGATAAAGCGGTTGTCGATATATACATCATATAACAGATCATAAATACAATTAAAAAGGAACTGTCTGGAATAACTGATTTTTTTTCGACTATATGTGAAGTTATTTTGTTGTCTAGAATGCCAGGAGCTACGAGTTCTTTTAATGTATCATTTATATACGATTCAATCTCAGTTTCTGCAAGTAGACTCCCACTTCCTTTAGAGGTTTTTATACATTCTACTTTAGGTTTATTCTGTTTGTTTATATTTTTAGAAAAATCATTATCAAAAACAAATACTGCTGAAACTTCATTTTCTTTAAGAAGCTTTACCGCTTCTTCTTTTTGGTCTAGACTAAATATATTCTTCTCGAGATTCAATTTTCTAATCATACCTGATTCATACTCTCCGTTTTGATCTGCGACAATAGCGATTTGAGAAAAAATATTGGAGTCGCTTAAATCGTGACTTAGAAAATTTACACCTAGCACTACTACAAACGGCATCAGAGCCATAGAAACAAGTATAGAAGGATTTTTTATATATCTTTTTACATTTGCAAAAATAAGTTTAATTGTACTCATTATATCTCCCTCCAATTAAATTTTTCTTTTACAACTGTTAGAACTATTAAGACAAGCGATACAATAATACAGGTATTTACAGTAGTACTTATATTTGCGTAGTTATTGTATAAATTAAAATCACTAAACATCTCATTTATTAGGTATGTTGGTGATAAATTAGAAAACTTATCTATTAATGTATCAGAAAAACCGTTAAGCATTCCCCCAAATACAACCTCTAGTATTAATAGAAGGTATGTAAGGACAGATCCAATCCTCTTTGGAAAAACTGATGAAATGAAGCTTGATAATGTAGCTACAAATAGTGAAGCTACAGCAGAAAGCCAAATTACAACAGCAAGATTGCCTTTAAAAGTAATACCTAAAAATCTATAAAACATTATATAAAGTGTTAAGAATATAAAAGAATACAGAAATATTGATAGTGTATTGTGAAATAGAAGTTCTACTCTTGATACTGGCAGTGAGTAAGTTCTCTTATATAAGCCTGTATACTGATCTAGGTGAGCACTTACAGCATTTGACATAATCATCATTATAACTAAAAACCCCAATAAAGATAATGCGTAAAATTCATATGAATTTGGCATTATGTCTGGCTTTATATATTCAGTATCTAAAGCTTTTTTATTAAATATTTGTTCGAAATTGTAATTATCAGTAGCGTTCACTTTGTTTAGATAAAGCATTTCATGGTAGTTATCTAAAACGCCGCTTATTATAGTAGATTTATCTCTATTTTTATCATCAATTTCTTTAATGTATATATTACTTGGAGTTTTACTTTCTACATTACTTGAATAATCACCGGGAATTAAAATTTCTATGTTTGAATCTTTTTTATTATTGACTATATTTACTAATCCATTTAAATCGTTTTTTATATAATTTTTCAGATTCTCGGAATAAGTAGTGTTGTCTTTGTCGACTATATTTACATTGAATTTCTCAATATCGGCTGGACTATTAAACATACTATCAGTTATAGTGCCCATAAACCCAGCTAGAAATAGAGGTAGGAGCAAGAGCGTAGCAATATACATAATAAAGTTATTTTTTATTCCTTTAAAAAAGGTTTTAATAGAAATATAAATTTTCATATTATTACTCCTGTTCTTGAGTTTTAAATTTTTTACCTGTTAGATTTAAAAAGACATCTTCAAGACTTGGTTCGTTGTACGAGATTTTAATTATGCCTGAGTCGTTATTTTCTATAATGTTTAAAGCACTTGTCAGTTCGAAATTTTTATCTATCATAAATGATAGACTATAGCCAGTATTTTCTTTTAGTGAAACAATTCCTTTTGTTTGTAAAAGCTCTTCAATAAGAGTTTTAGTTATATTTTTTAACTCTAAATCTAAAACACTATTTGATGATACCAGAGATTTTAGATAGACTTTATCTCCAAACGCAACTTCTTTTCCTTCGTCTATTATAAAAACCTTTGAACATAGATTTTCTACCTCTTCAATGTAGTGGGATGTATATATTACAGTTGTTCCTTGTTCTTTAGAAATCTTTTTTACAAATTTGAATATTTGATTTCGCGATTGAGTATCCACACCAACAGTAGGTTCATCTAGTATTAATATTTTTGGATGATTTAGTAGTGCAATAGCTATATTAAGCCTTCTTTTCATACCACCAGATAGCTTTTTGACCTTCTTTTTCTTTACATATTCAAGGCCGGTGATCTTTAAGGCTTCATCGATTCTTTCGTATAGATCTTTTCTGTTTAAACCATAAAATACCCCAAAATATTCCAAATTATCAAAAGGAGTTAG
Source organism: Clostridioides mangenotii TR (assembly GCF_000498755.1). Classification (GTDB taxonomy): domain Bacteria; phylum Bacillota; class Clostridia; order Peptostreptococcales; family Peptostreptococcaceae; genus Metaclostridioides; species Metaclostridioides mangenotii_A. Next base: position 29,863 of record NZ_AXUS01000022.1, on the reverse strand, counting down.
ATGTTCCATTATAGCTAATTCTTGTGGAACAAGACCTATAATAGATTTGGACTTTATCGAGTTTGTTCTTAAATCTAAACCATTTATCTCTACCTTGCCGCTATCGGGAAGCATAAGGTCTGAAATGATACTTATAAGCGTAGATTTTCCAGCCCCATTTGGGCCAATTAAGCCAAAAATTTCACCTTTTTCTACTGATAAACTTACATTGTCTAGTGCTAATTTATCTTTAAATCTTTTAGTGATATTGTTTATTTTTAAAATATTCATTAAATCACTCCCTTAAATTTTGTTTATGTTTATAGTTTAAATTAATTCTTAGACTTTATCTATTACGAAAAGTCATAWAAAAAATGACTTAAGTCATTTTTTATAAGTTCTATTGGATTTTTAATTTTATCTATACTACAATTTTATTTTTGAACGCAAATATCGCAAGTTGAGTTCTGTCTCTTAGCTCTAACTTTCCTAAGATGGTGCTGATTTTATTTTTAATCGTTCCCTCTGATAAAAATAAAATTTTACTTATCTCTTTATTGCTAAGACCTTCTGCTACTAACTTGATTATATCCATTTCTTTATTGCTTAAGTTTAGCTTATTAAGCACATCGTTACTTGGTACAGATTTCTCTGTAGATATAATTTTCTCTGCGATATCTTTAGCTAGTACAATATTTCCAAGATTAGAAGATCTAATACCCTCATGAATTATTTCATCAGAGCTGTCTTTAAGAAGATATCCAGACGCTCCATAGCTCATGGCATCTTTAATATAGTCATCATCGCTAAAGGTTGTCAAAATAAGTATGTTAATTGACTTGTCGAACTCTTTGATAAGTTTTGTTCCTAAAACCCCTGAGCAAATTTTCATTCTTATATCCATTAGAACTAAATCGACTTCATTGTTTTTACAAAATTCTAGAGCTTCATATCCATCACCTACATCGCCGACTATATCTAAATCGTCGTATGAAGATAGTATTATTTTAAGACCTTGCCTAATAAGTTTTTCATCGTCAACTATGAGTACTTTAATTTTATTCAATAAATCCGCCTCCAAATATTCTAGGTACTGTAGCTTTAACTGTAAATCCACCTTGAGAGTTTAAAAACTCTACCTTACCATTTAATTCGTAAATTCTCTCATTTATACTATTTATTCCATTGCCCTTGTCAATTTTGATGCAACCTATACCATTGTCACTTATGGTTGTAATAACATCGCTTTTATTAAACATAATGTAAATTTTTACTTCACTAGCCTTACCGTGGCGTAAAGAATTGGAGAGCGACTCCTGGATAACTCTATATAAAGTTATTGATTGCTTTTGAGATAGAGACCAAGTATTTTTGGATATAGTGAGTTTTACATCACAGTCTGTGAGTTTTTTGAAATTTTCTACTAATTCTTTTATCTTAAATAAATTCTGATAATTTTCGTACTCATCGGGTTTTAAATCAGTAACAGCATACCTAACTTCTTGAAAGCTCTCTTTTACAAATTCTCTAAGCCCAGAAACTAGTTCTGCCACTTCGGGTATGTCTTTTAATAATTTTTCAATAGCGCCTAGCTGAATTATAGTTGTAGACAGAGAGTGACCAACACTGTCGTGGATTTCTCTTGATATTCTATTTCTTTCTTTCAAAATAGCTAGTTGTTCTACAGAACTCGCATATACTTCTAAATCCTTGTTATTTCTTTTCAATAAATCCTTGGATATCTTCAAATTTTCATTTATATTTAAATATTTTATTTTAGAGAGATATTCACTATTTATATATTGGCACAATACTAAAACAATAGAATAGATAAAAAATGACTCTAAAGCGTAAAAATACGAAGTCTTATAGCTTAGGTATACCCCTAAGATTAGCGATGCTATAAATAATGTGTATTTGTAATTTTTATCGATAAAGAAAGAGATATCTACAATTAAAGGTATTAAAAATAAAGTATTAAAGTTTTTGATATAAAAGCTTAATATAATCAACAAAATAAATTCTAAAAACATTGAAATAAACAGAGGAACTTCCTTGTCCTGAAAGTTAAAGAATCTAACTTGATTGTTTATAACTATAATAAATAATAAAACTATTACAATATCTGGAGCTTGGCCCAATTTTGATAGTGAAAAAGCTATTATCATAACAAGGCATATGTACCTTATATAAATAATTAGTTTGTTTTTTGTAAATATAATAAACCACCTCCTATAATATATTTAAAACTACAAAACTACATTATTTAGTTAATTATATCTTACAGAATCGTAAATAGTCTATAAGTTATTGAATTGTTAACTATTATAAACTTATATGTAAAAAATCTCTTAACTGTAAAGCTGAATACTTACTACAAGTGATGACGATAATTAAAATAATTAAAATATTTTGAATCGGAGATGGTGTAGATTGAAAAGTAAAGCTTCAAACAAAGAGAAAGGCGATTTTGGAGAGGTTGTGGCATATGAGTATTTGACTAAAAATGGCGCAGAGATACTAGAAACAAATTTTTCTAGCAACTTTGCAGAGATAGATATAATAGCTAAGTTAGATGGGCAGTTGGTCTTTGTAGAAGTTAAATCTAGGACTAGTCTAAAATTTGGTTATCCTTCAGAATCCGTTGACCTAAAGAAGAGAAGAAAGATCATACAGCTAGCACAATTCTACATTTCAAAAAATAATTTATTCGAAATACCTGTGAGATTTGACGTAATCGAAGTGTTTTTAATAGAGACAAAACTTAGACATATAATTAATGCCTTTTAATAAATGTGAGGAGAGTGTTTATGTTAAGCATTGTGAATTCAAGTAATTTAATAGGTATAGATAGTTTTTTAGTAAAGGTAGAAGTCGATATAACAAATGGGATACCAAGTTTTCATATTATAGGACTTCCAAGTACTGAAATAAAGGAATCCAGAGAACGAGTAAAGTCGGCAATTTTAAATAGTGGTTATAAATTTCCAAGCTCAAGAATAGTTGTAAATTTATCGCCAGCAGATTTAAAGAAAGAAGGAGTATTTTTAGATCTATCCATATGCGTTGGTATATTGAGAGGAAAAATTAATACTGAAAATAAGTTTATCGAAGAAAGTTTGTTTATAGGTGAGATATCTTTAGATGGTAGTATAAAAAAAGTAAGAGGAATACTTCCGATGATACTTGGAATAAAAAAATACAGTATTAAACGAGTTTTTATTCCTGTAGGCAATCACAAAGAGAGCAGTTTTATTGACGGTATAGATATTATACCTGTAAAAAATTTGAGTGAATGTATTGAGATATTAAATAATTTACATAAGATTAAAAAATGTAAATATAAAGATTTAGATTTAAAAATTTATCCAAATTATTCGCAAGAAGGAGAAGATATATATGAAGAAGACTTTTCAGATATAAAAGGTAACTACTTTATAAAAAGAGGTGCAGAAATATGTGCATCAGGAAATCACAATATGCTTATGATTGGGCCTCCTGGCTCTGGAAAGACAATGTTGGCTAAAAGAATAAGAACAATACTTCCAGATATAACAAAAGATGAGATGATAGAGGTCAGCAAGATATACAGTGTACTTGGGTTGATAGATCCAGACAAAGGGTTAGTTGATAGAAGACCATTTAGATCTCCACACCATACAGCGACTAAACAAGCGCTTGTAGGTGGTGGAAGTGATGCAAAACCTGGTGAAGTAACACTAGCACATAGAGGAGTGCTTTTTTTAGATGAATTAGCAGAATTCGATAGGAAAATATTAGAAACTCTAAGACAACCTATAGAAGAGAAATACATAAATATATCGAGGCTTAAAAACTATATAAGATACCCATGTAATGTGCTTTTAGTAGCAGCAATGAACCCTTGTCCGTGTGGTTACTACATGTCAAACACTGAATGTAGGTGTAGGAAGTATGAAGTGGATAGATATCACTCTAGAGTTTCCGGACCGCTCTTGGATAGGTTTGATATTTTTGTTGAAGTAAATCAAGTTTCTTTTGAGGATTTTAACGACAATAGAAAATATGAGAGCTCAGATGTAGTAAAATCTAGAGTAAGTAAAGCAAGAGAAATACAAAAATTTAGATTTAAGGGAAGCGATATTAAAGCAAATAGCGAAATAAAATCTTCTTATTTAAATAAATATTGCAATATGAATATAGATGCTGAAGTAGCCTTAAAAGCTATTTTTAAAAAATATAATTTGAGTAATAGAAGCTATACTAAACTTTTGAAGATGTCTAGAACTATAGCGGATTTAGAGGGCAAAGAAAACATTGGTTATGAGAATATTATAGAGGCTTTTTCATTTAGAAAAGCCTTTTATAACTATTTTAAATAATAACTTTCTGAGGTGTGTACAATGGAAAAGAGAGATATGTACTTAATGTTAAAATCTATTGCATGTGTGGGAAATATAGCTATTGAAAAGATCGAAGATAAATTAGGTGATTTGGAAATTTTATTCGACTTATCAGAGAAAGAAATATACGATTTAGAAAATTTAAACTTGAATATTAAAAAAAATATAGTAAAATATAGAAGTCGAGCATATTTAGATGAACTAAAGGAAAACTTATATAAAAAGCAAGTTGAGTTTATCTGCTCTAAAGACGAACTATATCCAAAAAAATTAAGAAACACATACAACAATCCAAAAGTACTTTTTTATAAAGGGAATTTAGAGATTATAGATAATACTATGAATATAGCTATGATAGGATCCAGAAAGCCTACATATTATGGAATTAACTGTGCTAGAAAGATAAGCAGGCAGTTATCAGATGTGGGTATAAATATAGTAAGTGGTCTAGCTATGGGAATTGATTCGTATTCACATTTAGGATGTATTGAAGGAAGATCGAAGACTATTGCTGTTTTGGGATCGGGGTCGACAATCCTTTGCCTAAGAAAAATATAGGTTTAGCGAATAAAATAATTGAAGATGGTGGATTACTATTGTCAGAGTACAATGTAAATTCATCTGTAAAGTCGTGCAATTTTTACAGTAGAAATAGAATTGTAAGTGGGATAAGTGATGGAGTTGTCGTGGTAGAAGCAGCTAAAAAAAGTGGATCGCTTATAACTGTAGATTTTGCTCTAGAACAAGGCAAAAATATATTTTCGGTACCTGGTAATATAAATTTTGACCTAAGTAAAGGTTGTAATAAAATTATTAAAGAAGGTGCAAAATTAATAGAAGATATAGAGGATATTTTAGAAGAGTACAATATAAAAGCAATTAGCGATCAAAAAAAAATATTTGATGTAGATAATTCAAGTTTAAATGCGGATAGTAAACACATTGTATCCTTAATAAAAAAAGAAGGAAACTTGCATATAGATAAAATTTGTGATTATACTGGTATAGATATAAAGTCAGTAAACATAATTTTAAACAAATTACAGCTTGAAGACATAATTTTAGAAATGAATAATAATACATACAGTTTGAATGTATGATATAAATAGATGGATGGGGGTGTTTGTTTGTGGCTAAATCACTAGTTATAGTTGAGTCACCTGCAAAAGCAAAGACTATAGAAAAATTTTTAGGAAAAAGCCATTATACAGTAAAAGCATCAGTTGGACACGTGAGAGACTTACCTAAAAGTAAATTAGGAGTAGATATAGAAAACAACTTTGAACCTGGTTATATTAATATTAGGGGAAAAGGCGATGTAATTAAGGAACTAAAAAAAGAAGCAAAAAAAGCAAAAAAAGTATATCTCGCGACTGACCCCGATAGAGAGGGAGAAGCTATATCTTGGCATTTAGCACATATACTGAGTTTAGAAGAAGATGATGAATGTAGAATAGAGTTTAATGAGATAACAAAGGATGCAATAAAGAAAGCGATTAAACAACCTAGAAATATAGATCTAGATCTTGTAGACGCACAACAAGCTAGAAGAGTTTTGGATAGACTACTTGGATACCAAATAAGTCCAATCCTTTGGCAAAAGGTAAGAAAAGGTCTTAGTGCTGGTAGGGTGCAGTCTGTTACAACAAAACTTATTTGTGATAGAGAAAAAGATATAAAAGCTTTTATTCCAAAAGAATACTGGACAATAGATCTAAATGCAATAACTGAAAAGGGTGAAGATATCAACTTTAAGTTCTACGGTAGAGATGGAAAGAAGTTGGATCTCGAAAACGAAGAAGTAGTTAATGAAATACTTAAAGCAATCGAAAATAAAGAGCTTGAAGTAGCTAGTATAGAATCTAAGTCTAGACGTAAATCAGCTCCTAAGCCATTTACAACGAGTATGTTGCAACAGGAAGGTGTAAATAAACTGTCTTTTACAACTAAAAAGACCATGATGATAGCTCAAGAACTTTATGAAGGTGTAGATATAAAAGGCGAAGGAACTGTCGGTCTTATATCATATATAAGAACAGATTCAAAGAGAATCTCTGATGAAGCTAAAGAAAAAGCAATGGACTATATCCTAGATAATATAGGAGAGAACTATTATAAGAATGAAACTAAGAAAAAAGAAGTAAAAGAAGGCAAGAAGGTTCAGGATGCCCATGAGGCGATCAGACCAACTTCTGTTGAAAGATCTCCAGATAGTGTAAAAGATTCTCTTACTAAGGATCAATTCAAGCTTTACAATTTAATCTGGAGAAGATTCGTGGCAAGTCAAATGGAGGACTCTGTTTTCGATATACTAAATGTTGAGTGTTATATAGACAATATAATATTTAAGGCTACAGGATCTAAAATGAAATTTGACGGTTACACAAAAATATACAACTTCTCAGACAGGGAGGATAGAATCCTCCCAAGTATCAGTGAAGGTGAAATATTAAAAGTTGATGAAGTACTACCAGAGCAACACTTTACACAACCGCCTGCTAGATATACAGAGGCGAGTTTAGTTAAGACTCTTGAAGAATTAGGAATCGGTAGACCTAGTACTTATGCACCTACAATTGCAACGATCCTCAATAGAGAGTACGTTGAGAAACAAGGCACTAGTTTACATCCTACTGAACTAGGAATAATAGTGACTGATATTTTGGAGAATAACTTCCAAAAATTTATTGATGTAGATTATACAGCCGATATGGAGAGAAAGCTGGATACAGTAGAGGAAGGAAAGACCGAGTGGAAAGAAGTCGTTTCTGAATCTTACGAGCCGCTTAAAGAAGCCATAGAAGTTGCTATAGAAAATATTGAAAAAGTAAACATGGATGAAGAAATAGATGAGATATGTGAAAACTGCGGATCTAACATGGTAATAAAATACGGTAGATTTGGCAAATTTATTGCATGTAAAAATTATCCAGAGTGCAAAACATCAAGACCCCTTGTAAATAAAATAGGCGTTAAATGTCCAAACTGTAAGGATGGGGATATAATTCTCAGAAAGTCTAGAAAAGGGAAAGCTTTTTATGGATGTACAGGATATCCAGATTGTGACTTTGTTTCATGGAATAAACCTTCAGGAGATATTTGTGAAATTTGTGGGTCATATATGGTTGAAAAGGTTACAAAATCTGAAACTAAGATAGTTTGTTCAAATAAAGAATGCAAGGCTGTAAAAGTAGTTTCTGAAGATGAGAAAGAATAAAATAATGAAAAAGATTGAAAATTTTAAAAAATGTGAAATTTAGCTTGAAAAAAATTATAATATATGATACTCTTTCAAGTGTACAGATAAAATGATGAATTTAAGCTTAAAATATGAAAATAAAAAAGGTAAATAAATGGCCTAGATTTCATGAGGAGATGATTAGATGGCAAGTGAGGTTCTACAAAAGACGAGAAAGATTAATAAAATTTTACAGACAAGTGGCGGTAGCAATGTATCTTTCGATTTACTTTCAAGAGCATTAGGGGAAGTGCTTAGTTCTAATGTTTATGTTGTAAGTGCGAAGGGAAAAGTGCTTGGTCTTTATCTTAATGATGCGGAAGATAGTTCAGTTATTGAGGATGAAATGACAAAGCAAAAGAAATTCCCAGATGAGTATACTGAAAACTTGCTGTCTGTAACAGAAACTCAAGAAAATATAACTGGAGACGTTTTATTAAAGATTTTCCCGCTAGAACATAACAGAGTACACAAATACTCTACTGTAGTACCAATACTAGGAAGTGGTCAAAGATTAGGTACAGTAGTTCTTTCGAGATACGAAGAGTTATACAATGATGACGATTTAGTTGTGTCAGAATACAGTGCGACTGTTGTAGGGCTTGAGATTCTTAGAGCTATCGGTGAAGAGCTAGAAGAAGAGATGAGAAAGAAAGCAGTAGTTCAAATGGCTATAGGAACATTATCATACTCTGAATTAGAAGCCGTTGAGCATATATTCGACGAGTTAGATGGAAGAGAAGGATTATTAGTAGCGAGTAAGATTGCAGATAGAGTTGGTATAACTAGATCTGTAATAGTTAATGCGCTTAGAAAGTTTGAGAGTGCTGGAGTGATAGAGTCTAGATCTCTAGGAATGAAAGGTACTCACATAAAAGTTCTTAATGATAAACTTATTGAAGAACTTAAAAAGCTTAAAAATGATCAATAAGCAATAAGTAATATGCACTTAATAAGGTATCTATATTAATAGATACCTTTTTTAATAGAGTTTAATAAAAAATATATGATAATATTGTAATGTACAGATAAAAGGGAATAAATTTTTGAAATAGAGGAGATGGGACTTATGCCTTTAGCCGATAAAATTAGACCTAATACACTTGATGATGTAGTAGGACAAAGACATATAATAGGACAGAGGAAAGTACTGACAAAGATTTTAGAGTCGGGTTTTTTACCTAATATGATTTTTTATGGACCTCCTGGTGTTGGTAAGACTACAGTGTCTGAAATTATCGCAAAAAAGAGCAACAAGGGTTTTTACAAAATAAATGCGACAAACTCTTCGCTTGAAGATATAAAGAAGATAATAGCTAAGTTAGATGAAATCGACAATATAAACGGAATACTCCTTTACATAGATGAGATACAGAGTTTTAATAAAAAACAACAGCAATCTATCTTAGAATTTATGGAAAATGGGCGGATTACTCTTATAGCCAGTACAACAGAAAATCCATACCACTATGTATATAAGGCATTGATAAGTAGATCTACAGTGTTTGAATTTAAGCCGGTAGAAAAAGAAGAAATACAAAGAGGGCTTAAAAGAGCGATTGATATTTTAAAAGAAGATAGTTTTATAGAAATTGAATATACTGATGAAGCTTTGGAAAGTATAGCAGATATATGTGACGGAGATATGAGAGTTGCGCTAAATACTTTAGAAGTTGCCGTTTATTCGACTAAGCCGAATCGAGATAATATTGTAAAAGTTGATTCAGAGGCTGTCAAAAGATCTAGTTTAAATAAATCTCTAAACTTCGATAGAGATGGAGACAGCCACTATGATATTCTAAGTGCATTTCAAAAATCAATAAGAGGAAGTGATCCTCAAGCTTCTGTTCACTATCTCGCTAGGCTAGTTAAAGGTGGAGACCTTATTAGCCTATGTAGAAGACTTCTTGTAATCGCATGTGAGGATGTAGGGCTTGCCTATCCAAATGCAATAGTAGTTGTTAAGGCTTGTGTAGATGCGGCTATGCAGCTTGGATTTCCTGAAGCTAGAATACCTTTAGCTCAAGCTACAGTGCTACTTGCTACATCTCCTAAATCAAATTCAGCGTACCTGTCTATTGATAGAGCATTGGAAGAATTGGACAATGAATATGTAGGAGATATACCTTCTTATTTAAAAGGATCCGGGAGGTATTCAAACAATGGTGGTGAAGTGTACAAATACTCCCACGATTACGAAAATCACTATGTAAAACAGCAGTATTTACCAGATGATATTAAGAATAGTAAATACTATATTCCTCAGGAAAACAAAACTGAAAAAGGTATAAAAAACCATCTTGACTTTTTGGATAAAAAATGAAAAATTCAATGTTGACAAATTTACTAGGATATAATAGAATAAAGAAGAAATCAAATCATACTGTTTTAGTATGATTTAGTTTTCATTATACAGAGGTGATGAAATATGAAGCTATCGACAAAGGGTAGATATGGTCTAAAAGCTATGTTTGTCTTGGCCTTAGAGCAGGACAAGGGGCCTATACCTCTAAAACTAATAGCAAACAGGCAGAATATATCTATGCAGTATTTAGAGCAAATATTTTCTGCACTTAAGAAGGCGAATTTAGTGAAGAGTGTTAGGGGAGCACAAGGTGGATATCTATTAGCTAAGAATGCAAAGGACATAACTGTAGGTGATGTCTTAAATGTCTTAGAGGGTCCAGTGTCTATATCAGAGTGTATGTTGGACGAAGATATATGTGAAAACTCAAATACATGTGTAACTAAAGGAGTCTGGGAAAAAATTAAGAAGGGTATAGAAGACGTTACATACTCTATAACACTTCAAGACATGTTAGATGATAATGTAAAGAATAAGCAAGAAAAAATATAGAATAAAATTAAAAGATTTGGAGATGAATTTGATGGAAAAAAGAAGATTATATATGGATTATTCAGCTACTACTCCTGTAAAACAAGAGGTTGTGGATGCTATGCTACCTTATTTTACAGAGTACTTTGGTAACGCATCTAGTTTCCACACATTTGGTAGAGAGGCCAAAGAAGCTCTAGACAAAGCTAGAGAGCAAGTTGCTGATCTAATAAATGCTAAACCAGGTGAAGTGTACTTCACAGCTGGTGGTAGTGAAAGTGATAACTGGGCGCTAGAAGGTGTAGCTTTTGCCAATAGAGAAAAGGGTAATCATATAATCACTACGAAAATAGAACATCATGCTATACTTCATACTTGTGAATACTTAGCTAAACATCATGGATTTGAAATAACATACCTTGATGTAGACAGCGAAGGTAAAATAGATTTAAAAGAGCTTGAAGATGCTATAAGAGATACTACAGTACTTATAAGTATCATGTTTGCCAACAATGAAATCGGTACTATTGAGCCGATCAAAGAGGCATGTGCAATAGCTAAAAAACACGACATATTGTTCCATACTGATGCAGTTCAAGCTGCTGGTAATATTCCAGTAGATGTTAAGGATCTTGATATAGATTTAATGAGTATGTCATCTCATAAGATCTACGGTCCAAAAGGTGTTGGGGCTATATATATAAAAAGAGGTGTAAAACTTCACAATCTAGTTCATGGTGGAGCTCAAGAAAAAGGTAAAAGAGCTGGTACTGAAAACATCCCAGCGGTAGTTGGATACGGAAAAGCTGCTGAAATAGCTAAACAGAACTTACCAAATCATATTGAGACTCTAACTAGACTTAGAAAGAAACTTATAGATGGAATATTAGAAGCGATACCATTTACAAGAGTTAACGGTAGTTTAGATGACAGATTGCCAGGAAATGTTAACTTCGCATTTGAGTTTATTGAAGGAGAAGGAATACTTCTATTATTAGATATGTTAGGAATAGCTGGTTCAAGTGGATCTGCTTGTACATCAGGATCATTAGATCCATCACATGTACTATTAGCTATAGGATTACCACATGAAATAGCTCATGGATCACTAAGACTTACAGTAGGTGATTTTACAACTGATGATGATATAGATTACATCATAGAAAATTTACCAAAAGTTATTGAGAGACTTAGAAGTATGTCTCCATTATATGATGATGCAAAAAGAGCAGGAAGAGTAAAATAGCAAACAATATAAACTATATATAGATAAATTGATTGGAGGAACTCATTATGCAACAATACAGCGATAAAGTTATGGATCATTTCTTAAATCCAAGAAATATGGGTGAAATAGAGGGAGCAAGTGGTGTAGGTGAAGTTGGAAACCCTACATGTGGAGATATAATGAAGGTTTATCTTGATATAGATGGCGATACAATAAAAGATGTTAAGTTCAAAACATTTGGATGTGGATCTGCTATAGCAAGTTCATCAATGGCGACTGAGATGATAAAAGGTAAAAAAATTAAAGAAGCATTAGAATTGACAAATAAAGCAGTTGCAGAAGCGCTAGATGGATTACCACCAGTTAAAATGCACTGTTCAGTACTTGCTGAGCAAGCGGTAAAAGCGGCTTTGATAGATTACGCTAAGAACAATAATATAGATATACCAGAGCTTGATGGATATGTAATAGACGATGCTCATGATCATGAAGTACCAGAAGAAGAAGACTAAAAAAGAATATTTATAACCGTAAAGGCTGAAACATCTGATTTTAATTAATACAAGAACTCTTGTTATTTCAGTTAAAATAATGTTTCAGCTTTTACGGTTTTGATCTGTAAAGAAGTTTTTGTTATACTGCTATTAAGAGGTGAACTTATGAAGAAGAAAGTAATGATAGGTATGAGTGGCGGAGTAGATAGTTCTGTTGCTGCATATTTACTAAAAGAACAAGGATACGACGTTGTCGGTGTAACTATGAAATTATGGCAAGATGACGATGAAGAGATAGAGCTTGAGGGGGGATGTTGTTCTCTTTCAGCTGTAGAAGATGCCAGACGTGTTGCAAATAATATAGGTATACCGTTTTATGTATTAAATTTTAAAGAGGTATTTAAAGAAAAAGTTATAGACTATTTTGTGAACGAGTACTTAGATGGAAAAACTCCTAATCCATGTATTGCTTGTAATAAATATATAAAATTTGACGAATTCTATAAGAAAGCAAGACAAATAGGATGTGACTATGTAGCTACTGGTCACTATGCAAAAATAGAAAAAGACGAAGAAACTGGCAAATATTTGTTAAGAAAATCAGTTACTGACAAAAAAGATCAGACATATGCTTTATATAATTTGACATCTGAGCAACTAGAACACACTTTACTACCTATTGGTGACTATGAGAAGGATAGGGTAAGGGAAATAGCTAAAGAAATGGGAATGCTAGTGTACAATAAACCAGATAGTCAAGAAATATGCTTTGTAAAAGATAATGATTACGTTAATTATGTAAAAAATCATACAGATAAGAGTATTGAAGAAGGATATTTTGTAGATACTAAAGGAAATATCTTAGGAAAGCATCAAGGAATTATACACTATACAATAGGTCAGAGAAAAGGCCTAGGCATTGCATTTGGAAAGCCAATGTTTGTAGTAGATATAAATCCAAAGAACAATACAGTAATCTTAGGAGACAATGAAAATCTATTTAAAACAGAACTTATAGCTAGAGATGTAAATCTAATATCAATAGGTAAAATAGATGAGCCTATGAGGGTTGAAGCAAAAATCAGATACAGTGCAAAGCCATCACCAGCTACAGTCTACAACAATGGAGATGGAAGTATAAAAATAGTATTTGATGAACCACAAAGAGCTATAACCAATGGACAATCAGTAGTTATGTACAATGGAGATATTGTTGTCGGCGGTGGAATAATAACTAACGAGTAGAGCTGTTAAGTATAAAAATAAAGTTTTACATCACAACAGTATTGATTAATTTCATAAAATTTAGTATATTAGTATAATAGTATATTTATTAAAATTTAAAAACTAGCTTTGACGAGGAGTAGTAGATTATTTAAGTTCTAACAGAGAGAGGGAATGGTGGAAGCCCTTAGAATGTATCAATCGAAGCAGTCTCTGAGCTACAAGTTTGAACTAACAGTAGAATTTGTCGGTAGTCACGTTATAACTGAGGTTTTCCGAAGATACTACAATTTTTGTAGTAATTAGGGTGGTACCGCGATATAGTCGCCCCTATAATTATTAAATTATAGGGGCGATATTTTATTTTAATCAATTAAAATGATAAGAATGGTATTTTTAAGCAAAAAAGTATTTTAAATTATAATAATTTATGAAATTAAAAATTAATTAGGAGGAAATTGTATGGAAAAATTAGGTTTAAATCAAATAAGAACAAAATTTTTAAATTTCTTTGAATCAAAAGATCACTATGTAGTAGAAAGTTATCCTTTAGTACCAAACAACGATAAGAGTTTGTTGCTTATAAATGCGGGGATGGCACCTCTAAAGAATTACTTCTCTGGAGTAGAAGTGCCACCTAGCAAGCGAATGAGCACATGTCAAAAATGTATAAGAACTGGAGATATTGAAAATGTCGGAGTTACTGCAAGACATGCTACATTCTTTGAGATGATGGGTAACTTTTCATTTGGAGATTATTTTAAAAGAGAGTCTATTAAATGGGGTTGGGAATTTGTAACTGAACACTTAAACATACCTCAAGATAAGATATGGGTTACGGTTTATGAAGAAGATGATGAAGCTTTTGAGATATGGGAAAAAGAAATGAACTTCCCAAAAGAGAGAATAGTAAGACTAGGTAAAGACGATAACTTCTGGGAAATAGGAGTAGGTCCTTGTGGACCTTGTTCAGAGATTTATTTTGATAGAGGGGAAGATTACGGTTGCGATAATCCAGATTGTAAACCAGGATGTGACTGTGATAGATATCTAGAATTCTGGAATCATGTTTTCACTCAATTCGATAGGGACGAACAAGGAAACTACAATTTACTTGATAATAAGAATATAGATACTGGTATGGGACTTGAGCGTATGGCTTGTATTATGCAAGATGTTGACACAATATTCGAAGTTGATACAATAGGTTATATTTTAAATACTGTTGAAAAACTTACAGAAACTAAATACGGAGTAAATCCAAAGTCTGATATGTCTATAAGAATAATTACAGATCATATAAGAGCTGTAAGCTTTATGATAAGCGATGGAGTACTTCCATCAAACGAAGGAAGAGGTTATGTTCTTAGAAGACTTCTAAGAAGAGCTGCTCGTCATGGGAAGCTTTTAGGCGTAACTGATTCATTCTTGTTCAGACTAGTGGATGCTGTAATAGAAGTTAGTGGAGAAGCTTATCCAAACTTACTTGAAAAAGAAGGATACATCAAAAAAGTAATAAGAATAGAAGAACAGAAATTTAGCGAAACTATAGATCAAGGTACAGAAATACTTGCATCTTACGTTGAAGGACTAAAAAAATCAGGTAAGACTGTATTAAATGGAGAGAACGCGTTTAAACTATACGATACTTACGGATTCCCAGTAGATTTAACTAAAGAGATACTATCAGAAGAAAACTTAACTCTAGATGAAGACGAGTTTAATAGAGAAATGGAAGAACAAAAAAAGAGAGCTAGATCAGCTAGAGGAAATATGGAAGGCGAAGGATGGAAAGAGGATCCAATATCTAAATTAAACGAAACTATAGATAGCGAATTTGATGGATATGACGATTTAAGCTTAGATGGAACTGTAGAAGTTCTTGTTAAAGAAGGCGAGTTAGTTGATTTTGCATCTAAGGGAGATAGTATAATAGTAGTACTTGATAAGACTACATTCTATCCAGAAGGTGGAGGACAAGTAGGAGATGAAGGTCAAATAAAAGCTGACGGAGTTGTTGTAGAGGTTGAGGAAACTAAGAAAGGTGCAAACAACAGCATAAAACACTTCGGTAAGGTTTTAGAAGGCGAAATAAAAGTAGGAAGTAAAGTTAAGACTTTCGTTGATAAAGAAATTAGAATGGCATCTGCAAGAAATCACAGTGCTACTCACCTACTTCACAAAGCCTTAAAAGATACACTTGGAGACCATGTTAATCAAGCTGGTTCGTTAGTTACTCCAGATAGACTTAGATTTGATATAACACACTTTGAGCCTATTTCAAAAGGGGAACTTTTAAAAATAGAGAAAGAAGTAAATGAAGCAATTTTATCGTCATTGGATGTAAAATGTGATATTATGGATATTAAATCAGCAAAAGAAAAAGGAGCTATGGCATTATTTGGCGAAAAGTATGATAATGAAGTTAGAGTAGTTTCTATGGGTGATTATTCATCAGAGTTATGCGGTGGTACTCACTTAAAAAATACTTCACAAATAGGGCTATTTAAGATATTATCTGAAGGTGGAGTAGCTGCAGGGGTTAGAAGAATTGAAGCTATAACTGGCAGAGCTGTTTACAAATACATCTTAGACAAAGAAAATGACATACAAGATATATGTACTGTACTAAAGACTAAAGAAGATAATATTTCTCAAAGGGTTGGAGCTATTTTAGAAGAAAATAAAAGCTTAGCTAAAGAACTACACGATGTTAAGTCTAAAGTAAGCTTACAGTCAGCTGACGTAATTTTAGATTCAAAAGTTGATATAGAAGGAGTAAATCTGATAACTTATAAATTTGAGAATACAGATATGGAAACACTTAGGGAGACAGCAGATAATTTAAGGGACAAATTAGGCTCAGGAGTTGTAGTTTTAGCTAATACTGCAGATGATAAAGTTAACTTCGTAGTAACAGCTACTAAAGATGTTATAAACAGAGGTATTCACTCAGGTAATATAGTTAGAGAAGTTTCAAAAATAGCTGGCGGCAAGGGTGGAGGTAGACCAAACATGGCTCAAGCTGGTGCTAGTGATGTTACTAAGGTCGATGAAGCCTTAAACAGCGCAAGTGAAGTTGTTAGAGGGCAAATTAAATAACAGCAATTCACTTTAAGGAGGTTTTTATTTTGGAAAAAGATTTAGACTATACAATGAAGTTTGAAGGAATTAACGAAGAGAAGTTGAGTGTTAGTGAGACTATTGACTTTGTTCATAAAGCTTTAGTTGAAAAAGGGTACAATCCAATAAATCAAATTATAGGATATTTACTTTCTGGAGACTCAAGTTATATAACAAGCTATAAGAATGCCAGATCTGTAATTAAACAATTTGAGAGAGATGAAATCCTTGAAGAAGTTATAACGCACTATTTGAATAGAAAGTAGGTTAAACGATGAAAAGAAAGATTGTATCTTTGATGGCAGTAGTTATGATACTGTTAGTCACAGCGACTCAATATGGATTTGCTGAGGAGAAAGGTAAGGTTGTGTTCATAAATATGAATAGATCTAACCTAGTGAGTATGCGCAAGGTACCGACTTTGAAAAAAGAGTTAGACAATCGAGGATATATTGCGCTTATGAATATCAGAGGAGACAAGGGGACTAATGATAGACGTTCGTATGCCAGCATGGGTGCAGGTGGTAGAGCAAATGTTACCATAGATGAAGATGTAATTGACTTTGGTAATGTAAGCAAAGAAAATGCAAAAATATTTGAATCTGCTACAGGAAAAAAAGCTAAAGGCATAAACTACTTAAATGTAAATAGATCAATTAATGATAACTTTGAGAATGGGGAATTTGGGTCTACTCTGGGGAAAATGGGTCAAACTCTATCTGATAATAATCTTAAGACAGCAGTTATCGGAAACTCAGACACAGTAGAAAATGGGGAAACTGTTAAAAACAGGGACCTATGTCTTCTTGCTATGGATGAGTACGGTAGAATAGATATGGGAAATGTAGATGATATAAATATCAAGGATACTAGTATGCCATATGGATTATCTACTGATTACGAAAAACTTACAAACGAAACAAAAGAATACTATTCAAAAAGCGATGCTATTTTTGTAGACCTTGGCGATGCTTATAGATTAGACGCTTATAAAGGCAGCTTAAACGAAGATACTTATAAATCAATGAAAAAAATGTAGATAAAAAGATTGATAAGTATTTAAAAGAAGTTTTTAGCATGGTTGGTGAAAATGATGTAGTCTATGTAGCAAGTGGATTTCCAAGCAATTTAGACTACAAAAACAAGAGAAGACTTTGTCCAGTAATAAAATTTGAAGGTAAAGGAAAAGGACTTCTTACATCATCTACAACTAGGCAAAATGGAATAGTTGCCAATTTGGATATAGGTGTTGACATCCTTGATGAATTTGGGATCAAAAGTGATTCTATGGTAGGCAGATCTTCTAGCAATGTCGATATGGAAGATAACGTTGAGTACATACTTGGAGAGTATGAAAAGATAGTGTCAATATCCAATATAAGAGGTACTATAATCAACATATTTGTAAGTGTAGTTTCTGTATCGTGGATTATAGCGACAGTTGCTATACTGTTTAGAGACCGCTTTAAACATAAAGAAAAAGTATTCAATGTGTTAAAGGAGTTAATAAAGTTAGGTATAATAATGCCACTGTCGTTTATGATTGCACCTCTACTGAATTTTAAAACTCCTATAGGAATACTGCTTGGTATATTTGCTGTAGCAGTGGGACTTTATATTTTAGGAAGAGTGTTTATTAAAGATGACCTAAAGCATATGGGATTCTTTGCAGGTGTAACAATAGCGCTTATTGTAATAGACTCGATGTTTGGAACTTTTATGATGAAGAACAATATTATGAGTTACGATGCCATTGTCGGAGCTAGATATTATGGCGTTGGTAACGAGTATGAAGGTGTAACAATAGCCAGTGCAATATTTGCATTGTCAGTTCTAATGAATTACAAGAAGATTCCAAAGTGGTCAGTAATCGTAGTAAGTTTGATAATACTAATAACAAGTGCATATCCATCTATGGGTGCAAATGTTGGTGGAGCAATCTCTGAATGTGTAGCCTACTTATTATTTATACTTCTGATTTACGATGTAAAAATCGACTTTAAGAAAGTAATACTTTTAGGGTTGTCAGCAGTAGTAGTGGTAGCTGTATTTGCATTCTTAGATCTTAAAACAGGATCGGGTTCTCACTTAGGGGCATTTGTTCAACAGATTATGGTCAATGGACCTGGTGAGATAATACAGACATTTGTTAGAAAGATTCAGATGAATGTTAAGCTAGCTCAGACTAGTGTATGGGTAAATATACTGCTTGCAGGAATAGCTATAATAGCTGTGTTAATATTTAGACCATCAAAACACTTTAAAAAAGTTATGGTAGACTATCCAATAATATTTAAAGGATTTATATCGTCGATGGTAGGATGTATAATTACTTTATTGGTAAATGATTCAGGAATAGTAGCAGCTGCTACAGCTTCGATTTATATACTAATACCTATTGTGATAATAAGCATAAATATGATAATATTTAATAAAGAGAATATAAGCAAGATGTAATATTTAAGTTAGTCGGGGTTAATGCCCTGACTAATTTATTTTAATAATAAAAAATAAAAATTGGTAAAGCTTATAATGTTAACATGTAATATAAGGATATAAGTTATTAGGAGAAATAAAATAATGTTAGATGGAAGAATTATGGGGCTCGATATAGGAGATAAGACCATAGGGGTTGCTGTAAGTGATCTAATGGGATTAACTGCACAAGGAATAAAAACAGTTCATAGAGTTGGAAAAAAGAAAGATATAGAAGAGCTTAAGAAAATTATTGCTGAAAGACAAATTAACAAGATAGTTTCTGGCCTTCCGAAGAATATGAACGGGGATATAGGGCCACAAGGGGAAAAGGTAATGAAATTCTGTGAGCTTTTAAAAGAAGAAACAGGTTTAGAAGTAGACCTTTGGGATGAGCGTTTATCTACAGTTGCGGCAGAAAGATCTCTGTTAGAGGGTGATGTAAGTAGAAAAAAAAGAAAAAAAGTAGTCGATATGCTTGCGGCAGTGATTATCTTACAAGGGTATTTAGATTTTAAAAGACATTAGTATAGTAAGTGTATGTATTTAACTATATAAAAAGACTAAGGTTTTTAGCCTTAGTCTTTTTTAGGTGATTTAGATTTAAATCATTTTAATCCCGAGATAGGAAAGTTTTAAATATTTATACAAAAATAGAAATTGCAATTAAAGCATACAGTACTAATACAACTACAGCAAATATGAATGTAACAAAACCTGCTCTATTCCATGTTTCCTGAATAGCTAAAAATGTTTCTATATCTTTATCAGTTTTATTCCAAGCCCATTCATTACCTTTAAAGCCGCAAACAAATACCCATATAAGATTCACAAATGGTATTAAGCATATTAAAGGCAAATAACTCTTATTTCCAAATCCCCAAAGTATACTGTGCATAAATGCTCCCCAGTTCCATCCCTGAACTCGTTTTAAATCATCCTGTTTTTCAAATTGTATATTATTATCCATAATATTCATCTCCCTAAAATTAATAAAAGTGCTAGTTAAGTTTAACTTTATATATTAAATTATGCAAGAGTTTTTAAATGATGATTAATTAAAAATTTTATTTTAAGATATAAGGAGTAAGGAATAATGAATATATTACAATAAATATCAGGCAGTATACGTTTATATTAAACGTCTTCGGGTAATAATAATAGCGTATATTTATACATATTAGGAAATAATATGTTGGTAGAGGATATTACAAGAATATTTAGATTATAAAAGAAATTAGTTAAATGATTGTAAAATTGTATCTTAATGATATATAATAGATACAATAATATTTATACGAGGTGAGATCATGGAAGATAACATAATAAGTTTAATTGACGAAGATGGCGAAACTAGCCAATTTGAAATAATATTGACTCTTGAAGCAGAAGGGAAAGAATATGCAATTCTTATGCCTGTAGATGATGATGAAGCGGAAGAAGCTCTTATCTTTAGAATAGATCAAGACGATCAAGGGGATATATTACTACCAATAGAGAGCGATGAAGAATATGAAACAGTAGTAGCAGTATACGATACTCTAATGGAAGAAGAAGGTTTAAACTTCGACGACGAACAGTAGAGGTATTGACAAATATTGCTTAATAATCTAAAATAATAGGTAATAAAGATTATCAACTGAAAACGAGGCGATATTATGTTGAATACATTCGATGTATTAAAAGATAGGTTGAAAGAAACTGGATTTAAAATTACTCCTCAAAGAAGAGCTATAGTTGAAGTTTTAATTAAAAACGATTGTTCACACCTGAGCAGTGAAGAAATCTATGATTTAGTTAGGAAAGATTGTCCAGAAATAGGGCTTGCAACTGTTTACAGAACAATGCAGCTTCTAGATGATATTGGTGTGATATCAAAACTTAATTTAGACGATGGCTGTATAAGATACGAAATTAATTTACATGATGAAGATTCTCACAATCATCATCATCTGATATGTAAAAGTTGTGGGAAAATAATAGAAGTAAAAGAAGATTTGCTGGATAATATTGAAAAAGAAATTCAGGAATTATATAAATTTAAAATTGTAGATCATGAAGTCAAATTTTATGGTTTATGTGAGTCTTGTAAAGAGTAATTTAAAAAATAGAGGATATTATGTATTTGCTCAGATTTTATTTGAATTCTAGCCAATACATGATATCCTCTATTTTTATTTTATTATTTATTTTGGATTATAATTTATAAATTGATAGTAGAACTATAGCAATTAGAATGAGTATAAACAGGTACTCGGCAAAATTGCTAAATTTTCCTCCCACTTTTAAAAATCCAAGAGATATTTTTTTGTCACTTATTGGATAAAATAGTGGGACACCTTGTTTCGTGAATAAATCTCCCATAAATATATGGCTACCGTATCCAATAGTTCCATAAATAGATAAATAGTCCAGTCCAGAAACCAATTCAATCTGCTTTAGTATAAAGTAGATCATAATTACTGCGAACAAACTATGGGAAAAGCTTCTATGTTTAAGCCATGGAAAGACTGCGAAAATTAGTGCAAACATAACAAAATATATTTGAACGTTTATAAAATACAAAGAAATAGCTAACAATATAAATATTAACGATAAAAAAACTTTTCTGATAAGTGTATGAGTGATTTTTGCCTCAATTATTATTATAGCGACAAATGTTATTATAGCACTTATATAGAAGTTTTCATTTATATTTATAGAGATAAAAAAAATAAGTACATTCACCAAATAAATAAAAATTTTATATATATATCTAGATATATCGTTTTTAAATATTAGTTGTGATATAGATGAATTAGGTTGGTCTAAATCAGGCAAAATTGAAAAAATAGTGGCGACCAAAATACCGACTATCGAAATAGGAATTTTAAATATTAATGATGTCTGTATGGCAGTTAAAAAGCCGATTGCACCATGAGATTTACCGCGCATAAAACCTCCTAATTAGTAACTTTATAGTATTTAGAGAATATCAGAATTAGATAATTTTGTCAAAATAGTACAGTATATGTATTTTAAATATGGCTTAAAATAAAATACAAACTATGTTACAATGTAAGTAACTGGTAAAGAGCGTGTGATTTGATATTAATGTAATTTTAAAATTAAATAGACAGAAGGAGATGATACAATTGATCAAAAAAAATGCCAATAAGATCAAGGTAATGGCCTTAGGCGGACTCAATGAGATCGGTAAAAATATGACTGCGATTGAGTATAAAGATGAAATAATTGTGATCGATGCGGGACTGAGCTTCCCGGAAGATGAAATGTTAGGAGTGGATATCGTAATCCCAGATATCACTTACCTTGTGAAGAACAGGGACAAAGTTAAAGGGATATTTATTACACATGGTCATGAGGATCATATAGGAGCACTTCCTTATATACTTAAGAAGATAAACGTACCCGTATATGGATCTAGATTAAGTGTAGGGTTGATTCAAGTTAAACTTAAAGAGCATAAAATGAATAATATCAAAATAACAACGGTTGCCCCAAGAGAAATAATAAAAGCAGGATGTATGGATGTCGAGTTTATTAAAAATAATCATAGTATACCAGATGCCTACTCCATAGCTGTACACACAGATCAAGGGATAATATATCATACTGGAGACTTTAAGGTAGACTTTACTCCAATAGATGGCGATGTTATGGACCTACACAGACTCTGTGAGTTAAGCAACGAAGGAGTTCTTTTAATGTTGGCGGATAGTACCAATGTGGAAAAACCAGGATTTACTATGTCGGAGAAATCAGTAGGTGTTGGTTTAGACGATGTATTTGCAAAATCTAAAGACAGCAGGATAATTGTAGCTACATTTGCTTCAAATATTCACAGACTACAACAGATAATATACGCAGCTGAAAAATTCGGTAGAAAAGTCGCAATGTCTGGTAGATCAATGGTAAATGTATTTGCAGTTGCTAAAGAACTTGGATATCTAGAAATATCTGACGACATGATGATTGATTTAAATGATATATCTAAGTATGAAGACAAAGAATTAGTAATAATAACTACTGGTTCTCAAGGAGAGCCTATGTCAGCTCTTGCAAGAATGGCGTATTCAGAGCATAAAAAGGTTGAAATCAAAGATGGAGACGTTGTTGTAATGTCTGCTCATCCAATACCAGGAAATGAAAAGCTGATTTCAAAAGTAATAAACCTTTTATTAGAAAAAGGTGCATCTGTTGTTCACAGCGATGTAGCAGATATACATGTATCTGGACATGCTTGCCAAGAAGAATTAAAGCTTATTCATACACTAGTTAAGCCAAAATACTTTATGCCAGCTCATGGTGAGTATAGAATGCTAAAAACACACGCAAATTTAGCAAAACAACTTGGTATGAATGAAGATAATATATTTATCATGCAAACAGGAGATATACTTGAATTAGATAAAAATTCAGCTAAAGTTGAAGGAAGAATTCAAACAGGAAATGTATTAGTTGATGGATTAGGTGTAGGAGATGTTGGAAACATAGTTCTTAGAGATAGAAAACACCTGTCTGAAGACGGTTTAATGATAGTAGTGGTTACTATATCAAAAGACGAAGGAAAAGTTCTAGCAGGGCCAGATATAATCTCTAGAGGATTTGTATATGTTAGAGAATCAGAAGATCTTATAGGTGGAGCTAAAGATATAATTAAAAATGTACTTTTGGAATGCGAAGAAAAGAACATTAAAGAATGGGCTTACCTTAAAAATAATATAAAAGAAAATCTAAAGGATTACTTATACCAAAAAACAAAGAGAAATCCTATGATACTGCCAATAATAATGGAAGTTTAATTTTTAAGATTTTCTTAAATAGGAAAACACGAAAAGTTGGATATTAGATATGCTATACATGTTGGACAAAGATCGTCTAA
Source organism: Clostridioides mangenotii TR (assembly GCF_000498755.1). Taxonomy (GTDB): domain Bacteria; phylum Bacillota; class Clostridia; order Peptostreptococcales; family Peptostreptococcaceae; genus Metaclostridioides; species Metaclostridioides mangenotii_A. Next base: position 5,999 of record NZ_AXUS01000022.1, on the reverse strand, counting down.
AAATGCGCAGCATATCTAATATCCAACTTTTTCGCTATGATCTGTTAAGAATGAAGAGCTTAAAAAATAAGACTTCTTCAGACCGCGGAGTGGCATTGATATGTAGTATGAGATTACGTAAATAAGCATAGAAAATATGAACTGATCATGTAGACAAGTAGCTGTCTAGAATGCTCAGTTCATATTTTCTATGCTTATTTGCTTTTCTATTCTAAGAGAGAGATTATTTTTTATAAAACTTCTTTAGGTCGTAGAGTGGCATTCATATGTAGCATGAGATTTCCTATGCTAAATTACTAAGCAATTTTTTTGAGATAGTATAAAAATAAACCTAGAAATGCACAACATATCTAAATCTAACTTTTTGCGACTTCAAAATTTTAGTTTTTATGTGAGAAAATACCATAGTAATATTTAGGAATTTGCAAAAGCTATTTATGTAACTGATTTTTGTAAATATAAATAATTTTTGGAGGTGTTTTCTTTGGAGAAAAAAATTATAGATAATAATGCAAGACGTGCTTTGAAACAGGTAAAATTGGAAATTGCAAGTGAATATGGTGTGGATAGAGATTTTGTTTTAGATGCTTTGGAAAATGCTGCTACTGGTGGAGTTTTGGAGGGGTATTTTGGAAAATTACCTTCTGTAAATAATGATAATAAAACTAATGGCAAGCTTAGGGAATAAAAAAACCTAAAATAGAGAAAATAATTGTAAATATATATAAAGAGGTGAGAAAGATTGAAAAAATAACTAGTATGTTATTGGCGATGATGATTGCACTTACCCCTGTTCGATTTTCGTATGCTAACAATAATGATAGTGAGAAACAAAAGACTGAACTTGCTTCTAAATCGGCTATTCTTATGGATGTTGGAACAGGTAAGGTTCTCTATGAAAAAGATTCCCATAAAAAGCTTCCACCTGCTAGTGTGACTAAGGTTATGACTATGCTGCTTACGGTTGAGGCTATTGATGAGGGAAAAATAAAGCTAAATGACAGTGTTCAAATAAGCGAAAATGCTTCTAGTATGGGAGGTAGCCAGATATTTTTAGAGCCTGGTGAAACTCAGACAGTGGATGATCTTTTAAAAGGTATCGCGGTTGCATCAGCAAATGACGCTTGTGTTGCAATGGCAGAACATATTTCTGGAAGTGTTGAGGAGTTTGTTAAGGAGATGAACTCTAAGGCTAAAGAATTAAATATGAAGGATACAAATTTTGTTAATACAAACGGTTTACCTGTAGATAATCACTACACTTCGGCAAATGATATAGCAATTATGTCTAGGGAATTATTAAAGCACGATATGATAAGCAAGTTCCTAACTACTTGGATGGATAAAGTTGTTGTTGGAAAGAAAAAGGTAGAAGTTGGTCTTGCTAATACTAATAAAATGATTAAACATTTTAACGGAGCTACAGGCGTAAAGACTGGATTTACTAAAGAAGCTAAGTATTGTCTTTCAGCATCGGCTAAAAGAGGAAATACCCATTTAGTTGCGGTAACGTTAGGAGCTGAGACTTCCCCAGAAAGATTTGGCGACGCATCTAGTTTACTTAACTACGGTTTTGCAAACTACGAGAGTGTAAAGATAGCTAATAAAAACGATAGAGTCGGAAAACTTAATTTAGATAAGGCTGATGATAATAAAGTTGACTTAGTTGTAAAAGATGACTTAACTGCTTTAGTCAAGAAAGGTGAATCTAAAGATTTTAAAAAGGTAATTAAACTTGAGCAAAATCCAAAACTTCCTATTAAAAAAGGAACGGTTTTAGGAAAAGTTCAGATAATCAAGGATAATAAAGTTATAGGTGAAGTCGATCTTATAAATACTAAAGATATTAAGAAGGCAAGTTATCTTCAAATGCTTCAAAGAATCATAGAAAATATGATATAATAGTATAATTGTTAAATTAAAAAAGAAGTCTGATGGCTTCTTTTTAATTTACTTCATAATTTAGATGTAATTTAATAACAACTTTGATTAAACTACAATAAATTGATATAATGAGGAATATAAAAAATTAGGAGAGAGATATATGGGATTAGGAAACTTTGATATAACTACACTGATAAATTCAGTTGTTGCGATAGCCATAGCGATATCAGTCCATGAATTTGGTCATGCTTTTGCGGCCCATTTACTTGGAGATGATACAGCAAAAGATGAAGGTAGAATGTCTTTAAATCCAATGAATCACGTTGACCCAATTGGAATATTGATGTTGTTTATTTTTCATTTTGGATGGGCAAAACCCGTTCCAGTAAATCCGAATAACTATAAAAATTATAGAGTTGGTAACTTTATAGTTTCTATGGCTGGTGTTGTGTTTAATATATTAACTGCTATACTATGTTTAATTTTAATGAATTTTATAAAGGTATATTATGTTGTAGATATTTTGAATTTAACTATTATGTACTGTATGGGATTGGCTGCATTTAACTTACTTCCAATACCTCCACTAGATGGATGGGGAGTTTTAGCATCGTTTATACCAGATAGATTTAGCGAGTACATGTATCAATTTGAAAGAGTAGGTTTTTTTGTGCTTTTGATAGCACTTGTAACAGGCTTATACACTGTGGTGCTAAATCCTATATATAGTGTTGTTTTTTCAATAGTGACGTTCTTTGCAGGATATAGATAAAGAGGTAATAAAATGGAGTATAATTTTCAATTACAAGTATACGAAGGTCCTCTGGATCTTTTGTACGATTTAATAACAAAACATAAAATAGAGATAAAAGATATATCGATTGTGGATATTACAAACCAATATATTGATTATTTAAAGATGATGGATAAGATGGACTTGGAAGTCACTAGTGAATTTATAGCAATGGCATCAAAGCTTCTTGAAATAAAGTCAAAATTCTTATTGTACAATAAAAAGAGGATGAAGAAGATCCTAGGATAGACCTTATGGAACAGTTAGAAGAATATAAAAAATTCAAAGAGGCATCGTATGAAATCAATAAAAATATAAGGCATATAAATGATATATTCTATAGAAATCAACAAGAAATAGTGTCAGACGAGAATGTTTCTTTTGAAGATATAACCTTAGAAGATATAATGAAAATTTTGCCCAATATTATAAGTTCTAGAAAAATTAAAGATACTGCAGATGAAATTGATGATAAACTAGATAAACTTATAAACTACAAAATAGTTCCTATTGAAGAAAAGTCTAAATACATAAGAGAGCTTTTGCAAAAAACAGATGAAGCTAAGTTTTCGAAAATTATTGATGGATACGATATAAATGAAGTGGTAGCTACATTTTTATCTTTGCTCGAGTTAATAAAAGTAAAAGAGGTAGTTGTAGAGCAAGATTTTTTATTCAACGATATTTTAATAAAGAAAAAGCTGGAGAATTAGATTATGAGACGTGAAGAGATAAAATATATAATAGAAGCGGTTATGTTTGCATATGGTGATCCTATCACTTTAAGAGAGTTAAATATCATAATCAATGATGAATTATCTCCTAAAGAGATAGAGATTATGCTAAATGATTTAATAAATGAATACAGGGAAAAAGATAGAGGGCTGCAAATAATCAAGTTAGAAGATAAATATCAAATGTGTACAAATACTAAATATGCAAATTTTATAAGCAAAATTATAGAACCACAAAAGAAAAAAAGTCTGAGTCAGGCGACACTAGAGACGCTTACAATAATAGCATATAAGCAACCTATAACCAAACTTGAAATAGAAAATATTAGAGGTGTTAAATGTGATAAGGCTGTAAGTACTCTTTGTGAAAATTATTTGATTGTAGAGGCTGGAAGGCTTGAAAAAATAGGAAGACCTATTATATATAAAACTACCGATGAATTTTTAAAGACATTAGGAATTGAAAAGCTAGAAGATCTTCCACCTTTAGAGCAGTATAAATTAAATGAATAAGCAACATATTTTGGAATTATATAAAAAACTTAAAAGATAATTAGAAAGTCTTGAAAATAATGTATATTATTTTTCAGGCTTTTTTTATTTTTAGATTTTAAGTTTTTATATAATATTAATAAATTTTGTGCTATATTTTATTGAAAAGAGTATAGTTATTAGTTTTTTGATGATAATATAGATATGAAACTTTTTGAATTATATGGAGTCAGCGGAACAACTTTAGCAATAGTTTTAGCTTTTACACTTATATTTATAATTTCTATTTCCTCTATAAATGTCATTATATATTCAAAGATAAGGAATGAAGATGTAGTTATAAATTTAAATGTAAAATTTCTATTTAATTTAATAAATATAAATAGACAGATTTACCCAGCCGAAGATAAAGAAAATAGAGAGAAGGGGAAAGCGAAGTATAAGGATAAAAATTTATTGCTGGCCGACGACATTTTAAGTTTTTACTATTTATTAAGCAAGGTAAAATTAGTGGAATTTTACTCAAATATAGAGTTTGGAAATACAAATATACAGTTTACATCATTTATATTTATACTTATAAATACTGTATACGGTAATATTATCAATCTTATAAAGTCTAAAAAATTATATTTAAATGTAGAGCCAAACTATTTAAAAGATTACTTAGTTGGCGATGTTAAGGTACATTTAAAACCAAGGATAAAGGATTTAATTTATTTAGGAAAAACTCTTTACAGTATATATAAGAAAAATAAAGGCGAATTTAGGGAAGGTGATAAAGGTGAGAGCGACAGGGTCGATCAAGAATCTTATGGAGACAACTGTTGAAACCATTAAAGGTTCTATAGATGCAAATACTATTGTAGGGGATCCAATTCAGACTGAGAGTACTGTAGTAGTCCCTATTTCTAAAGTAACAATAGGATTTGGAATTGGTGGTGGAGAGTACTCTAAAGGGTATGATAAAAATAAAAAAGTAGAAATCGATTTAAATAACAATGAAGAAAGAAATGATACAAATTTTGCAGGTGCAAGTGCAGGTGCAATTTCAATTCAACCAGTTGCCTTTGTTGTAGTTGAAGATGGCGAAACACGACTTATGAGTATGGATAGCAGTGTAAATTTAGTAGACAATATATTGAACATAACACCAAAGGTATTAGAGAAAATTCAAAATATGTCTAAAAACAATAAAAAAGACTGCGATAAAAAGGGAAAGAAACATCATAAAAATAAAAGATAATATAATATAATATTAATTTATAGGAAAAAGATATTTAAAAAATGAGCGATTGATTATAGAGTAATCAATCGCTCATTATGGTTTAGAATTAAATATTAAATCATTAATCCTAAAAGTTGGAAATTTAAGAATATATTGAAGTTTATCTTACCTACCTTTTAGATTTAATTCATCATTTATAGCAATAGGGATATAAATGATACTTGTAACTATACAGAAAATAAGTATACTAAACGCATTATAGTTCAAAAATGCGTAAGGGTAATTTGAATTAGTTAGTGTGTTCAATATAAATAAAAGAGGAAAATAAAGTGTACATGCAATTAAATTATCCTTAACTGCGGAACTGTTTATTTTAAATTTCCTTACCTCTGTCATGTATATTAAACTATATATGATTAAACATTTAGTAAATAAAAATAGGCTAGATTCAATGCTAAAAAAAGTTGTATCTGGATCTCTAAAGAACCAGATTCGCCGAAAGTGGATACAATACTCCAGGAAAAAACACATTAAATAGGTGGTATTTCTTTAATATGAAGATAGCAAAAGCCAAGTATACTACTATAAAGCTAATTCCTATAGGCATCGAAGCACCTACACTGTACTCTTTTGAGAAAGTTTTAACCATTTGATCCAAAACTACAGAAGAAATGAGTAAAACAGAAAGAATCTTTTCAATAAAATAGCTGTATGGCAGCATGTTTTTTATTAACTTAGGACAAAAAAGTAAAAATAGAGCAAATAAAAATATTACTACTAGATGATTGCCAGAAAAATGGCACATATCGAACATGTTAACGATCCTCCCTCTAAACACTTAATTATATATGTATATTCACTAAGACGT
>NZ_AXUS01000021.1 GCF_000498755.1 Clostridioides mangenotii TR | reverse complement strand
TATGTGTGGAATGGATAAGCGCTGAAAGCATCTAAGCGCGAAGCCGACTTCAAGATAAGATTTCCCACCGCAAGGTTAAGATCCCAGGAAGACTACCTGTTGATAGGTCGAAGGTGGAAGTGCAGCAATGTATGGAGCTTATCGATACTAATAGATCGAGGACTTGACCTGATTTTAGATGATTTACTAAATTATATATGTAGTTTTCAGAGTGCTAACAAATAAAGTACTGATAAAACTTTCATATGCTGGTGTGGCTCAACGGTAGAGCAGCTGACTTGTAATCAGCAGGTTGTAGGTTCAATTCCTATCACCAGCTCCAAATGGATTGTGTTTATACATAATCTTTTTTATTTTAGACCAATAGTTGTATTTAGGACTATAAATTGATAGTTGTATCAGTTTGAAATTCATTAATATGATTATAAAAACAAACAAATTGCAAATAGATTTATTGATCAAGTAAATCAGATAATCGCAAGTAGTTATGCTGCTTGAGGAAAGTCGGAGCTCCATAGAGCAAAGGTGCTAGGTAACGCCTAGTGGAAGCGATTCTAAGGATAGTGCAACAGAAATAAACCGCCATTTTATATGGTAAGGATGGAAAGGCGAGGTAAGAGCTCACCAGCGACTAGGTGACTAGTCGGCTATGTAAACCCCACCTGGAGCAAGACCAAGATAGGATTAAAGAGTGCTGCTCGTACTCTCCGGTAGGTAGGTTGCTTGAGCTTATCGGTGACGATAGGCCTAGAAAGATGATTATCTAATACAGAACTCCGCTTATAGATTTGCTTGATTCAAATAAATTAAATAAAAAAATGCTTTACAATGAAATTTAAGATTTTATTGTAAAGCATTTTTATTTGGATAAATATTATTTAAAGAATATACGGCAATATATATGGTTTTTTTTAATATAAACGATATTTTTGTTTATTAAATTAAGAATATATATGTATTCTGAAGAGTAAATTATAATGTATTAGTTTTATATATTTCTGGTAGTATATAGAAATCTTGACAAATGGATTTTATTGGACTACTATAAACTCGTAAAAACAAAAGAAACATTTATAATAATCTATTTTAATAAAATGAAGTTTGAATTAGACAGAAATTCTATAATAATATTCATACCATAAGCAGGAATATAATTGTGTCAGGGGTGATAAAATGGAAGAAAAAATAACTTTAGTTATAGGAGTTATTGGAGCAGATGTACATGTAGTTGGTAATAAAATACTCAATTATGCATTTACAGAAGCTGGATTTAATGTAATCAATTTAGGTGTAATGGTTTCTCAGAAAGAATATATTGAAGCAGCAATAGAATCAGATGCAGATGCAATTGTCGTTTCATCACTTTATGGGCATGGGGAAATCGATTGCAGAGGGTTGAGGCAAAAATGTGATGAAGCTGGACTAAAAAACATAAAACTATATGCTGGTGGAAATTTAGTTGTCGGTAAAGCAGATTTCGGTACTGTTAAACAAGTATTTCTGGACATGGGATACGATAGAGTTTATCCTCCTGGAACTTCCCCAGAAATCACCATTTCAGACATTAAAAAAGATTTTGGATTGGAGATATCTAATGAAAGTATACCTAACATCTGATTTTGGAAGTACATTTACCAAACTAACAGCTATAGATATAGAAAGCAGGGAAATTATAGGTACCGCTAAATCATTCACCACCGTAGATACAAACGTAATAAATGGTTTTGAATCTGCACTAGATGAAATAACTAAGCAATGTGGCAATATCCATTTTGATAAAATGATAGCGTCAAGTAGTGCAGCAGGTGGACTAAAAATGGTATCATCTGGGTTAGTTGAAGATATAACGGCTAAAGCTTCACGTCTTGCAGCTACAAGTGCAGGTGCAAAAGTGTTGAAGACTTACTCTTATGAATTAAGTAAAAAAGAACAACAGGAAATATATAATATAGAGCCTGATATTGTTTTACTGTCGGGGGGAATAGATGGAGGGAATAAAGATGTATTACTCCATAATGCTAGAATGATATCTGAAATTGAGAAAAAATTTTCTGTAATTATAGCTGGTAACAAATCGGCCTCAGATGAGGCGGCAGAAATAATAAATAGATCTGGCAAGGAAACAGTCGTATGTGAAAATGTAATGCCAGTATTTAATAAGCTAAATATACAACCTGCTAAGAGAGCGATACGCGATTTGTTTATTAAAAATATCATATCAGCTAAAGGGCTTGAAGAAGTTCAGGAACTTATGTCTTATGAAATTATACCTACTCCTCTAGCTGTTTTTGAGGCGTCCCAATTATTGAGTAGGGGAACAGAAAAACAAGCTGGATTGGGAGAAATAATGGCTTATGATGTTGGGGGAGCGACAACAGATGTTTATTCATTGTCAGATGGCAATCCATCGAGACCTAATGTGTATATGCAGGGAATAAATGAACCTTTGCTAAGAGAACTATAGAAGGGGATATAGGAGTTAGATATAGTATAAGCTCTTTGGTTGAAGAAGCGGGACTTGAACGCATATGTGTTGAATCAGGGGCCACTAAAGATGAAATTAATTCATGGATCAAAAGTTGTAGTAAAAATCCAGAAATTTTACCAACAGGATTAGAGCAAAACATAGATGAAGCAATGGCAGGTGAGGCTATAAGGATTTCTGCAGCGAGACATTGTGGATTTACTGAGACCACTTTTTCAACTATAGGAGAGGTTCTAATTCAAACTGGTAAAGATTTGACTGGAGTAAAATATATTATTGGTACAGGGGGTTCGGTTACAAATAGCCGAAGTCCTATAAATATTTTAAAGAAATCGGTATATGTACAATCTGATATAAATTTATTGAAGCCTATTAGCCCTGAATTTTTATTGGATAAAAAAAATTGTTTTGCGGCGATGGGATTACTAGGAAGGTTAGAACCAGAGATAGCTTTAAATATTATGAAAAAAGAATTTGTTGAAATAAATTAGGTATAACTGACATTTAAATATTATCATTCTTAAACCCATATTAAGTATTTTCGAATTAGACTATAAAAAATGATGGGTACTATATAATTTATAGGGAGCGATTAATTGTATGAATACTGATTTAAGAAATGAAAAGTTAAGTGATGATTTATTTTACAGTATACAAAAAGATGTATTTAATCAATGGAATACATCAAAAGGTATCGATTTTAAAGAAGCAGTGGAGTATCAAAAGAAGATACCTGATAATAAGCGTTTTTCTAATAAACTCAATAATGCAGAAAATAACGGGGTGACTTTGATACAACCACGTGCAGGGGTTGCACTAGTTGACGAACACATTGAGCTTTTAAAATACTTAGAAGATAAAGGTGGAGCAGATATACTACCCACAACTATTGATAGCTATACTCGACTTAATCGCTACGAGGAAGCCGAAGTTGGAATTAAAGAAAGTCAAAAATCAGGGCGTTCAATGCTCAATGGCTTTCCAGCAGTAAATTACGGCGTAGATATATGCAGAAAAGTAACTAGCGCTGTTAAAAGTCCAGTACAAGTACGTCATGGAACTCCGGATGCAAGATTATTGACTGAAATCTGCGTAGCTGGAGGATTTACCTCTTATGAAGGCGGAGGAATTTCTTATAACATACCTTATTCAAAAAATCATTCCTTAGAAAAGACCATATTTGATTGGCAGTATTGTGACCGTTTGGTTGGTATATATGAAGAATCAGGGATTACTATAAATAGAGAGCCATTTGGCCCATTGACTGGTACATTAGTACCACCTTGTATATCTAATGTTGTTGCTGTAATCGAAACACTGTTAGCGGCTGCTCAGGGGTGCAAACACATAACTGTTGGATACGGACAGTGCGGGAATATTATTCAAGACATTGCGGCAATAAAAAGTTTAAAAAAAATAACAAGAAAATATTTAGATTTAAATGGATTCTCTGATGTAACAGTTACAACTGTATTACACCAATGGATGGGCGGTTTTCCACAAGATGAATCTAAGGCTTTTGGCGTAATATCATGGGGAGCAGCTACGGCATCCCTGGCAGGGGCAACAAAAGTAATTGTCAAGACACCACATGAAGCTGTGGGAATACCTACAAAAGAAGCAAACGCAGCGGGATTAAAAACAACAAAGCAGATAGTATCTATGTTAAAAGATCAAAGTTTATTAAGTCTTAAAGAAGTTATAGACGAGTGTAGAATTATTGAAGCTGAGATGGAGAATATACTTTCTATCACTGAGGAATTGGGCAAGGGGGATTATGCTATTGGTACTGTCAGATCATTTGAAGCAGGAATCATAGATATTCCATTTGCACCAAGTAAGTACAATATGGGCAAAGTTATGCCAGTTAGAGATAATAATGGAGCAGTACGTTTCTTAGACTACGGCAATATACCTTTTTCAAAAGAGATTATAGATTTTCACAGAGCTAAACTTGATGAAAGGGCAAAGAAAGAAAAACGCGATGTAAATTTCCAGATGGTTATAGATGATATTTACGCTATTGGTAAGGGGTATTTAGTTGGAAGGCCAAGACAATAAATCAAACATTTTATATCTAATATATTGGAGGTGTGTTTATGAAAATAATTGATTTGATTTGTTCAAAAGGTAAGACAGGTTTCTTTTTTGATGATCAAAATTCTATTAAACAAGATGCCAAAGCAGACGGAAGTACATATGTTGGAAAACCTGAATTGCCTGGATTTAAGAGTATTAGAGTTGCAGGTGAATCCATATCTGTTATGTTTTTATTAGAAGATGGTCAGGTGGCATATGGAGATTGTGCAGCTGTTCAATACTCTGGTGCAGGAGGTAGGGATCCGCTGTTTTTAGCTGATGATTTTATACCCATTATAGAACGATGTATTAAACCTATATTTATTGATAAAGACATTACAACTTTTAGAGAGATGTCAGAAGTGGTAGACGGTTTAAAAGATGAAAAAGGGAACAAACTTCATACAGCTATACGTTATGGTGTAACTCAGGCTGTTCTAGATGCTGTAGCTAAATCAAAGCACAAGTTAATGGCACAGATTATAGCTGAAGAGTACGGTCTAAAAGTATCGGATAAACCAATACCTATATTTTCACAGTCTGGAGATGATAGATACTTAAATGCCGATAAAATGATTTTAAAATCATCAGATATTTTGCCTCACGCTTTGATTAATAATGTAGATTTAAAACTTGGTAAAAATGGTAAAAAATTAAAAGAATACGTTGGATGGCTTAGAAATAGAATTATTGATAAACGACCTCATGAAAATTATAATCCAATACTACATATAGATGTTTATGGTACATTAGGAATTGCGTTTAATATGGACTTTGCAAAAATTGTGGATTATTTAGGAGAGCTAGAGAAAGAAGCGAGACCCTTTAAGTTGCGAATAGAAGGACCTGTAGATGTAGGCGGTAGAGAAGCGCAGATGGAAGCATTGAAAATTATACGCAGTATGGAAGAAGAAAAGGAAATTAATGTAGAGATTGTTGCAGATGAATGGTGCAATACTTATGAGGATATACGCTATTTTACAGACAATAAGGCTGGACATATGGCACAAATTAAAACACCCGATTTAGGCGGAATAAATAATACTATTGAAGCTGTAATGTACTGCAAGGAGAATGGTATGGGAGCATATCTTGGAGGAACTTGTAATGAGACAGATCGTTCAGCTCAAGTATGCGCACATATTGCTATGGCCACAATACCAGATCAATGTCTCGCAAAACCAGGTATGGGTGTCGACGAAGGATACATGATTGTTTACAACGAAATGCAGAGAATAATTATGCTTAATGATAAAATGGGAGGTAATTAACATGAAGGAGTTAAGAGTACTTTCACCTACAGCTATATTAGGTTATGGATTTCCAGAGGAATCATTTCTTGAGGGAATAAAAAAAAATCCTCATGTAATAGCGGTTGACGCTGGGTCAACAGATCCGGGGCCATACTATCTTGGAGCTGGGGTTTCATTTACGGATAGAAATGCAGTTAAAAGAGATATGGAGTATTTGCTAAAAGCTGCTGTAAAAAAGAATATACCAGTGATTATAGGAACGGCTGGTGGATCAGGTGCGAATTGTCATTTAGAGTGGAATCTAGAAATACTAAAAGAGATTGCTAAAGAAAATCAGTTATCTTTTAAGATGGGCATAATTGAAGCGGAAATAGACAAATCGATAGTTATGCAGGAACTAAAAAATGGAAAAGTCACACAACTTTACCCCGCACCCAAAACAACTGAACAAGATGTTGAAGATTCAGTAAGAATTGTAGCGCAAATGGGTGTGGAACCTTATATTAAAGCTTTGGAAGGAGGAGCGCAGGTAATTTTAGCAGGAAGAACTTATGATCCTGCTGTATTTGCATGTTTAGCGGTTAAAGAAGGTTTTGATAAGGGGTTAGCTATCCATATGGGGAAAATACTAGAATGTGCTGCCATTACTGCTACTCCGGGAAGTGGAAGCGATTGTATGTTTGGATATTTAAGAGAAGATCATTTTGAATTAGAGCCATTGTCATCTATACGCAAGTGTACAACGATGTCTGTTGCAGCACATACTCTATATGAAAAGAGCAACCCAACTAGTCTACCAGGTCCAGGGGGAATATTGGATTTATCGAATACCAAATTTGAACAGTCTAAAGAAAATACTGTTATAGTGAGAGGAAGTCGATTTATACCGACACAAGGAACTTACTATGTGAAGCTAGAAGGAGTTAAAAAAGTAGGATATAGAACGCTTTCTATTGCAGGTGTTAGAGATTCTATTATGATAAGCAAAATAGACGAAATTATCGATACAGTTAAAGATAAGGTGTGGTCTAACTTTGAAAATTTCAATTCCAACGAATCCTTCTTGGATTTTAAAATATACGGTAAAAATGGAGCTATGGGGATTTTTAAAAATTTAGAGTTTGAAAGTAGTCAAGAAATTGGAATTGTTATTGAAGCTGTGGCACCGACACAAGAATTGGCAAACACTATCTGTAGTTTTGCTAGATCTACCTTATTGCATTTTGGATATGAAGGTCGAATCTCAACAGCGGGTAATTTAGCATTTCCGTTTTCTCCTTCAGATTTTAAAGCTGGGGAAGTATACGAGTTCAGTGTATATAGTTTATTGGAATCACCTGATCCATGTAAGTATTTTCCAGTAGAAATTAAGATGTGTAACGAGGGGGAGTTAGAATAATGTATAAATTAATTGATGTTGCTGATGTTATAAGGAGCAAGAATTCAGGACCATATGAATTGACTTTTGATATTATATTTTCTGATCTTGAAATATATAATAAATTTTTTAAGGCTAGTGTAATAACTAAAGAATCTTTTGCGAAATTGTATAAAATTGATATTAACGATGTAATAGATGTTATATACTTTGATCCAGCAAAGGCAGTTAAAATCACAATAGTTAGACCTATAAGTTCAGGAGCACTTGGAGAAACAGATGTGTATGGAGCTCAACAACATTCTCCGCTTTTAGATTTCGAATTCGATCTTTAGGATTCGTTATATTAATCTAGAAAATATTAGCTATGATAAGCTTATTATTATAAATTTGGAGATGATTTAATGAGAGCATTGCACGAGTTTCATATATACTCTGTATATTTTGCCCCTAGGGGAAGGGAGAGGCTTCTAAAGATGGGGGATCAGATTTCACAGTGGTATTTAAGTTATGAGGATAGATTAATCGGGATAGTTGGTGACTCTGGAAGTGGTAAATCACTAATATTAAAGGGAATGTTTCCGGGTGTTGACCTTTCTAATGATGATGATGGACTGGATATACATAAGGTAATGCAGGTTCGCAACGCTCTAGACCAAAATTATAGAAATGCGTCTTATCATATAGATATGAGATTTCAACTGGCCTTTGCTCAGATGTATGAAATCGTGGATTTTGTGAAGGGTGCACTAGATAACGGTAGAAGGGTTATAATTGAACATTTTGATTTGATTTATCCGTATTTGAAAATTAATGCAGATTTATTATTGGGTATTGGCGAAGAGATTATAGTAACCAGACCGAACCTGTTTGGACCTCTGCCTAAAGATATCTACAATATAGTTATATCTTCATTAAAATACCGAAGAATGGCCCATACTGCGGAAGATTTGACTACCTTAGTTTTAACTAAGGATTATGAAAAACCATTTAAACCTATAAACAGTGATGTCAGGGGTGGATTTATTCTAAACTTTGAAAAAAACCTGATATTAATATAGAAGAGTTGGAAGACAAAGTGAAAAATATTATATCAAAAAATTTGGATATTAGTTATCGTGATGAGGAACATATATGTATTGGAGAGTCAGAGATAGTGAATTGTACAGGTCCAAGGATACATGTTAGAAATACCTCTGAAATAGAAAATTTTAATTTGTTAAAGGAGTTTAAATATGACCGTTCAATAGATTTATACTCTTTAGTAGGAACTGTAGGGAAGCGCAGGACTGATATTGAAGGTGACGATTTAAATAAGATATTCTGGAAGGAAATGTAATCTATTTTAATGAGATATCAGCGTGATAATATTAGATTATAGCTTTAGGATATGATTAAAGTTATATATTTATAAAACATTTATTGTAAATTTTATATAAAAATATAGTTACCTATATAATTGTACAATTATATAGGTTTTTTGCGTAACTTTTTTTAAAAAATATAAAAATATTATAAAAACTTATAAAGTCGCGTATAGTAAAAAATGTTATAATAAAATAGTTAATTGAAAAAATGATATGTTATAATGGAATATGAGTAAGTATGTAATAAATAATTGAAACTTTACTGAATTTTGATTAAAAAATGAGAAAGATCATTTGACATAAATTAAAGTAAAAATACGTTGTTGAGGAGTGAAAAATTTGGAAGAAAAGAATAACTTAATAAAAAATACTGTTTTGAATGTAGCATCGAATTTCTTAAAACAAGAGACTAAGATAAATGAAAAAATGGATGCTACTCTAAATAAAAAATTTGAAAAAGTAGACCTGAATGAAAGTAAATATGTTGAACTACTTAAGTTTAATATACTATTCTATAAAACTCTGTCTAGAAACATAGAGCCTTTGATAGGCAAGTGGATAACTGACAAGTACATACCTAATATAGACGAGCTGGAAAAAGATCTTGAATTAATCACCGCAAAATGTAGAAAGTATATAAATAAAGCTATGAAAGAAGATATAAAGCTACTTAAAGTAGACGATTTAAGAAGCTTTTTAGCTTATGATAAGATGGAGATATATGAGAAAAAGAGAAGACTAGAAAAAGATTATAAAGTACTTAATCTATATAAAGATCTTTTAAATATTCTATTTAGAAAAATAAGTTTAGATAGAGATGAATTTGAATTTATATACGATTTAGATTATGTAGAGGTAAAGAGAGATCTAAAAAAAGAAATAATTATATGTGTAAATAAGATATTATCAGATCCAAAATCAGAAAGTGTAGGAGATGCTTTAGATGAAGAGGAGTTCGACTACTCAGAGGAAATGGAACTTGTGTCTGAAGAAAAGAACGATCAATTTAAAAATCACAGTGAGCATTCTGGTTTAAATGATGTTGAGGTAACGTATCTAACTAAACTTGGAGGCCTAAGCGCAAATGGCGTAGAAAAGTACATAAACAATGAGTACAAGAGAATTTTAAAGCTAGAGGATATAACTAATGATGAAGCTCTGGGATTCGGTACAGAGGGAATAATTGACTTTGCAGCGGGATCTATTATTCTCGAATTTTTAAATAAAAAGAATAGAGACCTAATTGAAGGCGCTATGAGACTAGTAGCAATAGGTGAATTTGGAGAAAAAAACTTCAATGACTACATGAAATCCATTATTAAGGATGAAACAGTTATAAATCTTGAAGTATGGAACGAAGCTTGTAAGATAATTAAAAAGAATTTTGAAAATATAACAGGTTCAGAAATTGCATCAAAAAATGTAGCTACTTTTAACGATATAGATATGGATGAATACATCTATATGATAAAAAATGCAGACAAAAATAAGCATTTTAAAGATAGTTTTACTACAAGAGAGGTAGTTATAGCTAAAGACGACAAAAATAAAGGCACGAACGATAATATAAGCAGTGATACCCATCCAGAAGAAACCAAAGTATTTAAAGAACTTGAATTACTTAAATCAATGGGAGAGAAAGATGGAGAAAATGTTGAAAGAAACGAAAAGCATAAGTTTATAGAATTAGCTGATAGTATTGAGGAAAAAGAAAATCATAAAGAGAGCCATAAAGGTGATGAATTAGAAAATAATGGTTACGTAGCTGGATTTGAAGATTTAGAAAAATTTGATGAAAAGTACAAAAAAAATACAAGCTTTGGCAATTCAAGCAATAGTGAAGATGAAATAATGTTTGAAGATATAGTGATCAATGAGCAAGTAAACTCAAATAGCAAAGACAAAGACGGTCGTGATGAAGATGGAGAAGCCCTTCCGAAGACGAGAAGAGTTAGGGATACTATAGTAGGCATAGCGGTAGTAGCGGTGGTAGTTGTGATGTACTTTACAACAGTTAAAGGAAGCAATAGACCAGATCAAAGTGCATCAAATAACACTCAAACACAGAGCCAAAATACAAATAATAACACAAATAACAGTTCAAAAAAAGCAGTAGACAGGAAAGCTGCGGCTGAGAAAAAGGTAAAAGAGGCTGAAGCAAAAAAAGCAAAAGAAATGGAAGCTCTGAAAGACGGTGGCGGTGAGTACTACAGAGTGTATGCTGGAGCTCACAACAGTGAGGGCAGTGCTAAAGAAGCTCAGGACAAGTTTTCTTCTAAAGGTATAGATACTAAAATTGTTAAGAGCAATGGATACTTCAAATTAGATGCAGGCGATTTTGACGATTACAATGAAGCTACTGAAAGAACTAGTGAACTTTCAAAAAAATCAATTGATACGTATATTGCTAAATATGATAAATATTACGACTACAAATTAGAGGAATTTAAAAAATCTGCAAAGAAGATGAGTGACGAAGAATTAAAAGAAGAGTACAATAATCTTAAAGACGAATTAAAAAGTAAATCGGGTTCTTCTTACAGGGAATACTCTAAGAACTTAGATGAGATTTACGATGAACTTCAACAATAGTATTGGTGTAAATTATTATTTATTGTAGTTAGTGGTGTTTTGTAATTACAAATATCTGTTAGGAGTGTGTAATTATGCTAAAATTAGGTGAAAAAATTATATATGAATTAACTTCGGACTGTTTTGATCTTAATGGAATAAATGGTTTTTCTAAAACAAATAAGAATCTATTTATAACTAATTTAGGGAATATAGTAATTGGAGAAGGTAAAGATATAGATGACTTAGTTGGAGTTAAGTATATCTACAGTTTTTCTGAAAATAAAGAAAAGCTTGTATCATATTTAAAGGATAATAAAATATTTGTTGAAGGTATAGGTTTTTCATTTTATTTGGAGAATGATGGATCTAAAAAAAGTGCTAGAGCGGATTTGAAGATGGTTTTAGGAGTAGTTGATTATGAGATGATATGCACTAATCAGAGGGATTTTATATTTGCTATAAAAGATAGTGCAACTATACTCAGCATCGATGGTTCTAAAAACTTTATGGGTGGTATAAATTGTGATCACGAAAAATTCGTATTTATGGGCAGTAAAAATAGATTTGAGATATACTTTTCAGATATTGAAAGGGATGTTGTAGAAAACGGATACGTCTCTTTAAAAGGATACTTTCATATAGAGAGAGAAGGAATTGTAGCTAGATCTATTACAATATTTAATGATAATATAAAAAATATAATTCCATCAAATATAGCGGAAACAGTAAAAGAAAATCACAAAATCGGTAACTTACCTCCAGAATCGGATGTAGTTTTTTGTAAAGTTACTGGTAATATACAGGGTTGTGACTATAAAAACGCAAATACCCTTATGATAAGATACCAAGGTCAGCTTATATTTATAAATAAAAAGACTAAGAAACAAATACTTACTGTCGATGAAAATAGATGTTACAAGCTTTCATTAGTTAAAGACTTAATTGTATTTGACGGAAAAAATGTTTTTAATTTATATATAAATGATAAAAATAGAGATTTAATGAAAATTGACAGTTTAAATGATATTGAAGATGAAAAAGTCGGTTATACGGGAAATCATACTCCATTTTTTATAGAACAAGTCGATGACAAGCTTAAGATAAGCAAGTATAAGGATTTAGATATACTATCTATAGATAATGAAAAAATTCTAGATATAGTAGTAGACAACAATAAAGTAACAGTAGATAAGGGCTATGTTGAAACCAAGATAGTGTTCCAAAACCAAGTTGTAAGCATGTATTTGAAAAAGTCTATGACAGAAAAACTTATAAAGGATATATATAGATTTTCAAAAGAATCACTTCTCAAAGAAATGACCACTGAAGTTGTTTTTGACAACTGGGCAAAAGCTATGAATGATATGTTTCTTTACAATTTCTTCTCTAATATGTACTATATAAAAGAAGAATTAGATAAAAATTTAGCTAGTCAATTAAATGATGAAATTAGAATCGATTTAGTCAATAGATTTTATAGAGATATACAAATTCAAAAAAATGACTTAGATTTGATTTCAGCTTACTATCCTATAGTAATAGAAGCTCAAAATAATTCTATGTTAGGTAAATTTGGGGTAGACTTTAATAGCGACACATTTAATGTTTTACTTAATATAAAAAGTGTGGCTTTAGATTTGTTAGATAAATTTTATAGACACTTAAATCAGATAGAAGATAGTCTCAATAAAATTATATTTGTTATTTCTGAGGAGGAGCATAAAAAGTACAATTACAGAATGCTTAAAGAAACTGATAGCGATAAACTAGATATATTTTTGAGACAAGCTTTGAAAAAGCTAAATCATTTAGTGAAAGATATGTACCCATACTATATCGAAGAAGCTAGCATATCGATAAAAAGTGTTTTTGACTCTTTAAAGAAATACTATGTAGACATAAAAAGTGATGATATAAAAGATATATTATTTGATAAAATCACAGAGACATATGTATTTAAGCAATTACCTATAAATGAAGAGACAAATTATAGAAGAAAAGATATAATTGAAGATATGTACAAGCTTATAGGCAATGGGCTAAACAATTTAGATAATAAAAAGTTTTTTATTGGAGAAAATACATCTAATACAAATTCTACTGTGTGGAATCTAGAATATAAATTATTAGATTTAAGCTCTCAAGTTAGAGATGAGGTATCGACTTACATCGAAGTTGATTTGGATAAAGAAATCTATGAAAATTTAGTAGAAGAAGAAAGTATCGATGAAATAAGTGAAGATGAGAGTATACTAGGAGAAATTATAACAGAAATGGATATAGACGATGAATCTAGTATAGATATGGCATTTCAAGAGCTTGATGTAGATATAGACGAATTGGATCCGGATTTAGACGATGTAGATTTTGATATAGATATAGATGAAGATATAAAAGAGTTATTAGATGATATATAGAGTAGAATTAGAAAATATTAGTAAAATATTAGCAGAATATGATAAAATTAAGATGAGAATCAAAGTTTAGGAAAGAGGTAAAAGAATGACAGTTTTAGTAACCGGAGGCGCAGGGTATATTGGAAGCCATACCTGTATAGAATTGTTAGAGGCAGGTCATAATGTTGTCATAGTAGACAATTTGTGCAACAGCAATAAAATTGTTGTAGATAGAATTGAAGAATTGTCTGGAAAGAAACCTGTATTCTACGAATACGATGTAACTAATGTGGAAGAAATGGAAACGGTTTTTAGGGAACAAAAAATAGATTCTATAATACACTTTGCGGCTTTAAAAGCAGTTGGAGAGTCTGTAAAAAAGCCTATTGAATACTACAGCAACAACCTTATAAGTACGTTAGTACTATTTGATTTAATGAAGGCTTTCAACGTAAAAAATTTTGTTTTTAGTTCTTCAGCTACAGTTTATGGAGAGCCAGAGACTTGTCCTATATTGGAGGATTTCCCACTATCAGTGACAAATCCATACGGAAGAACAAAGCTAATAATAGAAGAAATGCTAACAGATATATATAAGTCTGATCATTCTTTCAACATAGCACTTCTTAGATACTTTAATCCTGTAGGTGCGCATAAAAGCGGTAGAATAGGTGAAGAGCCTAATGGTATTCCAAACAACTTAATGCCTTATATTACTAAAGTTGCAATTGGAACATTACAAGAATTAAGTGTGTTTGGAGGAGATTATCCTACTCACGATGGAACTGGAGTAAGAGATTATATACATGTACTAGATTTAGCATCTGGACATGTCAAAGCACTTGAGAAACTAAAAGAAAATCCAGGGCTTGTAACATACAATTTAGGGACAGGTAAAGGCTACAGTGTAATTGATTTAGTAAAAGCTTTTTCAGAAGCTAGTGGGAAGGATATTCCATACAAGATAACTGACAGAAGAGAAGGAGATGTAGCTATTTGCTATGCAGATTCTTCTAAAGCATATAAAGAGTTTGGTTGGAAAGCTAAATATAAAATAGATGAAATGTGCCAAGATTCATGGAGATGGCAAAAAATGAATCCAAATGGTTATGAAGATTAATTATAAGTGAATTGATAGTAAGTAATTTGATTTTAAATAGTTCGATTATAAAGAGTTTAATCTTAAATAGTAAAAAGCATTGAGATATGGAATTATAAAATCCACAACTTAATGCTTTTTTTATTTTTTAATTTATTTTACGATGTTAATATTGTCAATTTTCTCTATATTTGTTGAAAATTTATCTCCGTCTATATTCAACTAATACTGTACAAAGTATATTATAGCCTCCTGGAATTACAAAGATAGAAAAAAGCTACATGTGTTTATAGAACTATTTAAGTGTGAACTTGAGTTAAATATCGCTTTTATATAGAAAATAGCTATATTTGTGAAGTAGATTATAAGAAATTTGTATACAAATTTTGGATACAAATTTAACTATATTATATATAATATTATTTGGTATAGAATAATTTGTCGACTTAAAGTCGAACATTAGGAGGAATTATTATGGATAAGAAATTAAAATTAAAGGAAATCGTTGTCGTAGCTATGCTAAGTGCAATTATAGGAGTTGTTTTTACATTTTTAGACGGAATATATAAACCACTTGAGGCTATAGCAGGACCAGTAGGTGGTGATATCATTGGTGGTCTTTACTTTATATCAGCTCTGCTATCAGTGTATATAGTTAGAAAACCAGGTTCGTCACTTATGGGATCTTTATTTACAGGACTTATAAACCTACTTATGGGAAGCCCATATGGTATACATATTATAGTTGCGTCTACACTACAAGGGATAGGAGTCGAAGCAGTTCTTGCTACTAAAAAGTATGAGAATTATTCATTCATTTATATGAGTTTATCTGCGATTTTGGCAACATTATTAGTTACGACTAGAGACTACTTTATATTTGGCCTAGACTTATACGCTGGATTACTACCAGTTATGATCATTATAAGAGTATTAAGTGCAGTAGTATTTGGAGCAGGTTTCACAATAGTACTCGGAAAAGGTTTAAATTCTACTGGTGTTTTAAGTGGATTTAATATAAATAAGAAGAAATAAAAGTTGATGTTAAATCATAATTATGGAGGTGTACATAGTTGTTAGAAATTAAGAATTTATGCCTCAAATTTTTAGAAGAAGAGACAGTATTTGAAGATGTCAATTTCAAGGTTGAAAAAAACACAATAAATCTAATAACAGGTAAGAGCGGTTGTGGTAAAAGTTCGCTACTTATGTGCTTAAGCAGAGTTATTCCAGAGACTGTAGAGGCAATAATGAGTGGTGAAATTATATATAATGGAGAAAACATCGATCATAAGAAAGCAGAAGATATATCTGGAGATATAGCATATATGTTTCAAGACCCTGACAGCCAATTGTGTACATTTACTGTAGAAGATGAGATTGCTTTTGGATTAGAAAATATAAATATTGATCCAAATGAAATGGAAACAATGATAGATAATATCTTAGATTTAGTAGGAATAAGAAATCTTAAACACAGTTATCTCAATAAATTGTCTGGCGGTGAGAAACAGAAGGTAGCATTAGCATCTATCCTAGCACTTGATCCAGATCTAATACTTATGGATGAGCCAACTGCAAATTTAGATCCAATATCGACTAGGCAAATAGTAGAGCTAGTTAGAAGACTTAGGGATGATATGGGTAAAACAATAATTATAATAGAACACAAGTTGGATGAGTTTAAAGATATAATCGATCAAGTTATTGAATTGAACAACAAAAAGACAAATATATTAGATGTAGATTACTTTGTACGAGAATTTAAGAAAAACTCTATTTATCCTAAGAGGCCTTTTATGGATATACAAGGTGATGTTGTTCTGGATGTAAAGGATTTAAGTTTTTCATATAGTTCTGAAAAAGAAGTATTAAAAGATATAAATTTTTCTTTAAATAAGGGTGAGATAGCTGCCTTGGTTGGGCACAATGGAGCGGGTAAATCCACTTTATCAAAGTTACTGATAAGTTTTATGAAACCAACTAGAGGAAATATAATATTAAACAATAAGGATTTAACAAAGTTAAATGTTAAAGATATTGGAGAATATATGGGTTTAGTTTTTCAAAATCCAGAACACCAATTTATTAAGATGTCAGTAGAAAAAGAGTTATCTCTGAGCTTAGAAATTAGAGGTAATAGTGAAGAACTAGTAGAAGAAAAAACAAATTTATATCTTAAAGATTTTGACTTACTAAACAGTAGAGAAGCGAATCCTTTTAATCTCAGTCAAGGGCAGAAGAGAAGGCTTAGTACTGCCAGCATGATGATAAATGGACAACCTATACTTATTCTCGACGAACCTACATATGGTCAAGATAGAGAAAATCTTATTAAATTAATAGAACTTTTATACCAGATTAATTCATATGGGACATCAATACTTATAATAACGCACGACATTGAAATGGTCGAGAGATGTTGTGACAAAATCATTTATTTAAATAATGGTGAAATTGTATACTGTGGTGAAGATGTAGATAAAATGAAAAAACTGTATTTTGACAGAGGGGATAAAACAGATGAATGATAAAATAAAATTGATCGAGAAAATGAACCCTTTTCTTAAAATAATGATTTTAATTGTAGTTACATTAATTGGTTCATTTGAATTTATGCCATATCTACCCCTTGTTTTAACATTACTGGCTTTAATTACAGTATTTTTATTCAGCGATTTGAAAATGTTAGATCTATTTAAAGCGGTTAAAGTATTTATATTAATGTCTATAAGTTATATGGGTTTTATATTACTAGCTAGATATATTAGCGGTCAGCCTCTTATGATTATTACGGTTTTGGGATTAGGTTTTAAAATAATTTTAATAAGCGTTTACTCAGCAATATTTGTAAAGACTACTGATCCTACTGAGCTAGTTATATCTCTTATAAAGTACTTTAAAGTTAGTCCGAAATTTGCATACGCATTTTTAACTGCATACAGATTTTTACCAACATTTAAGGAAGAATTTGAAATCATTAAACACGCCCACCAAGTAAGAGGTATAGAAGAAAGCATAAATGTTTTATTAAAGATATGGAATACAAAAAGATACGTTATTCCTATGATGGCTACCGCAGTTCGTAAAGGGATAAGAATTTCTATGTCTATGGAGACGAGAGCATTTGGAAAAACAAAAAGTAGAACTTACTATAGAAAGCTGACTTTACACAAAGATGAAATAATTTATTCAATAATTTACATTTTAGTAGTATTGTCAATTACTTTGATTCTTTCATATTTTGGACTTACTAATTTTGGTCTAAAATTTGTTTCATAAATATATAAGAGGGGTGATGAATATGCCAATTAAGAATAAAGCAATATCCTATGGTCTACCACAAGATAAATTCAACACAGAGCTTGTAAAGGAATACTGTGAGGATCTAAATTGTATACTGGATATGCCTAGGAAGCCTGTTGGGGTAAAACTTTTATTTACAGAGGAAGAATACGACGATATAGAATGGAGAGAGCCAGGAGGACAACTTGCTTACTGTTGTATAGTTGAAAAAGCTACTAGGGGAATGTCGTTTAAAGCTAGATTAAAACACATAAACTGCGATGGAGGTACAACTGCACTAGCTTTAGAGCCATCTACACCTAGAATAGAATCTGGCGCTGAGTATTTTTCATATAATTTATACGCTACTCAAGCCACAGCTAGAAGAGTAAGAGAAGGAGTTAAAGGGCTTTATAGAACTGGATCTCCTACTTATGGGATTGCAGTAGCACCATTAGAAGATTTTGAGATTACACCAGACGTAGTTATACTTATAGTAAATCCATATCAAGCGATGAGATTACAACAAGGCTATGTATATCATACAGGAGAAAGAATAAACTCAACAGTAGCAGCAATGCAAGGTATATGCTCAGAGGTGACTGTAGAGCCGTATATGGAAGGAAGAATGAATATATCTACACTATGTCCAAGTACTAGATTCTTGGCTAAATGGAAAGCTGAAGAGATGTCGATTGGGATACCTTTTGAGAGATTTACTAGCACTGTTGAGGGAGTTTTAGCTACTTTAAACACAACTGACAATGTAGATACAAAAGAAGAAATAGCTAAGAGGTTTAAAGAGAAAAATAAAGATGCGAGTTTCATTACATATGACATAAAATAATATATAAAAAAATATATGTAAAAATACGTACAAAAAATATGCTAAATTAGTAAAGCAAAAAGAGAGCTGGGGAAGCTCTCTTTTTGCTTTATTAATGATTAAATTAAATTAAAAATATTTATGTTATCTTAGAATTAAGTTAACATCAAGTTTACTGCTGCTAAAATTCCGATTATCCAAAGCGCGATGCTTATCTTATTTGTCTCTTTAGCTACTACGTGCATAAGTACATATGATATAAATCCGAAACATAATCCTGTACTTATACTGTAAGTAAGAGGCATCATTATTATTGTTAAAAATCCTGGTACAGCAATCTTCATATCAGTAAAGTCGATATTTTTAATGTTTTGGAACATAAACACTCCAACCATTACTAATGCTGGTGAAGCTGCATATGTCGGCACTATTCCCAATAGAGGAGTAAATATTAAAGCTAGTATGAATAGAGACGATGTTACTACTGTTGCTAGTCCAGTTCTCGCTCCTGCTGCAATACCTGATGCTGATTCAGCATAAGTAGTTACAGTACTAGTACCTAAGAATGAACCTATGATTGTTGCAGATACGTCTGCGTAAAGCATTTTATTTAATCCTTTTATGTTTCCGTCTTTGTCTTCTAATCCCATTTTCTTGCAACAAGTAATTAATAGTGATAGAGAATCAAATAAATCTATAAACATAAAAGAGAAAATTGGTCCGATTAGTGAAAATTTAAGTGCCGCCATAATATCTAATTTAAAGGCTATTGGAGCTATACTTGGTGGCATTGATATAATTGCTTTTGGTAATTCTGTAAAACCAAATATTATTGAAATTATAGTAGTAATTATTATACTTATAAGAATACTTCCTGTAACCTTTTTATATTCTAGGATAGCCATAAGAGCTAGACCTAAAATTGATATTAAAACTGTTGGAGTAAATTTACCCATAGCTACAATAGTGTCAGGATTTGAAGTTACAAGTCCCATACTTTTAAGTCCTACAAATGATATAAAAAGCCCAATTCCTGCCGCAGCTGCCTGAGCTAAATCTTTTGGTATAGCGTCTGCTACAGCTTTTCTAAGTCCAGTTACTGCTAGAACTAAGAATACACATCCAGATAAAAATACAACACCTAGAGCTGTTTGCCATGGTATGCCGGCTCCAAGTACTAATGAGTATGTGAAAAAGGCATTTAATCCCATGCCAGGAGCTAATGCGAATGGTGCATTTGCTATAAGTGACATTATCAATGTACCGATTGCTGATGCTAATATAGTAACTGTTATAAGTGCTGCTTTGTCCATTCCAGTAGTTGATAGTATTGCGGGATTTACGAATACTATGTACGCCATAGTTAAAAATGTAGTTATTCCGGCAATTACTTCAGTTTTGATATTAGAACCACGTTCACTTATTTTAAATTGCTTGTCCAAAAAAACTGAAAGCTGACCATTATTGTTATTTGTCATTGCTTCATATACCTCCATGTATTATTTATAACTTTTTATTTATATTTTGTATTATAAACCAAAATAAGATTATTTGCAATAAATAAACGTATAATATTCGTGTTTATTACTTTAAAAACAGGTAAAGAGATATAAAGACAAAATAATATTCGTATTTATTGATCGGATTTTAGATATATAATGATAGATATCGATCATTTAGATCATAGTTTGATTCTATAGCTTCTAAAAATATTTTATTATAGTATTTTGTTCATTTTTCAAGTATTATATTAATAGTTTATAGTATTGGAGGGAATAAATAAGTGGTAAAATTAATAAATATTGATAAGCCAAAAATATCAGAGGTACTTACTGAGACAGCAGACGTTTACGAGGAATTAAAATTTAATAATAAATTAGAAGATAGTATAGTTGAAGATGTGGTTATAGAAGAATTGTATAATTTAAAATTAAGTTTTGATTCATGTGTATTTAGAAATGTCGTTTTTTTAGATTGCGATTTAAAGAAGATAGATCTTTTAGATGTAGTTTTTGAAAACTGCGATTTCTCTAACTGCATATTTAGTGATAGCAGTATATACAGAGTTGAATTCAAAAACTGTAAACTTTTAGGGACTAGGTTGGAGGACTCATTTTTTAAAAATGTGTTGTTTATAAATTCAATGGCTAGATACTCTAATTTTTCTTACTCAAAATTTAGCGGAGTAAATATAGTTCAATCTGATTTTTCAGAAGCTGTATTTCAAGAAATAAAAAATGAAAAATTTGCTGTGGACAAAGTCGAATTAAATAGAGCTATTTTTACAGGATCAAAATTAAAAAATCTAGACATATCAACGAGCAGTGTAGAGGATATTGAAGTTCGTATTGAAGATATAAAAGGTGTTAAATGCAGTGTTGCTCAAGCATTAGATTTTACTAGATTTATGGGAATTAAAATCAAATAAAAAAAAGGTACATTTAACAGAAAATTTAATTTATTTAATGAAATCTAAAAAATTGACACAATTCTGCAAATTATATTATACTTTATTTCTGGAATATAAAAAATTAATTTAATTTGGGATTGGAGGTTGGCTTATGAGTAAACAGATGAAAGACATTATTATAGTAGGATTTGCACTTTTTTCAATGTTCTTTGGAGCTGGTAATTTATTGTTTCCACCGTATTTAGGTTTAGTATCTGGGCAAAATTGGCTTTTATCAATATTTGCGTTTGTTTTAGCAGATGCTGGTATCGCACTTTTAGTCATAATAGCTTCAGCTAAATGTTCGGGAAGTCTTGACGATATACTTTCTAGGTCAGGTAAAACTTTAGCAAGAATTATAAGTATTGCAGCGCTTTCGTGCCTTGCTCTACTAGTAATACCAAGAACGGCGGCGACAACTTACGAAATGGGAATAATGCCTATAATAGGTGATTTTGGAAGCCTATCAAGAATAATTTGTTCGATGATATTCTTTGCGCTTACACTTGTTTTAACAATAAAAGGTTCAAAAGTAATCGACATAATAGGGAAGTTTTTAACACCTGCATTATTATTAGTACTATTTATATTAATTATTAAAGGAATTATTTCTCCAATAGCGGATCCAAATCCAGCACAGTTGATAGATCGAAATTTATTTGCAGAAGGATTTACGCAAGGATATCAGACTATGGACGCGTTGGGCGCTGCTTCAATGGCAACTATTATGTTGTTATCTTTAGCGCATAAAGGATATACAGACGAAAAACAAAAAATAAGCATGACTATTAAATCTGGGGTAGTAGCTTGTGTATTCCTAGGTCTTGTGTACGGTGGTCTTGCATTCTTAGGATCTACAGTATCTACGATGTTTGGTACAGATGTACCACAGGCGTCTTTACTAGTTGAGATCACAAACTTACTATATGGATATACTGGCAAAGCTATACTTGGACTTATAGTAGCACTTGCTTGTTTGACTACTGCAATAGGGCTTACTTCTGCTATAGCAAACTATTTTGCCGGAATAACAAAGATCAAGTATGAGCAATATGTAATTGGAATTTGTGCGGCAAGTACAGTAATAGCAAACTTAGGTGTTGATTTTATAATTACGTTTTCAGTACCTATACTTCAACTTGTATATCCAGTACTGCTTGTGTTAGTATTGATGACACTTGCAGGAGCTCACATTAAAAATGACAATGCATTTAAAGGGGCTGCATATGCGACACTAGCTACGAGCATGTTTAATATACTTTACAGTTTGACTGGTACATGTGGATTTATAAATCAAATTCCACTTGCAGATTTAGGTTTCAACTGGATTATACCAGCAGTAATATTTGGGCTTATAGGATCTTTTATAAATAGAGGATCAAACGATCATTCTCAAAATGCATAAAGTTAAAATTCTATAACGCATTATGTAACAGTTAATATAAGAGTAGCGAATAAAAATAAGTGAATTAGTAAAGCTTGTGAACTTATATAAAAACCTATGGAGAACTCAAGGAAAAGTTTGAATTCTTAATAGGTTTTTTTATGCTATCATTCCTATATAAATTTGACATAAAATATGATAAAATTAAATGATAGTTAATTTGTAGATATTAATATAATTATGCGATAATTTAATGCAATCAGGAGGCTCTAGAAATATGTTTAAAAAAGTTACAGCACTGCTGATGACGATGACATTAGTGGTTATGACGTCAGGATGTAGTATGTTGACAAAGAATAAAAATAAAAAAGAAGAAGTAAAAGATTTTAAGGTTATTGTATTTACCGAAAGTAAAAATGTAAATAAAAATCAATACGATGCCGTAAATACTTTAATAAAAGACATTAAAAAGAAGAAATTAGAAGAAGAAGAGAAAGGTAAGAAAAACCCAAAGCAAGAGATCATTCACGAAGTTCTTCCAATGAATTTTGAAAAAAATCCATCTGAAACTGAAAAGAAGATAGAGAAACTTGCGAAGGATAAAACTGTACAGGCTTTTGTAATTGCAACAGAGGAGCCAGGACTTTTACCCGCACTAAAGAATGTTAAAAAGAAAAGACCTGAAGTAATAACTATGTCTGCACCAATGGGAGAGAGTGTAAACGATTTAAGTGAATATGTAGATGTAAACTTAGGGATGAATCCAAAACAGAGAGCTATTTCGATGGTTAAGTTAGCTAAAAAGCTTGGAGCGAAGACGTTTGTCCACTACTCAACACCACAAGATCTAACTGATAAGAAGATATTAGAAAGAAAAGATCAAATTAAAATTGCTTGTAAAGATGAGCAAATAGGATTTGTGGAAATCGGACTACCGAACTATACAAATGACCAAGAGAAAGAAGTTATGAAGGATTTTTTAGAGAAAAATATTGAAAGCCAAGTTAATAAATTTGGCAAAGAAATAAATGTGTTTGGGGCTAATGAAGATTTAGATACTATTATACTCGACAAAGCTAAGGATTTAAAATATATTGTAGCTGAGCAAAGCACTCCAAATCCATCTAAGAGTTATCCAGAAGTTATGGGATTTAAAGTTGCTAAAAAGGATGAGGTAAACTACGAGAAGTTAAATGATAAAATAAGCGAAGGTGCAAAAAATATGGCCTATCTAGTAGGCTTGGAGGATACATAATGCCTTACGATGTATTTTTGACAAGGTTTGCAACAGAATTAGCTTATGAGATGGTAATAGAAGACCTTACTCAAGAAGATGTATGCGATGATGAGTATTTAGAAGCTTTTGCAGAGAATAAGTACGGAGTTGGGACAAAGTTTGAAGATTTTAGCGATACAATTTACAATTATCAACTTATGGGATTAGATCCGTTAATCTATTAAAGGGCTTGCCACAAAACATATCGATTTATCATATTCGCTCAAAAGCAATTTTATCGGTACGAAATTGATTGTCGATCATATAATAAAATCGATATGTTTTGCAGGTTAAAGCTATTAAATTACATTATTGTTTAACTCAGGTGATTTTTGTTGCCTGATTTTTTTATAAAGATTTGGGGTATTTATATTTTTTAGAAAGTTGTTTAAAAACAACTTTTAAAAATTATTTGTTTAAAAATATACTAATAATCAGATATAATGCAGTTGTAAGAAACTATGATTTTTAACTTTTTTGGAGGTGTTAAAATGGGTAAGTATGATTTTGACAAAGTAGTAGATAGAATAGGTACAGATTCTGTGAAGTGGGATTTTAGAACTATGTGCTCTCCTAAAGCTCAAAAAGATAGTCTACCTCTATGGGTTGCCGATATGGATTTTGAATGTGCTGATCCTATAATAAAGGCTCTACACGATAGAGTTGACCATAAGATATTTGGCTATAGCTCTAATAATTCTGATGAGTATTTTGATGCGTTTTGCAATTGGTTCAAAAGAAGATTTGACTGGGAGATAGACAGAAAAAGCGTGGTATTCGCTCCTGGTGTTGTTCCTGCATTGGCTATACTAGTTAGAATTCTTACCAATCCTGAGGATGGGGTTATCATACAAAGACCCGTTTACTATCCTTTTGCTAATAAGATTGAAAAAAATGATAGAAAAGTTGTAAATAATTCTTTGATTTATGAAGATGGTACATATAAAATGGATTACGATGATTTAGAGGAAAAAGCAAAGGATCCAAAGAATAAGGCTTTAATTTTGTGTAGCCTCATAATCCAGTCGGTAGGGTTTGGCATGAAGACGAGCTTAGAAGAGTAGTTGATATATGTAAAAAACACGATGTATGGATAGTTGCTGATGAAATACACTCTGACCTTGTAAGAAAGGGAATTAAGCATACACCGATACAGTTACTTTGTAATGATTACAAGGAAAAGATAGTGACTTGTGTTGCTCCGAGTAAAACTTTTAACTTGGCAGGAATGCAATTATCAAATATTATTATAAATAATGCTGAACTTAAAAAGAAATATCTAGATGAGGTAATTGCAACTGGTGGAGTTAATACTCCAAATCCATTTGCGATAGTATCTACAGTAGCGGCATATAATGAAAGCGAAAACTGGCTTGATGAATTAAACGATTACCTAGATAAAAATATTGATTTTATTAAAGAGTATTTAGAAATTAACCTTCCAAAAGCAAAGTTGATTTATCCAGAGGGAACTTATTTAGTGTGGTTAGATTTGACTTCTTACGGATTAAACGAAGTGGAACTTGAAGACTTGATGATTAAAAAAGCAAATATTCTTCTTGATGAGGGATATATATTTGGAAAAGAGGGAATTGGTTTTGAAAGAATCAATGCAGCTTGTTCAAAATCAATACTTGAAGAGTGCTTAATCAAAATGAAAGATGCACTTGGCTCATTATAAATTTAAAATAATATTTAAAAAATTCAAAATAAAATGTATTGACAAAAGATAATTAATATCTTATTATAGTCAATAAGAATTAATCGAACTGATAAAGACTTTGAAAGGAAGAGTAAATACGGCTTAGAGTTTTAGCGAGTTGGTGATGGTGAAAGACCAATAACAATATCTGTATTGAAGAACGTCCCGGAGTTTCTAACCGAAAGCTTTTAGTTAGTAGGCTTAGACGGAGCCAAACCGTTACAATATTGGAATGTATCGAGATAATCTGTACATATGAGAGAGTTTAATTATAAACTAATTCGGGTGGTACCGCGGAAGAGTAGCCTTTCGTCCCTTTGTAGGGATGAAGGGCTTTTTTTATTGAAAATTATTAGATATAAATTTATATTATAAGGAGTGTAACGATATGAAAAAGATAATACCAAAAGGATATAAAAGCAATTTGGGAACTTTAGAAACTCAAATAGCTATAAAAGAATTAAAGGATTTTTTTGAATCTAATTTAAGTAGAGAATTAAATCTAACGAGGGTATCTTCACCGTTATTTGTTCTACCAGAGACTGGGGCTAACGACAATCTTAATGGAGAAAAAGCAGTTAACTTTGATATTCCTTTCATGGGAAAAACGCTGAAATAGTGCAATCTCTTGCTAAGTGGAAGAGACTTGCCCTAAAGAAATACGGATTTCCAGTAGATAGTGGAATATACACTGATATGAACGCAATAAGAAAAAATGAAGAGCTAGATAATATACATTCACTTTACGTGGATCAATGGGACTGGGAATTTGTAATCGATAAAGAGAGCAGAAATATAGATAAATTAAAAGAGACGGTTAGCAGATTATACAAAGTGTTTAAGAACACAGAAGAGTATGTATGCGGTATTTACGATATAAAACCGATTCTTCCAGAAGAGATATACTATTTAACTTCTCAGGAACTACTTGATATGTATCCTGATTTAGATCCAAAAGAGAGAGAAAATGCAATAGTAAAAGATAAGAAAGCTGTATTCTTGATGCAAATAGGAGTTACATTAACTTCAGGGCAAAAACATGATGGAAGAAGTCCAGATTATGATGACTGGGAATTAAACGGAGATATACTATTCTACAATCCAGTACTAGATGAAGTTTTAGAACTATCGTCAATGGGAGTTAGAGTAGATGAAGAGACTTTAGACAATCAGTTAAATATAACTGGATGTCAGGACAGAAAAGAACTTGACTACCATAAGATGTTACTTAATGGGGAGCTTCCATACACTGTAGGTGGAGGTATCGGTCAGTCTAGAATATGTATGTTCTTCTTGAGAAAAGCTCATATAGGAGAAGTTCAAGTTGGAATATGGCCACAGGAAATGATAGATGAATGCAATGAATCTGGAGTTAGGTTATTATAATTTAAATTCAATACTGTAGGTGCTTTTACTAAAGTAAGAACGCTATTTCATTCTGTCAGTATGAAAAGTGTATAACTGATTAATTGAATAATATTATTGGAGTATTAAAGAAGTCTCATTTGTTTTGGTTTGTTACTGTCGTGGGGCATGGGATGAAGATGTGATGATTTTTAAAGATAAAACACTCTGTAAATTGTTACAAAAAGCAGTTGCTAAAAAAGACCCAGAAACCTATGAACCATGGCAATCTGCTTTGATGTGTGCATTGGGTCAGAAATGCGATTGGACAGACAAAAAAAATTGGAACCTTTACTTGCGTATATTGGTATGTGAATTACAATATATATGTAAGTTAAAGAATTTAATTAGAAATAAAACATCTATGAAAAAAATCCAGAAGATAAAATTGCTAAATAAGAAAAATTTATATCTACCCTAAACTATTTCATAAGATTATAAAGGATAAAATGTAGATGCATAATAAACACCTTGTTTACCCTAATTTATAATGATACAATTTAATTACTATTAGATAAATAAGTATTTGAATGAGATATAGGGTCAGTGATGAAAATCAAACTCACGTAGTAAGCTTGGAAGGTGATAAATATGGATATTTTCATTAATATAATAAACAGAATTTTAGATTTCTTTAAGAAAATACTAGTTCGATTTAAAAATGCAAAGTTTGGTCTTTTATTTATTACAAATATATTCAAACTGCCAGAATTTTTATTTGACGTCAGAGGGAGTGTATTTAGCAAATTAAAGGTTATTGGTTCGTTCGTATTCACGTTAGTATATTTTGGATCTCCTATTGATCTAATGCCAGAATCTATTTTCGGAGGATTTGGATTTATCGATGATCTAATAATTCTAATTTGGTTTTTAGGTATTATGAGCGAGGAAGTACAAAAGTACAAAAAGAGTATCGGCGAAGCAAAGGATCCAAACGTTATAGACGATGTTAATTTCAAAGTAAAAGATGATGATTAATGTATAGGTTAAGTTGAAGTCAAAATCGAATTAGAATTGAAGTCGAGATTAAGGTAAAAAATAAGATCCTTAATATTGTTTAGAATTAAAATAGCTATCTCAAAATAAATTTGAGATAGCTATTTTTTATGTAAATAATATCAAATAAAATAAAATCAAAAGTTGTGTTTAATTATTTTTTAAAAAGTTTGATATATTTTAAATTTAGGAAAATTAGACATAATCTTGACTAGAGTGATTAAATTTACTATTATAAAGGTATTGCATTTGTTAAAATAATGTTATATTTGTTAGAAATGTAATGAAAACGTTAACTATGCAAAAAAATTATGGGGGGAAAAGAATTATGGAAAAGAAAAAATTAGGTTTGGTGCCTAAGCTAATTTTAGGTATCATAGCCGGTATTCTTATCGGAAGCTTTTTACCAAAAGGATTCGTTCAAGTTTTAGTTACAATCAGTACTCTGTTTGCTGCATTCTTAAAATTCGTTATACCATTTATAATTATTGGATTTGTAACAGCAGGTATAGCGGACCTAGCAACTGGAGCAGGAAAATTATTGGGAATAACAACTGCAATATCTTATAGTTCAACACTAATAGCAGGTCTTATAGCTTTTACTATTGCAACATTAGTATTCCCATCGTTTATAGATCCTAGCGTTGCTAGTCAAATAGGCGATCCAGAGGCAGGAATGTTATCTGCAATTTTCACGATACCACTTGAACCAATGGTAGATGTAACTGCTGCAATAATATTTGCATTTATGATGGGTCTTGGGATATCAGCACTTAGAAATCATGGAAAAGGAGAAGTAATGTTTAGTTTCTTCCAAGATTTCCAAGAAATAGTTACTAAAACGTTGTCAACTGTAATTATACCTTTATTACCATTATACATAGCTGGTACGTTTGCTAATATAACTTATGCAGGACAAGTTTGGAATATACTTAATATATTCTGGAGAGTGTACTTAATAGTTATACCTCTGCACTTAATATACGTTGCATGTATGTTTGTGGCTGCAGGAGCTTATTCAGGTAAGAACCCTTTCCAACTTATAAAAAATCAAGTACCAGGATATTTAACAGCTGTAGGAACTCAATCTTCAGCGGCTACTATACCAGTTAACGTAGAATGTGCTGAAAAGAATGGTGTGAGCAAGCAGATAAGAGAGTTTGTTGTTCCACTTTGCGCTACTATACATCTAGCTGGAAGTATGATATCTATCACTTGCTTTACAGTTGCTGTTTTAATGATGAACGGTATGCCATACGGAGCAGGAGTAATATTCCCATATATTGCTATGCTAGGGGTTGCAATGGTTGCAGCGCCAGGAGCACCAGGTGGAGCGATAATGAGTGCACTTCCATTCTTACCAATGGTTGGAATACCTTCAGATGGAGGATTGGCAAGTTTAATGATCGCTTTATACTTAACTCAAGACAGTTTCGGTACTGCTGCCAATGTATCTGGAGATAATGCAATAGCTGTAATTGTCGATAAGATAAACAACAGACTTAATAGAAAAAATGGCGGAAAAGAAAAGACTGCCTAGTCTCGATCGAGAATATTCAATCTCGAATAAGTACAAACAATTTATACAAACAGTAAGGGATGAACAAGTTATATTTAGACCTGTTCATCCCTTTATTTATTGAAGTAAAATACCTGAAAATTCTATCGACTAATCACAGAAAATTTCATTTAACGATTTAATTAAAAGCTCATTCTCTTCGTGTTTCAATGTACACACTCTAAAGAAGTACTCATCTAAACCTTCAAATGAAGCACAGTCTCTAACAATTATCTTATTAGGAATAAGCTTCATTCTAAGATCAGCAGCAGTCATAAGACCTGATTTTATCTTGCAAAGTATAAAGTTTCCTTGTGTATCAAAAGCTTCGATTTTATCTATTTTTTCGAGTTCGTTTAAAAGATAAGACCTCTCATCGCTTATAGCATTTATAGTTTCGTTTATATAGCTTTTATCTGCAAACATTATTTCTCCCATATTAGATGCGATAACATTTATATTCCACAGATCCATATGGCTTTGGATTTTATTTTTAATATCGTCATTTGAAATAAGTCCGTATCCAAGTCTAATTCCCGGAGTAGAAAAAAATTTAGAAGTACCTCTAATTACAAAAAGATTTGGATAATCGTCTACTAACTGTGTAGCTGAGTAGATATCGGTATCAGTAAACTCGATGTAAGTCTCATCCACCATTATAAATGTATCTGTAGATTTTATTATTTTTTCAAGTTCAATTTTAGTAAAAGCAAATCCAGTTGGATTATTGGGATTGCAGATCACTATAATATCGTACTTGTTGTTTGATATATGTGAAATTAAGTTGTCCACATTTATTTTGAAGTTATCCTCAGATTTATTAAAGTACTTATCAATTTTTGATCCAATCGACTTTAGTTCTTTTTCGTACTCAGAATAAGCAGGTGATAACAGCAGCGATTTTTTAGGATTAATTGTATTAATATACTGAGATATAAGTTCTGTTGCACCACTTCCAAGTATCATGTTTTCTTTTTTACATTTACAGTATCCTGAAATAGATTTTTTTAAATTTATATAATCAGGGTCTGGGTACATAGATACAAAATCCATGTTATTTATAATAAAATCTTTTGCTTTTTGAGATGCCCCAAAAGGATTTATATTCGAGCTAAAATCCATAAACTCTTCTTTAGAGAATCCATATTTTCTAGATAGATCGTACAAATTTGCACCATGGTTATTTTTCATTTTAAATCCTCCATTATAATTATCTATTTGATATAGTAATTATAATATAAATAATAGTATATTCCAAATTTTTATCAGAAATTTAAATTATATCTAATTTAGCATCAAAATGTCTGAAATTTATTCAATTTGAGATTTTCATATGTTATACTTTATATGAGTTGATTTTTGAAACGGAGGATAAAAATGTATAAGATCACAGGGGTAATGTTGTCAGAAGAAGAGATAAAAGCTAAAGTATTTGAATTAGCAAAACAAATAGAGAAAGATTATAAAGGAGAAGATGTCCTTGTAGTTGGAATCTTAAAAGGAGCAAGTGTGTTTGTTGCAGATTTAATCAGATGTATCGATTTAGATGTAAATATCGATTTTATGAGCGTATCTAGTTATGGTGCAGGAACTCAAACATCTGGTTCAGTTAAAATATTAAAGGATCTAGATGTAAATATCGAAGGTAAAAATGTTTTAGTAGTTGAAGATATAATAGATTCAGGTCTTACACTTAGCAATTTAGTTGCGACTTTAGAGACTAGAAAGCCAAAGTCTTTAAAACTATGTACACTTTTGGACAAACCAGAAAGACGTACAGCAGATATATATGTAGATTATGTAGGATTTGTTATTGAAGATAAATTTATAGTTGGATATGGAATTGACTATGATGAGAAGTATAGAAATCTACCTTATATAGCTTTTGTAGAAGATATATAAGGTTTTAAGAGTTTAAATACAGAGGCTTACCTTAATTGGTAGGCTTTTACTTTTTAATTATTTGTGAATTTTAAATAATTTGCTAGGAGATAAATATGGATATACTGTTGTTTTTGCAAAGTATTAGATCAGTTTTTTTAAATATGGTATTTTTAATGTTTTCAATTAGTGCTGAAGTTATTATTGTGTTTATAACTGCTATTGTATACTGGTGCATAAATAAAAAATTTGGACAAAAGATTTTGTTTTCACTGTGTGGTAATATAGCATTAAATTCTTTTATAAAGGAATTTGTAAGGGCTCCTAGACCAATTGGTAGCCCAGGGTTAAAATCGTTGAGAGTAAATACTGCAGGAGGTTATTCATTTCCGAGTATGCACACGCATATGGCAACAACATTTTGGATTAGCATTTCAGACTGTTTTAAAAAGAAGTTTTTATATGTAATTGCATTCATTATGATAGTAGGCGTTGGAATATCGAGACTATATTTAGCGGTGCATTGGCCATTAGATGTACTTTTCGGTTGGATTTTCGGCATAATTTTTACAATTTTACTTGGAAAAGTTTTTGACTACGTGGATGGTACTAAAAACTATACACCTATGATTTTAATGTTTATAGCGTTTTTTGTATACGCATTATTTATACAGAGTCATGAGTTTTTAAAAATGTTTGGTATATTTACAGGGTTTTTATTTGGATATATCGTAGAAGATAAATATATAAATTTTAGTACAGACTTAAGTAGAAAATCAAGACCTGGCGTAATCGGAGGAAGGTATGGAAGATTTTCCAGCAGAAGATCAGTAAAAGAATTAGCAGAAATATACGTTAAGAGACTGGTTTTTGGGCTTTTTACTCTAGGAGCTTTATATATTATATTAAAACTTTTAACAGTTTTTATAACTGGCAATCTAGGTTTGGAGTTTTTAAGATGGATTCTAGATTATACAAGGTATGCAGCGGTTATTTTTTACGCAATAGCAGGAGCACCTGCGCTTTTTAAGATTATTAAATTAGATTAGAAGAGAGTGGATTATTTGAAGAGAATAATAGTGATTGGTGGCGGTCCAGCTGGAATACTAGCTGCTTGTACTGCCTCAGATAGAGGAGAAAAGGTAACATTAATAGAAAAGAATCACAAGCTTGGAAGAAAGCTTTTGATAACAGGAAAAGGTAGATGTAATATTACTAATGATTGTGATACAGAAGATTTTATAGAAAATGTTCCCACAAACGGTAAATTTTTGTACAGTGCATTTTATACATATACAAATTACGATGTTGTCAAAATGTTTAACGATGGTGGAGTAGCTACAAGAGTTGAAAGAGGGAAGAGAATATTTCCTGAGAGCGACAAATCAGTAGATGTAGTAAAATGTCTTGAGAGAAAGTTGAAAAAAAGCAATGTAGAAGTGTTATTGAACACAAAGGTGCTAAAGATAGTAGCAGAAGATAAAAAAATTGAAAAAGTAATCTTGGATAATAACAAAGAGATAGAATGTGATTCAGTTATTATTGCTACTGGTGGAGTAAGTTATCCGCTTACAGGATCAACAGGCGACGGATATAAATTCGCTAAATCACAAGGTCATACAATTGTTGATACAAAGCCATCTCTTATTGGAATAGAGGTTCAAGAAAAGTTTGTGTCATTGCTTGAAAAGCTTTTGCTTAAAAATGTGAGTATAGATGTGTACAACAGTAAAAATAAAAAAGTGTACACAGATTTTGGAGAGATGGAATTTACTAAATTCGGACTAGATGGAGCGATAATAAAATCAGCAAGCTCTAGGATGAAGGATACAACTAAAGAAAACTACACTATTATAGTAGATCTAAAACCAGCTTTGAACGAAAGTAAATTGGATAGCAGAATTCAAAAAGATTTTAAAAAGTACAACAATAAAAAATTTGAAAACTCTTTAGACGATTTACTTCCTAAAAAGATGATTCCTATAATTATAGAGCTCAGCGAAATAGATCCGCATAAACCAGTGCACCAAATTTCACGTGAAGAGAGAAAAAATTTAATCAATCTACTTAAAAATCTTAAGTTTACTGTAAAAAAATACAGACCAATTGAAGAAGCGATTGTTACTTCTGGAGGAGTAAAAGTAAGTGAGATAAATGCAAGTACAATGGAATCTAATTTAGTAAAAGGATTGTACTTTGCTGGAGAAGTTATCGATGTAGATGGCTATACTGGAGGATTCAATTTACAGATAGCTTTTTCAACTGGATACTTAGCTGGGTTAAATTGTTAGATAAAAAGATACTAAAATAAAGGAATTGCTGTAAGAATAAAAGCTTTTTATTAATTAATTTTTTTTGTTAATAATTACCTGAATTAAAAAAGATTATCTTCACATAATATAATCAGCAACACAAATAAATCAACAGAAGGAAGGTAATCATTATGGCAAGTAATAACAACAGTTCAAACAGAGTAGTAGTTCCAGGAGCTAAACAAGCTTTAAACCAAATGAAAATGGAGATAGCTAACGAGTTAGGAATGAATAACTACCAAGCTATGGACAAAGGAAATTTAACATCAAGAGATAACGGTTATGTAGGTGGTTACATGACAAAAAGACTAGTTGAAATGGCTGAGCAACAAATGGCTGGTAAACAACAATAGTCTAAACAATTTAAAGAGCTACAAGATGTAGCTAGAGCTATCTCAATTTTGGAGTAAATCTTCGAAATGGAGATAGCTCTTTTATTTTAAAAAAAATGTAATAAAAATTTTATTTGAGGATAGACTAATAACAAGAGAATTATCAAATAAGGAGTGAAAATGATGGTAAATTTTGAAGAAATAAAAACTCAATTTATAAATGCAGATTTAGATGAAAAAATAAGAATTTATACAACTACAGAAGGTTTAACAGTGGAACAGTTTAAAGAGTTACTTAAATACTATCCAATACAGTACTTATCAAAATTAGAAAAGGCACTTGGATAAAATAAAAATACCGATATGCAAATTTTAATTTGAATATCGGTATTTTTATATTTATATCCCTAAAACAATTGAAGCGACATAGAAATAAAGAACTAAAACTATAGAATCAACTATAGTCGTTATAAGTGGACTTGCCATCAAAGCTGGGTCAAAACCAAGCTTTTTAGCTCCAATCGGTAAAACTCCTCCGACTAATTTAGCAATTATAACAGTTAAAGCTATAGTTATACAGACGACAAAAGCAATTCCAATTCCAACTTTGCTTATATAGACAAGCCTTAAGAAGTTGACAACTGATAGGATAAGTCCACATATCAAACTTACCCTAAACTCTTTCCACAAAACTTTTAGAAAGTCTCCTGTTTTAATTTCTCCAAGTGCTAGTCCTCTTATTACAAGAGTTGCAGACTGTGATCCTGCATTTCCTCCAGTATCTGTAAGCATAGGTATAAATGTAGTTAAGATTATCATTGCGGCTAGTGTATCTTCAAAATAAGAAATAATAGAGCCTGTGATTGTTGCGGATAACATAAGGATTAATAGCCAAACAATTCTGTTTCTAGCCAGTTCCCATACTCCTGTTCTAAGGTATTCATTTTCTGATGGAGATATAGCCGCCATTTTTTCGAAGTCTTCTGTATTTTCTTCTTCTATTACATCCATTGCATCATCTACAGTGATTATGCCGACCAGCCTATTTTCGCTATCTACAACAGGAAGGGAAAGAAGATCGTATTTTCTGATCATATCTGCAACTACCTCTTGATCTTCATTTGTAGTAATAGATATTATTTTGGTAGTCATAACATCTTCAACTAGAATTTCATCAGATTCAAACATAAGTGTGCGAAGAGGTACTATACCAACCAGTTTTCTTTCATTATTTTTCACATAACATGTGTAAACCGTCTCTTTATTTGATCCAGTCTTCTTTATTATATCTATTGCTTCTTTTACAGTGTTTTTTAAACCTAGCTCTACAAACTCTGAAGTCATTATACTACCAGCTGAGTCCGATTTATATTTCAAATATTGATTTATAAGAACTCTTTTTTCATCGTTTATATTTTCTAGAATTTTTTTCACCATACTAGCTGGAACTTCTTCTAAAAGATCCACTGCATCATCGACAAATAGTCCGTTCAAGAGATATCTTATTTCGCTGTCGGTAATAGACTCTATTAGATATTGCTGTTGATTGCTCGTAAGATATGAAAAAACTTCTGCACTCATATCTTTAGGGAGCAGTCTAAATACAAGTACCATTTTATCTTGTTTCAATGTTTCTAAAAAGTCTGCAATATCAACTACGTTGTATTTTTCAAGCTCCATTTTTAAACCTATATAGTCGCTGGAATTAATAAATCCCATTAATCTCAATATACTTCCCTCCTTATAAATGCAAATAATTCCTTATTACTATAATTTCTTCAAATATACAATTTATTCATAATAACAAAAATACAATTACAACATGTGTTTGAATAGTCAAATAGTTTAGCGTATTATAAGATAATTTATAAAATTAGGATAGATCATGTAAATATCAATATATTGACGTATAGATACAATCGATTGGATTACCACAGATTGGCAGTGTAGACTAGTGATAAGACGGTATTTACATTAGCCTGTATACAACTTTAGGGAGATACTCAAAAAGAAAACCTATACGCATATATTTATGCAGCGAAAAAATACGGCAAAGAGGCTCAAATAGGTAAAATTTGCAGAGGTGTTTTGGAAGAAGTAGATAATGTAAGCATAATATATAAGCCATGTAAACAAGTGGTGGTATATAAATAGATAATTTGAATACGGTGATTGAATTGTATAGATACAACCGATTTGATTAGCGTTAATTGTAAGTGTAGACTAATAATAGACAATGATGAAATAGTCTAACTGCACTGTTTAGAGACAAAATTCTAAAGGGGGAATTTAATGAATTACGAAGAGCTTTTACGTGATACAGATAATTATAAAAATACTATGACAGTTAGTGAACGTATGGCAGCCTATTTTAAAGGCGAGTTAGTCGATAGGATACCATATAAAATGATTGGTCCAGACGTTTCTGCTCCACTTTATGGCATTCAATAGGAGAATTTGGAAGGTCTAAAGCTGTGTCAAGGTCTTGATGAAGAGAAGCTTCTGAAACAAGTTTTTCTGAAATAAGCCTTTCAGAATAAATAAGAACTTTGGAGATGTATTAAATGACTAAGATACATGTGATTTCGGGATTTTTAGGGTCAGGCAAGACCACATTAATAAAGAAGTTAATCGAGAAACTAGATGGAAAAAAAGTAATAATAGAAAATGAATTTGGAGAAGTTGGAATAGATGGAGAGATTATAGGTAGAGAAAACTACGAAGTCGTTGAATTAGCTCAAGGATGTATATGCTGTTCAATGAAGACAGATTTTGAAGAGGCTATACTCTCAATATTAAAGGACTTAGATCCAGATCATATAATTATAGAGCCTACAGGAATAGGTATGTTAAGCCAAGTATTAAGCATACTTAAGTATAAAGAAATTAGGGACAAGTGTGTGGTAATGTCTCCTATAACTTTGGTAGATACACTAGATTATTTTGAACAGCTAGATAATTTTGGAGGATTCTTTACTGATCAAATTGGCAATGCAGGTACAATAGTTTTCAGTAAGGTACAGTTAATAGAAGATGATATTATAGATAAAATCGTAGGCTCAGTTAGAGAGTTGAATAAAAATGCTGAAATTATCTCATGTGACTGGGATAACTTTGATGAAATAGATTATAACTATCTTACAAATTTACAGTATGATTTGGATGAAATGGATACAAGTTTTATAGAAAATTCAAATGAAATAAGCGAAAGAATACATAGTATAAGTGTAAAAGAACCGAAGAGATTTAGTAAAAGCGAATTAGAACAAATGTTGATAGATATATCAAATGATGAATATGGAATTGTAATAAGAGCTAAAGGATTTATCACAGGTAATGATGGAGACTTTGAATTTAGCTATGTTAATGGGAGATACACTATTACAAAAAACATTCTCAGCAATTCTGAGAGAATCTGTGTAATAGGTAGAAATCTCGATGAAAATAATATATTTAAATTATTATTAGATTAAGGGAGAGCAAATAATTATTCCAAGAAATAAGTGAAGCAATAAATTTTTAGAGACGGCTGAAGAAGTAAATGTAGACTTTATATGTATGTCTACGCTTATGACTACTACAATGTCAGGAATGTAA
The DNA here is from genome assembly GCF_000498755.1 of Clostridioides mangenotii TR. Taxonomy (GTDB): domain Bacteria; phylum Bacillota; class Clostridia; order Peptostreptococcales; family Peptostreptococcaceae; genus Metaclostridioides; species Metaclostridioides mangenotii_A. The sequence continues at coordinate 23,837 of NZ_AXUS01000021.1, read as the reverse complement.
AGAGCTATAAAAATGCTTGAAGAAAAAAATCTTTGAAATATATATAAAGTTATGATAGGCGGAGGCCCTATATCTCAAAAATTTGCGGACTCAATAGGTGCTGACGCGTATATAGAAGATGCTAATGAAGTTGTTAAGAAAATAAAAGAGCTAGTAGTTGCAGTTTAAAAAAGGAGTAAGAGATGCCTAAAATAGACTTTTTAAATGAATCTAGATGTATTGAAGTAGAAGAAGGGATTCTTTTACTAGATGCAATAAGAAGTGCCGGATTAGATATAGAAACTCCATGTAATGGAAGTGGAACTTGCGGAAAATGTAAGGTAATCGCCACAGGAGAATTGTCCGATCCAAACGAGAGTGAAAAGAAAATGATAGATTTAGATAAAGAAGAAAGATTGTCATGTATGACGCTTGTATATGGCGATGTTGAAGTAGAAGTAATTAAAACTGACAAAAATCTCAAAACTATCAACAGAGGAAAGAGTATTGAGTTGCCTGTAGATAGTTCTATAAAAGTAGTTAAATTACCGAATATTGATAGATATAATAAAACTCCATATATAGACACATTAAATTACGATGTAAATTCATTGAAATTATACAACGAGATTTCAAAGATAGATTTTAATTATGTAGATAATATTTGGGGGATAGTATTTGAAGAAGAGTTACTAAATATAGATAAAAATAAAAAACGTATACTGGGAGTTTCAATAGATATTGGTACGACTGGAATATCGTATTACTTGATAGATTTAGAAAGTGGAGATATTATCGATAAATTTTCATCTCTAAATCCACAAACAAAATACGGAAGCGATGTTTTAACTAGGATTACATTCTGTATGGAAAATTCAAATGGTGCTGAGCTACTACAAGAGTTAATAGTAGAGGAAATAAATCTATCAATAAAGACTTTAGCTAGTAGATGCAATTTAGCTTTAGATGATATTTACCATATAACTGTTGCGGCAAATACAACAATGATGCACCTGTTATTGGGAATAAGTCCAAAATCATTAGCTAAATCACCGTATAGACCAGTTTTTCTAGAAACTAAAGACACTAAAGCTACAAACCTAGGTATAAAAACAAATGAAGAAGCTATACTCAGTATTGTTCCCGCTGCATCTGCATATATTGGAGGGGATATACTAGCTGGAATTATAGCATTAGATCTTCCTAAGTACGATGGAGCTGTGTTTATAGACATCGGAACCAATGGAGAACTAGCGGCGCTAAAGGATGGAAAGATAATATGCACTTCTACAGCAGCAGGACCTGCCTTAGAGGGAATGAATATTGAATGTGGATGTAGGGCTGAAAAAGGAGCTATAGAGTCTTTTAGCATAGATGAGGACTATAATATGAACTATGAGACTATAAGTGACAGTAAAGCAAAAGGTATTTGCGGAAGTGGGCTTATAGATATAGCTGCGTCTTTAGTAAATAGAAATATTTTAACAAAGACTGGAAGATGGAATAAGAACTTAGATGAAAGAATATCAGATAGATTAAAAGATAAGAAATTCTATATAACTGATGATGTTTACATATCTCAAAAAGATATAAGGCAAATTCAGTTGGCAAAAGGTGCTATATCCACAGGTGTCGTTATGATGCTAAAAGAAATCGATCTTAAATTAGAAGAAGTATCTAAAGTATTTATTGCAGGTGCATTTGGATTTCATATAAATCCAGACAGTATTAGATCAATAGGATTAATTCCCAAGGAAGTAAAAACGGATATAGAGTTTTTAGGAAATACTTCTCTTGAAGGGGCTAGATTAGCTCTTATAAATAGAGAATGTTTAAAGGGTCTACATAATCTAAATGGTGATACAGAGGTATTGGAATTATCTCTCAAACCTGAATTTCAAGAAGAATTTATAAGGCAGTTAAATTTTTAGAAAAGGTGATAATATGTCTGTTAAAAATATTTTTAAATGTATTGGCAGTGATAATACAACTGTTTCGGATGAAATACTCGATAAGTTGGGAGTAAGTTTTGAAGTTGCTAATAAAGATTCAAAGAAAATAGCAGAATTGTCTAGAGAATTAAAGTATAATATGGGGATTATGTACTGCATAGTTCCATTTTGCCACACTGCTGAAGCAGATGCTTTTGGAAGTACTGTTGTATTTGATTCAAAGGCAGGAAATAGGATAAATCAGTCATTTGTTAAGGATGTTGAGTCATTGGAAAGAATAGAGCCGATAGATTTCAGTACTGGTAGAATGCACGAGATACTAGAATCTATAAAAGAGCTAAAAGATGCTGGCGAAAAAGTATGTTTAAATGTAACTGGTCCAATAACAATAGCGACAGCGATAGTAGATAATAGACTTTTTTATAAATTAGTTAGAAAAGATAGGGAAGTTATAGATAAACTTCTCGGTAAAATTGAGGACAGCTTAGTTGAGTACATCACTAAAGGTGTAAATGCTGGGGTCGATATTATCTCATTCGCAGATCCGGCTGGAACTCTTGATATTGTAGGCCCGAAAGTATATGAAGACCTTTCAGGTAAGTCTACTTTAACAGTATTTAAAAGAGTAGAAGGTGTACTTGGAGATTCGGTAGTCCATATATGTGGTAAAACTTCTACATCTCTTGAAGAATCTGGCTTAATAAACAGCAAAAGAGTAAGCTCTCATGGAAATAGTTATGGAGAGATTATTGAAAACTATAAAAGCGAAGATGGAGATGCAAAGTTTATAGGTCATTGGTGTATTAAAAGAGAAAAAATGATAAGAGTTTAATTTGTTGCGAATTATTGTAAAATTAAATGATAAAAGATTATAGATTATTTAAAAATATGCCCAGAAATGGCATTTTTGCTTATAATAATTTATATTTAATCTTTAATGAAATATGTATTGATATGTATTGACTCAATAGAAGAGATTCTATAATAGAAATTATAAGCTAAAAATATTACAGAGTTTTTGGAAAAAACAAAAAAGCAAAATGACACATTAAATAAAATGTCATTACTGCTTTTTCTTAGTATTTTCTCATCAGAAGCTTTCTGATTCTGAATATAAATCTTTTGTTTATGTTTACTACAGCTTATAGACGTAATTGTAGAATCTTTCATCGCCAAGATCAATAGATCCAGTCATTATAAATTTAGATAAACAATCTATATCATCAGCTGTTAAATACGTGTCTGGAATGTTCAGCTTAAACCCGCTAGAAGCAAGCAAATGCTTAAATTCAATTCTTTTTCTTATTTCATCAGATTCTTCTGTTTTGCCATTGAGACATTTTTTATGGTCGGTTAAACTCTTGTTTTGATTGTCGATAAGTATGTTGATATAGTCAACATAAGAATGTTTGAAGTTTTGATTTGACAGAAGACTTTCGTTGACGACATTGGTTATTGATCCATCTTCAAGTATATTATCAATAAATTTTTCTGCAGTCAGCTTACCTGAACTAACACCTTTTTGATATTTTCTAAGTACTTTTTTTGTTTCGCAGTAGATCTTATTTCTAGTTTCTAGATCAAAGTCCTTAATTTGCATTAAAACACTTCCTTCTAATTATTTTACATAATTGTATTATTTATCGATATTTTGCCAATAATTGAGAGAATAGATTTATTGTCTAACTCTATTATAACCAATATTGAGTGCAATATGATGGAAAACAAGAAAAGAAATTGTAAAACATTAGAGGTGATTGTATGATAAATGGATTAATTAAGCTTTTTTATTCGGAAATTGTAAAAACTAAGATGAAAAGTATGAATTCAAATGGCTATGATGTAAGGGATGAATATAAAGGAATAAGAGACATTACTTTAAAGATAGATAGTGTATTCTATAAAATACTAAAATTAGCCTTGGGTTGTATAGTGATTCTACTAGCGTACAGCATAAATAAAATCTTATCTGTAGGGGTAGTGCTGGTGGGAATTATTTACATTATTTACAAAATAAAATTAGAAGTAGAAATAAAAGAGTACATTGCTAATATTAAAACAAATATAGAAGTATCAAAAATAGCGAATATAAAAGAAAAAGGCAGGATTGGAATAAATGCGCTGATCACTCTGCTAGTTATAGGATTTCTTACAGGGTTCAATATATTTATAGTTTGTAGTTTCGCAATAGTTTTTATGTTTACACTTAAAAATATATGTTAGAATACTTGTATGTAGTTTAAATGTTTTTATGGGGGAAATTCAGATGAACAATGAAAGTTATAAAATGAAGAATTTAGTTGAAATAACAGCTATTGTAACAGAATCAACAGACTTTTATAGTATAAAAGATAAAATAGTAGCAAAAATGCTTGAAGTTGTGCATCCAGCGAAAGCTTGTGTTAATTTATTCTACGAAAATGATTATAATAATGCTTATTTGGTGTGCTCTGGCACACTTGAACATGTGCCTGGCATATTCCCGGCTAGTGATAGAAAGGGCGCCAAAATAGATTTTGATATGCATTCACAGTATATTCACGATGCTGTTGAGCAAAAGAAGGTTATATATATAGAAAATGTATTTGAAGATGAGAGAGCTATAAATGAAAGAGATCTGGCTAAAGACGAAGGTTATCTAGGGAGAATAGTATTTCCTCTTATGATAGATGGAAAAGTTGTAGGATTTATGACTTGCTTCTTAACAAAAGATGATTATGTTACAGAAGAAGATATAAACTTTATAGCATCAGTTGCATCTCTTCTTAGTTTATCAATTGAGATAACAAATAAAAACAACAGTGTACAAAGTTTGATCGATAAGTTTAGAGTAGCTATCAGTTATATTAATGATGCGACTAAAAAGCTATATCAAAACAAAAGTATAACTGAGTTTTTGGAGAATCTAAGTAAACAAGCTTGTAATATCACTAATAGTAGAGAGTCTCTTATAATACTCGATGAGCACGACAACTTCCAAAAGATGATGAGTTGTTACAATAAGGATGAGAACAAAACAAATCTCTATCCAATAAAAAATAAAATCTTATCAAATGAATCGCTAGGTGGATTTGTCAATGATATTAAAAGTGAGAATGCTATAAAAGTTGATAGTTATATATACTATAAATTGCAAGATAAGGACAAGATAATCGGCTGTATAGTGTGTGCTAACAGTAAGAACTACACAAATGATGACCTAAATATACTTAGAATATTAGCGAGTCAGGTATCGGTGGCAATGCAGCTTTACGAGTACAATGATCAAGAGGTAAAACACAAGGTTCTTGAAAAAGAGTTAAATATTTTGAGCAAGCAGCAACATCTTATTATGGACAAAGGTAAGATGGAGTTTAACTCAGAAAAGGAATTGTATTTTTATCACAGACCTGCAAAAGTTGTAGGAGGCGATTTCTACTATGCAATGGATTTAGATGAAAAGCATGTTGTATTTATTGTCGCGGATGTTATGGGGCACGGTATAGTATCTAACTACGTAGTAGCTATGATAAAAGGAGCGTTTAAAGTTCTTTGTCACCAGTACGAATCTACCAGCGAAATACTCACAAACCTAAATAAAATACTGTACGATGAGTTTGATAAAATGGGTGTATTTACTACGTGTTTAGTGGGAATAATAAATACTGAACACAACATAATAACAGTATCAAATGCAGGCCATTACTCACCTATAATAGTTACAAAAAAAGGTGATATAGTAAAAAACATCAACTGCAATAAAGGGATTCCTATAGGAGTTATGCAAGATGCTTCGTATGATGAAAATTCATTTAGTATTATTAACTACTCAATGCTTTGCATGTACACTGATGGTGTGTTAGAAATTAAAAATGAATCAAAAGAAGAGTACGGGATAGAACGATTGGAAGAATTTTTAAAAGATAACTACACGCTTAATCAAGAAGTAATTGTTGAAAATTTAAAATCAGACTTACAAGAGTTTTCGTCTAAAGAGTATTTTGAAGATGATATATTAGTTGTTATGTTAAAAGATATTTAGTGAAATTTACATTAATATTTAAATTTATATTGATATATTGAATTTACATCTATTTGAATTGACTTTTTTTAATAGATGTAAATTTTTGTGTCAATTTAACAAAAAATTAACAATGAGCGGGGAAAACGTTTATAGCTTTATTCTATAAAAAGACTGATCATTATTGACTTTTATTTCATATTATTTTCATGTTATTACATGAAATATGTAAGTTATTGTAGAGATAAGTATATTCCAATGCTTTGGTATATACGAATTTTCAGAAGTTTATAGAAAAATTAGAAAATTAAGAGATTTACTTGTCAAAAAATACATTAAGTCTTATAATAAAATTGATTTTATGTAAATCTTTATGTATAATCGAAGTGTAAGTTGGTTAAAAGTAAGTTAAAAGAAATCAAGTAGTATAGGAGGTATTATATGAATTTACCAATAGCATTGTCTAATAGACATATTCATTTAAGTCAAAATGACATAGATGTATTATTTGGAAAAGGACACCAATTAACAGAATTTAAACCATTATCTCAACCAGGGCAATATGCATGTGAAGAGAAAGTGGATTTAGTAGGTCCAAAAGGAACTATAAAAGGAGTTCGAGTACTAGGTCCAGCAAGACCAAAAACTCAACTAGAAGTTTCTTTAGCTGATGGATTCTCACTTGGAGTGAAAGCTCCAATAAAAGAATCAGGTGATTTAGCAGGATCTCCAGGTGTTAAATTAGTTGGACCAGCTGGTGAAGTTGATTTAGCTGAAGGAGTTATTGTTGCTGCTAGACATATCCATATGAGTACTGCAGATGCAGAAAAATTTGGTGTTAAAGACAAGCAAATTGTTAAAATAAAAACTTCAGGGCCTAGAGCATTAGTATTTGAAAATGTTTTAGTTAGAGTTAGTGATAAGTTTAATTTAGAAATGCACGTTGACCTTGATGAGGGAAATGCTGCAGCTGTTAGAAATGGGGATTTAGTTGAGCTAATAGCTGAATAATTAAACTTTATTTACTATGGAAAAATTTAACTGAATAATTTTAAATTTATGATATAATGTATGCAGATTGACAAATCGATTATTTATTTTGAATAATTTCAAAATTTAACACAACTATTTTGAAAATTTATAAAAAATAATTGGATTTTATTTAATTTGTAGTATCATAAAGATAAGGTGATTATTTGCATATTTTTGTGCATTTATATATTTATACTTAATATAATATTTTAAATTTTAGATGATTTTGGTAGGTAGTTTTGATATAAGCGAAAGAAAAAAATGTAGTTACAAGGGAGGATGTATTTAATGGCTAAATTTATGAAAACAGTTGACGGTAATACAGCTGCAGCACATGTTGCTTACGCGTATACAGAAGTAGCGGCTATATACCCAATCACACCATCTTCAACTATGGCAGAATTAGTTGACGAGTGGGCATCACAAGGAAGAAAAAATGTATTTGGAGAAATTGTAGACGTTGTTGAAATGCAATCTGAAGGGGGAGCAGCTGGTGCATTCCACGGTTCTCTTCAAGGTGGAGCATTAACATCTACATTTACTGCATCTCAAGGTTTACTATTAATGTTACCAAACATGTACAAAGTAGCAGGAGAATTATTACCAGGAGTATTCCACGTAACAGCTCGTGCCCTTGCATCACAAGCTTTATCAATATTCGGAGATCACCAAGATGTTATGGCAGCTAGAGCAGCTGGTGTTGTTTTACTAGCTTCTGGATCAGTTCAAGAAGTTGCTGACATAGCTCCTGTTGCACATTTATCTGCAATAGAAGGTAGATTACCATTTATCCATTTCTTTGATGGATTTAGAACATCTCACGAAATACAAAAGGTTGAGTTACTAGACAATGAAGAATACGCTTCATTATTAGACTTCGACGCAGTACAAGCATTTAGAGATGGATCATTATCTCCAAATCGTCCTGTAACTCGCGGTACAGCTCAAAACCCTGATATATACTTCCAAACTAGAGAAGCTTCTAACAAATACTATGACAACATAGTTGGAATAGTTGAGAAGAACATGAAGAAAATGAGCGATTTAACTGGTAGAAAGCACTGTTTATTTGATTACTACGGAGCACCTGATGCTAAACATGTAATCGTAGCAATGGGATCAGTTACTGAAGCAATAGAAGAAACTATAGATTTTGCAAATGCAAACGGAGAGAAATTCGGTTTAGTTAAAGTTCATTTATACAGACCATTCTCTATGAAACATTTCTTAGATGCTATGCCATCTACAGTAGAAAGAATCTGTGTACTTGATAGAACTAAAGAGCATGGAGCTAATGGCGAGCCATTATACTTAGATGTTAAAAATGTATTCTATGGAAAAGAAAATGCTCCATTAGTAGTTGGTGGAAGATACGGATTAGGATCAAAAGATACTACTCCTTCAGATCTAAAAGCAGCATTTGATAACTTAGTATCAGCTGAGCCAAGAGACGGATTCACTATAGGTATAGTTGATGATGTAACTCATACTTCATTACCAGTAAAAGAAGAAGTTAAGATAGCTTCTAAAGGTACTGTAAGATGTAAGTTCTGGGGATTAGGATCAGACGGTACAGTTGGAGCTAACAAACAAGCTATCAAGATTATCGGAGACCATACAAACAAATATGCTCAAGCATACTTTGACTATGACTCTAAAAAATCTGGTGGTATAACAATGTCTCACTTAAGATTTGGAGACGAGCCAATAAGATCTACTTACCTAATAGACGAAGCTGATTACATAGCTTGCCATAAGCAATCATATGTTAACCAATACGATTTATTAAAAGGTCTTAAAAAAGGTGGTACATTCGTACTTAACACTATATGGGATCAAGAAGGTATAGAAGAACATCTTCCAGCTCATATGAAACAATATATAGCTAAGAACGATATCCAATTCTACACAGTTAACGCTGTTAAATTAGGACAAGAAATCGGTCTTGGAAACAGAATAAACATGATAATGCAATCTGCATTCTTCAAACTAGCTGAAATAATACCAGTTGAAGATGCTGTTAAATACCTAAAACAATCAATAGACGCTGCTTACGGTAAAAAAGGTGAAAAAGTATTAAACATGAACTACAAAGCTGTTGATGCTGGTATAAACTCACTAGTTAAAGTTGAAGTTCCAGCTGCTTGGGTAGATGCAGTAGATGCTCCAAAAGCTGAAGTAAAAGAGCCAGACTTTATAAAGAACATATTAAGACCAATGACTGCACAAAAAGGTAACGATCTACCAGTAAGTGCATTCAACGGATATGAAGACGGTACATTCCCTTCAGGAACAGCTGCATACGAAAAACGTGGTATAGCTGTTAACGTTCCTGAGTGGCAAATAGAAAACTGTATCCAATGTAACCAATGTTCATTCGTTTGTCCTCATGCTACAATAAGACCTTACTTATTAACGGAAGAGGAAATAGCTAATGGTCCAGAAGGATTAACAGCTAAGAAAGCTATTGGTAAAGGATTTGAAGGATTACAATATAGAATTCAAATAGATACTATGGACTGTACTGGTTGTGGAAACTGTGCTGACATCTGTCCAGCTAAAGAGAAAGCTTTAGTTATGAAGCCTATCGAAACACAACTTGACGAGCAAGTAGCTAACTGGGATTACATAAGCGATCCTGAAAAAGTTGCACCAAAAGGTGATTTAATGGCTCCAACATCTGTTAAAGGAAGTCAATTCAGACAACCATTACTTGAGTTCTCTGGAGCTTGTGCTGGATGTGGCGAGACTGCTTACGTCAAGTTAGTAACTCAATTATTTGGAGACAGAATGATGATAGCAAATGCTACAGGATGTTCTTCAATATGGGGAGGATCAGCACCATCAACTCCTTATACTACGAACCATGAAGGTAAAGGTCCATCTTGGGCAAACTCATTATTTGAGGACAATGCTGAGTATGGATTCGGAATGTACACAGCTGTTAAGCACTTAAGAAACAAAATAGCTGGAGACATGAAGAAATTATTAGAAATGGAAATATGTGATGAGTCTAGAGCTGCTTACACTGAATGGTTAGAGGCATTCAACGATGGGGAAGCTTCTAAAGTTGCAAGTGCTAAAGTTATAAGCTTCTTAGAAAACTTCGATTACAGTAAATTTGACCCAGAAATGGAAGCAATCAAATTAATAAAAGATATAGATAACAACAAAGATTACCTAGTTAAGAGATCTCAATGGATATTCGGTGGAGACGGTTGGGCATATGACATCGGTTACGGTGGATTAGACCATGTTCTTGCATCAGGAGAAAATGTAAACGTACTTGTTATGGATACAGAGGTTTACTCAAATACAGGTGGTCAAGCTTCTAAAGCTACTCCAGCTGCTGCAATGGCTAAATTCGCAGCTTCAGGTAAAAAGTCTAAGAAGAAAGACCTTGGTATGATGGCTATGACTTACGGTAACGTATATGTAGCTCAAGTTGCTATAGGAGCAGACAAAAACCAATTTGTTAAAGCACTTATAGAAGCTGAGAAACATGAAGGACCATCTATCATAATAGCTTATGCTCCATGTATAAACCATGGATTAAAAGAAGGTATGGGAAGAACTGTAGCTAATGAAGAGCAAGCTGTTAAAGCTGGTTACTGGCATTTATACAGATACAACCCAGAGCAAAAAGTAGATGGTAAGAGCGGATTTAATTTAGATTCTAAGGCTCCATCTGCAAGCTTCAGAGATTTCATACTTGGACAAGTAAGATACGCAGCAATAGCACAACAATTCCCAGAGCAAGCTGAAGGTCTGTTCACTATGGCTGAAGATGATGCTAAAGAAAGATACGAAGGATACAGAATCCTAGCAGAAAGAAACTAATATAAAATTAATATTTTATAATATAAAAGGCGACTTCAATTTATTGAAGTCGCCTTTCTTTTAGATATCTCAAGTGACTTAAATGTTTTAAGTATCTCAAGCATCTCAAGTGTTTTAAGTATTTTAATTACTTGAATTGATTTAAGTGATTTATTGTTTTGTGTTTACTTACAATAGTTTGGGTAATAAAGTATAATGTATATAAGATAAATTACAATTATGAAGAAGGGAATGAAGAATATGAAAATAGGATTTATTGGAGCAGGACATATGGGTGGAGCCATGATTGAAGGTTTAATTAAAAGTGAATACATACCTGCTGAGTCAGTAGTAGTAAAAGGTGGCAGAAGTAAAACTACATCAAATCTTCAAGAAAAATTACACTTTACATTAATTAATGATTATAAAAGCTTTTCGGATTGCGAAATTGTAGTTATAGCTACTGGATCAAATATAGTCTTAAAAGTGTTAGAGAAGTTTAAGTCTGAAATAACATCGAATCCTATAATTGTATCTGTAGCAGCGGGTTGTTCAATGAATGAAATGAAGACATTATTAGGGGAGTCTTTCTCGATAGGACATGCTATCCCAAATACACCTGTAAGCGTTAATGCAGGTATGACTGGTATATCATTTAGTGAGAATTTCACAGAGGAAAATAGAGAAAAGGTAATGAGTATGTTTAAGGCATTAGGTGGTATTGTAGAGGTTGAAGAAAGATTATTAGGTACATTTGGTACTGTAGCTGGTTGTAGTCCTGCATTTGTCGATGTATTTATGGAAGCTCTTGGCGACGCATCTGTTATGAATGGACTTCCAAGAGACTTATCTTACGAAGTAGTAGCTCAGATGATGCTTGGCTCTGCTAAGTTAGCTTTGGATTCTAAAAAGCACCCTGGCGAGTTAAAGGATGGTGTTTGTTCTCCAGGTGGAACAACTATTAAAGGTGTTGCTGCTCTAGAGAAAAATGGATTTAGATATGCTGTAATAGATGCTGTAAACACAGCTAATAACTAGGAATCAATGATATAGTAAAAAGCTGATTTTCTGGATCAGCTTTTTTATTTATGTGAAGTGTTATCGATTATATTCAAATTGTCTGATCTTCTTCAATAGGGTTTAACATATTTTTCATTTTTCTATCCATAAGATAGTAGAACATAACGTTTCTGTGATTGAATTTAAAGACTGCAAGCTCGATATCTTTTTCATAAGGTTTCATATATAAGTCTTCATTTTTATACATCTCTTTATCACTTCTCGGGTAGTATCCAAGCTTCTCGTAGAAACTCCATGCGTTATCCCTAGCATCTAATACGATCTTTTTAAATCTAAAAAACTTAGCTATTTTTTCTGCACTAGTCATTAATTTTTTTCCAATACCATGACCTTGTAGTTTTGAGGAAATAGCAACTTGTCTAATTTGTACAGCGTCCGAAGACAGTCTGTCGATAGATAAAGTACCTACGATTTCATTTTTATGATATGCTGCTAAAATAATGAATTTCTTCTCGTTTTTAGGCATACTTTCTATCAAAGGTAGGTTTGAAGGTTTATTTAGTATTTCATTTCTAAGTTCCAAAACCTGTTTATAAGATTTAGACCCCCATGTTATTGGTCTTATTTTAATTTTTCCTGCCATAGACATTCCTCCTTTTCTCTTTGGTACCTAACTAATGTGTAAACTAGTAAAAATACAGATTACCTATCTAGTTTTGAATCTATACTTTTATTTAATTCTTTAAGTTTCGAACATAAAGTAGACTGTTCTTTTTCAGTTAAAGAATCAAATATATCTTTAGTCATATCTCTGTACAATACTATAAATTTTTGAACTTCTCGCATCCCTTTTCCAGTTAAGAAAATATTTGTAACTCGTTTATCATCAGGATTTATTCTTCTTTCGATTAATTTTCTATTTTCGGCTTTTGTGACTAACTCACTTAGTGATCCTGGTCGAATTTCCAACATTTCTGAAAGTTCTTTTTGTGCGATTCCGTTGTTACTATGTAAACATTCCAATAGTCTTCCTTGACTCATAGCCGTACGACCTATTTTATGTTTTTTTAATAATTCTATTTGTCTGAGTCTTGATAAAATCACAAAATCCCTAAACTCATCAAATAAAATTTCTGATATTTCTTTGTGCATTTAAATTACCTCAATTTTTTATATAGTTAGGTGCCTTAGTAATATTTTATTATTTTCATTTTAAGTTGTCAATAATTTTTTTATAATTTAAATTAATTTTTTTATTCATCAGTAGTACTTATATCACCGAACAAATTGCTTTCAGTTTTATAGTTTTTTGGAGAAACTCCATAAGCTTTCTTAAAAGCCCTAACAAAGCTAGAGTAGTCGTTAAATCCACATTTATTGCATACATCCGTCATTAAATTTCCCTCTTTGATCAGGGACTTAGCTATTAAAAGTCTTTTTTGAACTATGTAATTGTGTATAGAAGTACCTGTTTGTGACTTAAATTTCCTCATAAGGTAGTATTTACTTATATAGAATTCTGTCGAAAGAGTATCTATAGAAAGATCATTACCTATATTTTGATCAATGTAGTAAAGTACATTTTCAACTGTGCTATCGTATTTGACGTTTCTATCATCGTTTTCAGAGTTTAATAGAGATCTGTTTAAAAATACCATCAACTGTAAAAATAATGAATTTCTAAGAATATCGCTTCCAAAGTCAGAGTCTTTTTCGGCATCTTGAATTTGTTCAATAGATTTTCTTAGAATATCTATTTTAGAATCGCTAAGCGACAACAAATAATGTTTATTGTCTTTAGATATTTCAAAGCACTTGTTTAAGTTATTATTTTCTTTATTGTATTTTTGAAAACAATCTGGGTTTATCCAAATTGCTATCCTGTTGTAATTTATATTAGGATTTATAACTGGTTTATGAATTTCGGTGTTACTTATAAATAATATATCTAATGGTTGTAGCTTGTACTGTTTACCTTCTATATAATATGAAACATCACCGTCTAAAAAAATTATTATCTTGTCAAAGTCATGATGATGGTATTCGAATTCTATGTCTTTTTTATCGTTTATACTAAATATTTTAAAATCCTCATTTAAATAACCTATTTTATTATGTTTATCTCTCATATTTACCCTCACATAAGTTTTTATATATATAATAGGGCATTTTTTGCAATATTTCAAGCATTATTAGCAATTTACTTAGCAAATAGATAACAATATAATGGGGAAAGGAGGATTTTAAATAATAGCAATATGATGGAACTTTTGTTGATATGTAGTTATTCGCTACATGTCAGACAAGGTGCGTCTGAAAACGGCGCGAGTATCTACATATCAACAAAAATCCCATCATATTGCTATTATTCAAAATCACTTTTGAAGTAAAGGCGAAGATTAAAGCAAAGAACAAAAATATAAGAATTGAAATATATTTATATGATATGAAGTTATAGAGTATATAAGGTATAAAAAATTAATGACTGTTAAAAATAGGCGTTTTTTAGGAGGAAGTTTTATGTTGTTGAGTGATGTGATTAAGGGACTTGATGTTGTTAGTGTTGTGGGAGATTTGGATGTTGAGATAAAAGATGTTCAGTATGATTCTAGAAAGGTTTCTGAGGGAACTTTGTTTGTCTGTGTTAAGGGATTTGTTTCTGATGGACATAAGTATATAAATAGCGCGATTGAAAAAGGTGCAAAGGCATTTTTGGTTGAGGAGGATGTTTTTGTTGAAGGCTGTACTTTTGTAAGGGTTGATAATTCTAGAATGAATATGGCTAAGGTCGCTGATAATTTTTATAATCATCCTTCTACTAAATTCGATGTTCTTGGAGTTACGGGAACTAATGGTAAGACTAGTATAACTACTTTTTTAAATGAGATTTTGTCACGAGCACAAAAAAAAGTGGGGCTAATTGGTACTATTAAAATATTTGATGGTATTCAGGAGGTTACTTCTAGTTCTACTACTCCTGAGAGCATTGATCTTCAACATACTTTTGATAATATGCTAAATAATAAGTGCGATTATTGTGCTATGGAGGTTTCTTCTCATTCGCTTGCTCTGAATCGCGTTGAGGAGACTAAGTTTAAGCTTGGTATATTTACTAATCTTACTCCTGATCATCTTGATTTTCATAAGGATTTAGAGGATTATAGACAGACGAAGGAAAAGTTGTTTTTTATGACTACTGGAGCCAATATCATAAACATAGATGACGAAGGCGGACAAAAGATTTATGAGAATATTAAAGATTTAGATACTCCTTGTTATACTTACGGTATCGAAAATAAGGCTGATTTTATGGCTAAGGATATAAAGTCTGATTCTGATGGTGTATCATATAGACTTATAACTCCGACTTATGAGGAGGTTATATTTGTTCCTGTTCCTGGTATGTTTACTGTTTATAATACGCTTGCTGTTATAGCTGCGTGTTACAATTTAGGTATTGATAAGTCTGTATATAAAGAGGGGCTTAGAGTTACTAAAGGGGTATCTGGGAGATTTGAAACTGTGCCTAATGATAGAGGAATGAGCGTTATTGTAGATTATGCACATACTCCAGATGCTTTAGAGAATGTACTTAAAACTAGTATGGAATTTGCTAAAGGAAGGGTTATTTCTGTATTTGGTTGTGGTGGAGATAGAGATAGTGAAAAGAGACCTCTTATGGGCGAAATAGGGCAGAAGTATTCAGATGTTTGTTTTATAACTTCAGATAATCCTAGAACTGAGGATCCAAATACTATAATAGAAGATGTTCTTAAAGGTATAGATATAAATGTAGATAACTACAATGTAGTTGTGGATAGAAAAGATGCTATTGAAAAAGCTGTAGCGATTGCAAAAGAGGGAGATGTCGTTATTATTACTGGTAAGGGACACGAAGATTATCAGATAATAGGTACTACTAAACATCACTTTGATGATAAGGAAGTTGCGAGAGATTTTTTAGATAGTTTGGATAAATAGAATACAGCATATGATTAACAATTATTTATAGGTGGGATGTATCACAATCTGATTTTTAAATCGATTATGATACATCCCACTTTATTTTTATAAAAATTAAAGTTTTATTATAGTTTTGTTTTTGGGCAGGGATTCGGAGATCTTTTGTTTAAGAAAGAATGTATCCCTTGGGGGGAGTATGTAAAATTATTATACTAAAATGGGCGATCAATAGTATTATTGATCGCTCATTATTATTTTACAATCTATTAAACGTTAAATCTAAACAGGATAACATCTCCATCTTTAACGATATAGTCCTTACCTTCAAGTCTTACTAAACCTTTGTCTTTAGCTGCAGACATAGTTCCATGTTTAACTAAATCGTCGAATGCTATTGTTTCTGATCTTATGAAACCTCTCTCGATATCAGAGTGAATTTTTCCACCTGCTTGAGGAGCTTTTGTTCCAACTTTTACAGTCCAAGCTCTAACTTCTTGTGGCCCAGCAGTTAAGTATGATATAAGACCAAGTAGTGCATAAGATGATTTTATAAGTTTATCTAGACCTGATTGCTCAAGACCAAGAGTTTCTAAAAACTCTTTTTTCTCATCATCAGAATCAAGTTCAGAAATTTCAGCTTCTATTTGCGCGCATACAACTACAACTTCAGCGTCTTCTGTAGCAGCATAATCTCTTACAATTTTAACATATTTATTGCTATCTCCATCATCAGCTAAATCGTCTTCTCCAACATTTGTTGCGTATATAACTGGTTTTGAAGTCAGTAAGTTTAATGAATTTACAAAAGTTTGCTCATCTTCATTAAATTCCATAGTTCTTACACATTTGTTGTCTTCAAGAGTAGCTAAGATTGATTTTAAGAACTCTAGCTCAGAAGCAAGAGTTTTATCAGCTTTAGCAGCTTTTTGAGTTTTTTGTACTCTTCTTTCTAATATTTCTATATCAGAAAATATAAGCTCTAAGTTTATAGTCTCTATATCTCTAAGTGGATCTACAGAACCGTCTACGTGAACAACGTTTGGATCTTCGAAACATCTTACAACGTGAACAATAGAGTCAACCTCTCTTATGTGAGATAAAAATTTGTTTCCAAGTCCTTCACCTTTAGAAGCACCCCTTACAAGACCTGCTATATCACAGAATTCTATTGCAGTAGGAACTATTTTTTTAGAACTGTATAGTTCTTGTAATTTATTTAGTCTTTCATCTGGAACAGATACAACACCAACGTTTGGATCTATTGTACAGAAAGGATAGTTTGCAGATTCAGCTCCTGCCTGAGTTATTGCATTGAATAGCGTACTTTTACCGACATTCGGTAATCCAACTATACCTAATTTCATTATGATCTTCCTCTCATTTGTTTTATATAAATTTAAACAATTTTGTCTAATTGTAAATTTTAATTATAGACATATACGTTAATTATAACATAAACAAATAGTATGTTGTTCAGATTTCAATAAAATTTGTTGGTTTATACTTTAAGAATTTTACGTTTATAGGCATTTATAGGTAATTTAACAGCGTTTGTATTAAATTAATTGTCTATTAAGGTTAAATTGGCTAATTGGAGTAGATATCTAAATGAATAATAGATATACTTTGGTCAAAGTACGATTGATAATGATTATCAGCTTGTTTATATTAAGGTTTGATAAAAAAGGAGAGATTAAATGAGTACAGCAGTTTTGGATACAAAAGAAAAACAAAAACAGTTTATTTTAAATGATAATCTGTGGAAAGTGATGTTTCAGCTGTCGTGGCCTGCCGTAATTGCTATGGTATTTTATGGATTCAATACAGTGTTAGATGCCTTTTTTGTAGGGCGTTATGTTGGAGAAACAGCTCTTGCGGGTGTGTCATTAGCTTATCCGATTACACAGATCAGCACGGCATTTGGATCTTTGATTGGTGTAGGAGCTGGCTCTGTATTGAGTATAGCTTTAGGAGCGAAGAATAGAGACACACAGAGAAAAATTTTAGGTAACGTAAATGTAATAACAATAATTTCTACAGCTATTTATATGATAATAACTCTGTTGTTTTCTAAAGAGCTTATTGCAGCAATGGGTGGATCTGGTGAAGCTTTGATTGCGGGTAATAACTACTTTAGGATTACGATATTAGGTTCAATATTTTGGATTTACGGTTTAGCTGGAAATATGATAATTCGTGCAGAGGGTAAAATGAAAACCGCTGCTTGGATGATGGGTACTGGTTTAGTTGTAAATGCTATATCGAATTACATCTTTATAGTACTACTTAATATGGGGGTTGATGGAGCAGCTTGGGGTACTAACGTAGGTATGTTTGCCTACTCGCTATTAGGCTGGATATATTTTGGAAAAGGTCATGCTACTTTTGATGCTAAAGTAGCTACATTTAAACTTGATAAAAAAACAGCATCAGGAATTATGAGACTGGGTATGCCATCTCTTATAATGTCAGTTATGAGTCTTATACAAGCAGCTGTTGTATTTAATGCCTTAGCGATATATGGAACAACTTCTGATGTTGCTTTTTACGGTGTAGTTTATAGAATATTCCAATTTCTACTTACACCTATATTTGGGTTAATGCGTGCTTTGCAGCCTGCTATTGGTATTAATTATGGAGCGAAACAATACGATCGCGTAATAAGTTCATATAAAATCTTCGGTTTTTCTGCAATGATTTTGACTATTCCATTTTGGATAGTATCACTTATATCACCTAGTTCCATTTTGGGTCTGATGATCACTGGAAAGGTGTTTGCTATTTCACAACTAGGTTATTTTAGAATTTATATGGCTATCTTGCCAGTACTGTCATTTATATTTATGGCAATGACATTTTTTCCAGCTATAGACAAAGGAAAGCCGGCAATGATTATTGGAATGGCTCGACAGTTTGTATTTTATATTCCAGTAATGCTTATTTTACCTAGATTTATTGGTGTTGCAGGTATATATTATGGCTCATTTGCAATCGATTTTGTGATTGTAATTTGGACTGTCTTCATGGTAAAAAAAGAATTTAATTTACTAAGAGAAAGAGCTGGTAATGTAGTAGTGTAATATAGTACAGTAAGCAATAGAATGATACCGTTTCCCTTTTTAGTTGTTTATTTATGATAAAGGATAAAATTCATTGATTAGAAGAAATAAATTTGTTAGTATTATACAAAAGAAGAATAACCTTGTGTGAATGCTTTAAAATGGGGGAGTGAAAAGTATGAGCTCAACAATTGATAGATGTTTAGATATTTCAGAGTTTGGATTGCATATCTCTGAGAGGAAGCAACACTATACTGTATACAAATTAAATCCGGAGTTTGGTCATGGAAAACTAATCATATACAGTATTTTACCCGGAGTCGATGTTATTTATAGTGAATATTGTACAGATGAAATATTTAAAGGCAGAGTGGAGTTAGAAGAATTTATAGAAATTGCATATAGTCACGAGGGAATTTACGATTACCAACTAAAGGATAAAAAGCATATGCAGATTGGAGCTGGCGATATTGCAATGCTATACAATATCAATGAATCAAATTATTCTAGGCTTCCAATAAGCATATATAAAGGAATAAACATAATGCTACATTTAAATTATGTAGATAGTGAAACATATAGTCTATTTGATCATTTCAATATTTCAATAGATAGGATTTTCTCAAACTTTTTTAAGGATAAACCTATTTTTTTAATGAAAGACAATGTTATATTAGTGAAGGCGCTTGAAGAACTATATCACGCTACGTTTAATAAAAATATGTCGTATATAAAAATAAAGACTCTAGAAGCTCTATTTTTAATGGGGGAAGAAGTAGTAGTCTCTAAAAATGAGTACAGAGTATTTTCGAAAGAGCATGTTATAAAGGTTCATAAAATAAAAAATCTATTAGAAGAAGATATTGCCCATCACTATACGATAAAGGAGCTTTCATATAAGTTCAATATGTCGCAGACGATGTTGAAGGATTGCTTTAAGCATATATATGGTTTTCCTCCATACGAATATTTAAAAAGGCTAAGAATCAGGCATGGATTGGCGTATTTGAGAGATGATCGATATTCAGTAGCAGATGTGGCCAACATAGTAGGCTATGGAAATCCGAGTAAATTTACTAAAGTATTTAAAGATATATCAGGTGTTACTCCAAGTGAATACAAAAGGATTGTCCAACTGGGGCAAAATGGCGATTTGGAGTAGATGGTAAAATGAATAATTGATATACTTTGTCTAGCTGATGAGAATGATAATCGATTTCTTTATAGTTGGACTTTTTTTATGGCAAAACAATTACAATTTTATTCAATGACAGTTTTAGCAACACGAGATTGAGTTTATTTTATCTTGTTGAACTACAATTATACATATAGAAGGTGGATGTGTTGGATCAATATCTGTTGGATAAAGATGATATACAACATGTAAAATAATATTTTATAGGAGGTTAGCGTATGAAAATTTCAGAAAAAAGGGCCCAAAAAACTGGATGGTCAAGACTTTTAGAATTAGCTTTTATGAAGAAAGGCTTGGTGATTATATCGACAATTCTTTCTTCTTTAGCATCGATAATAAGCTTTGTTCCGTATATAGCTATTTATTTTATTATTAGAGAAGTTTTATCAGTGTATCCAGAATATTCGGCTATAAGCACAGCAAATTTAACTTATTATGGTTGGATGGCTTTATTAGGAGTGATCGGAAATATATTATTGTATTTCTTAGCTTTAATATGTTCGCATCTAGCGGCTTTTGGAACTTTGTATGAGTTAAAGGTAAATTTCAGCAATCATTTAGCAAAAGTTCCCCTAGGTTTTCATATAGTTGTCGGCAGTGGAAAGCTTAGAAAAATAATGGATGAAAATATTGAAAAAATAGAAGGGTTTATCGCACATCAACTACCTGATATTGTAGCGGCAATTGTAGCTCCTATTGTAATGATTGTTATATTGGTTAGCGTTGACTGGAGGTACGGACTGGTTGCAATATTAGGAATTGTAATTGCTTTTATAATACAGTTTTTAGGATACGGAAATGATGGGGCGCAAAAAATGATGAAAAGCTATCAGTCATCACTGGAAGAAATGAATAACGCTTCTGTTGAATATGTTCGTGGAATCTCAGTTGTAAAGGCATTTAAGCAGACGGTCTACTCTTTTAGCAGTCTTCATAAAACTATAAAAGCTTATACAGATATGGTTATACCTTATACATTAAAATGGGAAAATTATATGTCGGCGTATACAACTATAATAAACAATATATATTTATTTATAATTCCAGTAGGAATATTTATAGGCATGAATAGCACAGATTATAGAGATTTTGCTGGGGATTTTATTTTCTATCTAATATTTGTGCCGTCTATTGCCTCTGTAATGCTTAAAATTATGTATGTAAGTTCAAGTGGTATGCAAATTATAAGGGGAGTAGAGGCTATGGATGAATATTTGTCAAAGCCACCATTATCTGAACCGTCTGTTGGGAAACATCCCAATAGCTACGATATTTATTTTGAAAATGTAGAGTTTTCTTATAACAAAGATAAAAAGGCTCTAAATGACATATCTTTTACAGCAAATCAAGGCGAAGTCACAGCTATTGTGGGTCCTTCTGGAGGAGGAAAGAGCACTATAGCTCATCTAATACCTAGATTTTTTGATGTAGATAGCGGAAGTGTACAACTCGGAAATGTAGATATAAGGGAAATTGAGACAGAGGAATTAATGGAAAAATTAAGTTTTGTGTTCCAAGATGTATTTTTATTTAAACAAAGCGTTATGAGCAATATTCGTATGGGGAATTTAAAAGCTACAGATGAGCAGATAATCGATGCTGCAAAGGCAGCGCAATGCCATGAGTTTATTATGCAGTTGCCAAATGGCTATAATACTGTTATTGGAGCAAAGGGAGTTCATTTATCTGGAGGAGAAAAACAGAGAGTCGCAATTGCGAGGGCTATTGTAAAGGATGCACCTGTAGTAGTTCTCGATGAAGCTACGGCATTTTCTGATCCAGAGAATGAACACATGATTCAAAAGGCATTTGAGACGTTGATGCACAACAAAACCGTAGTTATGATTGCACATAGATTAAATACAATAAGAAGTGCTGATAAAATTGTTGTTGTATCAGGCGGAGAAGTCATACAGGAGGGAACACACGATGAACTTGTAGATGTAGACGGAAAATATAAAGATATGTGGAATACATATACACAGACAATTAGTTGGAGCATGAAAAGAAAAGCTGAAGGAGGGAAAGATTATGCATAAATTACAAATTGCATTTATGCTATCAGAGAAAGGATATACTGATTTAAAGAAAGCAATCTTTGCGGTTACACTTACAAACTTAGCTATGATGTTACCTTTTATTGTCACTATACAGATATTTATGGAACTTATAAAACCTTTTACAGGAGGGGAAATTTCGTGGAATTACATGTGGATGCTATTTACTTTAGGTATAATTTCAGCGGGAATTGTGTTTATTGCTAGTAAAAATGACTATAAAAAAACATATGTAACTTCGTATTTAGAATCAGAAAATGCAAGAATATCAATATCAGAACATATACGAAAACTACCTATGAGTGTGTTTAATGAAAAAGACTTAACAGAGCTAACTACGAATATAATGGGAGATTGTGCAATTACAGAGCATGTATTAAGCCATATACTTCCTCAATTAATTGCAAACTTTATTTCTATTACCGTTGTTTGCGTTATTCTTTCATTTGCCAACTGGCAGATGGCGTTAGCAGTATTTTGTTCTGTTCCTATTGCATTTTTAATAATATACTTAACAAGAAAAATACAAGAAAAACTAGGAGTTAAACATACAGAAGCAAAACTAGAAGTTTCTGGTCAAGTTCAAGAATATATAGAGGGAATAAAGGTGATAAAAGCCTGCAACTTAAATGGAGAAAAATTCTCGACTCTTGAGAAAGCTCTTAAAATAATGCGTAATTTAGCTATAAAATTTGAGTTTATTACAGGTATTTTTGTTACAGGAGCTCAAGTTATTGTTCAAGCAGGAGTTGGTATAACCATATTTCTAGGATGTAGCTTACTTATAAATAGGAAAATAGAGATTATTCCTCTTTTTATGTTTCTATTGGTAATTACTAGAATTTATGGTCCAGTATTAACTATTCTTACTCTATTACCTGAGCTTTTATACAACAATATCGTAATAAAGCGTATGAAAAAATTGAATGAACTCCAGATTATGGAGGGCGATGCTACAAAAGAGATTAATGAATTTACTATTGAACTAGATGACATCAGCTTTAATTATAACAATGCTGGAAATAAAGCAATTGCAGGGATCAGTACAACTATTCCAGCTGGTGGTATTACAGCATTAGTTGGTCCATCGGGAAGTGGAAAAAGTACACTTTCACGTTTGATAGCAAGATTCTGGGATGTTTCAAGCGGAAAGATTACAATTGGAGGAGTAGACATTAAATCATTAGATCCAGAGCATCTAATGAGCTATATGTCTTTTGTATTCCAAGATGTTATTCTATTTAATGACACTGTTTACAATAATATACTGATTGGAAATAGAGATGCGACTAAAGAACAAGTTTTAGCAGCATCGAAAGCGGCTTGCTGCGATGAATTTATAAAAAATCTACCTAATGAATACAACACAGTATTGGGTGAGAATGGAAGTACTTTGTCAGGAGGTGAAAGGCAGAGGATATCAATTGCACGTGCTCTTTTAAAGGATGCACCTATTGTTTTATTAGATGAGGCAACAGCTTCTTTGGACCCAGAAAACGAATCTTTTATACAAAAAGCCATTTCTAAATTGATTGAAGGTAAAACTGTTATTGTTATAGCGCATCGTTTGAGAACTATTGCCGGAGCTGATAAAATTATCGTGTTGGATAAAGGAAAATTAGTGGAAGAAGGATCTCATAATGATCTTATGGAAAAAAATGGTATGTATTTTAAATTGTATTCAATTCAACAGCAAAGTTTAAATTGGAGCGTGTAGTAAATAAAGTCAAAAAAAATATATTTTATATAATAAATAAGATA
>NZ_AXUS01000020.1 GCF_000498755.1 Clostridioides mangenotii TR | reverse complement strand
ATTAAGGGGCTATCCAATTGGATACCCCCTTATTTACGTGAAATTATCTATCAAATTTAATTTTTTATCTAATTCAATTTTCTAGTCTAGTCTTATCTTTTTTAATCTAATATATTTTTTACTTAAATTTTTCTTTTTTACTCCAATTCATTTTTTGTTTTTCCTATCATAAGCTTTAGATCTATTGTTATTTCATTTATATTTGACTCCAATATATCTTCCAACTTTTTCGGTGGAATATTTGATGTCATCGGTGTCATTTTCAGTAAATCATTTAGAGTCTTTTTTTCTATTTTTACGGTGTATTTAATCTGCTTCTCGTAGACTAATTCTAAATTTTCGTCAAATTTATTTACTATTTTTTCATTTGAATAACTCTCTTTGTCTATATATCCAGTTAGATTTCTTCTTATTTCTTTTAAGTATTTTTCCTCTGGAACTACTTTTATTACAATTCCTAAAGGGTTTAGTATTCTTTTAAATTCACTATAGTTTGCTGGTGATAAGACATTTAGAATTATATCTATTTTTTTATCCATTACTGGTAAATTTGAAAGGTCAGTTACACCCCATAGTATGTTTTCTTCATCCATAGCAGATATTTTAATCGCTTCTTTGGATATATCTGCTCCAATTAGATTTGTTTTATCTGATATTTGTTTTACTTTTGATAAATAATTAAGCAGATAGCCTTCTCCGCTTCCAGCATCGAGTATACGACTTATGGAATTGCTTTTTATATTTACTGTTATTATATCCGAAATTTCCTTAAATAGAGCGTTGTATACTCCGTAAGTGTATACACTATTTCTCGCTTGGAATAACTCTCTGTTGTATATATCACTGTTCTTTGTTTTTAAGAAATTGATATATCCCTTTTTTGAGATATCGAAGCAATGCTTACTCTTGCATATTAGGCTGTCTCCTTTAATGCTGTCAAACTTGTTAAAGCATTTTGGACATCTCATTATATATTTATTTGTATCTAAATTATTTTTTATTCTGTCTAACTTCTTTATCTTTCTTATTTCCATTGCACAATCTCCTTCTGTTGATAAACTAATCAATTTACGGGATTGCGCCTATTATAATAGTTTTACTAAGATGATAGCCACAAACCCGTGCTATCCTTTCAATCTTATGTAATAAACCATTTTAAGCCTCCTATTCTTTAGTTAAATTTAATTAACTTTCTTAAAATTTATTTATTAATTATTAACTAACAAATTACATATTTTAATATCCATCCATAGTTATAGTTTTTCCTGTCATAAATCTAGCTTTTTCTGATGCCAAATAAACTGCTAGCGATCCAATTTCATTGGTTTACCCATACGTTTCAAAGCTGTTGAAACAGCCAAAAAATCGTATGCCTTACTGTTATTATATCTCTAAAATTCCAGTATTACCACGGCTTTTTACCATTTAACCAACCGTTCTTTTTCCAGTAATCTGAATCTACAGCCGTCCAAGTATTTCCCTTCTGCATTTTAGACACCATATCAAACAAAATACGAGTCAACACTTTTGGCCTTTTACTTTTACTTTGATTCCATTTGTATATTTCCTTGCTTAACTTATCCATTTTTCTATTTAATTTTGAATCGTTGTATATTTCATCCTTCGACTTTGCTAAAACTCTTAATCCAATCGTTTTATATCTTAAAATTCCCCAAAATAAAAAGTTATTTTTAAATGTTTTGTTTGTGTGACCAATTCCACCTCCTGCTGCTGATGAAATTCCAACCGCAAATTTATTAAACATTTCTTTCTCAGGTCTATGCAGCATCCACATATACGCCATATGATCTAAAAACGACTTCATACTACCACTTACATCAAAAACATACACAGGCGAACTAAGGATAACCACATCTGCCGATAAAATAGACTCAATAATTGGTGATAACTCAGTATAATGTGGACAACTTTCACTGCTTTTCAAAATACACTGCATACAACCTGTGCAGAATTTATTGAAATCTTTTGCTAAAAAATATTCTGCCTTCTTTACTTCTGTAATTTTGCTTAATTTATCTGTTAAGACATCTACACATCTATGTGTATTGCCATTTTTTTTGCTAGCATTTATAACTGTTACATTCAAAACGACTATCCCCCCTATTTCTCTACTTATTTAATGATATAATACTTTATAATCAAATATACTCTGCTTACTTTTAAAATGATTGTATATTGAGCTCTCTTTTATCCCTACACACCTTACTATTTCACTTACAGATACAGCGCTATATCACTTTTTAGAAAACAAGTTTAATAAACTATCTTATCTATAGTATTCATACTTCCTCTAAATTTACTGATCATTTTCTAATCAACTATACTAACTATCGTTAGTTAAATACTACTAAAATTCGTAGTTTAGTCAAGTTAAATATACTTACTTTAGATTTTCTAAAATACCTAATACAACTATCATTACTAATTTCTCCAATATATCTAATAGAATTGCAATAAAAATAGCTGTATCAATAGCGAATTTTTTACGCTAATGATACAGCTACATAATGTATTAAGTTATTGAACTTTCTTAATAGGATAATAAAAATATTCTCTAATCGATCTAGTTATATTTATAGCGGTGTTTCCGCATAATACACTATCCATTGTGTGTTCTTTTATCTTATCGTATTTTTCGAACATTTCTTGTGCTAGTTCAAAGTCATTGTATACTTTCCAATAACCACACATCAAACATTTTTTATCAGAGCAGTCTATAAAGTCTTTAACATCTTTTATAGGTATACCCAAAAATAATCCAAGTTCATGTGGGCAGTGGTATTTTGCATACCTAACTTTTAATTTATTGATGTAATCATCTACGCTTCCACTTTTATAACCTAGACCCGTTAGAAATTTGTTATTCTCGTATTGAGACACACACTCCTCTATAGATTTAGAATCGTAAATCATCAGTACAACCACATCGTTGTTTTCACGTAACTCTGTAAATTTCAAATTAATTTCAGCAATAAAATCTTTTCCGTATTTTATCCATCTGTTGTATAGCATATCGTTTTTCTTTTTGATAGTTATAGTAGATGCTGGCTTTAAATGAGAAATCACGGGAGAAATTGAATAAAGCAAAAACATTTCTATGTATTCTTTATCTGAGAGAGAGTTTAGTTTATCGTAAAAATTTAAATACTTCATACTTTATTTATTTTGAAATCTTTCTTCCAAACTCTTTGCACTCTTCAGATGTTGCATCATCTGGATCGTTGTTTACTATTAGACCATCATCTATTAAAACAGCTCCATATCCAGTAATTCTATCTTGCCAATCTCTCATCCATTGGCCATCTCCCCATCCATATGATCCAAATAATGCTACCTTCTTATTTTTCACCTTATCAGCTATACTCTCCATAAATGGCTCAAATTCGCCCTCTTCTAAAACCTCGTCCCCCATTGAAGGACAACCTAGAATAACTATTTCTTCATTATCAAATATATCAGGATTGGCACTTTCTACACTTATTACCTCAGCAGTTTTACCGTTTTCTTCGATCCCTGATGCAATTAAATTCGCCATCATTTCTGTATTTCCTGTTCCTGACCAATATACTATTTTCATATCAATAACCTCCATATTTATATTTAATTAACATTGAAATTCATTCTCAACCATTATTTTAGTTGAATTTCTTCAAATTGTCAATATTAATTTTTAGAAATTATTAATACTCATTTTTTATCGTTAAAATTTAGCTAGTAATCAATATTTTATCTTGTTTATATTGCTTTATAATTATTTAGTAATTCATTTAATACGTTAAAACAACTATATTCTACTTCTTTTATGCTAATTCTAAATTATCCCATAATTGAAATTTCAAAATACATATTCAATGACTTCTAAAATCTCTACTAACATATTATGATACCTTTTAAAACATGAAGTTTTTACGTTTATTCTATATATTTTCTCAATTGTAAATAATTATCTCGATATTATTGATAAATGCCTCATTATCTTTAGTACTTTAAATATTGATGAATTTTATATTTTTGCAATTGATAAAATACAACATAAAATTTCGCAAAAAAGAATCTATATTCTTTCTATAGATTCTTTAATATTCTTAGTATACTCTCCACCATGATAACAAATTATTTTTTTGATATCGTAGTTTAGTAATTTTTTTGCTGATTTTTTTGCTAGCCTATTGTCTATATTAGTTCTTGGATTTGCTGTTAGTAGACGCCCTTTATAAAGAACGAGAGCATCTCCAGTAACCAAGGCCTTACTTTCCTTTAAGTATACTGAAATATGTCCTGGCATATGCCCAGGAGTCGATATAATCTCTATTCCTCCACACCAATTATATGAATCTCCGCCAGTAACACATCTATCTATTTTAACTTTTTTAAGTATAGTGAACTTTTTCTTTGCGTGCTGGTTCATTACCCTTTCAGTCCTAGACATTGAATTTCTTCTAGACCTTGCGTTTACAATCCTTAACGAAGTTCCTCACCACTTATAAATCTCTTGTCGTAAGAAGATGAAATTGTTTCTATGTTAGGATACTTTTCTTTAAACTCTGCTAAAGCTCCGAAATGATCAAAATCATGGTGCGTAATTATTATCTTTGTCAGCTTGCTCAAATCAATGCCCTTTTTTAATGCGGCATTTTCTAATAGATCCAAACTACCAGGATATCCACAATCTATCATTATCATGTCTTTATCATCGCTAATTATTACTGGAAATATTCTATCTACATGTTTATTTAGTATAAAGTCTAATTCTATAACTGATATTTTACTCATCTTGTCGTCCTCTCAATTGTTGTAATTAATTCAAATTATGTATAATTTAATCAATATATTTTTTTAAATCAAATTTGCTTTGTTAAATCTAAAAATAAGTTATTTAAAAATAGCCAATAATAAATTATATCACTTTTTAAATAAGATGAACAATACTAGTAATATCAATGAGTCTGTTATTTTTTATCCATTTGATTTGTTAATTTTTTATTAGGTATTGATTTTTTCTGTTTATTTTTTTAGCTTTTGTAAATTATTTTTTGAATATCAATTTTTTTATCCTGCATTTTATTTTTTATTAAAAAGTCTTGAGTTTCTTCACCATTTGTAACAAGTGTGCTTCCAAAATTTAAAGCTTTTAGAGCTGCTGGCCCCGCTAATAATATATATGTAAATAAACCTCTAAATTACTATATATCCATATTTTTATAATTAAATTTAACAATAAAAGTACCCAAAGTTTATAATTGATGAAAAACTTTAGGTACTTTATATATGAAGACTTAAATATTCTAATTTTTGCTGATTCTATTAAATAAATTGAAATATAGAGCTTTAGCTTTAGCCCACTGTAATTGTTATTTACAATAAAATACTTTCGGCTCTTTTCTAACAGGTGCATCCAACTCTTTTCTCATATATCCCATTGTAAGAGTCGTAACTAATTCATAGTTTTCAGGCACATTGTATTTTTCTTTAAATTCTTTAGTATTGCACACATGTTCAGCGAACCCAATCCAACACGTACCAATTCCCATAGAATGCGCCGCAAGCATTATATTTCCAGCTGCTAGGGTGCAATCATACTCATGCCAGTGAGAATCAGTATTCCCAAATATTAGCAATAAATAGGGGCTTTTATAGAATAAACTCATCTTAGGATTGTGTAACCATGACTCATACTGTTTAAAGTAGGGTAACTTCTCTAAATTATCAGCTACATATTTCTTAGTTATATCGTTTAATTTATCAATTTCTTCTTTGTCCTTAATTATTACAAATCCCCAGGGTTGTTCATTCGATCCAGTAGATGCTTTTACTCCAAGATTCAATAGTTCGTTAAATGTTTCGTCCGTTATTTCCTGATCTGTATAAGAACGACCACTTCTTTTGTTGTTGATACACTCTAAAATATCCATTATACACACCTCTTTACATTTATTTGTTAGCTTACCTACTTACATTTACCTACTTATATGTACATATTTCTCTATGTCAATTATATATTAGAAACATTAGATTGTAAAATGTTAGTAAAAAATTTAGTAAAATTTTTATAAAAATCACACAGAATCTTATATTAAATCGAATTATTATGTATATTTCTTCTATTTACTTCGACTTTTTAGTTTTCTTGTCAAACTTCTTTTTTACATAGTTATACGATTCTTCTAATAAGGATTACTGTTCTTTAAACATTTTTTCCGTAGGATTTAGTTATATGTAAATTTACACACATAAGAATAGAGTAAGTTAGATACAAAAATGAACCCCTAAAAATTAGATTTTAGGTCTAACTTTTGGGGTTCATTTCAATAAGATATTTTTTATATAAAAAATATTATGTTATTTTTTTAAGCATAAATACTAAAATATACCATAAATAGTTCCAACAGATAGTTATTCTGTTATCTGAGCAAGTGATGCTTGGAAATGTCTAAGAATTGGTGGCTCCCAAGTTATTTTGTATCCTTTTACTGTGTGAGCTCTTTCTTTTATTGCTATAAGAGCATCTGCCATCACATCTATATGTGCTTGAGTATAGACTCTTCTCGGTATAGCAAGTCTCGTGAATTCAAATTCAGATTTAAGTTGTTCACCTGTATCAGGGTCGTTGCCAAGCATGTAAGAACCTATATCACAAGTACGTATTCCGGCTTCTTTGTATAATTCTACTGCAAGAGCTTGACCTGGATACTCATTATAAGGTATATGTGGCAATAATGCTTTTGCATCTACAAATACCCCATGTCCACCTACTGGTGATTGATAAGCTATTCCTGCATCATCAAGCTTAGCTGCTAAGTATTCCATTTGACCAATTCTGTATCTTAAGTAATTTTCGTCTAGACCCTCATACAAACCTATTGCAAGGGATTCCAAATCACGTCCAGATAAGCCTCCGTATGTAACGAATCCTTCAAATGATATAGTTCGAGCTTTAACTGCTTGAAATAATTCTTCATCTTCTTTTATTCCTAATAATCCACCCATGTTTACAATAGTATCTTTTTTAGCACTCATAGTGAATATATCAGCATAGCTAAATACTTCTCCTATTATATCTTTTATAGGTTTATCTTTGTACCCTTCTTCACGTTTTTTTATAAAATAAGCATTTTCTGCATATCTGGCAGCATCTATACAGAATGGTATTTTATTCTTCTTACATATTTCAGATGTTTTTCTTACATTTTCTACTGAAACAGGCTGTCCCCCAGCAGAGTTATTAGTTATTGTCATTATTACAATCCCTACGTTTTCAGCTCCATATTTAACTATTAATTTCTCTAATTTTTCAGTATCCATATTTCCTTTGAAGGGAATTCTTAAAGTTGGATCTCCAGCTTCTTTAACTACACAGTCTATAGCTCTTGCTCCAGTTAATTCAACATGCGCTCTTGTTGTATCGAAGTGCATATTTGATATAGAATATTTTCCTTCTCCCATAAGTAAACCAAAAAGAACTTTCTCAGCAGCTCTACCTTGGTGAACTGGCTGTATATATTTATATCCAAATATATCTTGACCTGCTTCTATAAGATTGTAATAACTCTTTGCTCCGGCATAAGCTTCGTCACCCCTCATAACTCCAGCCCATTGTTCTTGACTCATTGCGTTTGTCCCACTATCTGTCAGTAAATCTATATAAACGTCTTCACCTTTTAAATTGAATAAATTATACTTTGCTTCTCTTATTTTTTCTTCTCTTTCTTCTTTAGATAACATCTTTATTGTCTCAATCATTTTAATTCTGAATGGCTCTGGAATATACTTTACACTCATTTTAAAATCCTCCTATTATCTGAATTCTTTATATTATATTAAGGACTTAGTCTTATAATTCCTTAATATGATAAACTACTTAAGATAACTTTTCCGATTTTATGAATATAATTTATTATAAATGTTTATTAATTAAACTAATTATATAGATAATGCAAATATAAATGACCTAATCTCTAACGACCAAATATATTCATCACTCCATGCTGGAAGCACTATATTGAAAGATAAATCTTAATAGATCCATCTTTCGAATAGTATTCAAAATCTGTTTTGTATGTTCTTTTTATATCGCTATTCCAAATGTAATTCCAAGCTTTTGCCAGTCCCTGCGGATCTTTTGCGTCGACTTCGATTGTTAAATACTCTCCTTCTTGAATATCTACTTTTTCCTCGTTGTTATCGTTGTCAATTCCTATATAAAAATCGTATTCACCTGTATAGTCACTCTCATAGTTAGTATAAACTCCATATACATCTCCCTTATATTCCTTTTTCATAAATTCTTCCCAAAAATTTACTAGAGACCCTAAATTTTTGTTGTCAGTTCTTATTTTCTTACCGTATACTGATATTTCCTCAATTTTAGTTGTATTTGTATTCATATCTTCCTCCTAATTTTGTTTAAAATTTTAATAGATCTTTATTTTTAATTTCTTAATTATTCTATTAATAGGATTATAACTTTCATAATATGACAACCGTATGTCAGTTTTAAAATTATCATTAATGATTTTATATATAAATGTAAATAAGCAAATATCCAATCGATATTCTCACAATTACATACAGAATTTAATTTATAAATTAAGCCTATCTTGTGTATAATGGAAATATAATCAAATTAATTTTGATATAGGAGGCATTTATTATGAATCAAAAGACTAATGTTATGAGATTATTAGACGGCAAAAAAATAGCTTACAATTACCACACATATGCAGATACTGATGCCATAAGCGGAATAGAAGTAGCCACTGTATTAGGACAAGATCCCAAACACGTTTTTAAGACCTTGGTTACGCAAGGTAAATCTAAGCAGAACTACGTTTTTGTAGTCCCTGTTGAAAAAGATCTCAATTTAAAAAAAGCTGCTCAAAGTGTAGAAGAAAAATCTATCGCCATGATTAAATCAAAAGATTTACTCTCTTTAACTGGGTATATTCATGGGGGATGTTCACCTATTGGCATGAAGAAATCATTGACTACTGTAATAGATAAAAGCGCTGAAGAGCTTGATACAGTTATTATGAGCGGTGGAAAGATAGGATATCAGGTAGAACTTAGCTTGGATGATCTAAAAAAAGTTGTTAATTTTAAATTAGAAGATATTACTGATTAAATTAACTCTCAATTAATTTATCAGTTTATGAATTTGTACAATTAAATTTTATCTGTATTAATAATAAAGCTGTCCTAAGTTTTTTGTATACATAAAATATACACAAAACTTAGGACAGCTTTATTTGAAAAGTCTTACTTTATTTCCATTTTTCCATCATCGATAAGTTTATCCGCAACCCACTCAGCAACTTCACCTGTAATTTTTATACAGTGCTCTTTTCTCTCAGGAGACATAAAGTTATCTCCATTCCACTTTTTAGTTATTACTCTACAACATGTTGATCCGTACTCTTTTTTTACAAAGTCGTGAAGATCCTTCGAAAATTCAAACATTTTAGGGTCCATAGCTTCACCATGTACTCTTCCATAAACAATACCAAGAGCCATTTCTCCACCAGATACTGCTCCACAAAGACATTGAGCTTTACCTAAACCTATTGGAAAACTTGATGCCATTCTAGTTATTTCTGGGCTAAAAGGTTGTCCTAGTGCATCGTTTAATGTTTGTAAAACAGCTTCAGAACAAAAGAATTCCCCTCTTTTAAAGTATCCCTCAGCAGTGTTTTTCACTTCCTCTAGGTATTTATCTTTTGAACATACTGCATTTGCTTCCATTTTATTTCCTCCTCATAATCTTTTTCATTATATTTATATTTATTTCTTTTTATTTTGTATATCTTCATATTCTCAATATTTTGTAACCTGTCTTTTGTATACAAGCTATTTACTATTTATGCCTTGCTTTCCACTGCTTTTTCAGTTTTCATCAAACTCAACATATATAAAACAAATACATACAATACTAAACAAATCGCTATAATTTCCTGCGCTTTAACAATGTATACAAGCCAACTTATTTCATTACCTGCTTTAATTAAATATCCATTAAGTTGTTTTGTTGCAATGGCACTAATAACCATAGGGAACGTAAAACTTGAAAAACTCGGATAGAATTTCAGCTTTAATAATCTTGGCAAATAAGCTAAAGCTATAAGATAAAATACAATTGAGAAAGCAAAAAGTAAGTATACAATCCCCATGATTTTACTATCAAAACTGTTAATATATCCAGCCAATAACAACGATCCTGGTGCCGCTAATATAATTATCGTAGGTAGAGTAGGTTCCGGCATCTCTTTTACAACCCAAATTCTCATTAAAATAATCGGAATAAGTATTAAATAGGTTATAAAACCAAACCAAAATGCAATTTTTCCAACTGTAATTTGTTCAAACATTGGTGCTGTTACACTTGCAACAACAATACCAACATAAACAATGAACCAAGATGGGAATACTTTCTTTATTGAGAAGCCAGTTAAGAATTTCTTACTAAATAAAATCATAAGCACTAGATGCCCTACGACTCCAATCCACCAAACTACAAGTCCTATTGTCGGTGAAAATGGCTTTATATATGTAGCAAATAACATTGTCGCCATTGTAATTGTAAGAAATACGCTTCCAATCAAAGGATTTTCTAATTGCTCCTTAACTCCCTTTTGAAGCACTATCAGCTTCAAAACATAAATCGCATATAAAATAAATCCTATAATTCCAATAACATTTCTAATTGAATCTCCGTAGGATTGAAGCAGGTTTCCTAAAGCAAAAATTGATAGTATTAAACCTGCCATAGGAATTGGATATTTCTTTAATAAGTTCAATTCATACCTCCTTATTTTTTTAATTTAGTTTACGTTTAAATTATAACAAATTGGATTAATATAAAGTCGAAATAAGCAAAAAATAATGTATTATAGTAAATTGCTATATACTACAATACATTATCGTTAAAATCTATAGGTGTGGTTTTGTCGAAAATATTATTATTTATATTTATTATACTAAGTTTCTTTCAATTTTTGTTTTATATAATATCCCCATTTCGAGTTAAAAATAGCTGTTTTGGTGGATTCATAGTAGCAAATTGCATAGGGGATAATGCAGCTGCATAGCTCCCAGCATTTGTAACCACTACAATATCTCCTACATTTACTTTTGGTAAATATATATTATCTGCAATAACATCAGTAGATGTGCAAAGATTTCCAACTAGCGTTACGGTTTCGATCTCCGAGTCATCTACTGATTTAGTTTCTACTTTATTATTTAATACAATAAACTCAAAGGCATTTTTTTGTGTAAACAATGGTTCATTTGCACATGGGCTTTCATCTTTTGAGTAACTCGTTATCATATTTGCTATAGAAGGTCTTATGAAACCATTTAGTGTATTATCAAGAATCACAAATTTCTTTCCAAAAGAAGTCTTTATATCTAGTACCTTAGTTGCATAAACACCACTTTTGCATACTGCATAACGACCTGTTTCAATGTAAATTTTTGTTCCTGATAGCTTCCCTTTAAACTTATACAACATCTCAGAAGTTTCTATTCCCAGCTTTTTAGTATCCAGCTCTTCATCCTGTTTAGTATAAGGGATCCCTAGTCCTGAGCCTAAATTAATAAACTTAAGTTGAATACCTAACTTTTCTTGAACTCTAAATGATAAATCGAACACCTTTCTATAGTATTCTTTCATTACTTCAACATCTAGCTCCTGGCTACGTGAGTGAACGTGTAATCCAACTATCTTTACTCCATTAAGACCTTTTAACCACTCAAGCTTATGATAAATATCTTCTTCATCTATTCCAAATTTTGAAGGCACACCGCTACTAGAATAAAATGTAAAATTAGGATTAATTCTCACGCCTATTTCTACAACCGTATTTTTTTCTTCAGCGATCTTATCTATTCTCTCTATTTCAGACAAACTATCAGCTATAATAACTGATTTTTCCATAGAATTTACTATATCGTGATCAGTTTTTCCAGGGGCAGAATAGTATATCTCTTCCTTTGATAGACCATATTCACTACTTATTTGAACCTCACCAAGACTAGCCGCATCTGCACCAAACCCCTGAGAAAATACTGTTTTAATAACGTGATTGTGTGAATTACTTTTTATTGAATACAAAAACTGTACCTGTGGAAAATTATTTTTAAGACGCTGTGTATACTCCAATATAATATTTTCATCGTAAAGATAGAAGCTATTGTATTCTTTCGCTTTATTTAAAATAACCTGCTTGTTAAACATTACTTCACCCCTTTATTCAAAGTTACAGTAATTTTACCATAGCTAAACCTATAAAGTAATATTTTAATTAATAATCTCGTCTGCTATCCTTATTCAAATCTATCTGTTCTTTATATATTAAAGAATGAGTTGTCCATCTATTATGTTTACCACTTTATCAGCATTACCTGAAATGCTTTCGTTATGAGTAATCATAATTAAAGTCTGATTGTATTTTTTTATCGATATTTTAAGCAACTCGACAACTTCTTGCGTTGTCTTTGAATCTAAATTTCCAGTAGGCTCATCTGCCAGTATTAAGCTTGGTTTTGCAGACAATGCCCTTGCAATGGCTACCCTTTGTTGTTGACCACCTGACAGCTGATTTGGCAAGTGATCTTGTCTATCTTCCAATCCTAGTGTAGTTATAATTTCATCCAGATAATCATTGTCTATAGGCTTGTTGTCCAACTTAAGTGGAAGTTCTATATTTTCTCTTACATTTAAAACTGGTATCAAGTTGTACTGTTGAAATATGAAACCTACCTTTTGCCTTCTATACTTAGCCAGTTCTTTATCTGAAAGGCAACATATATCTCTCCCGTCCACTTTTATTGTTCCCGAGCTCGGTCTTTCAAGCCCTCCTACCAAATGAAGAAATGTACTTTTTCCGCTTCCGCTCGGTCCTACTATTGCGACGAACTCGCCTTTTTCTACGTTTAGGTTCGCATCCTTTAATGCTCTAACTGCTGTTTCTTTTTTCCCGTATATTTTACTTAGATTTATGGTTTCTAATATGTTCATAGTTTTTCCCCCTATTCTACAATATTTATAGATTCTACTATATCGACTTTTTTGATTTTTCTGGCTGGTATGTATGTTGCAAGTAGTCCTATTATTACATTTAATGCTATAACGCTTAAATATATTTTGTAATTAACTGTGAAGTCTAATCCGAATCCCTCAAATCCATAGGTTTTATACATACGGCTTTGAATTATTAATCCACCAATTATCACAAACATACTTGAAACAATTCCATAAATTATTCCTTCAAACGCTATCATTTTTATAAAATTTTCTTCAGTTGTTCCAACAGCTCTTAACATTCCAAATTCATTTGTTCTAGATAGTATATTGTAACTAACACTATTGAAAATATTAAATATACTTATTATAAAAATAACAGCTACTATTCCATAATTATATAGCATTAATTTTTGTTCCATTTTTTCGCTCTTTATTTTATCCTCTACCATATCCATAGTACTTGTTCCTATATTTTTACTTCCGATCTTCCCTATTTGCTTATTAATGGCTTTGTGATCTGCTCCCTCCTTCATATCTGCAAACACAACATCATAATTATCTATACCAGTAATGCTCTTAAAGTAAGTGTTACTTACAATGACATCTACACCATTGTCACCTGTATAAAATCCATCATCTGCATAAGGGTAATCAACTATTGCTCCAACTTTAAACTCATATTCATTGTATTTATAGTTTTCCTCACCTTTCCAATACTTCTGCATATCTATTTTTCCTATTGGCACTTTTACCTTTACAATATCGCCTATTTTTATGTCTACTATAGGTTTTCCATATTTCTTACTGCCAACGCTGTAATAATCTTCATGAATCTCAGTTGCATGTGGTATATATACAACTGCAGTATTGCTGTCTTTCATTTTATTTGTATCAATATTTCCTTCGACTAAATAATCGTTTAATGAGTTTAACATATTTTTATCAAAGCCTTTTAATTTTTGCTTAATAGTTATTTGTTTTTTATTGCCATCTTTAAGTATCAATCCGTTTAATACATCCTTTACATATCCGTATGATGATTCAATATTGTAGAAATCCATATTTAAGATTTTATCTCTATCAATTGTCATTCTAGAATACAGTACTTTTGCCGTTTTTACCTCTTTTATGCCTTCGATTTTACTTATTTCATCAATAGACTTATTGTCAATACCTTGGCTTTTATCTATAGATCCATTAGCACTTAAAACAAAGTCTCCGTTGAATAAAGTTATTTTCTTTTGTTCCTTCCTTACTTCATCTCCTCCAGAAAACGCATAATCCTGCTTTATAATCATAAGACCTGCTACACTAATTGACAAAATTATCATTACAAAACTTACCTTATTTCTAAGTATATTTTTAAGAGATATCGAGTTTAATATAGGCAATTTTTTACCTAAGAATGCTATTAGCTTTCCAACTTTAATTTTTTTATTTGAATTAAAATCCTTTCTTATCGCCTCAACGGGAGAAATCTTTCTTATTCGTAAATATGTGATTACGCTTGTAAATATATTTATAAATAAAATACATCCTATAGATAAAAGTATTACATTAACAGGTACAATAAAAGGCGTTGTTTTTAAATCACCTTCAAGTGCTATATTTCCAGACATTATATTGAATATTTGGCTACATCCCATTCCAACTAATAATCCTATTGGAATTGCGATGGCGCTAAGAGTTAACAATTCCAATAAAATTAATCTAAATACTTTTATATTCGTGTAACCAAGAGCTCTTAACATTCCATAATCTCTTAGTCTTTGGAAAACAGAAATACCGAAAATACTATAAACTACTAACCCTGCAAATATACTCACCATAATTGCTGTATTTTTACTTTCACGGTCTATACTTCCATTATTTTCAACAGATGAAATCAGCATTTTATTTAACCCTATATTTTTATCAGGATTTTTTATCATAATTTCCTTCGAAATATCATTTATATTTTTCCTAATATCTGTCTTTTCATAAAACTCAACATTAACAGTCATCTTGTTTAGATTTTCTTTGTCTAAAGGCAAAAATATTTCACATCGTCCAACACTTTTATCTTTATATCTATCCTGTAAAATGCCTACAACTTTAAAAGTTTCTGGTTTATCCTTTTTATATAACTTAAAAGTAATTTCTTGATTTAGTTTAGGCTCTAGACCCATGCTATTTAATATCCAAGATTCCACAGCAATTTCATTGTTTTTTTGTGGAAATTTTCCCTTAACTATTTTTGAATCACTATTTAAATAGTTTTTATCAGCTTGGACAAAATTAATCGGCAGTTTTTCTCCTATATCGGTAGAAGCATAATAGGAATTTATACCTACACTCTTTATATCCTTACTGTTTTTTATAATTTTAACTTGCTCTTTATTTATGTCCCTAAAGCTTACATGATATATTCCAGACTCCCTCTTCATCCAGTCTAAATCAGCCTGCTGAGCACTTCTCGCCAAAGTACCTACCCCTACTATAAGCGCTGTTCCCATAACGATACTCAATATAATGGCTATAGACCTTGCTTTGTAGCTCTTTATATACTTAAACACGAGATTTAAATCGTTCTTCATTCGCCTCAAATCCTTTCCTAATATTTAACTTAATTATATAAACCAAAAAAAATTTTATCAAACTTGCTATTTGCTAGATTATATAACTTCTTTGTATCAAATCCCCCAACTATACTCAATAAACTACACTGTCTTTGTAGATTTCCACTTTTTACTTATTATTTTATAAATGATATAATTCAACTATCAAATAAAAGAGGAGGTGACGGTTATCAACACGCTTGGATATCCTTTATTGACATTAGCTTTATTTATTATTGTCGGACTTATATCAAACAAATTTATATTTTTTAAGAATTTTAGTTTTATGAAAAAAGCTTGTTTTAGCGCCACCATCTCGATAGTGGCTACCATTTTGTTTTCCAAAATTTACAATTATATTTTTGATGTGTTTAGAGGGAATTTATTTTTTATCGGTCAATTTTTAACTATACTTACAATAATCTCAATTTTTATGTGCATATATATAGGATTTAAATTTCTATCTCTTCTTGAAAATTTAAACAAACAAGATTTTAACCTAGAAAAGCAAGAAAATAAGCTAAAGCATAAGGACAATATTATAGCAAAACTTAGAAGTCAAAAACACGACTATTTAAAACACCTTCAAGTTGTCTTTTCTCTAATTAACACCGACCTGATTGACGATGCTAAAGATTACATAAAAAATATATCAAATAGCTTTAAGACTCAAAAGTCACGTTACGGAAATGTGTCATATATTGATGCTATAGCTGCTTTGAAATATGAAGAATGTTTACTGAAAAACATAAAATTCGATATGTACATACAAGATTTTATAGATAATTTAAGTATACCACCAAATGAAATGAGCTCAGTACTTATTAACATAATCGACAATGCTATTGATGCCCTGTCGACTGTTACAAAAGAGAATAAATACATTAAAATTTTTATATACGAGGATGAATTTCAGTACGTTATTTCTATAAAAAATAACGGACCTAAGATTTACAATACAAAGGGTATTTTTGAAGAGGGATTTTCTACAAAGGACGGTAAAGATAGGGGTTATGGGCTTTTTGCTACAAAAAATATTCTAGAAAGATACGGATACTATATTTTTGTAAATAGCGATGAATTCTTAACTGAATTCACTATCTTGATTCCGAAATACATCTAATATTATGGAGGCATTATGATTAAAGTTTTAGTTTGCGATGATGATAAAGCAGTAAGAGACGATATAGAAAATATAATAAAAGAATCTGGACTAATAGACTATGTAAAAAAAGTCGATGACGGACTAAAAGCTATAGAATTTATTAAGTACGAAAAGATAGATTTGCTGATAATAGATATTGATATGCCACATAAAAATGGAATCGATGCCGCTAAGGAAATCAAATCTTTAGACAAAGATGTACATATAATATTTGTAACTGGATTTTCTGATTACAGCTTAGAGAGCTTTAAAGTACATCCTATAGATTTTATCGTAAAGCCATTTACTAAAGAAAAAATACTCGACTCTTTAAATATTGCTATCGACCATATAAATTCACATAAAATAGCTGAAAGCAGTATTATTGAAGACAGTTTATTTGTGTACAAAATTAGAAAACAGATTCACATGATAAACTTCGATGAAATAGTTATGTTTGAGAAAAAAGCTAGAGCAGTGAATTTATACAATAGAGATGAGGATATTGTTAAGTTTTATGAGAACTTCGATGAGCTTTCAAAAAGACTTCCTCCTAACTTTTTTGCAACTCATAAAAACTATATAGTCAATTTAAAACTCATACATAAAGTAATTCCCATAAACAAAAACTCCCTAGAAATACGA
This sequence comes from Clostridioides mangenotii TR, assembly GCF_000498755.1. Lineage (GTDB taxonomy): Bacteria > Bacillota > Clostridia > Peptostreptococcales > Peptostreptococcaceae > Metaclostridioides > Metaclostridioides mangenotii_A. Next base: position 51,395 of record NZ_AXUS01000020.1, on the reverse strand, counting down.
TTTATAAACGTTCAAGAGAGCGCTACTTTAAGTAAAGCTTTAGAAAAAGAATTTTTGTACAGATTTTACAGAACCAAGAAGTTTTAGATATTGATTTTTCAGCAATCATAAAAAATAATTGACATCTTTTAATTGTGAGAAAATTTACAATATACATATTTTTTTATATTTTTTTATTGACTTATAATTTTTTCTAGATTATAATAAATCTTAACCAAAAAAGGCAACACAATTTTGCCAAAATAATATTTAAAAATACGAATGGAGGGTAATTATGAATACTTTAATAAACAAACAAGCACGATTTAGTTTTAATAGCCAATTTCTATTGGGTTTGTAACTAAGTTATTATTTTGAAAAAAATATGACATAGATACAAGCCCCTTATGACTTATCAAATTTTCGGGATTGTATCTGTGTTGGCTATTTGTTTATAGGGTTCATTATTACTATATATAAAGTCACACGGACTACTGTGTGGCTTTTTTTGTATCTAAAATCAAGCCACGTGAAAGTTATGCTATGTGGCTGTATAAATTTTTAAGCCGCATGGTGCACCGTGTGGCTTTTTTTGTATCCAAATTTCAAGGGAGTGTTTAAATTTATGACAGGAATTGTATCAGTACTCATTCAAAGTTTAATTTTATCGATAATGGCAATTGGAGTCTATATATCTTACAAGATTTTAGATTTTCCAGATATGACAGCAGATGGTAGCTTCTCTCTCGGTGGAGCTGTTATTGCAGTATCTCTTTCAAGCGGTATGTCACCAATAATAGGAACTATTTTAGCATTTACCTGTGGACTTGTCGCTGGACTTGTTACAAGTGTGTTACACATAAGGTTTAAGATTAGCAACCTACTATCAGGAATTTTGGTTATGGGTATGCTCTACTCTATAAATCTTGGAATAATGGGAAAATCAAATATTCCGTTGTTCACATACCATAACCTATTTAACAGTAAATTATCACCTTTAATGCTTGCAATAACATTTGCAATCGCTTGTAAAATAATACTCGATTTATTCTTAAAAACTGGTCTTGGCTACACTTTAAAAGGAGTTGGTGACAATCCACAGATGATAAAGTCACTGGGAGTAAATATAGATAGAATCAAATCCCTAGGTCTTATGATATCTAATGGATTAATCGCTCTTTCAGGTGGATTATTTGCACAGTTCCAAGGGTTCTCAGATGTGAATATGGGCATAGGAACATTGGTACTCGGAATAGCTTCAATAATTATCGGAATGTCTCTATTTAAAGAAATCGTGGCAATAAAAGCTACTACATCGATAATAATCGGAGCATTTATCTACCAGTTTACAATATATCTGGCTATAAACTTCGGTCTAGTTTCAGCTGATAATCTAAAACTTATAACATCAGTTGTAATAGTACTGTTCTTAACAATAGGTAATTCAGGAACATTTTCAAGTAAACAAAGAAAATCAAAAAAAATTGAGAAAAGAGGTGTTGTAGATGTTGCAAATTAGAAATATCTCAAAAACTTTCCCAAATCCATACGGAGATCCAAATACAATATTTGAAGACATTTCCCTGGATGTAGATAAGGGTGATTTTGTAAGTATAATAGGAAGTAACGGAACTGGTAAATCTACTCTTTTAAATATAATTTCTGGATTTTTAAAAGAAACTTGTGGAGATATAATTTTGGATGGAGATAACCTAACGAGTTTTCCAGAGTACAAAAAGACCCAGATAATTAGCCGAGTTTTTCAAGATCCTGGCATGGGAACTTGCCCATCTATGACAGTAAGAGAAAATATTTCTCTAGCTCTCAACAAGGGAAAGCTTCTTAACTTAAAAAAATGTCTTAGACATAAAACAGATACTATTGAAAAATTGCTAGAAGGTGTCTCTCTCGATTTAAAGAGATTTTTAGATGTAGAGGTTAGGTATTTGTCAGGTGGTCAGAGGCAAGCTCTATCTCTGATAATGTCTAGTATCACAAATCCAAAACTGCTACTTTTAGATGAGCACACAGCAGCACTCGATCCAAAGACATCAAACGAAATCATAGAGCTTACAGATAAAATTGTTAAGGAAAAACACATAACGACACTTATGGTAACCCACAATCTAAAACATGCTATCGAATACGGAAATAGACTCATTATGCTCCACAAAGGCGAGGTTGTTTTAGATATAAGTGGTGAAGAAAAGAGAAAAATAACTATCGAAGAAATACTAAGCAAATTCGAATACGCTGTTTAAAATATATTAAATTTAAATAATTATTCTAAATGAGATCGTGAATGATATCGAAAACGAAATCTTTAAATACATTTTTATATTCACATTTTAAAAATTTAATTCTAAATCTAAATAAAATCTAGGAGGATAATATTATGAAAAAATCAAAAAAAATAGCAAGTCTAATTCTAGCTGGGTCACTTGGTATTTCAATGCTGTCGGGATGTTCAAATAATTCTTCAAATAAAAAAGGAGAAGCTAATAAAGTCCAGACAATAGGTATTACACAACTTGTAGAGCATCCCTCTCTAGACAAAACTAGGGAAGGTTTTGTTAAAGCTCTCGAGGACAATGGCTACAAAGATGGAGAAAATATTAAAATAGATTACCAAAATGCACAAAATAGCATACCTACAACACAGACTATAGCGTCTAAATTTGCATCTGATAAAAAAGATTTGATCTATGCTATTTCTACTCCATCAGCACAGGCAGCTTATAATGCGACTAAGGATATACCGATAATGATAACAGCTGTAACAGACCCAATTGAAGCCGGTTTGGTAAAATCTTTAGAAAAACCAGGAGGAAATGTTTCTGGAACATCAGACTATATATCTATTGATAAAAACTTAGAGCTTATAAAAATATTTGTACCAGAAGCTAAAACAATAGGTGTTCTTTACAATACCAGCGAAGTAAATTCTAAGATTCAGGTTGATAACCTAAAAGAATACGCAGAAAATAACAACTACACAGTTGTTGAAAAAGGTGTGTCGTCTTCAAATGAAGTTAATCAAGCTATGTCTAGCTTAGCTGGCAAGATTGATGTAATTTATGTTCCAACAGATAACTTAATAGTTTCTTCTATGCCAATAGTTTCCAAAATAGCTAATAGCAATAAAATCCCAGTGATAGCCTCTGAAGATGGTTCTGTCTCTAGCGGTGCTCTTGCTTGCCAAGGTATCGACTACGAAAAATTGGGGTACAAATCTGGAGAACTTGCGATTAAAGTATTAAAGGGCGAGAAAATATCCAACATACCTGTTACTACACTCGATGAAACTCAAATTATAGTTAATGAAGACACTCTAAAAGCTCTTTCACTAGATAAACCTAAAGACGATAATATCGTGTACATTAAAACTCAAAATAATAATTAACTTTACAATCAATTTATAATTTATGACAGCTTATTAATCTATAAATATAGAGTTATTTTTATAATAAGGGCCATTATTCATAACTCAAAGTAACTAATTCTATAAATATGTTTAATCTGCTTATAAAATATAAAACTATTGGAAATACTTATATGTAAATAAATTGTTTCAAAAAGGAAGGTTATTTATATGGAGAATTCAATGTTTTGTTACCAGTGTGAACAAACTGCTGGTGGTAAAGGATGTACAAAAGTAGGGGTTTGTGGTAAAACTCCAGACATAGCTTGCATGCAGGATTTATTAATATATCAACTAAAAGGTATTTCGTCGTATGCGATGTTGCTGATAGAAAAGGGCGAGAAAATAGACAAAGATATCGTATCATTTGTAGAAAATAGCTTATTCACTACTCTTACAAATGTAAACTTCGATGGCGATGCACACGAAAAAATGCTTAGAAAATCTCATGAGATCAAACAAAGTCTAAGAGAAAAAAGCGGTGAATCATTAAGTGACAATGAATATGCAAGTTACGATTTAAGCGAAAACAGAAATCAGATGCTAGAAGATTCTATAAGAGCCGGTATAATGTTTGACCAAAATTTGGATGCAGACATACGTTCACTGAGACAGACAATTCTATATGGTCTTAAGGGAATGAGTGCTTACAGCCACCAAGCTAGAGCATTAGGATTTTATAGCGATCAAGTTGATGAATTTTACTTTAGAGCCTTAAAAGCAATTATAGACGATGATATGGCACTAGAGGATCTTATAACATTTACAATGAAAACTGGTGAAATAGCAGTAGCCTGTATACAAAAACTTGATGAAGCTAACACTACTACTTACAAAAATCCAAAACCTCAAAAAGTAAATGTAAAGCTAAAAAAAGGTCCATTTATAGTAGTATCTGGTCACGATCTTAAAGACTTAGAAATGATACTTAAACAGACTGAAGGTAAAGGTATAAACATATACACTCACGGTGAAATGATTCCATGTCATGGATATCCTGAACTAAATAAATACAAACATTTAGCAGGTAACTTTGGTGGAGCTTGGCAAGATCAACAAAAAGAATTCGATAATATACCTGGATGTGTTCTTATGACGACTAACTGCCTTATGAAGCCAAGAGATTCATACAAAGATAGAATCTTTACAACTAGTGTCGTAGGTTGGGACGGACTAAAATATATTGGTAAATCAGAAAATGGAGAAAAAGATTTCTCTGAAATAATTGAAAAAGCACTAGAACTTGGTGGATACAATGAGGATCAAGAGCCACACGAAATACTAGTTGGATTTGGTCACGAGGCAACACTTAGCAATGCACCAGCTATAATAGATGCGGTTAAATCAGGCAAATTAAAGCACTTCTTCTTAATCGGAGGATGTGACGGTGCCAGAGCCGGAAGAAACTATTATACTGACTTTGCAAAACAGGTTCCAAAAGACTGTATAATACTTACACTTGCCTGTGGTAAATACAGATTCAACAAACTAGACTTTGGAGAAGTTGCAGGACTACCAAGACTACTTGATATAGGGCAATGTAACGATGCGTATTCTGCAGTTAAGATTGCACTTGCATTAGCAGACGCATTTGATACAGATGTAAATGGACTTCCGCTTTCAATTATATTGTCATGGTATGAACAAAAAGCTGTAGCTGATTTACTTGCACTTCTATCACTAGGTATAAAAGACATTTACCTTGGACCTACACTTCCAGCATTTATAAGTCCAAATGTTCTTCAGTATCTAGTTGATACATTCAATTTAAATACTATAAGTACTCCAGAAAAAGATCTAGCGACTTGTCTAGGAGTGCCAGCACAATAATAATATAAATGTAAAATGGATACCCCATAAATAATAATAATTATGAGGTATCCATTTTTTCTACTAAAGCACTTCTTTTTTACCCAAATATAACAATGCCTGTTTATATCTATTAGACACATTTTCATTATGTCCGTAATTATCCCATTCAAGTGTTACATTAGAAATACCAATCTGCGAATTAAAAACCTTATAGGACTTTTCAACATACTTTGCTATGTCTTTTTGAGCTGTGTACTTTTTATTTCCCTCTTTAAGTCCGGCTATTATAAAAATCTCTACATTCTCATTTAGTATTATATTTTCCTCAATAAAGTCTATCCACCCCTTAAACCACTGTGATCCACATATACTTACAATTTTTCCGAAACAAGAGTATTTATATATAGAAAATAATGATATTAAACCACCTAATGAATAACCTATCATAGATGTATCCTCAACCTCAGTACTTGTATTGAAGTTGCTATCAATAAATGGTTTTAATTCATCCACAATAAAGTCTAAATAATTCTCCCCTTTACCTCCAAATGGCTCAAACTTCTCGACTAAGGATGGTGCTTGCCACGGAGTATACTCTCTCAATCTATCTTTAGGGGATATCCCCACTATAATGTGCTCTTTATATAATTTTTTTTCTTTATCTTGTTCCTTTTCTATTTCTTTCATAATTCCAAACAATAATTTTCTAAACGTGTCTCCATCATGCACGTACACAACAGGATAATTCCTGTTGTGTTCTTCGTTTTTATTGTATGATTCTGGAAGATACACAAAAATCTCTCTTCCAAATTCTTTTAAATCTATCAATTCACCGCTCATCATCCGCACCTCTTAAACCTAATTTTTATTTCTATTTTTCACCCTACTTGGAGATATCCCAAAGTTTTTCTTAAATAACCTGCTAAAGTAAAACTCATCTATATAACCAACAGCTTCAGCTACTCTTTTAACTGAGTACCCCTCTTGTTCTAATAGACGGCTCGCAACACTCATTCTGTACTTGATTAAGTAGTCTATTGGTCTAGTTTTAGTGCACTTGTAAAACAGATACGATATTCTACTTGATTTTACTCCAAATACTGTTTCAAGCTTAGATAGGGATATTTCCTTCATGTAGTTTTCAGTAATATACTTTGTTACTGCAGAAACCAATGCTCTCTCATTGTCGTAATGCTTATGGGAGAACCCTTCAAACAGTTCCTTTAAAAATAGGTTGACCCTGATTTGTAGCTTAAATCTCGACATTAGCTCCGATTCATAAGATATATCTAGGATTTCATTTAGCTCATCTACTACATCGCCGTAATTATCGACTTTCATTTCAAACACAGTGTTCATATAGTTTGAAGTTTTAGACCTAGGATCAGAAGTGTAATAAATATTAATATGGTCAAAATTCTCATTTCCTAAGACCTCAAACGATATTTTTTTATTTGGGCATACATGTAAAAATTTACCTGGCTCGGCTGTGTACATTTCATCATCCAATATAATATTTGCTCGTCCACTTATTGGAAATATAAATGCTGATAAATTTGTAGTATAGCTGTTTTTATCTAAAGTTCTTTTTTTAACAAAATAACCTACTCTATCTACTTGATATGGATCATTATTAAATTCAACTAACACATCGTGTGCTTTAATTGAATGATCGCTAGTATGCTTTTTTATATATTTTATTTCCGTATTCATCAGATAAACTCCTTCCATTAATCATATCTATAATTTAAATCCCACTTACTTTTTAATTATTACTTATCATTAAAATGTATTTAAATATATGTCTATGTTTTTTTAATATTTGTCCATCTTTACAGATTTGTTTATTCAAACTTATTTAACGATATATTATAATATTCCTTGTAAATGATAAACATTATCAAATATTTACCATTACACATGATAACACTTATCATTTATATTATTATAATACACACTTTAAGTATACACAAGAAAGGAGAAATATATGGAAAGTATTCAATATGCGTCATTTAAGAAGAATCAGCAAAGAAAAATTATTTTTTACACAATATTATTTTTTCTTGTTATCCTTTTATTGATTTCAGTTGTATTATCAGTTTCCAAAGGTTCTTTAAACATAGATCCATCTGTTTCATACGGTATATTAATTAATAAGATCTTTGGTATTGGCAATTCAACTACTCTTATAAATGATGCAAATTATAATATAGTCTGGATGATTAGATTTCCTAGAGTTATTCTAGCTCTAATTGTTGGTGCAGGTCTGGCACTTTGCGGAACTATAATGCAAGCTACTGTTCAAAACCCTTTAGCTGAACCCTATATACTCGGAATTTCATCTGGAGCTTCTTTAGGGGCAACTTTTTCGATTATGCTGGGAGTAGGATCTTTTAATCTACTCACAATAAACGGAACTTCATTTTGGGCATTTATAGGAGCTCTTATTTCTGCAACAATGGTTTTACTATTATCATCACTTGGAGGTAAGATATCATCAGCTAAATTAGTTCTTTCAGGGACTGTTGTAAACGCTCTTTGCAATGCCCTATCCAACTTTATTATCTCAATGGCGAGCAACGCCGACGGAATGCAATCAGTAAAATTCTGGACTATGGGATCTCTTGCAGGTGCGAAGTGGGGAAATATTTTATTTCCAACAGTGGTTGTGGCATTGTGTTGCATATTTTTCTTACTCCAATCTAGAAACCTCAACTTGTTGCTTATGGGTGATGAGTCAGCTATTACACTTGGAATAAATCTAGTATTTTATAGAAGGTTGTACATGATAATAACTTCTCTACTTACAGGAGTTTTGGTTTCTGTATGCGGAATCATAGGGTTTGTTGGTTTAATTATACCGCATATTACTAGGTCGTTGGTTGGATCTGATCACAAGAGACTGACTCCTATATCGATACTTCTCGGATCTATATTTATGATCTGGCTGATGTAATAGCTAGAACTATAATTCCTAATTCTGAACTTTCGATAGGTATAATTACAGCAATGGTTGGATCGCCATTCTTTGTATACATACTGCTTAGACGAAGTTATGGATTCGGTGAAAAATAGGAGGCCTGATATGGATTTACAAGTTAAAAACTTAGAAGTAGATATATCTACTAAGAAAATCATTAAAAATGTAACCTTTTCAGTTGAGGACAGTGAATTCGTTGGATTAATTGGACCTAATGGAAGTGGAAAATCAACATTATTAAAAGCTATTTATCGAGTTTTAAAATATACATCTGGTTCAGTATTTTTAAATGGGCAGGATATGAAGAAAATCAACCCAAAGGATATCGCAAAAAACTTAGGAGTTGTCAGTCAGTTTAATAATATTAACTTTGATTTCAAGGTCTTAGATGTAGTCTTGATGGGGAGAAGCCTCATAAATCTCTACTTCAAAGCGAAAATGAGGGAGACTACAATATAGCTATCGACTCCCTAAAAAAAGTCGGCATGGAAAATTACGCAGATAGGGGCTTTTCCTCTCTTTCAGGTGGTGAAAAACAGCGTGTAATTTTAGCCAGATCTTTAACCCAAAAGCCTAAAATTTTGATACTCGATGAACCTACTAACCATCTTGATATAAAGTATCAAATTGAAATCATGAATGTAGTTAAAAAGCTAGGTATATGTGTATTAGCAGCTTTACACGATATAAGCTTAGCAGCACAGTACTGCGATAAAATAATAGTTTTAAAGGATGGCAATATAGTAACACAAGGTACACCTGAAGATGTAGTTACATCTGAAATGATAAAAAGTGTATACGATATCGACAGCTATATATACAAAAATCCTGTAACTGATACACTTTCAATATCTTACTATTAAATAAATTAAATACAAAGTGGCATTAAATGCTTCTAAATATATTACAAGGAGAAATTAATATGAAAAAAACATTAGTACTTTTTACAACAATGCTAGTAACTGCAAGTATCTTAACTGGTTGTGCTAATTCTACAAAGAGCGAGGAAAATGAGAAGAAAAATAATACATCTTCATCTGAAACAGCTTCACTTAAAACAACTTACCCCCTTACTATAAAAGCCTTTGACGACAATGGCAATACATACGATCAAGTCTTCAAAGAAGCGCCAAAAAGAGTTGTTACAAACAATCAATCTTCAACTGAATTGCTTTTAGATTTAGGGCTTAAAGATTCTATTGTAGGAACTGGGGATTTGGACAATAAAATTATGGATAAATTTGAAAAAGATTACAAGGCAATTCCTGTAGTAGCGGAAAAAGGACAAGTTGCTAAAGAATCAGTTTTAGGTACCAATCCAGACTTAGTTATAGGAAGAGCTGCATCATTCACTGACGACACATATGGTACAATCCCTACTCTTAACGACATGGGTGTAAATACGTATGTACAATTAGCTAGTAAAATGAATACTGAACAATCTTTGGAAAATATAATCACAGATATTAGAAATATAGGAAAGATTTTTGATATTCAAGAAAAAGCAAATAAATATGCAGATAACCTTCAATTAAAATTAGATGAAATAAAAGGTAAAATTTCTGATATTAATTCAGAGCCTAAAAATGTAATGATTATGGTTAACTACAATGATGGACAGTTTGGTGTATTTGGAGCTAACGCTTCTTTACAATCTAAAATGTTGGAGACTGTAAATGCTAAAAATGTAGCTGACAAGGGCGGTTCACTATCTATCGAGAACTTAATTTCTCTTAACCCAGATGCTATAGTATATGTAAAGGCCAATAAAAATTCTGCCAACGATGAAACAGCAGTAAAATCTCTTTTAGATAACAATCTTATTCAAAATGTAACTGCTATCAAAGACAAAAACATCATCGAAGTTGAGTATACTGAACTTATGGGTTACAGCTTCAGAAACTTTGATTGCATAGAAACAATAGCTAAAGGATTATACCCTGATACATTTAAATAAAATTCTTTATAAATAAAAAAATGAGCTTAATGCTCATTATTTAGTATATTTAATTATTTACTTTACACGGATTATTTACTTTCACACGAATTGTTTACTTTTAAATAAATTATTTAGTAGCCACAATAATTGAAGACATTATATACTCACCTACATTTAGGTTATGACCCCACTTAGCGGCATACTCTTCCGATACCTCTTTAGTTTCGATTATAATATCTTTAAATCCTGACTTACTCAGGTAAAACTCTAATTCTTCAACTGAAGATGCCCCTGTGACTCAGCCACAGTAAGTTTTTCATCTTGTTTCATTTCGTCTGTAAGATCTTTCATTAAAACTATATCCGAAATTGCAAGTCTTCCGTCATTTTTTAGCACTCGATAAGCTTCATTATAAACCCTTTGTTTATTTGGAGATAAGTTTATTACGCAGTTTGATATAATTACATCTACAATCCCATCTGCAACTGGAATATTTTCAACTTCACCAAGTCTAAAGTCTACATTTGCGTAGTTATTTTCATAGGCGTTTTCCCTTGCTTGACTTAACATCTCTGGTGTCATATCTACCCTATAACCATACCATTGTCACCAACCTTTTTAGACGCTATAAAGCAATCAAAGCCAGCTCCACTTCCTAAATCTAGAACTGTTTCACCTTCAGCGATATTTGCTACTAACTGCGGGTTCCCACATCCAAGTCCAAGGTTAGAATTTTTTGGCACCGTATTTAAATCTTCACTTGAGTACCCTATACTTTTAGAAATCTCTTCACTTGATCTCTCAATCTTCTCTTCTTCTGTAACTATTTTTTTATATCCATCTCTAACTATATTCTTTAGTTCCTCATTGCTAAATTTACTCATGATTTTCACCCCTCGATATATTTAATAAACTATTTTAATCTCATATGAAGAATTGGAAACGGCTTGTTTGACTCGTCTAACTCACTTCTATCAAACCCCTCAAATCCTAGATGTTCATAGAAACCAACCGCTAGAGGGTTTTGTTCATTTACATCAACAAACCTTGCATTTAATTTATTTATTGCATAAACCATTAAATCCTTTCCAATTCCTTTTCCCCTAACATCTGGGTTGACGAATAACATCTCTATCTTTTGATTTTCCACTCCCATAAATGCTTTTATATGCCCATGTCTATCTTTTGTGCAAAAAAGTTCTTCAATTTGCGAAACTCCCTCTTTCACTACTGGAATAAGGTTTTGTATATCACTTTCTTTTAAAAACGTATGCGTCGATCTAACAGATCCTTCCCATACATTAAGCAATTCTGTCTTTGCATCGTTTTCTATATTATTTAATTTTTCAATCGAGAATTTACACATACCTATCTCCTTTTACATATCCTTATAAACTAATTATACACAAAATCCGTTAGTCATTATAGATAAAATAAATGTAACTCTAATCATATATAGTGAGTTACATTTATTTTAAATATTTTAAATATTTTTTTATTATAATCTATATCTCAATATCTTTATATCTTTATATACTTTTCTATTCTTTAAATTTTTGTAAAATCTTTACACCTAAATGAATATAGTGCATAACAGACTACAAACAATCCCATAATCACAAGCAATATCTGAATAGAGACTACATCTGCCATCGGACCAAAGATAATTATACCTAGTGGCAATGCACATGCACTTGCAATTTGTACCATACTAAATACTCTACCATACATATTCGGTTCCACATTTTCTTGAAGCGAAACATTAATCGGTGTATTGTAGCAAGGCATTGAAATTCCTATTAAAAAGTTAAATATCAAAAATACTTGATATATTGGAGCTAATCCCATCCCCACCATCATAGTTCCGTATAAAATTGTAGCAAATATTATAGTACTTCTTCTAATTTTAAATCCACCCCATGTAGATACTAAAATTCCTCCTGAAACAGCTCCCAAGCTAAATATCATCTGACTAACCGATAACCTCCAAACTCCAGCGCCAAATGAACGGCTAACTAAAAGCGGAGTTAAAAATGCAGAAGGACTTATCAATACTGCAACTACCATCAGGTAAATTATCTGTTGCTTCACAAATTTATTTTCTTTAATATACAAAATACCAGCTTTAATTTCACCAATTGTTGAATTGATATTCTCGTCACTTTTTTTAAATATATATCTCGGTGCTTTAATTGTAAACATTATTCCTATACCAATTATTGCAGTAATTACATCGATAAAAAACGTCACCTCGATTGATGCAATTGATAGTATAGCACCACTAATTGCAGGTGATAAAAAAACCATTAGCGATGTAAGTGTAGTGTTGATTCCATTAACTTTAATCAAAAGATCTTTTGGCACTATCTGTGGTATAAAAGCATTTACAGCAGGAGTTTGAATGCCAGTTCCAGCTGATCTAACAACCAACACCACAAATAAATACCAAATACTTTTATACCCCATTAAAAATAAAACAGCTATCGATAATGTTGCTAATGATATGACTCCATCAGATATAATCATCAATTTTTTTCTATCGTACCTATCGATCCAAACTCCTGCGAATAGAGATATCCCAATTTGAGGAATGTACCCACAAATTGATGCAATCGACATCATCAATCCGGACGATGTGGTAAGTGTAATGTAGTAAATTATTGCGTACTGTACAATAGAAGACCCGAACAACGATATTGTCTGCGCAATTAGAAATTTTGTCGCTCTATTTTTCCAACCATTGTCCATTCTTTTTCACTCTCCTATCCATACTTTAATGTAAGCTGTCCTCTATTTTTATAACTCTATCTACCCAACCTCTATAAAATTTCTCTTCATGTGAAACCAATATTATACTGCCGCTGAAATTTTTCAAAGCGCTCTGTAATTCCTCTTTTGTATCGCTATCAAAGTGATTTGTAGGCTCATCTAAAATCAAGAAATTACTTGGTGATAAAATCAAGCCACAAAGTTTAACTTTCGACTGCTCACCACCACTTAAAGTTGAGATCTCTCTTAAGACATGCTCTTCTTTAAGCCCGCATCTCGCCAATGCTTTACGAACTTCTTTTGTGTTCATTTTAGGATGAGAATCGGATATAATATCAAGCGGTGTTTTATTAGGATTTTTCCATACTAAATCCTGCTCGTAATAACCAAATTTAACTTGATCCGAGAACTCGAAATTTCCAGATATACTCGGAATTTCTTTTATCAATGTTTTTATTAAAGTAGACTTTCCAATTCCATTAAAACCGCTGATTACTATTTTTTCACCACCAGAAACACTAAGATTTAGCTTTGGAAGCAATGGATAATAGTAACCAACCTCTAAATCTTTTGCAATAAGCACATTGCCTCTAGATATTTCAGTTTCGCTAAATCTTAAAGAAACTTTATCTGTAAAAGTAGGTGCTTTGATTCTTTCGACTCTGTCTAGTTGTTTTTGTCTACCTCTAGCCATTTTAGAATTAACTCCAGCCTTATTCTTTCTGATAAAGTCCTCTGTTCTTTTAATCATCCTCTGTTGAGACTGATACTGTCTCAAATAGTCTTCCCTCAGATGCAATTTCTGATTAAGGAACTCAGAGTATTTACCACTGTATTTTTTTATTGTTCCAAATTCGATATCTAAAATCCCAGTTGAGATTTTTTCCAAGAAATCAAAGTCGTGCGATACAACAATAAATGCACCCTTGTAATTCCTTAAATAGTCAGACAACCACTCAACGTGTTCTTTATCAAGAAAGTTAGTAGGCTCATCCAAAAGTAATACTTCTGGACCAGATAAAAGTAATTTTGCTAAAATCACTTTTGCTCTTTGTCCCCCACTAAGTTCTCCTACAATACTATCTAAACCTATAGTATCTAATCCAAAACCATTGGCTACTTTTCCTATCTCGCTATCAATAGAATAAAAATCATGTAAATCCAATTGCTCTTGGTAATTTGATGCTTTAATAAGTTGTTTTTCCTCTCCAGTAGACGCAAATTCTTCATACAATGCGTTCATCTTTTTTTCTAGTGTGTAAAGCTCTGAAAATGCACCCTGTAAATAACTTAAAATCGTAATCCCCTTATCTACTTCTGCGTATTGATCTAAATGACCCACAGTTATATTTGACTGCCATTTTATATCCCCCTCATCTGGAACTACTTCTTCCAGCAGTATTTTGATAAGAGTACTTTTTCCAGCACCATTTTGACCAACTACTCCTACATGCTCTCCTTTATACAATTCAAAATCCGATTTTTCATATAATAACTTATCCATAAAAGAATGTGATAAATTACTCACTTTTAATAAACTCATTTTTAATTCTCCTTAATTTAACTAATTTATTTTATTTTGAATAAAAAACAGAGGTGCGGCGAAAAGTACGCTGACCTCTGTTATACAACAAAAGGCCACAGACTAGAATTGCTGTCTATGGCCTCTCAATCTATTTAATATCTTCTCGATAAATGGGCAATCTTAATAAACATAGTGAAAACTACATTTTAAGCAGGCATAGCAAAACTATACTCTTATCCATTTACCGATGAAGATAGTAAGCTCTAAGCTTAAAGATTAACCTCTACACAACGCTTCATCGTATACATTTGTGCAGAGTTAGGTTTTGTAACAAATTTTAAATATTTTTTACTAATCATTATTTTCACTTCCTAATATTTTTATACATCATTATAATACAACATTTTCTATATATTTTCAACCATATGAAATTTATCTATGTACAATTAAGCTATAGACAGATATTTATGCCTATAGCTAATATTAGAAAAAAGTCTAAACAAACGTTTAAATATATTCTATTAGATAATTTCCAAACCCTTTTTTATTGTATACATAATACATTTTAAAACAACGATATATTCGTTTAAATAAATGCCTATGAGAGATTAAACTTAGAAAATAATTTCAAGATTTTTATGATACCAATTATTCTTAAATAGAATTTAGAAAGTAGGTGGTGTTATTGCATATATTACTTCACAATATTTGTCGCATGTATTCTCCCACTTGTGATTTGTATGTGGAGGTATTCTAACGCTATCCCCACAATTTAATTTGATTACTGAATTCATTATGTAAATTGTTACTGATCCTTCTAATACATATGCAACCTCTTCACCTTTATGGTTAGAAAGTTCTTTTGAAGATGACTTATGAGGTGGAATTTTCATCATCGAAAACTCTATTGCCCCTTTTAAATTTGGTGTTAAAAGTTCATATACAAAACTATCATCTTCAGACAATAACTTCCTTCTATTGCCGCTTCTTACTACTAGATCTTCATTTGAATCATCGTTTATAAAAAAATTAAATAAAGGTATATCTAGGGCATAAGATACTTGCTTTAACGTGTTAATAGATGGATTAGCTGTTCCTTTTTCTATTTGACTAAGTAAAGATGGAGTTACTCCTGTTAAATTCGCTAGCTCCTTTATAGTCAAATCCTTCATTTTTCTGTACGCATTAATATTTTTTGATATGTCTACTTCTACCATTTATAAACAACCTCATTTTTATATATTTTATTTTTCTATTATAATTAAGATTATATCAAGCTTGTTCTAATTTGGCAATTTACTAGAATTCCTAACATTCTAATGTTGTTTAACTTAATTCAATATTATTAATTTTAATTAAATTAAATTAATTGCTGTTAATTTATAGTAAATATAATTGTTTTTTATTGTAAAAAATGTTTAGTTATATAAAATTTTATTTTATTTTTATGTATAATGTTAAATTTTATATAATTTTGCCTTTTTTATTTGTTATCTCCTTAGTCTTATGTCTTTTTTTAAATAAAAAATGCTGTGTCGATAAACACAGCAGTAAATAAGGCATAGAAGTGCTAAACATCGCCTTCTTAAACCCGAAGAAGTATTGCACGTACATAATTAGCAGGTGCTCAATTCAATAATGATTATTATCTACAGTATCTATTGATAGCTGCTTCAAAATTTTTAACATGTACTTCTTCATCTCTAATTATTCTTTCTAATACTTGCTGGACATAACCATCGTTAATCATAAGTATATGTTGTCTATAGTTTGCTATTGCCTGTAGCTCTGTTTCTAAATCATTATGTAATTGGTCACATATTCCAAATCCATATTTCACAAACCCTCCATACCAGTAATCACCGTTGGTACTCGCTGATCCTCTATATACAGGTTTCCCGCCAAGAAGTACGATCAACCTGGAAAGTACCCTCATATGCCACATTTCTACATCAGCTATTTTAGTCCACATATTAATAAGATATGGATCTAAATTTACAAAATCAGAAGCGTGAAATCTATATTGGTTTACTGAAGTAAATTCGCTTATTACTCCTGCAAAATCATCCATTATTATCTCTGCAAAGTACGGGTTCGGCCCTTCTACCCTTATTTCGGGATAAGGAGCAAAAGATTGGAATACTTCTTCACTACCAGTAACACCTTGAGTTCCTGGTACCCCTTGATTGCCTTGTACCCCTTGAGCACCTTGAATTCCTTGAATTCCTTGACCATCAGCCATAAAATTTCCTCCTTTATTAATTGATTATCGCTATAGATTATGTATCACTCTATAGAATATATATGTAATAAAGGAGGATTAAATACAATAATTGTCTATATAGTATCTTTATCTTTCCTTAATTCAATTGTAATTGTAGTTCCTACTCCAAGTTCACTTTTAATATATATCTTTCCACTACATATATCGATTATTCTTTTTGCAAGTGATAACCCAAGACCATTACCTTCACTAAGATGTGATCTATCACCTTGGTAAAACTTATCAAACATGTGCCTTTGAATATCTTCGGTCATACCAATTCCGCTATCTGAAATTTCAACTTCTATTTTATCTTTAAAATCCATAAGCTTAATAGATACTTCTCCGCCGTCTTCTGTAAATTTTATAGCATTTCCAATTAGATTTATCCATACTTGTTGTAGAAGATCTTCATTTTCTACAATATTTACTTCCTCTAGATCTATATCTAGGTTAATATTTTTTCGGCTCCACTCCTGTTCCATAATAAGTATTGCACATCTAATTTGCTCATCAAGCGAATACTCAACCTTTTTAGTATTGATCTCTTGATTTTCTATCTTAGACAACTTGAGAATATTTGAAGTCAATTTTGACAATCTAGTCGATTCACTTATTATAATATCAGTAAACTCTTTCTTTTCCTCTTCACTAAAATTATTGTCTTGTAATAGCTTTGCAAATCCCTGAATAGACGCAAGTGGCGTCTTTATTTCATGTGATACATTGCTGACAAAGTCATTTCTAAGCGTCTCAATACTGCTTAATTCATGCACCATCTTGTTGAAGTTTTCTGTTAGAAATCCAAATTCATAGTCCTTTGGGATATCCACACTTACGCTAAAATCCCCTTTAGCTACCTCTTCTGTAGCTCTACTTAAAGCTCTAACTGGACTTAAAACTCTTTTAGAAATAACTCCTGATATTACTGTAGCTATGATTATAGAAATAGTTATAGCTGTTCCAGTTATTAAGAATCCTCTGAAGTGTTCATTGTTTCTATTAAAGCAAGTAGATATAATCAAGTAGTTATCATCGACTTTTAATACAGTCTTCACAATAGGTATCCCCTTGAGTCTAATTTGACTATATTCTCTATTTTTTAATTTATCTAGCTCATCTTCATACTTTGATAAATCCTCTATTTTACTTACTCTGTACATTCTATTACTGCTCAATTCACTAATTTTATCTACTGAATAGTCCGTGTTCTCGGATAGATCTAGTACTGTATTTACAATTTCTAACTGGCTATCCATTGATTCTTTAACTAGACTTTCACTTGAAATCAGTACAGATATTAATATTGTACAAACTCCTGAAAAAAGCATCATCATAACAATAAGAGCAACTAACTTAACTCTCAAATTTTTCATCATACCTTTTTTACCGCCTTATACCCAAGACCTCTCACAGTTACTATCTCAAACTCTTCTAAATCGTAATATTTTTCTCTAAGCCTCTTTATATGGACATCAACAGTACGTTCATCTACATCATTATCCATTCCCCAGATTTCATCTAGAAGTTGTCTTCTTGTAAATATAACCTCAGGATAAGACAACAACTTAAATAACAAGTAAAACTCCTTCTTAGGAAGTGTAGTCTTTTCTCCGTTTATGCTTACAGATATCTCATCGTAATCTAAAACAATATCTCCAACATACACCCTATGTTCGTTAGATATTTTAGACCTTCTAAGCAAAGCTCCAATTCTAAGTATCATTTCCTCTATATCTATAGGTTTAACCATATAGTCATCAGCCCCGACAACAAAACCCTTTTTCTTATCATCAAATGTCTCTTTTGCAGTTACCATCAGTATAGGCATATTGTATCCCGACTCTCTAAGAGATTCGGTTAAATCATATCCGTCTAAATTGGGCATCATAATATCTGATATAACTAAATCAATATGTTCATTATCTATAATATTTAAAGCTTTTTCACCATCTTCAGCTACGAATGAATTGTAACCATTCTGCTTGAGAGTAGCTGATATAAGTTTTCTTAAATTTTTATCATCTTCTGCAATTAGTATATTAAACACTTTATCACCCCTAATTATCATATTACTCTAAATAATACTTTCTTAATATTAACTGATTGTGAACATATTGAAAAATAGATTGAATTTATTCACACTCGGTTCATAATACAATTTTACAATTATATAACTTAGTAGTAAAGGAGGAGAAAAATGCTACAGTTAAAAGATATAGTCAAAAGTTATACTACAGGTGAATTTACACAAGTTGCCCTTAATAAGGTCAGTCTTAAATTTAGAGAATCAGAGTTTGTTGCAATCCTTGGGCCTAGTGGCTCTGGTAAAACGACTTGTTTAAATATTGTAGGTGGACTTGATCAATACGATGAAGGAGACCTCATTATAAACGGGAAATCCACAAAGAATTTTAAAGACTCCGATTGGGATGCTTACAGAAATAACAGTGTTGGATTTGTGTTTCAAAGTTACAACCTTATCTCTCATTTAAGTATAATGGATAATGTTGAGATGGGAATGACTTTGAGCGGCGTTTCATCTAAAGAAAAACATTCAAAAGCATTAGAGGTTTTAGAAAAGGTTGGGCTAAAAGAGCACGTACATAAAAAACCCAATCAATTATCCGGTGGTCAAATGCAGAGGGTCGCAATAGCGCGTGCACTTGCAAATGATCCAGATATTATACTTGCCGATGAACCGACAGGAGCATTAGATACACATACAAGCGTACAAATAATGGAGCTTATAAAAGAGATTTCTAAAGATAAATTAGTTGTTATGGTAACGCATAACCCTGATTTAGCAAATGAATACACTGATAGAATTGTCGAGTTTAGAGATGGTGAAATAAAATCTGATAGCAACCCATTTGATGATAAATTGGTTAATTCAGATTACAAGCTTAAAAAGACCAATATGAGTTTTCTTACGGCTTTAAAACTATCTGCTAAAAATATTTCGACTAAAAAATGGAGAACTGCACTTACTGCATTTGCATCAAGTATAGGAATCATAGGAATTGCACTAGTACTCTCTCTGTCAAATGGATTTGACAAACAGATCGGTGAGTTTGAAAACAGTACACTTTCAGGATTCCCTATAAGCATCAACCAAAAGATGGCCAATATGGATGTAGATGCAATGAAAGAGCAGAATAAAAAACTAGCAAGTAAATCTGTAAATAAGGATCAATACCCAAGAGTAAATCATATTTACCCTTACGATCCTAGTGATAACAGTCTAGAGCACACAAACAAGTTTACAGATGATTACCTAGAATATGTAAAAGACATCAATCCTGAAATGCTTTCAGGTACATCGTATACAAGACTTGTAAATATGAATATGCTAAAATCTGATGGAGAAACTGCAACCCCAGTTAATACATCTACAGTCAACTTTTCTACATTTCCAAGTGGAAAAGATTCAGATTCAAGCAGTTATTTAAAAAACAACTACGATCTACTATCTGGTTCATTCCCTAAAGATAAAACAGATTTAGTACTTATTGTAGATAGTTACAATAGACTTGATAAAAACATGTTAAAAGCATTAGGTATGGAAGATTCTAAAAATGTAAATTACAAAGACATCGTAGGAAAAGAATTTAAGTTGATTTTAAACGATGACTACTATAAGAAAAATGGAGATTTCTTTACTACTAAAGCAAAATCAGACAATCTTATAGATCTTTACAACAACGATAATGCAAAAACAGTTAAAATAGCTGGTGTTCTTAGATCTAGTGAGGATTCTAAATTAGAAATACTTTCACCTGGCCTTTTCTATTCAGACGATCTAGCTGAGTACTTTATAGATGACGCTAAAAATTCTGAAATAGTAAAAGCTCAAAAAGACACTGACTACAATATACTGACAGGACAACCTTTTGGAGAAGAAACATCAACATCAACACATCCTGCAGGAGCAGATCAGATGGCGACAATGGGAAATTCAGTAGTTAAAGCACAAGCCCCTACAAAAGATCAGGTATTATCACAATTGGGTGCTAACTCTACTCCATTTTCTATAACTATATATCCAAAAGATTTTACTACAAAAGATGATATATTAAGTTACTTAAACAAATGGAATAGCGGTAAAGACGTTGAAGATTCAATCTTATACACAGACCTAGCTTCCACATTTACAGATTTATCAGGTGGTATAATGGACTCAATTACACTTGTCCTTATTGCCTTTGCATCGATATCGTTAGTTGTATCATTAATTATGATAGGTATAATTACCTATATATCAGTACTAGAGAGAACAAAGGAAATTGGTGTACTTAGATCACTTGGAGCTAGGAAGAAAGATATAACTAGAGTGTTTACAGCAGAAACATTTATAATAGGAACTTGTTCAGGTGCACTTGGTATACTAATATCTTATTTATTGACTTTCCCAATAAATAATATACTTAAGAACTTAACAGATCTAGATGGTGTAGCTCAGCTTAACCCTGTTCACGCTATACTTCTTCTAATTATAAGTGTATCTCTTACACTACTTGGTGGTGCTTTACCTGCAAGAATGGCCGCTAAGAAAAATCCTGTTGAGGCACTTCGTACAGAATAGGAGTTGCCGCAGGAGTTTTCGATTTGTTGGGTTTGCTTCAGGGCAAAACTATCGGTACAGTTTTGATTGTTTCTCACCCAACGAAATCGATAACCCACGCTGGATCAAGCTTTCGAGTTGAATATAGGAATAAAAATATTGACATATTTTCGATTTAAAGTAAAGCTAACTGCTACTAAATGATAAATTAATTATTATTTAGTAGCAGTTTTTTTATTTATCGGTTTTATCCGAAGGGGCGATATAATATGAGTTCTTTCTTCTCATATAACTCATTCCGTTAGGAATATTGCTAGAAAGCCCTCACGTATAAAAGAGGTGAGTAGTTCCAGATATATTGCACCTACTAATATAATTAAGCTTTTATTAAGATTTAAATAAGTTTATATTAAAACATCGTATCTATAAATGTAGTTAAATAGTCTTATAGAAGATAATTTAACTACGGAGGAACCAATAATGTCTAGAAAGAACATTAAACAACAGGAAAAACGAAAATTAAAACCAATTTTTATTATGGCTATCATTTTATTCAGTATTACTTTATTAGTTAATAGTATAGGAAAATTTGTTGATTTAAATAATATTACTGTTAACTCACTTAGTCAAGAAAATAATGAGATTGACAAATTAAAAAATATTCGAAGTAAAAACGGTATATTAGTAGATAATAATAGTGGTGAGATCATAGCAGAGAAAAATAGCAATACTAGATGCTATCCAGCATCTCTTACAAAAATAATGACAACAATTGTTGCCATAGATGAATTAAACGATTTGGATGTAAAAATACCTATAAGAAGTGGTGTGTTTGAATCTCTTAGAAAATCTGGAGCTTCTATTACTGGATTTTTACCAGATGAAAAAGTTAAAGCTATGGATGTTCTTTATGGAATAATGTTGCCTTCTGGAGCTGAATCATCAATTGCCGTTGCAGAATATATATCTGGGTCTGATGATAACTTTGTTAAACTTATGAATGAAAAAGCTAAAGAACTGGGTATGAAAAACACTCATTTTACAAATGTAACTGGGCTTCATAATAATAATCATTATACAACAGTTTCTGATTTATTTTTAATGCTTGATTATGCTCTCGAAGATGAAACATTTAGAACTATATTCACAACAGAAAAATACTCGACATCTCCTACAAATTTAAACTCGGCAGGGATAACATTTAGGAGTACTACATTTGATAAAATGGAAGCAGAAAACTTTGTAAGAGGAAAAATAATAGGTGGTAAAACAGGATATACTGAAGAAGCAGGGAATTGTTTAGCAAGTCTTCTCGAAAATAATGGTAAGGAATATATATTAATTACTACAGGTGCCAAAAAAACTGATAAAGAGCCATCTTCAAATATAGTAGATGCCTTTAATATATACAATACATATTTCACAAATTAGGCTTTAACTCTTGTTAAACTAAAGAAGAATAAAATCTTCACTGGAAATGATAAATAACTATAAATATCTTCAAGTGAATATTTTTTGATATTAGATAAATATTACTAAAACTATTGAATTTTCAATTTAGATAGTAAGGTATTATATTGATTTAAATACTTTAATATTTAGGTATTAAAAAGAGACGAAAATAAAATCCAATTTATTTGGATTTTTTTTCGTCTCTTTCTTAATTTTTAATAATAATTATTTAAAGGGAAGGTTTAAATGTTTTAATTTCAAAATTCTTTACTTCTTTACGTACTTCTTCATAATCTTTTTTAGTTTTATCTGACAACCCATCGGTACTTGGTTAGTAAAATTCATAATTCCCCTCTTTACCTATAATTTCCTTATTTTCAAATTTTGAGAATAGTTCTTTTTGTGCTTCACCCGCTTTTTTACTCTTATCTATATTTGCTCCAACGCGAGTTCTTTGATTATAATGTTTGCGACAATCAAAATCTTTCCGATAGTTTTGTCTTGGAGATAACATGATAAAAAATGAACTTGCGCAGACAACCTTAATTTTCTAATCTATTTCTAATGTTTCATTAACTTAGAACTAAGAATCATTACATATAATAAGATTATCAACAACAATCAAACAATAAAAACAAAACATCTGAAGAAATGATAAACATAAAAGTTTATTTACATAAAATATCTTAAGGGGTGGTAATATGGTTAGGTTTTGTGTCAACATAGCAAAGATTATAGGAATTATTATACTAATAGGAATTGTCTTGGGGTTAGTTGGATCGACAATAGGATTTGTAGTAAAAATAGCTATTCCAATTTTACTTATATATCTTGCTAATGAAAGAATATCAAAAAGTGGTTTTGTAAACTTCGCAATGCTTGCAATAGGGATATTGATGTTAATAAGAGTTGCTTTAAACTTCATACATTTTATATTCTAAGCTTCTACTAGCATAAATTAAAATTTGATTTGCAAATAAAAATTTAAATAAAATAAACCAAAAATTTAGGAGGAATAAATTATGATAACTTTAGAAATGATAGATGAACTAAGAAAGAGAGTCGATGTAAGTTTTGAGGATGCAAAGGAAGCTCTTGAACAAAATAATGGAGATATACTTGAATCTATAATATATTTAGAAAAAAACAAAAATATAAGAAATAGCAATAGAGGATTCAAGGATATAAATGATTTTAAAAATGAATTTAAAAAAGGTTTTGATGATTACAAAGGTTATGGCAATAAACATAACACTGGCGAAACTTTAACTGGAATAGCTAGATGGATTAAAAAGGTTGTAAAAGTTGGAAATAGAAACCATGTTGTTATAAAAAAAGAAGATAAAATAGTAATGAATATACCACTTACTTTCTTAGCTATAGGTACTGTATTTGCTTTCTATATAGTAATCCCTCTACTATTATTAGCAATGTTTACAGGACATAAAATTAATTTCGTAGGAGAAGATGTAGAAAAAACTTCTGTTAATGAATACAGCTCAAAAGTTGGAGATACTGTAAACGATATAAAAGTCGAGTTAAGGAAATAATAAAAATAGCATTTAGGATATTGAAAATATGTGTGTATTTTCAGTATCTTTTTGCTATTATAGGATATAAGAATACAACTTAATATATTAGTGGGAACTATGGAGGGATCTATGAAGGGAAATATCCTTATAGTAGAAGATGAGGTAAAGTTAGCTCGTTACCTTGAGTTAGAATTAAATTATGAAGGCTATACAATTGAAAAGTCTGGTAACGGTAAAGAAGCTCTTACGCTTGCTATTGAAAATAATTACGATTTGATTTTGCTGGATATAATGCTACCAGGTCTTAGTGGTATGGAAGTCCTTAGACGACTTCGCGAACTAAAAGATACACCAGTAATAATGCTTACGGCTAGAGATGAAACTTTTGAAAAAGTAAGTGGATTAGATCTCGGCGCTGATGATTATGTAACTAAACCATTTGAAATAGAAGAACTTTTAGCTAGAATAAGAGTTATTTTAAAGAGAAAAAAATCTTATGTAGAGGAAAGCAACACTCTTACACTTGGTAACTTAAATATAGATCTTGATAAGTACATAGTAAAATATCAAGACGATGTAATTGAACTCACAAAGAGAGAGTTCGATTTACTTAAGTACTTAGTGGAAAATAAAGACAGAGTATTATCGAGAGATATTATTTTAGAAAAAGTCTGGGGCTTTGACTACTACGGTGATACCAATATTGTCGATGTGTACATTAGATATCTCAGAAGTAAAATTGATGATATATACAGTGAGAAATTTATTTACACAGTTAGAGGGGTTGGATATGTGATAAAGTATGAAGAATAAACATAAATTTGACGATATAAAATTTAATAAGGAATCTAGTAAAGCTTCTGTTGTATTTATATTCATAGTTAGAGAAATAAAAGAATTAGCTAGCAATGCCTACCAATCGATGCTTGAAAAATTCAGACTGTCTATAGTATTAAAATTAAATATTATGTACTTTTTTAGAATGTTTAGCGTTTTTATAACTCTAAATTTGTTTATGGCTGTAGCGACAGGTGCATTTGTAATCGCCAGAACAGAACAAAGCTTAGATAAACAGCTCTATTCCTACTCAAACTATATAACTGAGGAGAAAATAACTTCAAATAAGAGTGTAAATAAAGATACTAAAAAAGTACTTGGTTTGTTGAATAAATACGATTCAACCAATGTTAGTATTTACGACAATAAAAATAAACTTATCTATAAAAATAGTACTATTAAGGGAGAGAAGTTGGAAAGTCCCACAAAGTGTACAAAAATAGATATTTAGATATCTACAAAGATACTAATAATAAATACAATATAAACTTCTTGTTTAAAAGAAATTTATCTATTAACTATAAGCTTGAGGAAACTGTAAAAGTTGGCAAAAATAATATTCAATTAGATATGTCGTACGACCTTACAGAAGATGTGTGGCTAATTGGCACTTTGATACTTGTGTTATTTGTTATTGAAGGTGTTATTACACTTATTTCACTAATAAAAGTATCTATTAAAACTAAAAAGATACTGAGACCTATTGACGATATGAATAGAACAGTTAAAGATATTACTATTAACAATATAGACACTAGATTAAACATCTTAGGATCTCAAAATGAACTTAAAGATCTAGCAAACACATTTAACGGTATGCTAGACAGAATTCAAGAATCCTACGAAACACAAAATCAATTTGTTTCAGATGCGTCACACGAACTTAGAACTCCACTTACAGTTATACAAGGTTACGCTAGAATGCTTAGCCGCTGGGGTAAAGACGACAAAGCTGTATTAGATGAATCTATTACAGCAATTGAATCGGAATCAGAAAATATGAAAAGTCTTATAGAACAGCTTCTATTCTTAGCTAGAGGTGATAAGAATACCCAGAGGTTTAATAAGGACATGTTTAAATTAAACGACCTTATCGATAACTTAGTTAAAGAGAGCAACCTTATAGATGAAGGAAGACATATTATAAAGTCTGATTTAAATGAACCTATAAATATAAATGCAGATAGAAATTTACTTAAAGAAGCACTTCGAGTGTTTGTAGATAACAGCATCAAGTACACTAAGTATGGCGGTGAAATAACTCTATCTTCTTATGCAACTGATAATAAAGCAACTATTGTTATTAAAGACACAGGTATAGGTATGTCTAAAGAAGATCTTCCAAAGATTTTCGATAGATTCTACAGAGCTGATAAGTCCAGAACTAGAGAAACTGGAGGTACAGGTCTTGGATTAGCAATAGCAAAGTGGATTATTACCAGACACGGCGGTACAATCGATGTTACCAGTAAAATAGACGTTGGTACCACGTTTATGTTAAAGATACCACTTGAGTAATTTTTCTATAGTAAATAAAATATATTGTAAACATTACAGGGAATCTAAATTATGTTAGTTTAATAAGTTTTTGAGCATTAAAAACTTATTAATCTAACAGATCTAGATTCCTATTTATTTATACTGATTTTATTATGTATTTAACTTAATATTAAAGTTAATTATCTTTATTGAAATAAAAATATTTTTATTTTTGTTACGCAAGTTATTCCAATGGTTTGACAGTTATTTATTGCTTTTTTCTACGCAGTTGGGTTTTTTATACAGTTTATTTGAATAATGTATTAATAGGATCACAACTAAAAACAGGTGTCGTTTCCATATTGAGTTTCAACCTTCATGAAAGGATGTGTCTATATGGAAATAGTTATTTTAAGTATGTTAGCATTTATTGCTAGTATTCTATTTGCTATTAATAAGGTTCTAGTACAAATAGATTTACTGCTTGGTAACTATATGGAAATAGATGATAAGATACAAAAAATAAAGAAACACCCGAAAGGCCATTCGGATGTTTCTGACATTGATTAAGTTTTTTATCATATAAGAAGCGACACCTAACGACCATTTAGATGTGATCCTTTTACTATTATATTCATTGCTTATATTAAGTATACATCTAAATAACTTACTCGTTAATTCATCTTTACAATAAATTAAATTACATTGATTTACATTATGTCTTTTCTAACGATCATGTTCAATACACTTTATGATGAATTATCATTCATATGGCCTTTGTCTTATATTTAAATGATTTTTATTTATAAGATACTAATCGCATGTGCATTTTAATTAACTTAACTTAGTGTGTCACTTTCAATATAGTTTAGATTTTTTCTTAGTTCAGATGCGATATTCCAATTTATAATCCCTCTTTCAAACAAACTCTGTATAGTATGTCTCTCTATTTGAAGTGAAATTACTTCTATTTTTTTCTTTTCGTCTTTATCAACTCTTCTTATTATCGGTCTTCTCGACATCAATTTTATACCTTTGTAGTACTCAATTACTTTGTTGTATGTTTTTTCATTCTCTTCGTTTATATTATTTTTTAGGTACTCTATTATATAATCCGCATTAATCGCATGCGTATCTTGTATTGCTATCATTCTAGTTTTCTCTTCAAAAGTTGTAACTTTTTTTCTTCGTTTATAAAGCATCAACATCCTAGATAGTCTTTTAAATCCAATAGATGCTGCTGTTGCCAAAGATTCTATCCTAATTTTATTCTCGAGTATGCCTTCACAATCGAACGCTACATCTTCATCGATCTCATTTTCTTCTAATAATCTATGTGTATTCTCAATTTCCTTTTTAAAACATTTTATAAGCAATTTTTTCTCTTCTTTGCTTCTAATTTCCCAGCTTTTATAATACGTATTTCCTCTTTCAATTTGACTGATTTGATACTTGTACTCTGCAATGGCCATACCTACATATGGATTATCCGATTCTTTAGACTTTAGTGTCTCTATAGTCTCTCTCCACACTCTTATTTGAGCCTTCTTAAGCTTCTCTGAGTAATCATATTCTTCTGAAGTATCCTTTTTCGCTAACAATGGCAGTATAAATGTCGCGATCAAAAGCGTTACCAGCATTACTCCAACTGCCAAAAATAAAATTAAGTCTCTATTAGGAAACGGATTACCATTGTTCAGAGTTAGCGGAATAGAAAGAATCGTTGCAAGTGTAACAGAACCCCTAACTCCAGATAGCGAAGTTAAGAGTGCATCGAACCAGTTTACTTTTATACTGCCCTCACTCGATTTATCACCAATACTGTACATAAATAATACCCAAATAAATCTAAGAAATAAGAGAACAAATGATATAATCAGAATATATAAAATGGCAACAGGTGTATTGATTGTAGCTTCTAGATAAGCTGTTTTAATTATGTTAGGAAGTTGAAGTCCAACTATCATGAATACAAATCCATTTAAGATATAAACAAGTACCGACCATGTATTTTCAGATACTTCTTTAAGCCTTGCATTATTTATTTTTGGTTTTTTAATAGACACTGAATATACCATTCCAGCAGCTACTACAGCCAGTACCCCCGAAACTTTAAATACCTCTTCTGAAATTAGATAAACTACAAATGGTGTTAATATTTGAAGTAGTACTTCTACAGTCAAATCCTCCATTCCAAGGCTATTTATCCATTTTTCAAAATAAATAAGAAACATTTCTAAAATTAAACCTACAATTACCCCTCCTATTGCAACCAAAAAGAAATTCTCAGTTGCATTAAAAATGGAAAATGTACCCGTAAGTACTGCTGTAAGCGCAAATTTAAAACATACGATACCTGAGGCATCGTTCATAAGACCCTCTCCCTCTATTATGTGAACCACTTTGTTGGGAAGGTCAATTTTTTTAGAAAGCGCACTAACTGCAACATAATCTGTAGGTGATAAAGCTGCTGCAAGCGCAAATGCAGCGGCTAATGAAATTGGTGGAACCAGCCAGTTTATAAGTATTCCAACTATAAATACCGTTGCAAATACCAATGCCAACGCCATTAACAGTATATTTTTTCTTTCTTTCCAAAGTGATCTCTTATCGACACGTTTTCCATCGTAAAAAAGAAGTGGAGCGATAAACATCAACAAAAATGTATGTGGATCGAGTTCTATATTAAACATCGGATTTATTATTACAATAATCGCACCCATAACGATCTGTATTATAGGAATTGATAAATATGGTAAAAATCTACTTATCACGTTTGAAAGCAGTATACAAATTAACAGAATTAAAATATATGTAAATATAGGCACTCCTCCTTTAAATTGAATAATAATACATATTTATATTTTTGTACATTATTTATAAAATCATACATATATTTTACCATATATTGCTCTTAAATTACTTTATTGTCAATATTTTGTTATAATACCATAAATAATAAAATTTTTTAAATTTATTATTGTTATAACTGTCGTCTTGCTTGCCATATTTATTATCGAATTTTATTTGTTCATTTTTCTTACCCATTTCTTACAAAACTCTTTTTTTATTTAAACGCTACTCTGATATTCTGAGCCTTTCAACTATGCCGTCTTTACTCACTATTTTATATCCTATTACAGGAACTGATAGCATTAATATAGATATTACTATAAAGCATATCGACACAGATATAAGGTATAGTTTTATATTAAATCCACTGTATATAGGAAGTGCCATAGGAGCTAAATATGCAACTAAAGCTCCAAGGGGTATAATAAATATCATTGAAAACAATATATAGTAAAGACCTTCGAACGTCACCATCTGTCTCAACTGTTTCTTAGTCATTCCAATCGATTCTAACATTGCAAATTCAACACGTCGTGCAAATATTCCTGTGAATACAGTATTTATTATATTAATAGCTCCAATTGTACCTAGTACCGCCGATATGCTAAGTCCTATTATCATTAATATCACCTTAAACTCTATCAGCGACTCGATGTAGTAATTTTTAGATAAGTATTTAAGACCGCTATTTCCAGTGTCAAGTACTAATTTTTCAATAGCTTTATCTGCGTATTTTATATTAGCATTATCTTTCAATTTTATGTCAATTCTACTTATACTATCATCATATTTTTTGAATATATTTTTGAAAGTATTTTCGTTGATATTAAACATTGCAAGGTCAATACCTGAACTTTCTTTGTCCGCATCTTCTACTACTGCAATTACGTTGAATTCTTTGGTTACATTTTCAACATTACCCTTTGTATCCCTCATTATAAAAGTAACAGGTAACTTTTCTCCTGCTTTTATAAAATCGCTCTTTCCTGCTTTAGTGTAGTATATTAAGCCATTATCTCCCATAAAGTCTAAACTATCTACCTTACCATCTATAACTTTCGCATTTTTCAGTCTTTCATCTAATCTTTCTCTTTCTATTGCCTGTACTCCTGTGTTGATAAAATCAGCTTTTCCATTTGGATTGCCGTTTCCCGATTTTGTATACTCATTATATCCTTTATAACCATCTATATTTTGTTGACTATCTATTTCTTTTTTCAACTTACCGTCTAAATGTATATCCACTCCAAAGTTATACATATTTCCACCTATAGTCGGAACAATAGCTTCATGAACTAAATCTACATAATCTACAAAGTCCGACAACTTTAAGTTATTTATAAAATGCTGTGTTATTGGAACATATTTTTCACTGTCGTAAAAATCGCTATTTGTAATAGATATATCGTAATTCATCTGTTTGTCAGCGTGTTTCTCAGGGTCCATTCCTAAGCTAGCATTTATTGTAAATATCACTATAAGAGCGCTAAGTGTTATCGATAAGATCGATAAAATTACCCTTTTTTTGTTTTTAAATAAATTAGACCAAGCCATTTTGTGTATCTTGGCACCATGAACACCTTTTTTACTCTTCTTCTTAGATTTCTTTGAATCCGAGTCAGATGACACGTATTTGACAGCTTCTATTGGAGACACTTTCCCTGCAACTTTTCCTGGTTTTCTACAGCTGATAAATACTGTAGCCAATGAAAATAGAATAGAAACTATAAATACGTATATATTAGGTGAAACCACAACTATATTTCCGAATATGGTAAATCTAAAAGCAAGTGGAACTAATAATTTTGATAATAGGTGTCCTAGTAATAACCCTATAGGGATACCCACTAAAGACAATGTTAAAGCCTGCTTTATAATTATTTTTCGAAGTTGCTTTGAAGTAGTTCCAATTGTTTTAAGTAGCCCATAAAGCCTTATATCTCTGTTTACAGATATATAAAATATATTGTAAATAATCAAATATCCAGTAAAAATCACTAGTAAAATACCAGCAACGGCAGATGTTATAAAAGCCGTTTTATCTGAAGAAGAAGTAACTGCATCATCGTATTTAGGATGGACTTTGTACTTAGACGCACCAATATCCTTTGTTACTTCTTTTAATTTATTTTCAACATCTTTATAAGAAGAGTCTTTATCTACATTTTTTAGAATCACAAAGGCAGACCTAGAGTTCTTTTCTTTTAGTATATCTTTATTGTATTTATCGATAAAATCGTCTGAAACAAACACTCGTGTTCTTCCAGAACCCCTAGGAACTAGAGATTCATAGTATCCCGACAATTTAAATCCGATAGTCTTTACTTTGTCATCAACAACAACATCTAGATTAATATTCTCTCCTACTTTTTTATCTACACCAAGTATTTCTAGAACCCAAGTCGGCATAAACACTTCATTCGATGTCTTAGGTAACTTACCTTCAATAGGCACAATAGCCATCATTTCTATAACTTCTTTATTTATTCCCGCATCTAAATATACCCCTTCGTTTAGAAGTTCTTTATTCTTTAATTTTCCTTTACTTGCAAATTGCTCTATCCCAACCTTATCAACATTTTCATGAGAATACAATTTATCTAAAGTTTTTTTATTTCCAATTATATATCCATCCGCATCTATACCATATGAACTTATCATATTGTACTTTTGACTCGTTGTATAAAGAGTTGTTCCAGCGGTTATAGTCGTTGTAATAAGAAGCGTTGTAAGTGCAATTGCCATAATTGCAAATATATTTCTCATTTTATTTTCTCTAAGTACCTTATTGCTTAGTTTTTTTATTGTCGATTTATTGTTATTTTGAAGCATATCCACTACCTCCAAATATCTTTCCATCTTCAATTCTAATTATCCTATCTGCCATTTGAGCTACCTGTTCATTGTGAGTAATCATAACTATTGTCTGATTAAACTTTTTACTTGTAATTTTTAAAAGTCCCAAAACTTCTTGCTCTGTTTTGGTATCCAAGTTACCAGTCGGCTCATCTGCCAGTATTATCGAAGGTTTAGTGGCCAAACTTCTAGCTATTGCTACCCTTTGTTGTTGTCCACCAGAAAGATTATTTGGAAGTCTATCTATCTTATCATTTAGACCCAAAGTATTGATTATACTGTCTACGTATTCTACATCTATTTTATTTCCATCAAGTTCTATTGGTAAAACTATATTTTCATATACATTTAGTATTGGAATCAAATTATAGCTTTGAAACACAAACCCTATATTTCTGCGTCTAAAAATAGTAAGTTCATCATCTTTCATACTAAACATATCTCTTTTATCAATTACTACCGATCCCTTAGTTGGTCTATCAAGTCCGCCAAGCATGTGAAGAAGTGTACTCTTTCCACTACCAGATGTACCCACAATACACACGAATTCCCCAACCTTTATATTTATATCGACTCCATCAAGCGCCTTAACTAAATTTTCTTTTTCTCCATAATATTTTTCTAGACCTCTAGTCTCAAGAATGTTCATTTTATCCTCCCTAATCATTAAATAATTTATTTATACTCTTAATATAAACAATAAATATAACAAACTAGTGTCTCTAATATAACAATTGTGACACATTTTATTTAGGTTGGTAAAAATACTGAAAAAGTTGATCCTTCATTTACTTTTGATGTAACTTTTATAAATCCTCCTTGAACTGCAATTATCTCTCTTGCAAGATATAGACCTATCCCTATCCCCTCTTGTTGATTTGAATTTTTACATCTATAAAACCGTCTAAATACACTGTTTAATTCTGTTTCATTTATTCCAATCCCGCTGTCTTCTATATCTATCCTATTGAATAGTTCATGAGATACTAAATTTATTTTTATAGATTGATCTTCTTTGCTGTACTTGATAGCATTTTCTAATATATTCACAACTGCTTCTTTTGTCCATTTTCCATCGTAATTTGCAGTAATTTTTCTATCTCCCTCAATATGTATATCTATATTTTTGATCTCTGCAATAGGATATATCTCTTGAACAGCTACCGTTATTGTATCTATAATTTTTGTTTCACTTTTACTAGGTAAAATTACTCCACTTTCTAATCTAGACATTTTTATTAGAGATTGTATAAGAAAATTAAGCCTTTCTGACTGTAGATTGATGTCCTTTAGTATATCTCTACTGTACTCGTCGAGGTCTTTGTTTTCTAAAATCAGTTGGCTAAATAAAACTAAATTGGATATCGGCGTTTTTGTCTGATGCGATATATCTGCAACTAATGCATTTATTTTGTTTCGTTCATTTTCTATTTCAAGTTTATTATTTTGAGATACTTTTATGTATTTATAAAGTTTGTACTCTAACGAAGATAAAATTGTATCTTCATATGTATCAATTACTAGCTTTTCATTAATTGTATCTTCAACAATATTTTCTAAGTTATTTATAACTTCTAAAAAAGCCTTTCTAAGTTTATATAAAAGACCTGCAACAATAATTAATACAAGTACGACATAAAATAGAGAGATCTGTTTGATAAGATCAAATTCAAATTTGTTTATATTGATTATAAATACAATAAATATAGAAGATACAATAAAAAAAGCTGAGAAAAATCCTATGTATATACGATTAAATTCATTATTATTTTCCATAGCTACCACCGCAATCAAATAAATAGCCTATTCCGTATACTGTTTTTATATAAACAGGTTTAGATTTATTTTCTTCTATTTTTTCTCTAAGTCTTTTTATGTTTACTGTCAGGGCATTTTCATCTACAAACTCCCCTCCATCGCTCCAAATTCTATCTATTAGCTGATCTCTTGTTAGCACATGATTCTTGTTTTTTATAAGTATTTTTAGTAGTTTTTGTTCTGTTTTGCTTAAAATCAACTTCTTATCATCTTTAGTGTATTCCATGTTATCAAAATCAAAACTCAGGTTATCAATCTTTATCTTTTCAACCTTCTCTTTACTGCTATTTAACCTTCTTAGAGCAACCATAATTCTAGCTCTAAGAACCATCAAGCTGAATGGTTTTGTAATATAATCGTCTGCCCCTAACTCTAAACCAGTTACTATATCTAATTCCAAATCACAAGCTGTAAGAAATATTACAGGTATATCTGATTTTTCTTTTACTTTTTTACAGAAATCAAACCCATTTCCATCCGGAAGGTTTACATCTAGAATTATTAGATCTATCTCTTCGCTTTTAAATACTACATCCGCTTCCTCTAAGTTAAATGCTTGTCGTGATTCGATGTCAGGTTGTTTTATAGTAAGCATTATTCCCTTGTTTAATGTAATATCATCTTCTACTATTAATATTTTCTTCAATTTTTCACCCTATTTCTCATTTATCTTTTGCTTAATCTTAACATTTTTGTGCAATAATTAAAAATCCCTATAATTAAAATGTTTTGACAAATATATATTTTCTTAAATATTATTATATTTTTTATCTTTTGTTCCAGAATTTAGTAGCTTTTAATTTTCCCAAGTCAAAGTATAGGTTAATGAATTTAGATTATCATATCATTTAAATAGAAAATATGCTTGTACTAGAGTCTTTTTTAGTTTTGATACAAAAATGAAGGCCCTTCATACCAGTATTTATATACTATAATATGAAGAGCCTTCAATATTTAATTTTACTTACTTATTTACTTATCTACCTACTCACTTATCTACTTACTTTCTACCAACTCTCTTTACGAACTCTCCGTATCCAGGTGTTCCAACGAAGTCTCCATTATCGTATACAAGGTTTCCACGTACAAACGTCTTAACTGGATATCCATGAAGTTTCTTGCCTTCCCAAATAGTATGGTCGTAGTCAGAGTGCATTGTATCAACTGTTACTGTAAAATCTTTATCTTTGTCGTAAATTACTATATCAGCGTCTTTTCCAACAATAAGAGCTCCTTTATCGCTACATCCGAAAATCCTAGCTGGATTAGTTGAGCATAGCTCTACAGCTCTACTAAAACTTAATTTGCCATCATTTGCAGCTGCAAGCATGTACGGATAAAGATTTTCAACCCCTGCGCATCCATTTGGAATCTTAGTAAAGTCGTCTTTCCCCCAATCTTTTTCGTAGCTTTGGAATGGGCAGTGATCAGTTGCAACTGTATCTATTGCACCTATATTAATTGCATGCCAAAGAGCATCTCGACTCTCTTGACCCTTCATTGGTGGCGAACACACAAAGTTTCTTCCATCTTCTCTTTTGTATACATCACAAGTGAATTCAAGGTATTGAGGGCATGTTTCTATGTAAATCTCAGCACCTTCACGTCTTGCATCAATAGCAGCTTCTAAACCTTCTTTGTCGGCCATATGCACTAAGTAAAGTGGAGCATCTATTGACTTAGCCCAGTGAACTGCACGTTTATCTGCTTCTGCTTCTACAAACTCAGGTCTACTTAAATAGTGGTACCATGCAGAAGTCTTTCCTTCTTTAAGGAAGTTTTCAATATTCATATCAATAACATCTGGATTTTCGGCATGGATATTAGTTATCGCTCCTGTTTCTTTAGCTTTTAGCAAAACTCTAACCAATGTTGCATCGTCTACCATCATTCCTTCTTTTTTATAAACTAAAAAACATTTAAAACTTGGAATTCCATATGCAACTGCATCCTCAAATTCATCTAAAATAGATCCTCCATTTAAATCTGTAATACAGCAGTGGAAAGCATAATCTACACAGGCCTCTGGATCGCACATATCTTTTCTAGCCTGAACTGTTTCGATAAGCCCGCTTCCTTTTCTCTGCATTGGATAATCAAAAACTGTTGTAACTCCACCACATGCTGCAGCTCTAGTACCAGCCAAATATCCATCAGCAGATACAGTTCCACCAAAAGGCATTGCTAAATGTGTATGAGCATCTATAGCTCCTGGAAGAACAAGTTTTCCAGAGGCATCAACAACTTTTGCTCCATCACATGTGATATCTGCTCCGATTTCATATATCTTTCCATCTTTTACGCCTATATCCGCCTTGTACATATCTGTAGCAGTAACTAGTGTTCCATTTTTGATAATTAGATCCATATCATTACCCCCAATAAATTTTAGAATTAATTACTTCTTATCCACATCTAAAACTGTTTGAAGTAGTACATTTGCACCTTTCCAGCAGTTTTCTACAGGAGTGTATTCTATTTCACAGTGGCTGTGTCCGCCAACACTAGGAACAAATATCATAGTTGTAGGAAGAACGTCTGCCATATACTGAGCGTCATGACCGGGACCGCTGTATAATCTCATATTGCTGTATCCATACTCTTTAGCATTTTTCTCTACATAGTCGACTAATTCAGTATTAAATGGTGTAGTTTTTCTTCTCCAATTCAACTTAAATCCAGCTTCACATTTTTCAACTTCTTTAGGTATTCTTTCCACAACTTCCACAACTTGTTGTATAACATCAGGATTTTGATGTCTCGCATCTAATGAAAAACTTACATCATCTGGAATAACTGTATGTATTCCAGGTTTAACATCCATTCTACCTGTAGTGTAGACTAAATTGCTGTCGAGTTTATCAAGTTCATCGTGTAAGTATTGAATAATCTTACATGCTGCATAAAGAGCGTCTTTTCTGTACGCCATTGGAGTGGTTCCTGCATGGCCTGATTGACCTTTAAAGAATATTTCATAGTTAACCATACCTACAACACCTTCTACTGTACCTATATCTATCTTTTTGTCCTCTAGAACAGGACCTTGTTCAATATGCAACTCTAAAAAAGCCTTATAGTTATCTGATGTCATACGATTTGATTCATCGCCCTTGTACCCACTTGCTTCTAAGGCTTCTGCAAACGTTGTACCTTTTTTATCTGCTGATACCAACATATCGTCTTTATGAAATTTACCACTTATAACTCCTGAAGACATAAGAGCAGGTTCAAAACGAGCACCTTCTTCATTTGTCCAAACTACTACAGTTATAGGATGACGGTGTTCGATTTTTTCAGCTACTATTGTTTCAGCTACTTCCATAGCAGTAAGCACACCTAATACTCCGTCGTAGTTTCCACCTTGAATTACTGAATCCAAGTGAGATCCCATGGCTATTGCAGGTAGCCCTTCTTCGCCTGGTATTGTGGCGTAGATATTCGCCATATCATCTGTTTTTATTTCCATACCAAGGGCTTTGCATCTCTTGCAAAGTTCGCCTCTTGCTTGTATTGCTTCTGGCGACATCGATAATCTAGTAACTCCACCTTTACCTGTATCACCAAATTTACTAAAGGTGACTATTTTGTCTTCCATTCTTTCTTTACTGCAAGTTATCATGCTAAGCACCGCCTTTATAAAGATTATTTTTATTCTAGCCGTAAATTTCTTGAAGTTTTACATCTTTTCCTTCTCTTCCCTCTTTAAACTTAACCTCGCCTGGAGTTATACATCCCTGTACGGGACAGACATTTAGGCATAAGTGGCAACCAACACAGTTGTCGTTGATCTTAGGTTCTCTCTTATCTAAATCCCAGTCAATTGCCTGATGTCCTGCATCAAAGCAAGATACATAACATCTACCGCATTCAACGCATTTATCATCGTCTATCTTAGGAACAACCATAAAATCTCTATCTAGATTTTCTGCAGGGATGATGTTAGGAAGCGCAGCCCCTACTAAATCCTCTAGCTTATCAACTCCTTGTTCTTCCATGTAGTAAGATAGACCACTTATCATATCCTTTACTATTCTGTATCCATACTGCATAACGCTTGTAGTTACTTGTAGATTTGATGACCCAACTAGTATAAACTCTAGCGCATCTTGCCAAGTTTCTATTCCTCCAATTCCGCTTATCGGAGTGTCTTTAGTATCAGGATGAGTAGCTAAATTGGCTACAAATCTAAGTGCGATTGGCTTTACAGCCGCTCCTGAATACCCTGATATAGAAGATTTTCCATTTACAACTGGCATCGCAGTCATATTGCCTAACTCAATATTTGTAATTGACTTAACTGTGTTTATAGCCGATATCGCTTTTGCTCCACCTTTTATTGCTGCAATTGCTGGAACCTCCATATTACCTATGTTTGGAGTCATTTTAGCAACTACTGGTAGATGAGTTTGGCTTACTACAGCCTTTGTGTATTTGTACACTAAGTCTGGATCTTGACCTACATCTGATCCCATAGCACTTGTAGTCATCTGTGGACATGAGAAGTTGCACTCTATAATATCTGCACCAGCTTCAGTAACTAGTCTAGATAATGTCTCCCACTCCTCTACAGTACTTCCCATAATACTTACAGCCATTACCTTGGTTGGGTAATCTTTTTTAAGTCTGGATATGTACTCTAAGTTAACTTCGAGAGGTTTATCTGAAATCTGCTCCATATTTTTAAATCCAGTCCATACTGTAGATTCTTTGCTAGTTATATCAAAACGAGGAGAACATTCATCAGCTATAAATATACCAACTGTTTTATAGAAAACACCGCCCCAACCTTCATCAAATGCTTTTGCTATCATGTCATAGTTGCTACACACAGGAGAAGATGATAAGAAAAAAGGATTTTCGCATTTGACACCTAAAAATTCTATAGATAAATCTTTTTTACTAGCCATATACTTTTACCTCCTTTTTACTTAAATACTTTTCAATCTCTGATGCAGCCACTTTGCCTTCTGCAACAGCCTGAACTACAGTATCACCAGTGTTTATTAAATCTCCAGATGCAAATACACCGTCTTCAACCTCAAAGTCTTTAAATTCCGAACTGACTTCTTGTCCAATTGCTACTACTAAAGTGTCGGCTTTTAAATTAAGCTCTGAGTACTCATCTCTCGATTTAAAATTAAGGCCAACTAGCTTACCACCTTCAGATATAGTTTTTTCTGGTCTAAAAGGAGTTATTATAGATACACCCATTTTTTGAACTATATCTAATTCGTCAATATTGGCAGGAGCTTCAGATATACTTCTTCTGTATACTATAGATACATTTTTAGCCCCTATTTGCTTAGCTGTAATAGCACAATCCATGGCAACATCTCCACCACCGATAACTACGACATAATCGCCTATATCTACTTTTCCATCGCTTTCTCTTGCATCTTTTAAAAATTCAAGAGCACTTCTAACACCTGTTACACTGTAATCTATATTGCTTTCATCTACCTTTTTAGATTCTGAAAGACCAACACCTACATGAACAGCATCAAAATCGTCTTTAAGCTCTTCTATTCCTTTTTTACCATCTATTTTTTTGTTCATCACAAAATTCACACCTAGAGATTTGATTATTTCAATATCGTAGTCTACAAGTTCTCTATTAATTCTAGATGGATTTATTCCATATGTAAGTATTCCTCCGATTTTGTCCTCTGCTTCAAATACAGTCACATCGTAGCCTTTTAATGCAAGCTCAGCAGCACAAGTAAGCGAAGCTGGACCTGAACCTATACATGCTACTTTTTGATCTTTCTTCTCTACTGGAGATTTCAATATTTCCATATTAAATAACTTTTCTTGATCTACAGCAAACTCTTGTAATTTCCCTATTTTTATAGGTTTATCAATCCCCGTTCTACTGCAAGCTCCCTCACATAATTTATCGTGTGGGCAAATTAGGCTACAGCTTCCTCCTAGAACATTGTTCGTTCTAATAGTATCTGCTGCACCTTTAACATTTTTAAATCTTATTGATTGAATAAAACTTCCTGGATCAGTTTCTGCTGGACAGCTTTTACTACATGGTGCATCGTGACACAATAAGCAACGTGATGCTTCTTCCATTGCTGCCCTAGTGTTGAATTTCTCAGTCAAAGACTCTTTATACTTTAGATCTAATACTTTTGACATTCTAATCCCCCTTATTATAAGATTTTTACTATATCTTAAAATATAGGATCTGTCCTAAAAAAATATTACTAAATAAAAAATATGCAAATTCACCACAAAACATTTTACTGTTAATTGACAGTTCCTAAAATTATAGATAGCAACTAATTGATTTGAACTTCTTTATAGAGTTCTATTGCAGAACTCTATTATAGATAGTGTTTAGATTTTTCCTCGATGATATTCGTAGCTTTTACAATATAAAATATACTTTAATATAGCTTAGAATAATGTTTGAATTGTTTAGAATATAACTTTTTAACTTTAAATATTATAATTTAATTATTAAATTGTGTTTTGAAACTTAATATTACTTCACTTATTTATACTTTCTTTTAACTCACTTATTTTGCTCTCTTTTATTTCTCTTATTTAGCTTCTTCGTTTTCAACCTTTCCAAAAACTGAGTACAGCCAATCACCACTCTTATCACATGCAATACCGAGTACAGCACCGCAAAGTAGAGTTATAACTAAGACTACCCAGTCTCCATTAGCCGCAAATGTTGAAAAACATCCAACAAAACTTCCTGGTATAAACGCTAGGTATTTGAATCTTCCGGCTATACACATTACAAATGTTAAAAATCCACTAAATACCATTAAAGATCCTTGAAAAGGAAAAAAATCGCATAAAGTTATTATAGCCATACCACATAAAACTCCAAACATATTCTGTCTTATGGTAGTGAAAACTCCATCAATTCCATGTTTTCCTGAAGCAAAATAAGTCGTACAACCCGCAAATCCTATCCATGCTAGTAAACCAATAGGACCACTTATGTACGACCATACTCCACATAGAATACCAGTCGTTATACTTAAAGCCATCAATTGAGTCATTTCTACATCCTCCCTTATATTATTTTGAGTGTAGCAACTTTCCAAATATAGCTAAAAATCTTTTGTATTTTGATGAAAATTAATCTAATAATTACAATTTTCACAAATTTGATTAGTTAATTATAGCATATTACTATATATTTATCCAAGACTAGTTATTTTTAAATTTATGTTAAATATAATCTTTTTACTAAAAAGTGTCTACTTGTTCGCTACCTTAAATCTCCATTCATATAATTTATCTATTTTTTCATTTATACCTTTAAAAATAAGTTTTAATTTTATTTATTTAGAATATATATTACATTCTGTGGCTATTTATTCATCGAAAATTTCTATAAACCTAACAAAAATTTATTTTTTAATATTTCAGATAATTTTATATACCTCTCTTTTAGTATTGCTATAAAAAAACGAATTTTATTAACTCAAATATTATTACTTATTAACTTTTTATAGTTCTACTTAAATAAGTTTTCACCGATGTAAGAAAATTTAATGTAGGTTTAAATATTAAGTCTTTTGGGGCATTTTACATTGTTTACATTTCATCTTTCAATTGATATAATTTAATTAAATATACATATAGTGTAAAATACTATAAAAAAAATTTTCACATATCATACAGAAAAGGTTTCAAAAATAAAAAGGAAGTGATGATAAATACATCGGATAACGTTTTCATTGTTTGGTTAAATCTAAAGAACCTATTTAAGATTTAAATGATTTACTTGCGATCTAATCATAATTATTAAATTAAGTTTGGGAAAATTATCTCAAGCGAAAGGAGTATGTTATGAACAATAATGAAAAGAAACTTACCTTAATGTCGTTAATTTTAATGATATTTACATCTGTATTCGGCTTTACAAATATAACTAGAGCCTATTTCCTTATGGGATACTCTGCGATTCCATGGTATATCCTTTCAGCACTTACATTCTTTATACCTTACGCATTTATGATTGCTGAATTTGGGGCAGCTTTTAGAAAAGAAACAGGGGGGATCTACTCTTGGATGAACAAATCTGTCAATTCCAAGTACGCATTTGTAGTTACCTTTATGTGGTACACATCTTATCTGATCTGGATGGTTAACGTTTCAACTGGTATATGGGTTCCATTTACCAACTTAATATTCGGTAAAGATATGACATCTACATTCGCTTTTCTAGGTTTAACAGCACCTAAAGTGTTGGCGATACTTGCAATTCTTTGGATGTTTGCAATAACTTTCTTAAGCAGTAAAGGTCTCGATAAAATTCAAAAAGTAACTTCAGTCGGAGGTACATTTGTTGCACTGATTAATGTCGTATTAATTGTTGGCGCTATTTTAGTCCTGATATTTAATGGTTTTGAACTAGCTCAACCTATAACGGCCACAGCATTCACTACTTCACCAAATGCAGCCTATCAGACACCTTTATCCATCTTCTCGTTCTTGGTATTTGCTCTATTTGCATATGGTGGTCTAGAAGTCGTAGGTGGGCTTGTCGATAAAACAGAAAATCCTGAAAAAACATTCCCAAAAGGTATCACACTGGCTGCAATAGTAGTTGCAATTGGTTATTCAGTTGGTATCCTTTGCGTTGGATTCTTCAGTAATTGGAGCAGAGATTTATCTGCTGATACAATAAACATGGCAAACGTAGCTTACTTAACAGTTGGTAACTTAGGATATTACTTAGGTGATTCTTTAAATCTAAGCCAAGGTGTATGTTTACAATTAGCCGCATGGTTCTCAAGATTTGTAGGACTTTCGATGTTCTTAGCATTGACAGGAGCATTCTTCACATTGATTTATTCTCCAATAAAACAACTTATCGAAGGTACCCCAAAACAAATATGGCCTAAAAAATTAATCAAACTTGATGATAACGGAATGCCAGTAAATGCAATGTGGGTTCAATGTTTTATAGTTGTGATAATAATTGCTATTACATCATTTGGTGGAGATACTTCATCAGCATTCTTAAACTACTTAATACTTATGGCAAATGTCGCTATGACAATACCTTATATATTCATAGCTCTTGCTTTCATACCATTTAAGAAAAGAGATGACATCGACAGACCATTTGTTATATACAAATCTAAAGGTGCTGTTTTAGTTGCAACTGCTGTAGTTGTAATAACTATAACTTTTGCCAATGTATTTACTATAATCCAGCCAATACTAGAGAACAGAGACTATGTTTCTACTATATTCCAAATAGCTGGACCAATTGTATTTACTGGCATAGCATTGCTATTATTTGGTAGATATGAACGTAATTATTTGAAAAAACAATAGGTATTAAAATATAAACATAAAAGTGCCAGTAAAACAGATTTGTTTTCTGGCACTTTTTATAGTTAGCTTATAAAATATTCTTTTCATTTTTAATGTTAACTAGAATTATAATAGATACGAAAATTATAATTAATCGATTAAACAATCCAATAAATCATCTCTTCCAGTACTGTGAATATAAGATCCAGCATCTAGTTCGTCAAATCTTTGTTTTAATTCATTTTTTCTATACTTAATTCCGACTAAACCTTCTTCTAAATTGCCGACATTTTTAAGCGAAAAGAAATCTCCATATATTTTACAATCTTTTATTATTCCGTCTACAATGTTTAAATTGAATACGATTTTTCCGCCTGCATATCTCTTTGATTTGGATATTGTGAACTCTGGCGATTTTCCATAGTTCCAATCCCATGTATTAAATTTACTATCGTATAAATGTTTTATAGCTAATTTATCCTCTTCAGATAAATGATATACTTTATAATCATCGTCTAATAGTTCATCTAGCATAACCGATCTAAATTCATCCACAGTTAACTGTGAATTAATACAGTCAGATATGTTTGCAACTCTAGAGCTAATCGATTTAACACCTTTAGATTTAATCTTTTCTTCTGATACTCTAAGCCCAGAAGTCATGTTGCCGATATTGGCATCAAATAGTATAGATCCGTGATGTACCATGCTTTTAGACTTCATAAATTGAGCATTTCCACATATTTTCTTTCCATCAACTAAAAGATCATTTCTACCTGTAAGCTCTGCATTTACACCGATTTTTTTAAGAGCTTTAATAACAGGATCTACAAAACCTTTAAAATCTATTTTA
Organism: Clostridioides mangenotii TR; assembly: GCF_000498755.1. Taxonomy (GTDB): domain Bacteria; phylum Bacillota; class Clostridia; order Peptostreptococcales; family Peptostreptococcaceae; genus Metaclostridioides; species Metaclostridioides mangenotii_A. The sequence continues at coordinate 7,166 of NZ_AXUS01000020.1, read as the reverse complement.
TCCCTTTCATAATCTTTTATAATAAAAGAGAACTGCCATATTCCAGGATCTGTGTAAATAGCACCACCACCTGAATTTCTTCTTACAACTTGTATACTATTTTTTTCTATGTAATCGTTGTTTATTTCCTCCATAGTGTTTTGAAATCGCCCTATCATAATAGTAGGATCGGTTCTCCAAAACATAAACAAAGCGGGAAAGTCTATTTTTTCGCTTAATGCTAGGTGTTCCTCAAGAGCAAAGTTGTAGTAAGGATCTAATGAATCACATGGAACATAAATCATATAGTACTCTCCTCTTTCTTCCTAATATCAAGCGCTTCAGCGGCATTATACGAGCTCCTAACTAGCGGGCTACTCGCAACAAATTTAAATCCTTTATCCAAAGCTTCAGTTTTATATATATCAAATTTCTCTGGAGTAATGTATTCAACTAAGTCTATATGTTTTGATGATGGTTGTAAATACTGACCAACCGTAAGTATATCGCAGCCAGTTTGAAGTATATCATCCATAAGTTCGTAAACTTCATCATCCTTTTCCCCAAGACCTACCATAAATCCTGTTTTAGTAAGCATATGTGGATCTTTATTTTTAACGTAATCTAGCACAAACAGAGATCTTTTATAGTCAGCCTCTGGACGGACTGTATCGTATAGACTTTTAACGGTTTCAACATTGTGATTAAGTACATCTGGCTTTGCATCAATAATCATATCCAAACTTTCTCTATCACCTTTTAAATCGGGTATTAATACCTCTATAGTCGTATCTGGACATAGTTTCCTAACTTCTTCTATTACTTTAACAAATTGCTCTGCACCGCCGAACTCCAAATCATCCCTTGTAACACTCGTTACAACTACATGCTTTAAATTTAATTTTTCTACAGCTTCTGCTACATGAATTGGCTCCATAGGATCTACTTCTTCAGGTAGATCGTGAACTACATTGCAAAACCTACAATTTCTAGTACACTGGCTTCCCAAAATCATAAATGTAGCTGTGTTTTTGTTATAGCATTCTCCCATATTTGGACAGTTTGCCTCTTTGCATACAGTATTAAGCGATAATTGATTCATTAGACTACTTACATGGCGTATTGAATTATGATTGTATTTCACTCTAAGCCACTCAGGTTTTCTTCTTTTAATATTTGCATTGCTCATTTACATCCTCCTCATCCCTACAAAAGCTATGTATTATAAATTGCTTGTCGATGTTGATATACTTTATATATTTATATACTTTTAATGTTGTATACTTTGATATTGATTATTATAAATATATTTATCTCTCTATTATAAAATATCAAACTCCCCAAGCTTTTTGTAAATTATGTCGCAATTAAACTGTTGCCTTCTCCCGTTAAATGTATCCCATCTAGATAGTACTTGAGTTTATCTTGAAATATATTATCGCTACAAAACTCAGTATAAAAATCGATAAGCTTAACATCATAAGTAATAGAATATAAGTTCAACCACTCGTGATATTGTTTCAGCGTATCTACTATATTAGTATTTTCCATGTACAACTTCCATTTTCCTTCAACTAGCTCTTCATGCATGGGAGTAGGAGCTCCTATTATAGGTAAAATCCCAACAGACAACGATTGTTGCACTATTGCAACTATATTATTTTTGGCTATATCTGTCTTTTCACTGAGAAAAATATCGTTTGTTCCCCCTATAAGCAACAGAATATCTGGTTTTTCAGTTAATACATCCCTTTCGAAACGCGCAAGCATACCTGATGTAGTATCTCCATTAATTCCTTTATTGACAACCGTAGCGTTTAATTTTTCTTCTAATTTTCTACACCAAGATTCAGATCTTTTGACTCCATAACCATAGGTTAAACTATCGCCTAGACACACTATTTTCATAATCTCACCACCAATATATTTTGTTTATTTATAGTACAATAACATATCTAGTCATATCAATACAGTATATTTGAATTTATTTTTGTATTATTTTAAACTCGAGCAAAAAGACCTAGAAAAAAGTAACTTTTCTCTAGGTCTTTACTATAAAATCAAATATATTTATAACTTCATAATCTAATAACTCTCATAACTATATATACTCTTTTACAGTTAAACATTCTTCTTTTTAACTTACTCGTCCTTCTTTAACGTATAAACATTTCTGTAGTAATTTTCATTTAGCCTAATATCTATCCCGTCGGAATTAACATCATTATCATCAAGATTCTTGCTTATGACTTCTTTCTTACTGTTAGGTTCAACAGCATTAAGGGTTCCTACTACCCCTTCGATTATATCGTCTAGGAAATGGAATGGGAAACCTACTCCCATCTCGCCTTCGCCCCATCCACCTACAGCTCTAGTTCCTGAACAGAATAATGATAGGTTTATAGTATTCTTTTCATAAGGAATTGCTGTAAGTTCAGAACAGTACGCCTGATTTCCTGAGATAGTGAAGTTATTTTGAATTCCATCGTTATATGTGTGAGCTTGTACAATTCTCATCGCTTTGTACGGTGTTACAACCATAAGTACAACATCGGGATCGTCTTTAAATTCAGATAGCGGACCAACTGCAAATCCTCTTACCTTGTGATTGCAAAAAACTATTTCATTCGCTACTTTTTTGCTTATCAGTAAGTTTTTGTATATCTTTAAATTCCTTCCGTATTCTCCCGACTTGAAATCATCTGATATCTCCATCAAACCTAAAGCTCTAGCTGCTCCAGGACAATTTATATTCTTGATTGTAGCCTTCATCATTTGTCCTGAAGTTATAGCTTTTTTTACCATAAGGCAGTAAGTCATTCTACCTTTTACTTCATCACATTCAAAATTATTGTAATCATCTTCATTGACTAAGAATTTTACTCCTATAGGAGCTCTTTCTAAATCTAATAGCGAAGATAATAGTTTCGTTCTCTCTTCTATACTCATAACATCACCTATTTTAATTTTTTATAAACAAAATTCCCTGTAAGTTGAATAGCTTCCACAAGAATCAAGATAATAAACACTGAAAAATACAATATGAAGTTGTTAAAACTTTGGTATCCATAATTTAGAGCCACTGATCCCAGTCCTCCTGCTCCCACTGCACCTGCTAATGTGGTTGCTGTAAGGAAGTTAATCGTACATAAGGTAATTCCCGAAAGAATTGCTGGCAGTGATTCCTTAATCATGTAATGCACTACAATTTGTAGATTACTTGCCCCAAATGATTTTGCAACTTCTATAAGCTGCTTGTCAACTTCAAGAAGACAGTTTTCAATAACCCTCGCAATAAAAGGAATTGCCGCTATTGTCAGTGGAAAAATTGCCGCTTTTTCTCCAATAGTAGTTCCAACTAGAATCTTTGTAATTGGAGATATAGCTACAATTAAAATTATTATTGGAAATGCCCTAATTATATTAATTATAAAATCTAGAATCTTGTACACTTTTGGTCTAGGTTTAAGTCCATTATTTGGCCCGTAAAGCACTAAAACTATTGATAACAGGAAACCAAAAATACATGCTAGCACCATAGATATCAAAGTCATTCTTATAGTAGCTCCAACCGATGGTAAAATTATCTTTTCTGTATAATCTATCCAAAGTTCCATTTTACTCAACTTTACCACTCCTAACCCTCACAATATTTCTAAGTTTACCAATAGAATAATTGGTATGTACTTAAAAATCTACTTTTTATATTGTACTAATGTTCCGTTGTACTCATTTTCAAGCCAAGTTCTAAATTCATCGGTAGAAATATATTTCTGAGCTTCTTTAACCCAATCTTTATCTTTGTCTTCTTCATTAACAGTCAGACCAACTGGGAAATCTTTAGAAGTTTTATCTTCCTCTATAAAATTATTTGGATCTAATCCTGCTTGTTGTATTCTTATTGCTGGTGAAATTACTGCATCTACATCGTTAATACTTCTAGCTATTGTTGCTACATCAGTTTCATAGAATTTAATATTTTTAGGATTTTCTTTGATATCTAAAATTGTATAAAACTCACCTTTTTTCTCTCCTAGTTTTAATAGCCCTAAATTTTCTAAGAATTTAAGAGAGTTTTCAGTATTTGTAGGGTCATTCGCTATACCTATTGTCATATTATCCGAAAATTCATTTATATTTTTATATTTTGATGAATACATCGCAAATCTATAGTATGCTAAGTGTGGATCAACTACTGTAAGTTTAGAGTTGTTTTCTTTATTGAATGTATCTATCCAAGGTTTATGGTTGTGTACAAATCCTGATAAATCTCCATCTTTAGCCGCTATTGCAGCTGCATTATTTGCATCAAATAAAACTGTCTCTGCATTGTATCCTTCATTGTTTAGGTGCTCTTTTATTTTTACTACTATTGGCTCTGTTGTGCTCATTGAACCTAATGTTATCTTCTCTTCTTCTTTTTTACCACAAGCTGTTGCAGTTACCATTACTGCTAAAGCAAGTACAAGTGTTAAAACTAAACTTAATCTTTTTTTCATATTATTTTGCTCCTATCCCTTTTGATAATTTATTTTGTACTTCTATATTGCTTCATCAAATTGTATTCCTTTGTCTTCAAGGTATTTCTTCAATTTATTCATATCTTTCAAAGCCAAGTTTATTATAAATGATCCATTGACTTCATCTCTGTACTTATCCATACCTCCCCATACAATTTTACATCTGATATTTGTATCTCTTGTTATATCCGAAATAATATACTTATCTTCTGGATTTTTGATTACTATCTTTATGTTCGCTCCGTCACTTGGAAGAACTTCATCAGTGTCTTTACCTAATAGCTCTCTAAGCTCCTCTGGCTCATTCATAAATATATCCGTTACCTCACCATTTGCAATAAGCTCTCCACCCTTTAGAAGCGCCATTTTATTGCATACTTTTCTAACTACTTCCATTTGATGGGCCACGACAATAACAGTTAGTCCAAACTCTTCATTTATTTTACGAACCAATTGGAGTATAGAATTTGCAGTGTTAGGATCAAGCGCTGATGTAGCTTCATCGAATAAAAGTATCTTAGGATCTAGGGTTAAAGCTCGGGCAATCGCTACCCTTTGTTTTTGACCTCCACTCAATTCTCCTGGTCTGCTATCCTTTTTATCAAACAAACCGACCAAGTCTAAAAGTTCATTAACTTTCTTTTTTCTATCCTCTTTGCTGTACTTACAACACTTCATTGGAAGATCAACATTTTCATATACCGTTAATCTTTCTAACAGCGAAAATTGCTGAAATACCATTCCGATATTCTTTCTAAACTCCATCAACTCTTCATTATTTAATTTCTTTAAATCAACGCCATTGACTACAAGACTTCCACTATCGTAATCTACTAAACCATTTATACATCTAAGCAGAGTTGATTTACCAGCTCCACTCGCTCCAACAAGTCCATATATATCTCCCTTTTCTATGTTAAGGTTGATATTTTCAAGAATTACATCTTTATCATATGATTTTTTTAAGGCTGCAATTTTTATCATATTAAATCCTCCTTAAATGACTGCCATATAATAATATCACAACATAAAAGATACTAATTATAGCAATTTTCTATATATTTGATTTGTTTTATAGCTTTAATCTATTTGTATATTGTTAATGTTTTTTATAATATAAATAAGTATTTTCAATATTTTTCAAAGCTAGTAATATCAATACTTGTATTAATTTGTCGCTTTTTAAAAAAATTTCACTTTTTTTTATTTCTCCAATAGTAACTATATAAATATATAAAAAAAGATTTGGTAATTATTTACATGTAGAAATTTTTTATTAATAAATAAATCTATTTTTATAAAAGCGGTCCAAAAAATGATTTCCCAATCAGCGAAAATCTTATCTACTTCTGATACTATCTAAAAATATAGTACAAAAAATATCGAAGCACCCGAAAGGCAATTCGGATGCTTCTGATAAATAGTTTGTATCATTTATAAGGATCAACATCTAATCTGCTTTAGTTGTAGTCCTTTTTTTATTCATTTCTTACATCGATTATACATCTACTATCTTTTTCGTCAATAATTTGTATTCCAAATAACATCAGATTAGAGCTGATAAAAGCTAATTGTAATTTCTTATAGTCTAATTATTATTTCACTGGATCCCCTAACCCATTCATAATTTGCAATATGCTTTCAGTATTTTCTCTTCGACTTTACGTATAGATCCATATACTAAGTCTGTCATTATTATATATTGTATAATCAGGTTACTTTTATTGAAGCTGAATTTTAAACCAATATATGATATACTCTCATCAAAATAGTTTTTAATTTAACGATAAAATCGAATTTGATCTTATTTATAATTTTAGGAGGCCTATATGAATGTTAAAAGAGTATGCGCAGTTTATTTTAGTGCAACAGGTACAACCAAAAAGATAGTTTCTGCAATTGCTGAAAATACAGCGACTTCTCTAGATATAATATGTGAAACAATTGATTTTACATCAGCAAACATGCGAATCGATAGAGTAAACTTTGAAAGAGAAGATCTCGTTATATTCGGCACTCCTGTATACGCAGGAAGAGTTCCTAATGTACTTCTTAATTTCCTATCGACTATTGATGGAAATGGCGCAATCGCTGTTCCAATTGCAGTATACGGAAACAGAAATTACGACGATGCTCTTATAGAACTTAGAGATATTTTGGTTAAAGATAACTTTAAAACTATTGGAGCCGCTGCATTTATTGGAGAACATTCTTTTTCAAAAATACTTGCAACAAGAAGACCTGACAATAAAGATTATGAATTTGTAGTTGATTTTTCAAATAAGATTGTGAAAAAGGTCAAGTCATTGAATTACTATGATTTAGATGATCCAATTACAGTAAAAGGTACAGATTATCCTTATAGAGGATACTACCAACCTAGAGATAGATATGGGGATTCAATAAATATTTTAAAGGTTAAACCGCTTACAAACGATAATTGCAATGATTGTAAGTTATGTGTTTCCGTCTGTCCGATGAATTCTATAAGCTTTGACGATGTAAGAATTTTTACAGGTATTTGTATAAAATGTGGAGCTTGTATAAAAAAATGTCCGCAAAATGCTAGATATTACAATGATGAAGGGTATTTATACCATAAGCAAGAGCTTGAGGATATGTACGGAGAGAGATGTGAGCCAGAAATTTTTATATAGATGTTTAAAC
>NZ_AXUS01000019.1 GCF_000498755.1 Clostridioides mangenotii TR | reverse complement strand
ATAGGAATAAGCTAGATGAGGTGATTACTACTAACATTTAGCTTATTTTTATATTTAAATAAGGAGATATAGATTATACAAAATTGAGTCTCAATTAATGGGAAAATCATTTTAAGGCACTACTTTTGTATAATTAGGAGATATAGAATTTTTATGATATTATTTAGTAGTGAGGATAAATATAAAATACTACAATGACATAAAGGAAGATAATATAAATGACAAAAACTAACTTTAAAGATTACAAACTGAGCAATGAAATACTAAAATCACTTAATATGCTAAACTATAAGATACCAACAAAAGTTCAGCAAGAAGTAATACCAGTTGCACTAGAAAATAAAGATGTACTAGTAAAATCACAAACAGGAAGTGGTAAAACCGCAACATTCGCAATACCATTATGTGAATTAGTTGACTGGGAAGAAAACAAACCACAAGCACTAATACTTACACCAACAAGAGAACTTGCAATACAAGTTAAGGAAGATATATTTAACATAGGAAGATTCAAAAGAATAAAGGTACCAGCGTTATACGGTAAATCATCTTTTGAACTACAAGCAAAAGAGCTAAAGCAAAAAACTCATATAGTAGTTGGAACTCCAGGGAGAACAATAGATCATATCAAAGAAGGAAACTTCACAACAGATAATATAAAATACCTTGTATTAGATGAAGCAGATGAAATGCTTAGTATGGGATTCTTAGGACAAGTTGAAGAGATAATATCAGCACTACCTGCTAAGCGTGTGACTATGTTATTTTCAGCAACTATGCCAGATGATATAGATTCATTATCAAAAAAGTATATGAGAGACCCTGTTACAATAGAAGTTAAAGCAAAAACTTTAACAGTAGATAGAATACAACAAGATGGATATAGAGTAGAAGAAACAGGAAAGTTAAATTTATTGAAAGACGTAACAACAATAGAAAATCCAGATAGCTGTATGATTTTCTGTAACACTCAAGTTAAAGTAGAATCACTGTACAATGAATTAACTAAACTTAAATATCCATGTGACAAAATACATGGTGCTATGGAACAAGATGAGAGAATAAAAGTAATGAATAACTTTAAAAAAGGATATTTTAGATACCTAATAGCAACTAATGTAGCTGCTAGAGGTATAGATATAGATAATATCACTCATGTAATAAATTACGATGTACCTGTATTAAAAGAAAATTATGTTCATAGAATAGGGAGAACAGGTCGTGCAGGTAAAGAAGGTAGAGCTATTACCTTTATTATGAAATCTGATGAAAGACGTATATTTGAAATATATTCGTACACAGGCAAGGAATTAACAATGAAGATGAAACCAAGTAAAAGATTTGTTATGAGCTTAAAGTCTGAATTTGATAAGAAGTTAGAGCAAAGACAAAAGGTTAAAGAAGATAAAGGTGCAAATCTAAGTCAAGAAATCATGAAATTGCATATAAATGCTGGTAAAAAGACTAAGATGAGACCTGTTGATATAGTTGGTACACTTTGTAGTATAGAAGGTATGAGTGCACAAGACATTGGTGTTATAAGTGTACTTGATATATCTACTTATGTTGAAGTACTAAATAACAAAGGTGATATGGTATTAAAAGCATTACAGACAAAAAATTTAAAAGGTAGACCACGAAAAGTTACTAAAGCAGAGATGTAATATATATGCTCGTGGGTATTATTCCTGCGATTCGTCTCCACCAATTTTAAAACTGAAATGATGAACATATTGAAAATGCTAGATTGGTGAAAATAAAACCTAGCATTTTTGTTATTTTTAACCACCATATGACCACCTATAGATTTTTGCATTAAATAAACCATCGTTTTTTTCTACTGCCTTAAGTTTAGAATCACCCATAACATGAGTGTAAATATCCATGGTTATATTAATATCATATTATCCTATTAAAGGCTGTACAGTTTTAGGTGGAACTCCAGCTTCAAATAAGCGAGTAGCATAGCTATGCCTTAAAGCATGGAATTTCATTTGCGGAATATCTAATTTTTTAGTCTAGAATGAAATAACTTTGCAGGTCTATTTTTGTTTATTGGCTCCCCAGAGTCACAAGACTAGAAAAGATGGTAATGGATAGAATAAGAAGTACAGGTAGATATGCTTTACTTATGGATATAGAACAAATGAATAAGGCTATTGAAAAAACTACTGATTCACAAGAAACTTTAATTATGAAAAGCCGCAAACAAGAAATAAAAGTAGAAAACGATAATACTGCTTTAGAAGAAATAGGGAATGAATTTTATAAGTGTAAAAGATATGAAGTTAGAAGTATGTTAGCTAGATGTGAACAAGCTAATGAGCATATAGATTGTAAAATTAGCATATCAAGTGATGGTGAACATTCAAAAATTAGGCTATGTGAGCTTATAAATAAGCCAAGTAATATATTAATTTTAGATGGACCAACAAACCATTTAGATATAGATGCAAAGAATGAACAAAAAAAGCATTAAAAAATATAAAGGAAGTTTGATTTTAGTGTGTCACGAGCGTGTTTTTTATAAAGACATTGTAAGTGATGTATTAAAAAATTGTGAAAACTTATAATATAATAATACCCCCTAGTTAATAACTTATACTATGGGTTATTATTATATTATAAGCCAATAAGAAAACATAAAAGGATGTGCATTATGAATAAAAGGCTAATTGTAATAGACTTTGAAGTTCTATCAAATGCTAACTTCTGGATGTGCTGTATGAAAGATGTAAAAAGTGGATTAGAACATACAATAGTCAATGATAGAAATGAATTTTTAAGAGTGTTTAATAAAAATAGAAATAGTATATGGCTAGGATACAATATAAGAGGATACGACCAATGGATTATGAAGGCTTTACTTGCAAATATAAACCCTTGTATGGTATCAGATAAGATTATAAAAGAAAAACTTTCAGGATGGCAAATAGATAGATCTTTAAATAGCCAGGAATTATTCTTCTTTGAATTAGGAGATGGATTTAAAAGTCTTAAAGAGCTAGAGTTATTTATGGGTGAGAGCATAGTAGAAAGTAATGTATCTTTTGACCTTGAAACTTATCCAAGTAAAGAAGAAATAGAAGAATTAACAAGTTATTGCCTACACGATGTTAGGATGACATTAAAGGTTTTTAATGAATTAAAACATGAATATGAAGCTCAAGAAGCGTTGATAAACTACTTTAACTTAAAAGATAGCTTTTTTAATAAATCAAAAGCTCAATTAAGTAGTTCAATATTGGGAGCTAAAAGACCAAATTTTGAGATAAATGATGAATTTGATTTTAATATAATAAATACACTAGAGCTTAGTAAATATGACTATGTAAAAAAGTGGTATGAAGACTTTAATAACAGAGATTATAAAAAGGGTCTAAAAACAAATGTATATAATTTAGAAACAGACTTCGGATGGGGAGGGCTTCATTCTGCAAGAAAACAATATATTAGAGAAGGTTTTATTATAAATAGTGATGTAAGCTCATTTTATCCATCAATAATAATAAACTATAATCTATTAAGTAGGAATGTATCAGAACCTGAAAAATATAAACAAATAAGAGATACTAGAATTGAACTTAAAAAAATAAAGATCCTAAAGAATATCCATTAAAAATAGTATTAAACTCAGTTTTTGGAGCATCAAAGGATAGAAAAAATTATTTATACGATCCTCAAGTTGGAAATGCAATATGTGTAAACGGTCAATTATTATTACTTGATTTAATTGAAAAAGTAGAACTTGAGTTTAAAGATGACGCAGAGTTTATACAGGGAAATACAGATGGTGTTATGTTTAGATTCAATAGTAAAGAAGATGTTGATAAATATCTAGAGATTTGTGAAGATTGGTGTGAGAGAACAAAAATGGACTTAAACCATGATATGATAGAAAAAGTTATTCAAAAAGATGTTAATAATTATATATTTATACAAGCTGATAAAAAAGTAAAAAGTAAAGGAGCTTATGTTAAAACGTTAAGTTTATTGGATAATGATTTGCCTGTAGTGAATAAAGCATTAAAAGAATATCTAATTAATAACGTAAGCATAGAAGATACTATATTAAATTGTAATAATCTAATAGATTTTCAAAAGTGCGTTAAAGTAACTGGTGCTTATAAATATGCTTTATACGGACAAGAGAAGATAAACTTAAAAGTGATAAGGGTATTTGCAAGTAAATTAGCAAGTGATCCTTGTATAATGAAGGTTAAAGATAACTTTAAAAGTCCTGAGAAAATAGGTAATACACCAGATAGGGTATTTATAGTAAATGATAATATAGTAGATATGAAAATACCTTCTAAACTAGATAAGTATTGGTATATTAATTTAGCTAAGAAAAGATTAGAAGACTTTGCACCTGAGCCAGAGATAACTTTATTTGATTTAGAAAATTAAAAATATATGTGAAACTTACCTACCTATTTATAGGTACATATATTTGATTAATATAATTAATGGTATAAAACAGCAGAGCTTACTATAGTAGACGTAGTAAGTTATAAATCTTATATGTGTGAAATCTTACGCTATAGGTGGTGGAGCGACTAAAGTATTAGACAGTTCCCAGACAATTTTATTAATTTTGTGGGTAATGATTTTAAAGATACGTATAGATTGGTTGTTGGGTGGTTGGAAAATAGAAAATTAATGTAGATAGTATAAAGGTAGCTTAATTGCTACCCTTTTTTTTATATTAATTTCTTCTTCGATAGTTTCTTCCTTTTCAAACTTTATATCTATATATATTTTTTTATTATAAAAATCTTACTGATTTGCCTGTAAATAATTAATCATACTTTCTACTAATACGTATATTGTATCTAAAATCAAGATCATTTATATTTCGTATATAAATGATCTTGATTTTTATTGATATCAATATTAGCTTTTTAAGTTTTCTATATCAATAAGATAACTATAGACTAAATCTCTATTTTTATTTATATTAAATAGAAATATAATAATAACCCAACTATCTAGATTATGTAATATTTTTTTATTAACAGAGTAACTAAATTTCTTAAGTTGAGATAAAGATTTAATAAAAAAAGACATAAAACTAAATATGATCATGAGCGGAAATATTGCATTATCACAAGTGTTGGCAGGATTTATTAATATTTCAATATATAGACTTTTACTTTCGTATTTCATCACATAGATAGGGTGATTTAATTGGGTAAGGTATGATAAGGCGAGTTCGTTAGTATTTATCCAAGTGGTTTCAGAAAAAATTCAGTAATAATCCATATGAGTTTAAGGATACTTGTATTCAAATATAATAATCATTTTGCTAGAATAAAGAGACTATAAGCTTATTGGAGGGATATAAGATGAAAATAATCGATGAAACTATCTGCCTCTATTATGATTTTGGTAGATTTATTTACAAGTGGTTGTTCTGGTAAGGCAGTAAAAAATAATAATGAGCAAAATGCAAACAAAGCGGAAGAAGCTTTATGGCTTAGAACATGGGAAACCAAAGATGTTATGACTGTTGAAGTTTTTTAAAGAGACCTTTAATATAGATGCTATGATTGCAATGGATTCTCGCACAGGAAGCTCAACTTGTATTTCATATGATCTTATTAATAAATAGAAAAATATGTGTTAGGAGATGTTAAAATGAAAAAATAGCGATATATGGAAAAGGTGGAATTGGAAAATCAACTACCGTATCTAATGTGGCGGCAGCGCTATCTAGTATGGGATTGACAGTGATGCAAATAGGATGTGATCCTAAAGCTGATTCTACCAGAAATCTAACTGGAGGAAAAAACATAACTACTGTACTTGATTCATTAAGAAAAAATAGTGATGCTGAGTTAGATGAACTTGTGGTGAAAAGTAGCACTGGAGTATTATGTGTAGAATCTGGAGGTCCAGTACCTGGAGTTGGATGTGCTGGTAGAGGTATTATTACAGCTTTTGAAAAGCTTGAAGAGTTAGAAGCTTATGATACTTACAAACCAGATATAGTTCTGTATGACGTGTTAGGAGATGTTGTCTGTGGTGGTTTCGCAATGCCTATTAGAGGTGGTTATGCAGATGAAGTATGTGTTGTAACTTCTGGTGAGATGATGTCTTTATACGCTGCGACAAATATATCTCGAGCAGTTGAGAGTTTTGGAAATAGGGGTTATGCGTCTATACGAGGTCTAATTCTAAATGCTAAAAATATTGAAGGAGAAAATAAGCTAGTAGATGATGTAGCTAAGGAGATAGATGTGCCAGTAATTTACCGTTTGCCTCGTAATCCGTATGTACAACAAGCTGAGGATCAAGGTAAAACTGTCGTGGAGGCTTTTCCTGATTCAGAAATGGCAGAACATTACATGAAACTTGCTAAGCTATTAGTAGAAGGAGGAAAATGTATTGAATGATTTTAAACATCTAAAACTACTTTCAGAAGTTAAATCTAATAAAAATATTAAATTTCTAACGCCGGCTGTTTTTAAAGGAAATCATTGCCCGATGCGTATAGCATCAGTTATTTCAGAAGATATCGAAGGACTTTCCTCCTTACTTGTAGGAATGCAGGAGTGTACTACTTATTCGAGACTTTTCAGTCCAAATCCAGAAGGTAAGGACGGTGAACTTCACTGGCTTTATGTATTGGACTCGAATGAAGTGGTATTCGGATGTAGACAAGGTTTAATCGACTCTCTTATCAAGATGGATAAATCTGGTGCAAAAGCTATTTTATTAATTGTAACTTGTGTTCCAGAATTAATAGGTGAGGACATTGAAGGAATAATTTGTGAAATTCAACCCAAATTGAATGCTAAGGTTACTTTTGTAATGCTAGGTCAATTCAAAAATGTTAGCTATCCACCAGGTTCAAGAAAAACCATGGAGGCTCTTGGAATGCTGATGGATGTAAAAGAAACTGATCCTATACAAATCAATGTGCTGGGACGTTCACCAAATGAAGAAGAAATTCCTATGCCCAATATACTTCAGGAATTAATAAATCAAGGTCTTAATTTACGTTTTCTTGCACCAGGAGCTTCTCTAGAATATTTCCAAATGGCTTCAGATGCTGGGCTAAATATAGTAGTTTCTCCATATATGCAGCCACTTGCAGTTAAAATGAAAAAAAAATTTGGTATACCATATATAGATTTACACAATATGTACGATGTAAATAGTATTCATAAAGCTTACGAGGATATTGCAGATCAATTTGGACTTAATTTACATGATGTTTTTGAGGAAGAAAGACAACAAGCACTTAATTTGCAAAACCAATCAGTTGAAAGGTTTAGAGGACTTAAATATATATTCTTGCCTAGAGTTGATATGACAATTCCTTTAGCACATTATCTTACTAAGCTTGAAATGGAACCTCTACTTTTACATCTAGAAGAATATTATCCAGAGGACAAAACTAATGCAAAAGATATTATTTTGATGGGTCATAATCCGTTAATTTGTAGAATGGTTAATCCTGAAGCAGACTTACCTATTTTAGAAAAGTTAGGTGCAGACTTGTATTTTGGATTTTCACCAAATATCAATAGGAATAATATTGCTTACGTGCCAGAAATCTTTGATTTTTATGGACAAATAGGATATAGCCGTACAGTTAGTATATTAAAGAGGATATTAACGATATTGGACGAAAAAAACGACTTAAACAATGGAGGGACTGAATATGGGATTACACAGATTTAAACCAATTCCTTCAGGAAGAATGGGCACTCTTTGGACTATAGCTTCAATTAGAGATGGAGTTGTTATTGAGTTTGGATGTATGGGGCATATGCTCTATAGCAGTGTAACACTAGAACGTACAGGAGTATATGATGGGAGTAAACTCTACTCTACACATATAGAGGAAACTGATATAGCTTTCGGTGATACAAGTAGACTTGATAAAACTATTGAAAATATAATAGAAAAAGATTCCCCAAAAGTGATTTTTCTTTTACCATCGTCAATACCTGAAGTAATAGGAATTGACCTTAAAGCTGTATGTGAAAGTTTACAGCTAAAATACCCTGAAGTTAAACTAATACCTTTTGGATGCGGGGGATTAGACGTTAAGCAGCATCGTGGTGTACAAGAGGCTCTTTTGTTATTAGTAAAAAAACTACCTGTAGATATAAAGAAAACGGATCAACCAACTTTTAATATAATAGGATCTTGTGCCGATATTTATAGATTTCAATCTGATGCAAATGAAATAGTTAGAATAATGGATGGGTCTTTTGGAATAAAGCCAGTTTGTGTATTGAGTTCAGATACATCTATTGAGGATATTGAAAAAATGGGAAGTGCTCATCTTAATATTGTTTTGCGTCGTGAAGGAATACCAGCAGCTAAACATCTAGAAAATCGATTTGGGATACCATATATTGTAGGAAGGCCTTATGGTATTGATGGAACTTTGAGTTGGATTGACAAAATTGCAGATATTTCTAATTTAAATTTAAATACTGAGTTTTTAAAGAAAGAGAGAGAAAATGCAAGAAAACAACTTAAGCCTGTAATGCCATCTTTTCTACATATTGCAAGGTCTCATCCAGATGAAACGGTATTGTCTTTGGGGGGACATGCTGATGTAGTAAGTGGGATACTTTCTTTTGGATGTAGTGAGCTTTTCTTATCTAAAGGAACTTGCTGGTGTGATAGCCCAGATATGGGAAGTGAAGAAATACCATTTTTTTCTGAAGATGAGTGGATACGAGTAATTAAGTCTCATAAAAAAGGATTTCTTATGGCAAGTGGTGAAGCATTAGATTGGTCAGGGCGCAATACAGATATGCAAATATCAAATCCTGATACTAAATATCGTTTACATCCATATGATCCGCCGTTTGTAGGTTTCAGAGGTGCCGTTAATATTGCAAATTTATGGATAAATGAAACTAAAGAAGATTGATGTTTACTATGTAATAGTAATTAATTTGATGAATCCAGTATATTAGACCCGTATCAAATTATCCGTGAGGTGTATATGTGAGTGATAGTATTAAATAGGATTATTAGAAAATAAAAATATATTAAAGCATACCTCCAATTTAAAAAAATTAAACTAAATATAGTTAAAAACACTTACTTACAGTTGATGTATTTAAGTGTTTTTTATTTCTAAAAACACCTTTGAAATAATACGAAATATTACTTCTCCTGTTATGAATAAAGGCGTTAATTTCAGCATTATTACTTGGGCGTCGGGTTGAATAATCTAAATGATGGTGATATTAAATGAAAGTGAAAATTTGTGAAGAAATATTTACTAAAAGAAAAATAGTAAGACATACACTAATACGAATTGCATAAAATAGATAAAATGAAAATTTCTAAAAATATAAAAGAGGCTAAGAGGGGAATTGGAGGGTGGAATTATGATTAATATAATAACTTTTTCAATTTATTTAACGGTAGGTGTTGTGTGTCTAATTATTGTATATAACTTGGGAAAAAAGCTAGAGCGTGAAATTAACTTAGATCAAAGAAAAAAATATGAGGAACTATCTAATGAAAATAAGAAATCAGAGAATGATATTCAAGATAAAAAACAGAGTTAGACTACTATAGAAGGTACTTTAGTACCTTCTATACAATAGCCTTATAAAGGGTAAATAAAGTAAGCAGGTTAGGTGAAGCTGATAGATATGAAACAGCGAAATTGATTGCAACTGAGGTAAGGAAATTAACTGGTAATAAAAGCAATATGATACTAGTTGATGGTACTAATTTTCCGGATGGTATAACAATTAATAGCTTAGCTTCAAATTTTAAAGCACAAATAATGCTTACAACACCAAATACATTGAGCAAGGAGACAGCTGATAAGATATCAGAGTGGTCAATTAAAAATGTACTAATAGGTGGTGGATACAATTCAGTATCTAAAAATATAGAAGATAATTTAGGAGTAAGTAATAAAGAAAGAGTTGCTGGTCAAGATAGATATGAAACAGAAGTAAAAATTTCTGAAAGATTATCTCAAACAAGCAAAGCTTTAGGAAGTTAATAATATACTTTGGATAGAGTCAATTATAGTATGTATAGAATATACGCCAAATGATAGAGGATCATTATGGCAACCTATTTTAAAAAGAATTAGAGAAGATAAATTACCGAAAAAATGTAAAGAGTAACTAAGAGTAGAGTGGCGTAAAAGCTTCTCTATTTTTTGGTTAGAGTTTATTAAAATTTCCAAGATATAAAAAAAGATCAGTTTTGTCAAAACTATATATTATAAATCATTTTACTTTAAAAATTGCTCGGACTTTTAACATTTATTAATATAAAATAATGAAATTTTTAGTATAAAAAACAAAAAACTTGTATCTTTATACGTTTCATTTACACTTTTTAGTACGAGTATTAATTTTTATCAGTGCTGATACAGAGGACTCAGTAATTAAAAGCAGATATGACCCGTTCTTTAGACAATCACCTTCTTTTAAATCTATGTCTGACCATTTTAAACCTAATTCTCCAACCTTAATTCATTAATCTTTGTTAAAAAAATATTTAATATTTATTGTAAAATTATCATATAAGTGCTACGATTATAAGTATAAGATATTTTCAAAAATAAATCACATTCAAATATATTCATAAGTATTTTCATACATCATATACATCTTACACAAATTTATTCATTACATAAACTCATTTTAAATATCCCTTAATTAATAAAATAAATTGTTAATAAATGATTATATATTAACAACATATAATCATATACTCTTATAAATTGTTAATATACAAACAAAGTTTTGAGCAAGCTTAAATTTTCTCGGCTTATATTTAATCAAATAATTATTTTTTAAGTTTTGCCGAGATTTTAATATTAAATATAAAATTAAGGAGGATCTTATGAATTTTAATTCGAAAAATTATCGTATGCGATGTTTAGAGAATTCTATGAAAATCTCACCGTAAATGATGTCATACATCTTTTGGATCATGGCCTTTATTTCAATAATTTGACAATGAAGAACAAAGACAAATTTTTATAACAAATGCAATTGCTGCAGATATATTATTTAGAACTACTAAAATGCATAATTATTGCTAATGACTAAACCCGCATTAGGTGAAATATAATGCTACTATTGTTTGTAAAGCACATAGATCACTATTGTTTTCAATAATAAAGCGAATAATATAAAAGAAATTTATGGTGCCGTTCATCAAACGGGTGGGGTGGAATGGAAAACTCTATTAGTCAATTAAGTACTAATTAAGTTCACTAAGAGATTAATATAAGTTAAAAAATTTTTTATGGAGGAGGATACTATGGAAGAAAGTGGTGTTAAAATTTATGAAAATCTTGCTTTAGAGATAAATAATAATGTTTGTACTATAAAAATAAACAGACCTCAAGTTTTAAATGCAATTAATTTAAAAACTTTAGAAGAACTTTATGAAGTATTTACAGATATCGATAAAGATGAAGATATTTATGTAGTAATTTTGACAGGTGAAGGTAAAGCATTTGTTGCAGGAGCAGATATCGAATATATGAGAGACTTAGATTCAGTTTCTGCAAAGAATTTTAGTCAACTTGGCAGTAAAGCTCTTAACGCTATTGAAAATAGTAAAAAAGTTGTGATTGCTGCAGTAAACGGATTTGCATTAGGTGGTGGATGTGAAATTGCAATGGCTTGTGATATCAGAATTGCATCTTCTAATGCTAAGTTTGGTCAACCTGAAGTAACTTTGGGTATAACCCCTGGTTATGGTGGTACCCAAAGACTTACAAGATTAGCTGGAATGGCGAAAGCAAAAGAATTGATTTTTACTGGACAAATTATAAAAGCAGATGAAGCCAATAAAATAGGATTAGTTAATAAAGTTGTAAATCCAGAAAATTTAACTAGAGAAGTTGAAATATTAGCTGAGACTATAACTAAAAATTCTCAGCAAGCAATTAGATATTCTAAAGAAGCTATAAAGCTAGGTTCACAAACTGATATTAATACTGGGCTGGATATCGAAACTAATTTATTTGGACTTTGCTTCTCAACTAAAGATCAAAAAGAGGGTATGTCTGCTTTTTTAGAAAAGAGAGAAGCAAAATTTTAAAATAGTATAAGTTGGATATTAGCTATTTATCATATTAAAGATTTATTTAATATGATAAATAAAATTATAAATACTAAAAAATAGGGGGTAAAATTTATGAAATTAGCTGTAATAGGTAGTGGAACTATGGGTACGGGTATTTTACAAACTTTTGCAAGTAGCGGTCATGATATATGTTTAAAAAGTAGAAGTCAAGAATCAATATCTAATTGTATGATATTACTAGATAAAAATTTAAATAGACTGGTTTCTAAAGGTAAAATTAACGAATCTCAAAAAACTGAAATACTAGGTCATATTACTTTTACTACTAACTATGAGGACTTAAAGGATATGGATATAATTATTGAAGCATCTGTTGAAGATATGGATACAAAAAAAGAAGTTTTTAAATTATTAGATGAGCTATGCAAATCTGACGCTATTTTAGCTACTAATACTTCATCATTATCTATAACAGAGATAGCATCTGCTACGAAAAGACCAGATAAAGTGATTGGATTACATTTCTTTAATCCAGTTCCTATGATGAAGTTGGTTGAAGTTATAAGCGGTCAATTGACTTCAAAGGTAACTTTTGATACAGGAATTCAACTATCAAAGAGTATTAATAAAATGCCGGTCGATGTATCTGAATCACCAGGGTTTGTAGTAAACAGAATACTTATACCTATGATAAATGAGGCAGTTGGAATTTATGCAGATGGTGTAGCTAGTAAAGAAGAAATTGATGAAGCTATGAAATTAGGGGCAAATCATCCTATGGGACCTTTAGCATTAGGAGATTTAATAGGGTTAGATGTCGTTTTAGCTATAATGAATGTTTTATACAATGAATTTGGGGATACAAAGTATAGACCTCATCCTCTATTGGCAAAAATGGTTAGGGCAAATCAATTGGGTAGAAAAACAAATATAGGCTTTTATGATTACAATAAATAAAATAAGATTAATAAATCATAATATAAAAATTAAATAAATAGGATTATTTATCTCGGTATCATAAATCATGTAAATTAAAAAACATTCTCATTCATACTAAACTTAGCAAAATATATAAATATAAGATTTAGATATTTATCATATTATTTTAATTAATTTTCTACATTACTTAAAAACGGTTTAAAAAATAAATACAAAATATTTTAATGGGGGTAATGAATATGAGAGAAGTAGTTATTGTTAGTGCTGCAAGAACTGCAGTAGGGAGTTTTGGAGGAGCATTTAAATCAGTTTCAGCAGTAGACTTAGGAATAATAGCAGCTAAAGAAGCTATTAAGAGGGCAAAAATAACTCCGGAAATGATAGATGAATCACTTATAGGTGGAGTACTTACAGCGGGCCTCGGTCAAAATATAGCAAGACAAGTAGCATTAGGATCAGGAATACCTGTTGAAAAACCTGCTATGACAATAAATATAGTCTGTGGATCTGGATTAAGATCAGTTTCAATGGCATCACAACTCATCTCGTTAGGTGATGCTGAAGTAATATTGGTTGGTGGGACAGAAAATATGAGTATGTCACCATACTTATCACCAAATACAAGATATGGTGCGAGAATGGGAGATACCCATTTTGTTGATTCTATGATTAAAGATGGACTATCAGATATATTCAATAATTACCATATGGGTATAACTGCAGAAAATATAGCAGAAAAATGGAATATAACTAGAGACGAGCAAGATCAATTAGCTTTATCAAGTCAAAATAAAGCTGAAAAAGCACAAGCTGAAGGAAA
This sequence comes from Clostridioides mangenotii TR, assembly GCF_000498755.1. Classification (GTDB taxonomy): domain Bacteria; phylum Bacillota; class Clostridia; order Peptostreptococcales; family Peptostreptococcaceae; genus Metaclostridioides; species Metaclostridioides mangenotii_A. The sequence continues at coordinate 61,482 of NZ_AXUS01000019.1, read as the reverse complement.
ATTTGATGAGGAAATAGTTCCAGTTGTTATAAAAGGACGAAAAGGTGACACTGTAGTTGAAAAAGATGAATATATAAAGACTGGTACAACATTAGAGACATTATCTAAATTAAAACCGGCGTTTAAAAAAGATGGTACAGTTACAGCAGGTAATGCGTCTGGAATAAACGATGGAGCTGCTATGCTTATAGTCATGTCAAAAGAAAAGGCTGAAGAATTAGGAATAGAACCGCTTGCAACTATAGTTTCCTATGGAACTTCCGGAGTTGATCCAGAGATAATGGGTTATGGACCAGTACCAGCTACTATAGAAGCTTTAACAAAAGCAAATATGACTATTGATGATATAGAATTAGTTGAGGCTAATGAAGCATTTGCTGCTCAATCATTAGCTGTATTAAAAGATTTAAAAATTGATACTACAAAAGTTAATGTTAATGGTGGTGCAATAGCTATAGGGCATCCAATAGGATGTTCAGGAGCTAGAATACTTACTACGCTTTTATATGAGATGAAAAGAAGAGATGCCAAAACTGGTTTAGCTACACTTTGTATCGGCGGAGGTATGGGTACTACATTAATAGTAAAAAGATAATTATTCGATTTAAAGATAATATACTTATTACTCCCTAAAGGAGTTCCCATACAAAGACTTATAGATAGATTAGTAGTAGAGTGGTTGAAGATAAGAAATTGATGTATATATATTAGAGGGTAGCTTATTAGCTACCCTTATATGCTACTACATTTATATTCCCACAACATAATCTAATTTTGTGATTTTCATTTATTATCATCTCCTTTAATCAAAATCAATTCAACTCTGGCAAAAATAAATATTTAAATTTTCTTATCATAAACCATTTGTTTATACTGTAAATAATCAAAGCCCAATCGTTTATACAAGGAACTAGCTCCCTCATTAGACTCTGTGACTTCTAATCTAAAGCGGACTACATCTTGATATTCATTAAATAGCCAATCAAAGAATTGTCGACCATATCCCTTACCTCTGCACTGTTCCTTCATAAATAGTTCTTCTAATATAAGTGTTTTACCACCCATTTCACATGAATAACACATAGTCAGATATGCATATCCAACAATATCATCACCTTCACAAAGTGTAACCCCCCATACATAAGGCTCTTTACCTGTTGCATCTTGAAAAGTTGCTTTTAGTGTACTTTCTTCCACTTCATGATCTACCGCATTACTATGGTAAAATTCATCTACCATAGATAAAACTTCATTTTTAACGTCTGATTTCATTTTTCTTATTGATAACATATAATTCTATTCTCCTCTTTAAAACTTATTGTTTTTACAAAAATCCTAATTAATTCAACTGCGTGCCCTTAAGGATTTGTATTTTGAAATATTTTACCTTGATTTTCGTTAGTTCTTGCTTTATGATAAGGTATAACGTAACAAGACGGTCAAGAGGAGATATTAAATTATGAGTGGAAATTATAAAAACCATTTATCAACCGGAGAATTTGCCAAACTTTGTGGAGTAAATAAAAGGACCCTATTCCATTACAATGACATTGGCTTGTTCTTACCTGCTATTACAGATGAAAATGGTTACCGATATTACTCTTACCATCAGTTTGATACATTTTCAATTATTACCATTTTAAAGGAACTTAATGTTCCATTAAAAGACATTAAGATATATCTTAATACAAGAACACCTGAAATGTTACTTTCATTAGCAGAACAAAAGATAGATATGGCTAATAAGGACATAGATAAATTAAATCAAATAAAAAATCTACTGGAAGATACCATTGTTTGTACAAATCTGGGATTAAATGCTGATTGTGACATTATAACCTTAGAGAACCAAGAGGAAGAGTATATGTTTCTAAGTACGATACTAAATGAAAAAAAGAGTACAGATCATACAAAATGGATATCGGATTATACAAAATTCAGGAATACTACTCAGACAACAAGGAAAAGTTATCTTTTCGGTGCAATGCTTAACGAAGACAATATTAAAAATAGAAATTTTAACAATTATTCGTATATATTCGAAAAAGTAAGCAATAAAAATGAATCCTACAATATTTATGTAAAGCCAAAAGGGTTGTATGCTGTGGCTTATCACTCTGGAAGTTATGAAACCACGTATAAAACTTATGATTTGTTACTAAAATTTCTTGAAGAAAATGAACTGCAAATAGGAAATTTTGCCTATGAAGTTTATCTTCTGGATGAGATATCAAATAAAAATGAAAGAGATTATATTACTCAGATTACAGTTGAAATAGAAAAAAATAAGCGATAAAAATAATGGGCATATATAACAAAATTAGAAAACTTACTTTTGTTATATATTTATCACACAATTGTTTTTATCCTATAAAATAAAATGTAATAATTAATTTTTTAAACTTATTAAAATTATGATATATGCTGATAGACAGCATATTAGATAGACATTAAAACTAAATAAAAGAGATATTAGTAGAAATACTAATATCTCTTTTTTAATGAAAGCTTTTTAGTGAAGAAAAACCCAGCATGTTTGATTTAATTATTAATAGCTTTTAATAAAAATTTATTCGACATAATAATTCAAAATAATAATATGTTTTCAGATATACTATAAAATGTATCAAATCATATAAAGTACTAATCAGGAGGTTTTTAGTAATGAGAAAAATATTAATGACATGTTTAGTAGTATTATCTGTTTTCCTAATATCAGGTTGTAGTACTGACAAAGAAGAAATAAATATATTAGCCACTACTGATTTACATGGAGAGATACCTTACAAGCTATTTTCATATGTAAAGAATGAGTTTAAAAAAGATAAGAATTTAACTTTAGTTGATGCTGGTGATTTTTTTGATTCTGGTGATGTTATCCCAGGAGAGATGGGTAAATATTTTGATAAAAGATATGAAAATAAAAATATGAATAAATATGTAGAAGTTCCTATTGCAAAAGAGATGAAAAACGTTGGGTATGATGCAGTAGTACTTGGAAATCATGAGTTTGTATCTAATAATAAGTTTTACTTAGATAATATGATTTCTGACTTTGAAAAACAGGGTTTAAAAGTATTATCAGCAAATACATATAAAAAAGATGGTGAGAGTTATACTGATCCTTATATAATTAAATATATTCCAACATCAAGTGGGATAGTAAAGTTAGGCATTTTAGGGCTTACAATAAAAGAAGTTGGTGAAAGTAAAGATTGGGTGGATGATGGAACACAAGATGGAAAATTTGTAAAATCAAAATCTAGAGAATTAAAAGATCAGCCAGAGTATGAAGGTAAATTATATATGAATGATTTAGTAGAAGATGCAAACAAATGGATAGGTAAAATGAAAGAGGATAAGGCTGATATTATAGTAGCGGTTGTTCATTCAGGTGAAAAACCTAAGAAACCAAAAAATCCAGGTAACAGAATACAAGACTTAGCTAGTGAAGTAGATGGAATTGATGCTATAGTTGCAGGCCATACACATAAGCAAATTACTCAACATAATTATAAAAATAAGTCTGGCGAAAATGTAATAGTAACACAACCTGGAAAACATGGTGAGTGTATATCTAAAATAAATTTTCAATTAGAAAAGAAAAATAATGAATGGAATGTAGTTAAAAAAACTAGTGATATAACTAAATTTGATTTAAGTGATTTGAGGAAAGAAGAGGAAAATAATAATGCATTTTTTATGAAATTAGATGAAGTTGACGATAGTGTTAAAAATGTTAATTTATCAGATATAACACCATTTCAATGGGACGAGGCTTTTGTATTTGCTCCGGAGACGCCTAGGGAAATCATATATAAAGAAGTTGGTTACAAGTGGAGAAGTATAACTGAAACCGAAGGTACAGATATGACACAAATGTTATTTATGAAAGATAATAAGCCAGTATGTTATTTATATGGTAAGATGGATGAAATTGGGCTAGGTGTATATTTTGATAAAACAAAATATAAAGATAATAAAGTTAAAATTGTTCCAAATGAAAATGATAAATTTAGCGTTAAAAAGGAAAAATTTATTGAGCATATTGATTTTGGAGATTATAATGTCGAACTTAATATTACACATTTAGAACATATAAAGTAATTGTCGAATTATATAAGTAAGTGCACTTTAATTGCCTGTTTCACAATAAAACCCTTTAGTTATATAGTAGTACAAAAGACGTAGATTTATATTTATTTATAGGTCTTTCTTATTTTAAAAAATTGAGTTATGAGGTGGATATTTAGTACTATAAATTTGCTATTCTTCAAAGAATAATTCTTCGAAATTTTTATCAAAGGCAATACACAAAATAAGTGCCAACTTTGGTGTTGAATTGAATTTCTTGTATCTATTGAACTAATAGTATTTCTTGACACCCCAACGACAATCTCAGCTTAATACTCCTAAATATACCAAATAGATAGGGAGCCTTAAAGATTTTAATTATAATCATAAAGAATGAAGTTTTAAAAAATAAAGAGTAGAGATTAATCCCTACTCCTTACATACTAAATTATTGTAATAATTGTAATATACTTTGTGGCTGTTGATTGGCCTGTGCTAACATAGATTGAGATGCTTGAGCTAATATGTTTAATTTAGATAATTGAACCATTTCACTAGCTACATCTGTATCTCTTATTCTTGATTCTGCAGCAGTAACGTTCTCTACAGTATTAGATAAGTTTACTTGTGTTGACTCAAGTCTATTTTGTTGTGCACCAATAGTTGATCTAGCAGAGTTCACATCAGCAAGAGCTTTATCAATATTTGACATCATTGTTCTTGCTGCTTTAGTTGCTTCAGTAGTTCCAGCTTTCATAGAAGCTATAGCAGATGAAGTAATTCCTGCTGTATTCATTATTTCTGCTGTATTAACTAAATTAACACTTATTTGATTGTTAGATGATCCACTTGTACCAACCTGTAAGCTTAATTCTGTAGTTGACCCATCTAATAACTGTTTTCCATTAAATTCTGTAGTTTTAGACATTCTAGCTACTTCGTCGCTTAATTGAACCAACTCATTAGCTATTTTTTCTCTTTCTGATGCTGTATTAGTCTCATTTGCTGATTGCACAGCTAGTTGAGACATTCTCTTTAGAATATTTCCTGTTTCTTCTAAAGCACCTTCAGCTGTTTGAACTACAGATATACCATCTTGTACATTTAACCCTGCTTGATTTAATCCTTTAATTTGATTTCTCATCTTTTCAGATATTGCTAATCCTGCTGAATCGTCTGCAGCTCTTTTGATTCTTAAACCAGAAGATAATTTCTCCATTGATCTACTTTGTAAAGCAGTATTCTTATTCATTTGATTATTTGCTATTAAAGCATTTACGTTGTTATTGATTCTCATATTAACTCTCCTTAGTTTCTCTTCGGCATCCATGCCATAAATTTTTTTTAATCCATATTAAAATATTGAAAGTATTTATTTGTTCATTATTATATTCGTCCTAATTTTAAAAAACTTTATACTTTTTCATTAATAAATATAAAAAATATCAGAAAGTAGATCAATTAACAAATGTTTTTGGTTTGGGTTATGTTGGATTCGTCAGTGAGAAATTTACATCTTTATTACTTAAACATATATTATTTATAAAATATGGTAATATATACATATTAAAAAAATAATGGGGGGGGTAGGTAATGAAAATTTTATTTTATAAAATAGCAAGTTTGAAATATTATAGATGTGCGAGCTAAAAAAGGATGCAACGGTATATGGAAAATATCTAGTATAAAAAAGAATGAACCCATTTGAACAGATGGAACATGTAGATTTTGTCAATCTAATTAGAAAAGGTAAATATTATTTTTATTAAGTAGACATAGTATAAGTTGAAGCAATAAAGGAGAGAGAATATGACAAATAAACTTTATGAAGAAATTGAAATATTAATTGAAAAAAATGAGTTAGAAGAAGCAAAAAAATAATATTTAAAAATGAAAAATTTATTAAATATGAAGAATTAAAGAGGTATAAAGCGTTAATATCATTTTTTGAAGGGAAATATCAAGAAGCTTTAAAGGAGGCAAATGAAGGTATTGAAAATTCACATGAAAACTTACAATTAATAAATATTAAGGCAATAATTCTTGAAGCTTTAGGCAAAAATAAAGCAGCTGAATTTTACTACCAAAAGTCGAAGGTATTAAAAAGTGAAGAAAGTAAAAAAGTATTAATTGCAAGTCCTGTAAGGCAAGACTACAAAATATTAAAAGAATTTTTAAAATCTTTAAAAGAATTAAATTATAATAATATTGTGGAAGAATATATATTTATAGACGACAATGTTGATGAACAATCAAGCTACATATTAGACTCATTTATTCCACAAAAAACAAAAGTAATTAAAGTGCAAAGTAATAATACTTATGTTAAAGATGAGAATACTCATTATTGGAATGCAGATTTAATGGATAAAGTTGCGGAATTTAAGAATAGATTGATAACTTATGCTATAGACAGAGAATTTGATTATATATTTTTTATAGATTCTGATTTGATTCTGCATAAAGAGACACTGCAAGAGTTAATTAACAGTAATGTTGATATAGTGTCAAATATATTTTGGACAAAATGGAATTTGAATACAAGGTTAGAACCACAAGTTTGGCTTGAAGATAATTATTCGTTTATAAAAAAAGATAATTGTAGTAATAACTTAGTAGTATCAGCTAAAATGGAGCTGGACTATATAAACCAAATGAAGAGGAAAGGTTTGTATAAAGTTGGGGGATTAGGTGCTTGTACTCTTATATCTCAAAATGCATTATTAAAGGGAGTAAATTTTACAAAGATAGACAATATATCGTTAGTAGGAGAAGACAGACATTTTTGTGTAAGGGCAAATTCTTTAGGTTTAGATTTATATGTAAATACTACATATCCGGCACTGCATTTGTTTAGATTAGGAGAATTAGCAGAAATAGAAAAATTTAACGAAAATGATAAAGTATATAATTTTAAAAAAGTGATATTACTGATTCACAAAGATTACTCAGGGTCTAATACTTATGCTTTATATAAAAAAATTCCTCAACATATAAAAGAAAAATTTGATGTTAAAATAATAAGGCAAACTATAGATTATAATTATGTGAGAATGGTTATGGAAGCTGATATAATAATAACAACAGAAGCCAATGTCGCTATTCCTAAAGAGGTTTATAATGGAAATCAGATTATTATAGATTTATGGCACGGATTTCCTATCAAGAGTATGGGTTATTTAGATAAAAATGAGAAAGATATTGAAAGTATGGAAAAGAGATTTGCAGATATAAACTATATTACATCTTACTCGGAGAATTTTAATATTAATATGAATAGGTGTATAAATGTAGAAGAGTACAAATACGTAATAACAGGTGCACCTAGAAATGATTTATTAGACAAAAAAAATGGAATAAATAACATAAACAAGATACTGGATATTAATACAAGTAATAAAAAAATAATATTCTATATGCCTACATTTAGGATACGAGAAAAAGACTCTATAAATGATGGTATAAATGTATTTATGAAAGATGAACTTTTCAATAAAGAACACTTAATAGAATTTGAGGAATGGCTATTAAAAAATAATATGGTATTTATATTGAAATTACATCCGCATGAAGAAAAATATATTTCTAGTATGGTAAAAGAAAGTAAAAGTATAAAGTTGATATTAAGTGAAAATTTAGAAAATAACAATATAGATTTATATGAAATTTTAGGGTGTTCAGATTATTTAATTACAGATTACTCATCTGTTTATATTGACTTATTATTATTAAATATTCCTTTAATATTTACTAACAATGATATAGAAGAGTACACGAAGAATAGGGGGTTACTATTTGAATACAATGAAGTTACACCAGGCCCTAAAATTAAGAGTATATATGATTTAAAAAATGAGATCATGAAATTTGAGCAGGATAATCAATACTACTTAGAAGAAAGGATAAGTTTAAAAGATAAATTCCATAAATACGTAGATTTTAATTCTTCTGATAGAACATGGGAATTTATAGAGAATTTATTTTAATAATATAGTTATTAGATAATGATGTATCAATGAAATGCATGGATAATATATGGGAAGGCTGATGTAGATGAAAATAGTTATAACATATGGAACTTTCGATTTACTCCATATAGGACATATAAATTTGTTAAAAAGAGCGAAAAGCTTGGGTGATTACCTGGTTGTAGGTTTATCTAGTGATGAGTTTAATATCATAAAAGGCAAAAAATCAATATATAGTTATCAAGAAAGAAAAATTATATTAGAATCTTTAAAGTATGTTGATGAAGTAATAGAAGAAAAAAGTTGGGGCCAAAAAATATATGATATCTTATATTATAAGGTGGATTTGTTTGTAATGGGAAGCGATTGGCAAGATAAATTTAACCATCTTAATGAATATTGTGAAGTGAAATATTTACCTAGAACAGAAGACATATCAACAAGCTGTATAAAAAAATATATTAAAGACGTATAATTAAAGTTGAATTTTTAAGTTTATGAAGTAGTGGCAAGGCTTTAGCAATAATAATGAAATAGATTTAACAGACTCTACTATAGTAAATGTAGGAAATATAAGTCATACATGCGTGAAAATGCATATAGTATTGGCGGTGGTGCAACTAAGGGGTTAAAGAAGTTTACAGACAATGTGACTAAGTTTAGTTTGTAGGTAATAACTTATGACTTTAAAGGACATGTAGTTTATTGGTAGATCGGTAAAAAAGATTAAATATATGTAGATAGTAAACAAGGGTAGCTTAATTTGCTACCCTATTATTTATTTGGCTACTTTCGTTTAATATTTTAAAACAAAGATACAAGTAAGTTAAAATAGCTTTTTATAGATTAAAACTGGCAACTCCTTTTCATACAATGCAAGTTTTTCTACCAAAGTTATGAAATGTGGTGTTTGCGTATGTCGTTGCAATGCCTCTATATCTTCCCAATCCTCAATGAGGGTAAGGTTATTAGAATTGTCTAGTTCTTGAAATAACTCATAAGAGAGGCATCCCTTTTCTTTTAAAGTTTCCTTCACTAGTAACTGATACAGCATTAGAGCATCAGATAAATGCTTTTCTTTTATGACACTTCGTTGAATTACTTTTATCATTTATATTTCTCCTAACGTTTTTTCGGATAACTCAAAATTTAGTATAAAAGATACCCTTATTTTTATTAATCAAGTGAATATAGTACGCTTGATAAAATCAAACCTCCAGCTAAATAAATCCAATTATGGAATATTGAATATCCTATACAACCAAAACAAATAGCTAGAATTGACCATATTACTTTTGAACTTTTGTTGTCTTTATTTTTCAATTAATTCACGCTCCTTTTATTTTATGAAACTCAAATTAATTTCTAAAAATTTTACATGTGATACAAGTATTATAACATTATTATGTATATTGTTTTGCGAAATGAATGCTTAAAATAAACATCACTTGACCATATTATTTTTAGGAGGTTGATAGCATGGATATATTTAATAAAAAGGTATAAATAGAATGTAATAACTTCGTAGAAGCTTAAACAGAACTTAATTTTATATGGAGTATATAGCAAAAAGTAAATAAGTAATAAAATCCTTAATAAATTCTATTATTTGTAATTAATAACGGTTATTTGTAGATAAATCTAGTAAATTTACAAAATAAGCAGGGATTTTTATATTTAACGAGAATATATAGTTAATGGGGTGAGGGTGGTTCCTAACTCATTATGCAAGTAATGGAAAAGTAGGTTCGGCTCCTACAACTTGCTGGCTGTTTTCCTCCTTTGATTATATATAGTGAAAGAAAGGCTTAGATTTTTTCTAGGTCTTTTCTTTTTATGAATTTATTGGCATTATGATTTAATACATGGTAAAACAGAAAATAGTAGAAGATGATTTTCTAAAAAAATTTATATAATTATAAATGAAAAATCAAATATATTTTGTATATTGAAAAACTAGCAGATAAATGCTATTATTTATATAAGTAAATAAATACTTTGTTTTGCTACCGAGCAAAACAACTCAAAGTGCTCATACACATTCCATTAGGTCTTAGAAGGAATGTTGTCTGGGTATTTTTTTATGGGAGGTTTTAAAATGAATAAATACTACGTACTAAAAAACTTTTTTAAATATGTGAGCCTTAATGTTATGGGAATGATAGGATTGTCATGTTATATCCTTGCAGATACTTTTTTTGTCTCAAAAGCTCTTGGCTCAAATGGACTAGCTGCATTGAACTTTTCCATTCCAATTTATTGTATCATCAATGGTGCAGGCTTGATGATTGGTATTGGTGGTGCAACAAGATATAGTATTTTAAAGTCACAAAATGAAGATGAAAAAGCTAATTCAATTTTTTCTAACACTGTGATTATAGGAATGGTTGTAGGAATTATTATGCTTATTGTAGGATTATTTTTATCAACACCAATAGCAAAGCTACTCGGAGCAGATGGTACTACATTAACGTTGGCGAGTACTTACTTATCAACAATACTTAGCTTTTCACCATTTTTTATCCTAAACAATATAATGATTGCATTTATACGAAATGATGGAAATCCAAGATTGTCTATGGCAGGCATGCTTACAGGAAGTTTTTCAAATATTGTTCTTGACTACATCTTCATTTATCCTCTTTCAATGGGAATGTTTGGGGCGGCTTTTGCTACAGGACTTGCACCAATTATAAGTCTTTGTATCTTATCTTCACATTTTATAAAACAAAAAAATAATTTTAAATTTATAAAATGTAGGGTAAATATAAAAAACATAAAAAATATTTTAGGACTTGGTTTGTCGGCATTTATTACTGAAATTTCATCAGGATTTGTTCTTATTTTATTTAATCTTGTAATATTGGATCTAACAGGAATTATAGGCGTGGCGGCATATGGGATAGTTGCAAATGTAGCACTTGTAGTAATTTCAATATTTACAGGAATTGCACAAGGAATACAGCCACTGCTTAGCGAGGGCTATGGAAAAAATGATGGTATATTGATGAAGCAAGTATTAAAATATGCTATTACTTTATCTTTAGGTTTAGCAACTGTTATATATATATTGACTTTCCTTTTATCGGATAATATCATTGCTGCTTTTAACAGCGAAAACAATGAGGAGCTAATTCATATTGCTACAAATGGATTAAAATTATACTTTACCGGATTTTTCTTTGCTGGATTTAATATTATTATAGCAGCCTTTTTAAGTGCAACTGCAAAAATGAAGAGCGCCTTTGTTGTTTCTATAATGCGTGGGTGCATAGCTATTATACCTATATTATTCATCCTTACAGCCTTCTTGGGAATGAATGGTGTATGGCTATCATTTACATTTGCTGAGATTATAACAACTATAATTGCAATAATGTCTTTATCTAAATTAAAAACAAAAGAACAAAAAAATGTCGAAATAATGAATTATTAAATAGGAAAATAAACTATGACAAGTGGTTAGCATATTATATATCTAAAATACTTAATTGATCAATAGAAGATATATTCCTCTTTGAGGAAAGTGAAAGAAGGGCTTATAGAAGTAAAGGGATAATCTACAAAGAAAGTATTGATAAAAATATCAATACTTTCTTTAGTTGTAAGAAATTTTTTATGAATAAATATTATATTGAAGAAAAAGAACAGTTATATAGGTTAAAAAGGTTAATCATATATTACAGCCAACTCATCACTGCCTTTAAATATCAAGAAAAATACTATTTTTTTAGTTATAAATTTGAAAATAAAACGATAAGGGAGTAGTTAATCCTGATAGATAATCAAAAAGGTACCCAAGTAATTATATACTTATGATGCAGTTATAAGGACTCAGTTCATAGATATATTTAGTAGATAAAAAATAGATAGAATTGTATGATGCTAGCTTAATTGTTAGCATTTTATTATAATTTATTTAATTGTCTAAAATGGCTATTATTTTGTCCTGTTATAAGTCTTAATATATCGAATAATATAAAATTGTATATTATTTTGTAATTAAAAAAGTAATTTAAAATATTATGCACGATATTCACTATCCTTTTATAAAATATTCGAATGAAAAGTCGAAAAAGATCGATTGCCTGCTCTTGAGATAAGTTGTAAATTAATATAACTATATGATAGAATTTAGACAGACGACCTTTTACAAATAATTTTATCTATAACTAGGGGAGGGGGTAACTATGTTAGAATCAAGTACTTATTGGTCTATATTAATGGTTTTAACTACATTCATGGAATGGGCTGTGTTAAATTTTATCTTTAATAATATTAGTACTGTCAGAAGAAGTAAAAAATCGTATATTTATGTTTAATAGCGATTGTTTCAATAATGGTTTTTATGACACTTAATAATTATATGGTGAACTTTAAAATCACTATCTGTATTATTTTATCTTTCTTACTATTTAAATTTAATTATGACACAAGTATATTCCAAGGTATATTAATAAGTACAATGTTTTGGACTATACTGACAGTCAATGATTTAGTTGTTTGCAGTATCTTAGTTATATTGCATTCATTAGATAATATAAATTTGCTATTAGCTAATAATGTATATAGATTGGAATTAGTAATCATAACTAAGTCAATCTTATTATTAGCAATACCTATAATAAAAAGTATAAAATGTACCTTTAAAATCAATAAAAAAGAGTATTTATTATTAGCTATTCCGATTTTAGCCAATGTAATGAGTCTAGTAGCAATGGTATTCTTTATATTTGATAAATCAATAATTGTCACAACTAATATAGGAATGGTGATATTGGTTGTATCTTTGTTTCTGTTATTTTCAAATGTTTCATTTATTTTCATAGTATTAAAGATTGTAAAAGCAAATGAATTAAGATATGAAAATAAATTGATCAAGGATAAAATGTATAATCAATATAAGCACTATCTAAGCTTAGAAAAAGCACAGTTTGGTTTAGAAACATTATTTGAGACACAAAACAATGTTTTAGACCTAATTCTAACGGAAAAAAATCTATTTGCGATGAAAATGATATAGAGTTATGTGTAAATATAGATTTCTCTCAATGCTATTTCCTTGAGGTAATAGACATATGTAATTTATTTTCTAATATGTTAGATCGTGCAATTGATACTGAACAAAAAAGTAAAAAAAATCTAAAAAAAATTACTATATCTGGAAAAATTGTTAATAATTTTTATGTAATAAAATGTACAAATTCAGCAGAATACCTAAAAATAGTTAAAAATATTGTTAAAGATGAACAGGAGACTTTTTCTCATGAGATAGGTGTTAATAGTATAAATAAAACAATAGAAAAATACAATGGTGTTGTTCAAATATCAGATGATAATTTAATATTGACCATTCTAATTCCATTGTCTCAAAAAGTATCACAGCCAAACAAAAGTACATAAATAATTAGAAGTAACGAAAGATCTGGAGGGAGTATATGGTTAAGTCTAGCGCTAATAAAATAACAACATATTTAATAAGTAAAGAAACAATTGACTCTGAGGACTATGAACTTTATCAGTATGCCTTTGAGACAATAGTTGCTTTTATAATTCAGATGTCAGTGATTTTAGCTATAGGATATATGTTCGGTAGATTTATAGAAACAGTAATATTTTTAGCATTTTATTGTCCTATTCGACAATTCTCTGGTGGATTTCATGCTGAAAATTATCGTAGATGTTTATTGGTTTTTATGATACTATATATAACTAATATATATATTGTTGATAAGCTAATATCTTTACATACTAATATTCCTATGATTGTAATAACATTAATAAGCTATATAGGAATAAGCTTCCTAGCTCCACAGGAACATCGACATAATCCATTAAGTGAAAAAGAAAGAAAGAGTTATAAAAGAATAGTTATGTATATATGTAGTTTTCTTTTATTGTTAATAATTTTGGGCATTAATCTTACAATCACATATGAGTATTCAATGTATGCATCATCTGTTATTGTATGTATTTTTATAATGTTAGTATTAGGTATTATAAAGAGAGGAGTGACAAACTTATGAAAAAAAATTTAAGTTCTGTAGTTTTAGAAAAGGTAGGTGCTATAGCGATAAATACGCTGAAATTATCAGCTAATTCAACATCATCAACAATTTCCCACCAACCTAAAATGCCTAAAAACATGAGTCAATTCAAGAAGAAAAGTGAATAGAAAAGAAAGATAAGTAAAAGTTTAAGAGACCCTATATAGTGGACACATAAAAAAGTGTGTCTATCTATGAAAGGGTCTTTTTTGTACCTTATTATTAAGGAATTATTGAAAGATAAATTAAAATATATTTTAAAAACTAAATAAATATACAAACTTAAGCCAAGCACTAATCCATAAGAATCGAATTTAACCTATCGAAATTCAAAATCTTAATCACAGAAGAACCAGAAATATCAATAATCGAATCATCGCATAGCGAATCGAGCTCTCGATACAGCGACGACCTAGACACATTTAAATTGTTCGACCAAACCTTTTTTGAATAAGGCAATTTTATAATATCGTTATCGCTAGATGCATTAAAATCTCGTATAAGAGAATGGGCGATCTTCTGTTTTACAGAAGTAAATGAAAGAGATTCCACCTTCGTGTTTAAGTAATAAGCTTTGTTGGATATCAAGTACAGAAATTTATCCAGAACTTCATTATCCAGAGTCAAAATCTTAAAAAAATCTTCTCTAGAAAATAAGATAACTTCGCATTTGGTTTTTGCGACAACTCTACAAGGATATTCATTTGCATCTGAAAAAACTGCGACCTCTCCAAACATTTCACCACATGATTTATGAAATAAAACTACGAGCTTACCACAAGGCAAAATTTTTTCTACACTTAGTTCGCCATATAAAACAATCCCAATAGAGTTTGTATAAGAGAATACATCAAAAACAGTTTCGTTTTTATTAAGTTTTACTATTTTATAATTTGTTGAATTTACCAGAATTTCCAGTTCATTATTCAATTTATTTCTAAATAATACAGATTTTTTTAAATGATCGATTAAATTTTTCATAAAACCTCCATAGATGTCCTATATGGAACAGACTTAATAAACAGATTATACTATAATAGGTATCAATAGTAAATGATAATTATTATCGAAAAGGTGGGGTCAATGAAAAAATTAGGCATAGATATAGGATATTCTACATTTAAATATGTGTATTTGAATGATTCTGATGAGGTAATTGATAAAGGATACAAATTTCATAAAGGTAAGGTAGAAAATTTTTATAAAGAATTACTAGATAAAATCGGTTTGGATGACGATGACCTTATACTGGGGATTACAGGAAGTCTTGCATCGACAATTGATATAGGTAAAAACTATTATATAAATAACAGCATCGCACTGGTTGAAGGATCTGTTTATAAAAATAAATCGGTTAAATCTATTATAGAGCTAGGTGCACAGGAGACGAAATTTATAACTAATGTCGATAGCAGTAATAATTCTAATATTAAGTTCTTTATGAATAGTAGTTGTGCAGCTGGAACGGGTTCTTTCTTAGAGGAACAAGCATCCAGATTGTTTGTAGATATACAAAATATATCATCATATATAGATAAGGCTACTAAAATACCTAGAATAGCTGGAAGATGCAGTGTATTTTCAAAAACAGATATGATCCATCACCAACAGGACGGAACTAAGATAGAGGATATATTGTTAGGCCTATGTTATGCGCTTGTTAGAAATTATAAAGCAAATGTAGTTCAAAAAATATTATAACTCCTCCAGTAATTTTAACAGGCGGAGTTATAAACAATAGTGGAGTATTGAGAGCTTTAAAAGAAGTATTAAGTCTTAAAGATGAAGATCTAATAATTGATGATTTTGAGTATATATCGTGTTTTGGTGCATGCAAAATAGCCACAAAAAAGAATTTTATTGTTAAGTCAAATGATTTATTAAATGAAAATGAGAAAACGATTATAACTATACCTAAATCTATTTACAATAAATTAAACGAATTTGGATATGGTGATAGTGTAAGTAAGCATGAATGCACATGTGTTAATTCTAAAGAAGGTTATTTGGGAATTGATATAGGATCGACTAGTACTAATCTCGTTGTAGTAAATAATGAGAATAAGGTAATTGACTATATGTACGAAAAAACTATGGGGAAACCTAAAGAAGTAGTAGAAAATTCTATAGAAGTTCTAAAAGAGAGATTGGGAAAAGATTTTAAAATCAAAGGAATAGGTACAACAGGTTCAGCTAGAGTGTATATAGCAAAACTGGTAGACGCCGATGTAGTAGTTAATGAAATTACAGCTCAATCAAAAGGTGCTGTAGTAACAAATGACAAGGTTGATACAATATTTGAGATAGGTGGTCAAGACTCGAAGTATATAAGCATAGATAATGGTGTTGTAAAAGATTTCGAAATGAATAAAATCTGTGCAGCGGGAACAGGAGCTTTTATAGAAGAGCAGATTAAAAAACTTGGAATAGAGTTATCTGATTTTGGAAATATCGCATTAGAGGGAGACAATCCAAGTAATTTAGGCGATAGGTGCACAGTATTTATCGAAGGAAATATCGGCAAGGCAATATCTGAGGGTGAAGGTATTGAAAATATAACAGCAGGACTTGCTTATTCTATCGTAAAGAACTATTTAAATAGAGTTGTTGGAAATAAAAAAATAGGTGAGACAATATTCTTACAGGGCGGAATAGCTTATAATCAAGCTGTTGTAAATGCCTTTAGAAGTATACTCGATAAAGAAATAATCGTACCGGATTTCTTCAGTGTAACGGGTGCTCTGGGAGTAGCAGTTCTAACAAAAGAAGAGAGCAAAAGAAAAAAAGTGGAATCTAAGGACGACGTTGCTAACGATTATTTAGAAAAAGAAGGTAAAAGGCAGTTTTTAAATGGATACAATCAAAGTTTAGATGTCGATAAAAAAACTGTCGGGATACCGAGGGTATTATTTATAAATAAGATGTTCCCATTATTTAATACTATATTTAGCAATCTGGGATACAATGTTATTCTTTCGGATGTAAGCAATGAAGAGATAATAAGATTGAGTCAAGAACATTCATTTGAAGAAACTTGTTTACCTGTAAAGTTAATCAATGGACATATAGCATCGCTATTAGAAAAGAATGTAGACTATATTTTTTTACCTCATTTACATACTATGAAACATGCGGGATCTACTGTTAGAGAGGATTATTCTTGCGTTTATATGCAGACTTCTCCAAAAATAATAGATAATGTATTTAATTTGAAAGAAAGAAATGTGGAACTTATATGTCCTACAATATCTTTTAACTTCGGTAAAGAGTACATGATAAAGACGCTGTTATCAATAGGTGAACAATTAGGTAAAAATAAATTTGAAACTACAAAAGCTGTAATGCTCGGCATGAAGAAGTTTATAGATTATGAAAAACACCTAGAAAACTTAGGAGCGAAAGTATTGACAGATATTGATGAAGATGAAAAGGTATTTGTAATTTTAAGTAGAGTGTACAACATAGTTGATCCGGTTTTAAATATGGGGATTGAGGACAAATTAAAAGAGCTTGGATACAAAGTACTTTATTTATCTCACCTTGAAGCTGGGGAAGTTCGTATGAAAGAAGAATACGAAAATATGTACTGGCCTTTTGGGCAACATACTTTGACGGGTGTTGAAATAGTAAAAGCCCATAAAAATTTGTATCCTATATACATTACTAATCACGGATGTGGGCCAGATACTGTTCTTAGTCACTACTTCAAGAAGGAGATAGGAGATAAGCCGTATCTTCATATAGAGGTTGATGAACATTCATCTAAGGTTGGTGTTATAACTAGGGTAGAGGCTTTTATTCATTCTTTAGACAATCATGTATATAAAAATAAAGATAGTGTAAAGATGGCTCCCGAGAATAAGAATTTTAAGAAAGAGAATAACGGAAACAACAAGATTAATGAGAACAAGATTAACAAAAATAAAGCTAACGAAGATAAGGTAGACAATGAGGTATTGATACCGGAGATGTATCCGTATAGCAATATATTTAAAGCTTTCCTAGAAAGACAGGGAAAAAGCGTAACAATATTAGATGAAGTCGACGATAAATCGATTGAATACGGTAAAAAGTTTTCAATGAGTAAAGAGTATTTTTCTCTGATTGCTTTAATAGCAGAAGTTATTAATAAAGTTAAAGACAGCGATAAAGAATACACGCTGTATTTACCAACAAATGAAGGCAGTGAAACATTTGGCCAATATGGAAAACTTATAAGTGATAAAGCTATGGAGCTAGACAAAAAACTCGACTTAGAAGCACCTTTTATAGAGGACTTGTTAGGAGATAAAAGATTTGGTCTAGAGTTCTTTAAAGCAATAATTATTGGAGATTTACTGACTCTATGCGATGACAATGAAAGTCGTTTGTATTTGCAGAAATTAATAGTTTGTATAAAAAATAGAGATCTAACTAATTTAAACTTTGAAAATATAGCAAAGCAAATTAAGGAAGATATTAACGTAGATAATAATAAGAAAAAGCTGTTAATTATAGGTGAACCATTAGTTGTCTATAAAGACTATTTAACAAATAATAAGATAAAAGAGCTAAAGAAATCTAATACAGTATTAAGACAACCATTGTCAGAGGTTTTATATGGATTATGGAAAGACTTTAGCACAAAGAGAAATAAAAAGAATAAGGAATATATAAGCCTTTTAGAAGACGGTAAAGTATTGATTGATAGCGTCAATTTGATACTGGGCAATGAGTCTCCATTTAATGAAGATGTAGATTCAATATCGAATGTTTTAAAGGACAAGTTACCTATATATCAGGGTGGCGCTGGTAGATATAGATTAGGAAAGCTGCTTACAACAAATGGAGTCGATGGAATAATTCTAGTCAGCTCTATGTATGAAAATACAGCCACAATCTTAAAGATAATCAGAGATAAATATAAAAAAGATATAAAAGTACCTATATTAGATTTGTATTTCGATAGCAATATGAATAAAAATAATGACGAATTAATAGAAACTTTTATAACTTATTTATAAAAATAAAGATTGTAAATATAATCATTATAAATTAGTTGATAAAAATCTTAAATCATTAATTATGAAAAATAAATTTTAAATCATAAATAAATTCAATTAAATCCAGGAGGTTGAAAAATGAAAAGAAAATTATTGGGGATGTGCTTAGGTTTAGTTTGCTTGTTTGCGGTAGGTTGTAGCAGTAATCCAAAAGAAGCGGAAGATGCAAAAGCAGAGAATACTACAGCTGAAAAAGTAACTATAAATTTGGGAGTACCAAAGGCAGCACCGACAATGCCTGTATTACAAATGATAGAGACTAATGCTATGGGAGACAATGTAGAATTAAATATAGATTACTGGGATTCTCCAGAGCAACTAATTGCAATGACTCAAGACAAAAAACACGATATTTTTGCATTACCTCTTACAGTAGGGGCTAAACTTAACAACAAAGGTGTAGATATAAAGCTTACAAATGTAAATACTTGGGGAGTGACTTATTTTATAACTACAGATGAAAGCATTAAAGAATGGTCGGATTTAAAAGGTGAAACAATATATGTACCTCAAAAATCATCTCCAGCGGATATACTGACTCAGTATTTCTTAGAGTCAAATGGTATGAAGATAGGTGAAGATGTTGAATTAAAATACAGTACTCCAAGTGAGATAACACAGCTTATAAAAGTTGGCAAAGTCGAGCATGCAGTAAGTTTAGAGCCACAAGTAACTAACGCATTATCTGGAAATGATAACTTGAAATTGCATTTAGCTACGATGCAGAGTGGAAGAAACTTATGGGAGAAAAGAAAAGTGTACCTAATGCTGGAATGGGAGCTACAACTACATTTATAGAGGAAAATAAGGATGTAATGAAGAAGTTTGAAGTAGAATATGAAAAAGCATTAAACTATATAGTTGAAAATCCAGAAGTTGCTGGAGAATTAGGTGAAAAACATTTTGGTCTAAAGAAAGATATAGTTATAAAATCTATGCCAAGATTAGGCCTTAAGTATAAAGATGGACAGGCTTCAATGGGCGACTTAAAAGAATTTTATAAATTATTGCTAGACTTTGATCCAACGACAATTGGAGGTAGTATACCAGGTGAAGACTTCTATTATGGGGCAAAATAAGTATAGATTATTATCAATAATAATTATTTTAGCAGTATGGCAAGGCATGTCTGTTATATATTCGCCGATTATTGTACCTAGTATAAATGAAGTGCTAAAGGCGTTGATAGATATACTTACAACAAAAGATCTTTTAGTAAATATTTTCATAACAACTAAGAGACTGATTATAGCCTTAACTATATCGGTTTCTCTTGGAAGTATTTTAGGGATAATTATAGGATACAGTAAGAAGATTGAGCTACTAATAAATCCTGTTATAAGTTTTATGCAATCAGTACCACCGATTTCATGGCTAGTTTTAGCGATTATCTGGTTTGGATTAGACGGCAAGGCCAGTATATTTATAGCGGTAATATCTACATTGCCATTAGTAGTAATAAATTTAGTAGAAAGTATAAAAAATATAGATCATCAGTTAGTAGAGATGGGGGAAATATACTGTTTCTCGAAAAGTAAAATGTTGAGAAAAATAATAATTCCTTCGATAATTCCCTATTTCCAAGGAGCTTTGCAGGTAGTAATAGGACTTGGATGGAAGATAATAGTTATGGGTGAAGTGCTAAGTTCTAACAATGGGATAGGTGGGGAACTAACAATCTCAAGAATAAATATAGAAACAGGATATGTATTTGCTTGGACAATAATAATAGTAGTGTTATTTTATACAACTAATAAAGTAGTTTCTTACTTGTTTAATACGAAGGTAAAAGGTGAAAGATATGCTTTTAAAGATAGAAAATTTAACTAAGAGTTTTGAAAATCTAAAAGTTATAGAAGACTTAAACTTAGAGGTCGATAAAAATGAAATAGTGGCTATTATAGGTCCATCGGGATGTGGAAAATCGACGATTTTGAATATCATCTCTGGAATAATAAATAAATATGAAGGCGAAATACATTCTTCAAAGCCGACTATAGGATATGTGTTTCAAGAGGACAGATTACTACCTTGGATGAATGTGCTTGAAAATGTAGAAGTAGTCAATGACAATTCCAAGCGTAAACGAGCTCTAAAGATAATAGAGGAGGTAGGGTTAAAGAACTTTGAGAAATCATATCCGGATACATTGAGTGGCGGAATGAAGCAAAGATGTGCAATAGCTAGGGGATTTAACTATGACTGCGATTTGCTTCTGATGGATGAGCCTTTTAAATCTTTAGATTATAACTTAAGAATAGAAATGCTAAAGGTCTTAATTAACTTGTGGAATAAAAGCGATAAATCGATTTTGTTTATAACGCATGAAATTGATGAAGCATTAACTGTAGCTAATCGAATCCTAGTACTAGGCAAAAGGCCGACAAAAGTTATAAAAGAAGTAATACTCGATAAAGAAAGCATTGGCAGTAGAGATATAAACTCCGATGAATTTATAGGACATAGAAAGGAAATAATAAACTTATTGGGCTAATTAGATTTATTAGTAAAATAAACCTATTGGATTAAGTAAAATTATTGGTTAATAATATAATTATAAATAAGATTTAGATAAGGAGAAAATAAAATGGAAGAATTAATAAGAAACGTAGAAAAAGCAAAAGCAATTGATTTCGATAGTTTAGTAAGTTGTAAAGAAGGGCAAATAGAAACAGTAACTATGGCTCAGAAGAAAGGTGTAGGAGTAACTGCATTAGCATTTGGAAAAGGCGAAGGTGTTGGTCCTCACGCTGCAAAGGGAGACGCTTTGATTTACATCCACCAAGGTGTTGCGACTGTAAAAATAGGAGAAGAAACAATGGAAGCAACAAAAGGTCAATTAGTAGTAATGCCAGCTAACATACAACATCAAGTAACTGCAAAAGAAGATATGAAAATGCTTTTAGTAGTAGTAAAAGAGGATTAAGTTATGAGATATTTAAGAAATATTAAACCATTTGAGGCTATTGCTATGACTGACATGATAAGTCATACTGGAAATACTATAGCGAGTAAGGCATTAATAGATAATGATAATACAGAGATAAGATTCTTTTCATATGCTTGTGGAGAAAGTATAGATAAAGAGTATTATGAAATGGAAACATTATTTGTAATGATAGAAGGCAGTGCTAAAATTTTGTATAATGAAAGCGATGAAGTTGTAATAAATAAAGGTGATGTTGTTGCGATGGAAGCTGATATAAATTATGGTGTAGAGGCATTAACTAATGTAAAATTATTTAATATCTTGGTAAAGCCATAAAATTAATAATAGAATAATTTGATATATTTCAAAGGCGATAACCGATTAAGGTTAGCGCCTTTTATGTGATTATAGAGGCTTTGTCTCATTGGCCATATAGAATTTGCATATATAAAGATCATATTGTGTAAATAAATTTTTCTAATGCTAGGTTTGTATTACTTTTTTTAATCTAATTATTATAGGTTTTATATGTATCGGTTTAGCCTATGGTGGAATAACACCGATAAATTCAGCTTTTGTTAATGATTTTCATGGAAGTGAAAATTATGCTGTGAATTTGTCATTAGTTAATATGAATTTATTTATCGCATCTTTTGGAAGTACCATAGCAGGATCACTTTATGATTCTACTGGTTCTTATTTTTCTACATTAATTGCTATGATTATAGCAGTAATATGTAGTTTTGTTTTTACATTTATGATAAAAAAGTTTAATTTAGTAGAATTCTAGTGGTAGCTGATACTAGTTCAAAATTGTAGCATATTAAAAAGTCTATGCAATCTAATTTTATAGAGCGCATGGACTTAGTTTGATTATATAGCTAATAAATTATTTGATGATAAAGATATTTTAAAATAATTAAATTTTCATATGTATAAAACTATATAGGGAATAGAATTTGACGCCTGTTTTGATGTATTATTCTTTTATTTTTATGTTATAATATTTATGAAAGCAAATACAAAGAATAAAATACATATTGAATATGGACTAGAAGTTTTAAATGATCTTATTATGGATCAAATCATTGTTCCTAATGACAAATTGGAGGGTTAAATATGAAAATCACTGAAGGATATATGCCTTTTAAAGGTTTCAAAACTTATTACCGTGTAGTAGGTGAAGCAACTGAAGGGAAGAAACCATTAGTACTACTTCACGGAGGACCAGGTTCTACACATAACTATTTTGAGGTATTAGACAAGATAGCTGAAAGTGGTAGACAAGTAATAATGTACGACCAAATTGGCTGTGGTAATTCATTTGTGGAAGGTCATCCTGAGTTATTTAATGCTGAAACTTGGATAGAAGAGCTTATAGAACTAAGAAAACATCTTGGACTTGAAGAAATTCACCTTTTAGGTCAATCTTGGGGAGGAATGCAAGCTATTTGGTACGCTATTGAGCATAAACCAAAGGGAATTAAGTCTTATATTCTTTCATCTACTCTTTCTTCTGCAAAACTTTGGGAAAAAGAGCAAAAGAGAAGAATATCATATATGGATGAAGTTTATAGAAAACCTTTGCTTGAGGCAGAGAAAACAGGAGATTATTCTAGTAAAGAATATGCTGAAGCATTAGACAAGTTTATGCTAATGTACTGTGCAGGCGAGGTAACTGAAGACTCTCCAGAGTGCTTAAGAAGACCTAAAAAAGCAGGTTCTGAAGCTTATGTTGTAGGATGGGGACAAAATGAATTTTCTCCAACAGGTACTCTTGCTGGATATGAGTTTACAGACAGATTACATGAAATAAAGGAACCTTGTTTGATAACTAGTGGAGCTATAGATTTAAGCTCACCATATATTGCAAAAACTATGTATGACAGAATTCCTAACAGTAAATGGGAGTTATTTGAGTACTCAAGACATATGCCGTTTGTTGAAGAATTTGATAAGTATGTAGAAGTTCTAAATAAATGGTTAGAGGAAAATGATTAATAGTATATAATGATTAAATTTAAATAAATTTAGATAAAGAGATAGAGATTAAGCGATATATGCTTAATCTCTTTTTTATTACAATTTTAATATTGATTTTATATAAAATACAGGGTTGTAGCATTTGTCAATTACTATTCTTTTAGTGAATTATATTCCTAGTATAATCATTCTGCTTTATTTTAAATTAAAATAGCATTGTGGCAAAAAGACAATAGTGTTTACTCAGACTAATTATTTCCGTCCTTATTTGAGTTAAAATTGTCATACCATTTTTTAACCATTTCTTCAGTTATATATAGACTATTTAAATCAAATGCAGAAAAACCATTGCTATCCTTTAAAGCTTGCTTAAATAATCTCTTGGCTTCCTCGTTTTCAAAGATCTTGTGTATTTTTGCTTTACTCATCTGCACGTCTCCATAAAAAATGTATTTAAATTAATTATAACAGAGAAATCATTTGTTTTCCAGATTACAACTATACCTCAATTATAAACTAATATTAGCTTATAGCTTATTTTATATACATAAATCTCTAATATTTGCTAAAGCTGTAAATCGTTTGAGTTTAAATAAATTTCAAGTTAAATTATTAATTTAAAACTATATAAATTTTAAGGTGTATCGGAGTAAATACTAAAATATTGACATATCTATCTCATATGTTATACTCTGTATAATTGTAAGGAATCGAGGTGATAGATATGTTTAAAAAGATTAAAAATCAAAATAACTTAAAAAGTGTAAATTCCCATGCAGAATAGTAGAGGTGCAACAATCTGTGTGGGTTTATAAGTTGCATCATCTGCTGATTCTGCACTTTATTTAACTATTTATTAAGTAAAGGGGTAGAGTTATGAAATATATTAACGCGGCAGACGTGCTTCCAGAAGAACTATTAAACGAGATTCTGAAATATGTAAATGGTGAGCTACTGTATATTCCCATAGCTGGTGTAAAGCAGAAATGGGGAGAAAATAGCGGTTCAAGAGATTATTATAACAAACGAAATAGTGAGATAATCTATCAATACGAAAGTGGCATTTCGATAACGGAAATTGCCAAAAAGTATTGTTTATCATATGATTCAGTAAGAAAAATAGTAAAAAGATGAGAGAGGTACTTTACCATTTTGGTAGAGTATTTTTTTATAGGAAAAAACAATTATAACTATTTTCAGGGCTATCGCAAAAGTATTTTGAAGAGTATATTAGGTTATGATATAAACATCAAAACATAGTTTATGATCGTACTTGACATATATAAGGAGGTTAAAAAATTATGATACATTCTTTCTTACTGGTTGGTCAATCAAATATGGCCGGCCGTGGATTTTTAAAAGATGTTCCGCTAATTTGCAACGAACGTATAAAAGTGATACGCAATGGGAGATGGCAAATCATGTCGGAGCCAATAAACTACGATCGTCCATATGCGGGCATCGGACCTTCTGCTTCTTTTGCAGCAGCGTGGTGTAGAAAAAATGAAAATGAAGATATTGGGTTAATACCTTGTGCTGAAGGTGCTTCAAGCTAGATGACTGGGCAGTGGATGGACCGATATTTGAACATGCTATATTTCAAGCAAAACTAGCTCAAAAAAGCAGTAAATTGGAAGCAATTCTCTGGCATCAGGGTGAAAATGAATGTTCTTCAGGAAATTATAAACTTTATCATGAAAAGTTTGTAAAAATTGTCGAGGCATTTCGCCGCGAACTTAATGGATCAGATATACCAATTATTATAGGTGGAATTGGAGATTATTTAAGAAATGGTTGGCTAGGTGAGTATTTCACTGAACACATCGAAGTCGATCAGGAACTTAAGAAATTTGCTAACACTCAGGAGAATTGTTATTTTGTAACAGCATCTGGTTTAACACCTAATCCAGATGGCATACATTTAAATGCAGTTTCACAAAGAATATTTGGCGTTCGATATTTTGATTCCTATGATAAACTTCATCATGTCTTAGAACCTTTGGAAGGTGAAGAAGATGCAATTAATATCGAGAGTGAAAGGACTTTAACAAAAACTGAAAAGAGCACGTTACTAGAAAATAAATTTGTTAGAGGGGATATGTCACTAGAAGATTATAAATTGCAAATGAATATTAAGTAATGATTAATGAATATTAAATGATGATTCAAGAAGGCATTAAAATTCACGCTCTGAATTATTCCAATTAAAAAGCCAATTTCTATAAATAATGTAGAAATTGGCTTTTACCTATTATATAGTATGATCATTTTCTTCTTTTATCTCTATTGCTGTTTCGTAGAATTTAGCTAAAACAAAACATAAAAATCCTATTGCTAAAGAAACAAATGAAACTACAATCGATGACATAACAGTTAGCCCATATAAGTATATATCAAAAATGAAATATAATGATATTTGAATAATATTAAATATTAAAATTTCACTAAAGGACCAAAATGATATTTGTTTTAAATATCTAGGTATTTCTCTTGAAAATATTTGCTCCGATGATATTATCTTGCATAAACGCTTTAAATTAAATAATGCTATAAGATAGGGAGCAGCACAAATATATATTCCTATTGATATATTCATTGGCATATTACTTCCAACTATTCCCAATCCAGATTTAAAGTAAGCAGTTAGTATTAACGGTGTCGCTACAAGCAATAATATAGTTAAAATAATTCCTACCAAAACAATTTTATCTAATATTTTTAAACCTAAGTCTTTTTTCATAATGTTACCTCAACTTTCCCTGTAGAATATTTTATTCTTTGCTTAACATTTATTTGTTTAATACTTCTATTTTTAATATTGTAACCTCCATTTTGTTTACTAAACATATATTAACATGTTATTTGACAAAAAACAATAAAAAAATATCGAAAATCAATAAAAAAATATTAATTATCAATACTGTTAAGAGTCGATATATTTGTAGATATATATTTTATATATTATATAAAGCAAAATAACGCACATATACGATGTGTAACAAATACCAAATACTAGTTGGCGTATAGCAGGCATATTAGAAGAACTAAAAACGCTATAAAAGGAGTACCTATATATTTTAGCAAAATATAAAGTTGGATACCATAAAAAACCTTATGGAATATTTTCCGAATATTTTAAATATAGGTATTATCTATATTTGTATTGAATATATAGATAAAAGTGTATACAATGTTAATAACATGTAAATTATTTAACAATTTTTAATAATATCATTTCTAAAAATAATCACAAAGTCACATCTTAGAGTAACTTAGGCTTAGCTTCATAAGGAAACTCATCAAAGTAGTCCATTAAGTTATAGAATATTAGTTTTTATTTATCGCAGAGTTTTCTATATAAGTTGAAAATTCTTTGATATAAATTTAAGTCATGCTGGGTACTTAAACAAAACTCAGAGGAACTAAATTCAATAACAAGGAGGCGTTTGTAATGGAAGTACTAACGAAAATTGTAAATGCAGTAAATGGTATCTTATGGGATAAAAATATCCTACTATTTTTACTTGTTGGAACGGGTGTCTGGTATACATTTCAATTAAAATTTATTCAAATTAGAGGTTTTGGAGAAGGATTTAGAAGAACTTTTGGAGGTTTGTTCAAAAAGAGTGAAAAAGCTGGCGCAGAGGGAATGACACAATTTCAATCATTAGCTACTGCAGTGGCAGCTCAAGTAGGTACTGGGAACTTGGCGGGTGCAGCTACAGCAATTGCAGTCGGAGGACCTGGAGCTATATTTTGGATGTGGATCAGTGCATTTTTCGGTATGGCGACAATTTATGCAGAAGCTACAATGGCACAAAAGTATAAGCAAATCGGTGAAGATAACACAGTAACAGGTGGCCCTGTTTATTACATACAGGGAGCATTTAAAGGGAAATTTGGTAAAATTTTAGCAGGTTTTTTTGCAGTATTTATTATACTTGCCTTAGGATTTATGGGGAATGCAGTACAATCAAATTCAATTGCGGCTGCGTTTGATATTGCTTTTGGTTTAAATCCACTTTTAGTTGGTGTTGTATTAGCAGTCTTAGCATATATAGTATTTTCTGGTGGAATTGCAAGAATAGCTAAAGTTACAGAAACAATCGTACCTATTATGGCATTATTTTATATTATAGGAGCTTTAATTGTTATTTTTGCAAACTACAAAAACATACCTTTGGCATTCCAAGAAATATTTGTAGGAGCATTTGCACCTCAGTCAATTGCAGGTGGGGTTGTTGGAGCTACTATTCAAAAGGCTATGAGTAAAGGTGTAGCTCGTGGATTATTCTCAAATGAAGCTGGTATGGGTTCTACACCTCATGCACATGCAGTGGCGAAGGTTGATTATCCATCAGAACAAGGATTTGTTGCAATGATGGGGGTATTTATTGATACTTTTGTTATATTAAATTTAACAGCTTTAGTTATTATTACGACTCGTTCTGTGACTCCAGATGCTTCTCTTATAGGTACTGCACTTACTCAAGCGGGATTCTCGTCAGTGTTTGGTAAGTTTGGGGATATTTTTATAGCTATTTGTATGTTCTTCTTTGCTTTTTCTACTATAATTGGGTGGTATTTCTTTGGAGAGGCAAATATAAAATATTTATTTGGAGCAAAGTCTGTTAAGGTATATGCAGTATTAGTGTGTGTTTGTGTATTACTTGGAACACTGGGAGAAGTCTCTATTGTATGGACAATGTCAGATATGTTCAATGGACTTATGGTAATTCCCAATTTAATTGCATTGCTTGCTCTTACTGGAACTGTTAAGGCTGTACATAATGATTATATTAAGGTAAATGGTGGAATAAGTTCTAAAGGTAAAAAGAAAAGACCTACAGCTTAATAATATATAATAATAATATGAATATAGAGTACTCCTGTCTAGAATAGAAAAGGAGTACTTTTTTGTATAGGTAATTCCCTTAAATTAATTATGTATTATAGGAATTTAAAATATGAAGGTCATAAACTAGATTTAATAATTTTAATACAATATAATGATACTGTAAAGGGCAACGACTTTTAATAATAGAGGAGAAGATTGTATGATTAGACTCGAAATAAATACTGAAAATCGATTTGGTATCACTACTGAAATATTGTACAAGCTTTATAACAAGAAAATAGACTTAATATCTATGGAAGTTTTTCCGAAAAAGGTTTGTGTAAAAATAGATGAGATTGATACCAAAACTAAAGAAATATTAAAAGAAGCTATTTGCAATATAGATGATGTAATATCGGTAAATGAAGTACAGTTGTTATCGTATGAAAAAAATGAACAACAACTTCTTGCTGTTATTAACTCTGTGGATGAAGGAATTATATCAATAGATAAAGATTTTAAAATAAATATATTTAATAATTACTGCCAAGAACTATTCAACTATAAGAAAGAAGATGTAATCGGAGTAGATATTAGAGATATTTTAGGTAAAGACGATGCGATTATAAATCTAGTAAACAAAGGTATAGAATACGATAATATTAAGGCTAGTTTACTACATAATAATACTGCAAGTAATTATATAACTACAGGTAGAAGAATAACTAACGATTATAATGAGTCAGTAGGCGCAGTCGTTTCTATAAAAGACGTTAATAAAGCTAGACAGCTTGTGAAAATAATAAATACAAATAATGATGGACCTTTTAAAGATATTATAGGAAATAGTAAAAGTATAGAAAATGTAAAAAAAGTAACAGCTGCAATAGCTAATAGCGACTCAACTGTCTTATTGAGAGGAGATAGCGGTACTGGCAAAGAGCTATTTGCAAATGCAATACACAATTTAAGCGATAGAAAAGATAAAAGATTTGTAGCCATTAACTGTGCGGCTCTACCCGAAAATCTGTTAGAAAGTGAGTTATTCGGTTATGAAAAAGGAAGTTTTACAGGAGCAATTCAAAATGGTAAAGAAGGACTATTTAAAGAAGCTAATTGTGGAACTATATTTTTAGATGAAATTGGAGAGTTATCAATGTTTATTCAAGCAAAACTACTCAGAGTTCTCCAAGAAGGTAAGATAAGAAAAATCGGAAGTAGCAAGGAAGAAAAAATAGATGTTAGAGTAATTGCGGCTACTCATAAAAATCTTGAGCAGATGATAAAAGATGGAGAGTTTAGAGAGGATTTATATTATAGATTAAATGTAATCCCAATAAAGATACCTAGTTTAAAAGAGAGATTAGAAGATATACCTATATTAGTTCAATTCTTTATAAATAAACTTAATAAGAAATTAAAAAAAGATATAAAAGGATTTAAAAAAGAATTTATAGATGAGCTAATGTGTTATGAGTGGCCAGGCAATGTAAGGGAACTTCAAAACTTAGTTGAGAGGTCTATGAATTTATGTAATGGTGATATTTTAACGTCTCAGGATATTGTTATCGATTCGATTTGCAAAAATGAGGATATTGTAAACAATTTTGTTGAAAAAGAGAAGATAGAGCCGAAATCATTAAAAGAAGAAATGGAGAATTATGAAAAAGAAATAATTAATAAGGTATATAATACCGAAAAAAGTTATAGAGAAAGTGCCAAAATACTCGGTATATCACATACTGCTGTAATGAATAAGGTTAAAAAGTACAATATTAAGGAAATAAATGCATAGTGTCTAAATAGGTAAATATATGAATAAAAAAGTAGATAGATAGTATTAATTGTAAAAAATGCGTAAATAAACATTTACTACTGTAAAGTAAAGTTTACGATAAAAATAGAAAATGTAAACATTAATTTACAGTGTGAATTTAATTAAAAATAAAGTTCTATTATAATTGAGAAAACGTTTCGGTAAGTGGAGCTTTATCAATGTATTCGTTAAAAAATATTTTTCTGTGTAAAAATCTAAAGTTGGTATGAGAATTGCTCTTATATAATAGCGTAAATAAAATATTAGGAGGAATTAAAAATGGAAAACTTAAAAAACGCTAAATTTGGAACAAAAACTGTACACGGTGGATATGAAAGAGATACAAGAACAGGAGCTTTAACTACTCCTATTTTCCAAACTTCTACATTCGTGTTTGATAGTGCTGAACAAGGAGGAAGAAGATTTGCTCTTGAAGAAGGCGGATATATATATTCAAGATTAGGTAACCCAACTAATACTCAACTTGAAGACAAAGTTGCGTTACTTGAAGGTGCGGAAGCTTGTGTTTCAACAGCTTCTGGAATGGGTGCTATAACTTCTGCATTATGGTCTGCGCTTAAAGCTGGGGATCATGTTGTAGCAAGTAAAACTTTATACGGTTGTACATATGCTATGTTTAATCACGGAATCAGCAGATATGGAATAGAGGTATCATTTGTAGATGCTTCGAATTTAGAGGAAGTTAAAGCTGCAATGAAATCAAATACAAAAGTTGTTTATTTAGAAACACCTGCAAACCCTGATTTAAAATTAATAGATATCGAAGCTGTATCTGAAGTTGCTCACAGTGTAGAAGGTTGTATGGTATTTGTTGATAATACATTCTGCACTCCTTACCTACAAAGACCATTAGAATTAGGTGCTGATGTTGTTGTTCACTCTGCTACTAAATATTTAAATGGACACGGTGATGTTGTAGCTGGGTTCGTTGCTGGTAAATTAGATTTTATAACTCAAGTAAGATTATTCGGAATCAAAGATATGACAGGTTCTGTATTAAGCCCATTTGATGCATACTTAATAATTAGAGGTATGAAAACGCTTCAAGTAAGAATGGACAGACATTGCGCAAGTGCAATGGTAGTTGCCGAATTCTTAGAAAGCAATGAAAATGTAACTCAAGTCAATTATCCAGGTTTAAAAAGCTTTCCTCAATATGAATTAGCTCAAAAACAAATGGATAAACCAGGTGGAATGATAGCATTCGAAGTTAAGGGCGGATTAGAAGCTGGTAAAAAACTATTAAATTCTTTAGAATTATGTACATTAGCCGTTAGTTTAGGTGATTGTGAAACATTAATTCAACATCCTGCTTCAATGACTCACTCTCCTTACACTCCAGAAGAAAGAGCTGAAGCTGGTATATCAGAAGGTTTAATAAGAATATCTGTTGGTCTTGAAGATCCAGAAGATATAATAGCAGACTTAAAACAAGGTCTTGATAGATTATAGAAATTAGAAACACCCATACAAACTACCTTTAAAAAATAATAAGGGGAGAAGATGTTTTTGAATCAATATCTTCTCCTTTACTGTACATAAAATTTAAAAGGAGACCAAAATTATGCAAGAATCGAATAAAGAAGCAGGTAACGAAATAAGTAAAGGCAATGCAATTGCACTTGCTCCGATTGCTGTCTTTTTATTACTATTTATGGGTTGCGGTATAGCAACTGGTGATTTTTATAAAATGCCAGCTTTAATAGCCTTTATAGTGGCTGCAGCAGTTGCTTTTATGATAAATCCCAAAGGAAAAAAAGACTCTTTCGATACTAAAATGGATGTTTTTTGTAAAGGCGCTGGAGATAGCAATATAGTTATTATGTTGGTCATATTTTTATTAGCAGGCGCTTTTGGAAGTGTTGCAGCATCAATGGGAGCTGTAGACTCAACAGTAAACATGAGTTTATCTGTCCTTCCGCCAAATTTATTAGTAGCTGGACTTTTTCTAGTTGTATGTTTTATATCCATATCTATGGGAACATCGGTTGGTACTGTTTCTGCATTGACGCCAATAGGTATAGGAATAGCTCAAAAGACGGGAATACCATTGGAGTTCTTAGTAGCAATCATAGTTGGTGGAGCAATGGTAGGTGATAATTTATCTATGATTTCAGACACTACTATTGCGGCTGCAAGTACTCAAGGTTGTCAAATGAAGGACAAGGTTATAAAAAACTTCTTTGTCGTACTACCTGCTGCACTTTTAAGTCTTATAATAATTCTAGTGATGACTTCAGGTGTTCAAACCGTTCCAGGTGAAAGTCATCCTTTCCAAGTAGTTAAAGTTTTACCATATCTAGGTGTATTAGTTGGAGCATTGGCAGGACTTAACGTTTTCATGTTACTAGGTGTAGGAATAGTATTCGCTGGTGTTATAGGATTCTTTACAAATTCTCTAAGCATGTGGGGATTTATTGAATCTATATCTAAAGGGATGGCAGGAATGCAAGAGCTATGTCTACTAGTTTTAGTAGTAGGGGGAGTTATTGGATTAATTAAACACAACGGCGGTATGGACTTTATTCTTAATTACGTAACTAGCAAAATCAAAAGTAAGAGAGGCGCAAAATTTGGTATAGCTATTTTATCAAGTATTATCGATCTTTGTACCGCAAATAACACTATTACAATCATCACAGCAGGGCCTTTAGCTAAAGATATAGGTGAAGAATACGATCTAGATCCAAGAAAAATAGCCAGTATTTTAGATATATTCGCTTCTTGTTGGCAATGTATGATACCATATGGTGCTCAAATACTTACAGCAGTAGGGATAGCAGGCGTTTCATCAGTTTCCATAATCAAATATCTACACTATCCATTATTCCTACTTATTTTCGGTATTATTTCTATTACTATTGATTTCCCTGAGTTAATTGCGAAGAGAAAAGTCGATAAACGAGAAAAGACTATAAGTTAATATAGAGTAAGTTTATATTTTTTTATATAGGAAAACTTTTTTGGTAATTTAATATCTTTAGTTTTAAATGTTATATATGAATATACATAGAAAAGATGTACATCTAGAGATTTTGCTCTAGGTGTACATCTTTTTTTATTTTTTAACACTAATTTAATCAACTATATAAATTGAATTCATATAATTGTCAAAATCTAAAAGCTATTATAGCTATGGGGATTTTGTTATAATTATGTTTAAATCCATATAAAAAGTATATTTATATAATAAGTAATAAAAATAATAGATACGGAGGGGAACAATGGAAGAATCAATACTTATCGAAAATATAAAAATAAATCCTTCAACTATAAAAACCATATACAATCCAACAGATGAGATGAAGATAGCGGCCATTAAAAAAGATGGAACTGCATTAAAATATATAGAAAATCCAACTATGGAGATGCAAGAATTAGCTATAGATAATAATGTTAGAGCTATTGAATATATAGATAGCCCCACAGAAGATATGATGATAAAAGTTGTAAACGATGGGTGGAGTAGCTTAGAATATATTAAAAACCCAACTGATAAGGTCGTCAAATTAGCGATAAATCAAGCTGGGTGGGCTATCCAATATATTGAAAATCCTAGTGAGGAGTTGCAATTGTTAGCTGTAAGAAAAAATTACGATTCAATAAAGTATATAAGAGATCCTTATGAAAGCGTGGAAGAAGAGGCTGTAAAAATAAATTCTGTAGCATTAAGATATATTGATACACCTACACATAATGTAGAGGTTATTGCAATAAAGGAAGATGAGTCAGCTATCGGCCTAATTAAAAATTTGGATAAGAAAAAAATGCTGGAATTTTTGAAAGCGAATATTTTAGTGATTAAATATATTGCAAAAAATGTAACTAAAGAGGAATTAGAAGAAGTATTGAAACAAGTATTATCAAAGGAAGATGTTGACGAAAAATATATTAGAGATTTTTTAAATTGTAAAACTATAGATAGGGATAGCGATACTATGCCAATTGATAAAATAATATTTATTTCTAAATTTGGAAGCAAAAAGGCAAAGAAAATAGCTGTAGATGAAAAGTTAAAATTTATATAGATGAACAATTAAGAGTTATAATAGATAAAAAGTTAAAAACTAAACAGGTAAACGTTAAGACTTACAATAGATGAAAAGTTAAAAACTTATATAGGCGAAAAGTTAAGACTTATAATAGATGATAAAGATGAAATAGGAGAGAGGCAAAATGAATTTTATAGATACATTACAAAGCGTTGACTTAGTGCTATCTACTAGAGAAGTACCTTTAGTAGTTGGTGAAAGTGGAATAGGAAAAACAGCTTTAGCGAAGAAGCTTGCCAAGCAGAATAATTGGAGTTTAATAGTTATTGATGGAAACCTACTTAAAGAAGGTGAAATAGGCGGTCTTCCAACTGTGGAATCATATATAGATATTAATTCCGGTGGGGATAAGAAAGAAAAAAAGATGACAGTATATGCTGTTCATAACAAGTTAAGGGATATCGATGAAGAAATATCTAAAGGTAAGACAGTTCTTTTATTTATTGATGAGATAAATCGTTGCGAGCATACAGTACAGCAAGAGCTTATGAATTTAATATTAAATAGAGAAATCAATGGGTACAACTTGCATGATGATGTAAAAATTTTAGCAGCTATGAATCCTTCAAGTAAATATGGTTCGGATTTTGATTATCAAGTTGTGGACATGGATGCAGCTCAAGAAAATAGGTTTGTATGGCTTAATATGGAAAGTGATTATGTACAGTGGTTAAAATGGGCGATAGATGTAGGGATTGAACAAAAGGTTGTTGAGTTTATTTCAACCTTCCCAGAATATTTAAATAAAGAAAATGAAGATGATGTAAGGGCAACTCCAAGAAGCTATGAAAGAATTTCAAAAAGTTACAAAATCTATAAAGAGAAAAAAGATTTAGTACCGAGAGCTATATTTGTAAATGTTTTAAAAGGTAATGTAGGGACGGTTATTGCAGAAGAGTTTATAAGTTTTATTGAAGCAGATAACAGCTTATTGATATCCTATGAAGATGTGTTTTTAGGAGAAACTCTTAGTAAATCTGTTGTAGAAAGAGCGATAAATGAAAGTCATACAAGACTGTATCTATCGGCAATGAATATTTTGAAAATCTTAGATTCGAATATAAAAAATGGTAAATATAAATCAAACGATTATATAGATAGATTTATTGAGTTTTTAAAAATATATCCGGTGGATCTGATGGTAGGGATTATGAAGGATATGAAATATAGTTATACTGAAGTGTATAAAAAAGCTATAGAGAATGAAGAGTTTGTGGAGGCGTATTTTGAATCTTATAACTTAATAAGGGGATAATGTATGGAAAATTATTTTGATAAACAAGTAAAGTGGCTTTACGATAGAACAATAGAACTCATCGATAATGTAGCTATTTTAAAAGCAAACCGAGCTAATGAAAGATTTGAGATAGATATACCGCAAGATTTTGAGAATGAGTTCTTTAGTATTGTAGATAAAGTTAATTTGAGTCTTATGGAAGATAAAGATAATTTTTATGGGTATTTTCTATTTCAAATGTCAAGGGAGATAAGGTTTGATATAAGTAGCTCAACAGCTGTCAATTTTAAAGGCGCTAAATATGTAATATATTTTAATCCAATGATTTTTCTAAACCTCAATATAAAACAAATGGAGAGTTCTATTAAGCACGAAATTCTTCATGTAGTATCAATGCACTTAGTGAGAGCAAAAGGTTTAAAAGGTAGATATAGTACATTAGCTATTAATATGGCAATGGATATAGTAGTAAATAAATATTTAGATTATCTGACGCCATATGCTATTACCTTAGATTGGGTAAATGTAAATTATTCTTTAAAACTTGAGCCATATGAAACTTTTGAATACTACGTTGAAAAGATTCAAACTGAGCTGGATTTACTCGATAAGATGGATGAGGATAGAGAAGATGATTACAAAGAAGGCGATAATAAAGATGTCGATAATAAAGACGAAAATAACAAAGACAAAAATAATAAAGGCGAAAACAGTGATGAATCAGACAATATAGAAACAGAATTTAGTTTAGAAAAAACTCATGAAATTTGGGATGATTCGGATGATGTAGACGGAAAAACTCTTAGAGAATTTACAGAAAAATTTATAGATAATTCTCAAAAAGGTGAAAACCCGGCTTATTTAAAAGATATGATATCAGCTTTCAAAAATAGCAAAGGCGAATTGCCTTGGAATTTATATTTAAATAGATTGATAGGAACTATTGAAAGCAATAAAAAGAAGACTATAACGAGAAGAAATAGAAGACAACCAGATAGATTAGACTTGAGAGGCGAATTGAGATCTCATAAAGCAGAAATAGCTGTTGCTATTGATATAAGTGGAAGTATTAGCGATGAAGAGTTTAAACAAGCAGTTAAAGAGGTTCTAAATATTGTTAAAAATTACAACCATGAAATTACAATTATAGAATGCGATAGTGAAATTAGACGTGCATACAAAGTTAAATCTGTAAAAGATGTAAAAGATAGAGTTAAAAAAGGTGGAAGTACTAATTTCACTCCAGTTTTTGAATACGCTAACAATAAAAAGATAAATTTAATAGTGTATTTTACTGATGGCAAGGGCGAAAAGAGGTTACAAACGATACCTAGAGGGTATAAAGTTCTGTGGATTATTACTGGAAATGGAGATAAACTTTCATTGAAGGAGCCTTATGGAGCAGTTAAAAAACTAAGCAAGGTTAAAACAAAAGCTGATAAATTAGATATAAGAGATATTAGAAGCGATGGTTATTCTATGAATAATCAACAGCCAATGTTATAAATACTACAAGTTTATATTGATTAATAAAAAGATTTAAGATTAATATCGATTAGGATTAAGATGGATCTGATTTGGCGTATTAGTCTTTACTTTACAAAAAGGAAGACGATTATTTGAATAATAAAATTTTAAAAAGCATTAAAATAATCTTTTCATTATCTTAAAGTTGCTAAATGTGATAAAATGTATATATACGAGTAGTTTTGGTTAACTCCAGTTGGCAAAAGCTACTCGTTTATTATTTTAAGGATGGTGAGCTCTTAATGTTTAAGATTGATGACTATATAGTGTACGGAATGACAGGTGTATGTAAAGTAGTAGATATAGCAAATGAGAGTTTTATAGGTAATGAAAAAAGAAAATACTACATTTTAAGCCCAGTATACAACGATACCACGGTAATAAAAACGCCTGTAGAGAACAATAAAATTACAATTAGAAAAATAATATCAGAAGAAGAGGTAAAATCATTAATTAATGATAGCCCCAATTTAAATAGCTTATGGATAGACGATGAGAAAGCAAGGAATAATCAATTTAAAGCAATACTAAAAAGGGGTAAATGTGATGAATTAATTACATTAATAAGATGTATATATTCAAATAAAGGATACACAGAATCTATTGGAAAAAAAGTGCATAAAGTAGACAGTGATATCATGAAAGAAGCGGAAAGATTGATAAATGAAGAATTTGCGGTTGTTTTAAATATCTCTCCTGATGAAGTAAGATCGTATATAGAAAGAGCAGTAGATAAACAATAGAAATAGGAATTACTTAGATATAATATTTAAGTAGTTCCTTTTTTGATTTTATTAGGAAAAGTCAAAAGTCTAAATTTGGGTAGATGCAGATGTAACATTAGATTGTGAAGATAAGCAATTGCCTGAGCATAGAAATGTTAGATTATTTAGACTTAAAAGTGGTATAAGGTATATTAGAGTAGTTTATATGAACTATGATTAATGATGAAAACTAGGCTTTTCTATTAAGGAGGGTTATAAATGAATAATAACGACACTTCAAGTTGCAGAGTGTTTCGGAACTTTAGAGACGCTGTATCCAAATAGAGTAGATTTGGGACTAGATGGGAGTTCCTACATCTGCGTATATTGCAGCATCACTAGGGTTGCCATATGCTTTTGCAGGTTATATAAATGCCGATGGCGTTCAACAAGACTTCGGGAGAAGTACCAAAGCCTGTTAAATAATTTTGATGAACAATTGTCATCAGCTGAAAATATTTTACTACAAGTATTGACAGGAGAAAAACTTGGTAGATTTGAATGATATTAAGGAGCAATGGCTAAGTTTTCAGGGTAAGTATAATGTGGATAAGTTGATGACTGTTAGTTATATTAATGATTTACCGGCATTGGTTGATTCGTATAGGTTGTGAAAGAGGTAGTTAATGGGATTTAGTTAGTGTAAGATTTTTAATTTTATTGATGATTGGGTTAAA
Organism: Clostridioides mangenotii TR; assembly: GCF_000498755.1. GTDB lineage: Bacteria > Bacillota > Clostridia > Peptostreptococcales > Peptostreptococcaceae > Metaclostridioides > Metaclostridioides mangenotii_A. Next base: position 22,508 of record NZ_AXUS01000019.1, on the reverse strand, counting down.
ATAAAAGGAGTTATCTTAAAGATTTTATAGATAGCTTCTTTTTTTAATGAATTTGTTTTATATAATAGTAAAATTAATTAAAAAATAGATTATTAATTACAACAAACAATTGTCTCAAACCCTTATATATGCTATCATGGAGATTATTATAACAATGAGAGGAAATAGGAAAATATAGATGAAAATAGTGATTATTGGAGACGGAAAAGTTGGGCATAAATTAGCAAAACAGCTATCAGAAGAAGACCATGATATTGTTTTAATAGACTATAAATCTGCAAAATTAAAGAACTCTATTAATGAGCTAGATGTTATTGGTATTGAAGGAGATGGAGCGAGCCATGAAGTTTTAATTGAGGCGGGAATTGATACCGCTAATCTGGCAATTGCCTGTACTTCATCGGATTCTATGAATATGATGTGCTGCCTGCTTGCGAAGAAATTAGGGGCTGAAAAAACTATAGCCAGAGTAAGAAACCCGGTTTATTATAAGCAAATGTATTTGATTAAGGACGACCTAAGGTTATCTATGGCTGTTAATCCGGAGCTTGAAGTGGCTGAGGAAATATCAAGGGTGTTGATTTTCCCTTCTGCTAGTAAAATAGAGACGTTTGCAAAAGGTAAAGTGGAGTTGGTCGAGTTTAAGGTAGAGCAGGGAAGTCCAATAGATGGATTGAGCCTTGAAGAACTGTCAAAAAAATATTCGCATTCTGTTCTAATTTGTGCAGTAAAGAGAAATCAAAAAGTTCTTATTCCTAGTGGAGAATTTGTTTTAGAATCTGGAGATAAAATTTATATAGCTTCTTCTCATAGGGGTATAGAAAAGTTTTTCAAAGTTACTGGTAAATTTAAGAATAAAGTTTCTACAGTTATGATCTGTGGGGGTAGTAGGGTATCCTATTATCTGGCTAGGAAATTATGCAGCTTGGGTGTACAGGTCAAGATTCTTGAACGCGATTACGATAGATGTATGGAACTATGTGAATTGCTTCCAGATGTAACAATTATCCACGGTGATGCAACCAATCATGAACTATTAGAAGAAGAGGGCATCGATAGAGTAGGTGCATTTGTTGCTTTAACTGGAATTGATGAAGAGAATATAATTATGTCGATATACGCTAAAACTAGAAAGGCATCTAAGATAGTTACTAAAGTTAATAGTGAACCATTGACTAGTATAGTGGATGATATCGGAATTGAAACAGTTGTATCTCCAAAGACTGTTACTGCGGATACAATTTTAGGTTATGTAAGGGCTATGCAGAATTCATTGGCTAGTGCGAATATAGAAACAGTATACCGTTTGGTCAATAATCAGATAGAAGCTATTGAGTTTATCATTAGAGAAAATACATCTTATCTAGGTATCCCAATTAAAGAATTGAAATTAAAGGATAATTTGTTGATAGCTTGTATTGTTAGAAAACGAAAGATTATTATTCCTGATGGGAATGAACTGCTAAAGATTGGCGATAGTGTTATCGTCGTTACAACTTGTCACCGTTTTAATGATTTAAATGATATATTTAAGGTAGAGGGATAGGATAAATTATGAATAAAAAAATGATAGTATATATATTGGGTAAAATGCTGGGAATTGAAGGATTGTTATTGCTAATACCTGGAATTGTAGCTATTTTATATCGTGAAGAAAATGCAACTGCCTTTTTTATAACATCGATAATATTATTTGTATTTTATTTATTATTTGGTAGAAAAAAGCCAGATGATACTGGAATTTATGCTAAAGAAGGCTTTATAATTGTGGCTTTTGCATGGGTACTTTGGTCTGTATTTGGATCACTACCTTTTGTTATTAGCGGAAGTATTCCTAGTTATATAGATGCATTTTTTGAAACGGTTTCTGGATTTACAACAACAGGCTCTACAGTTTTAAATGATATAGAATCTTTATCTCAAGGTATGTTGTTTTGGAGAAGTTTCACACACTGGATAGGCGGAATGGGAGTTTTGGTATTTGTTTTAGCCTTTATTCCGTTGACCGATAAACGTTCGATACACTTGATGCGTGCGGAAGTTCCAGGTCCTGCTGTAGATAAACTTGTACCGAAAGTAAGATCGACAGCAAAGATATTATATGGAATTTATATAATTTTATCTTTGATTTTGACAATACTGTTGATGTGTGGAGGTATGTCGTTTTTCGATAGTTTGATTCACATGTTTGGTACAGCTGGCACGGGCGGTTTCTCTAATAAAAGCGCTAGTATAGGATATTATAATAGCGTGTATATAGAGTCTGTTATCACGATTTTTATGATATTATTTGGTATTAACTTCAATATGTTTTATTTTTTACTGATTAAGAAGTTTACCCCGATATTTAAGAGTGAGGAAGTAAGGGCTTATTTAGGAATTATTGTACTTGCGACAGTTATTATAGCATTTAATATATTAAGTATTTACGGAGCACATTTAGAAGCTTTCAGATACGCAGTATTTCAAGTAGCTTCGATTATTACTACAACGGGTTATGCAACAGCTGATTTTGATTTGTGGCCACAGCTTTCGAAGTCTGTAATACTTGTAATAATGATAATCGGTGCATGTGCTGGGTCTACTGGAGGTGGTATTAAAGTATCTAGATTAATTATACTATTTAAAACGGTTAGACAAGAAATTAAACACATTCTTCACCCAAAATCCGTGAGCATTGTTACTATCGATAAAAAAAGAGTGGATGTCGACACTATTCACGGTGTTTATACCTATTTTATAGCCTATGTTTTAATTTTTGTTTTGTCGGTGATTTTGATATCTATACAAAATATTGACTTCCCTACTACATTTAGCGCCGTACTTACCTGCATAAACAATGTTGGACCGGGAATTGCAGGTGCTGGGCCTACTCAGAGTTTTCATGATTTTTCGATATTTTCAAAGGTAGTATTCTGTTTTGATATGTTGGCAGGTCGTTTAGAACTATTTCCATTTTTGATAATATTTTCGCCTTCATTGTGGAGAAGCAAATTTTAAGGTTTTGTCAGAGTTTTATATTGATAAATACTGTTAATAATTAAATATTTTAGTTATATTATAAAGTCTATAAGAGTTTTAATATTATAGGCTTATTTTATTGTTGATACCTTTGTTATTACTTGTTACAGTATAATATATGGAATGATGATAATATTGTATATAAAATTATAGATATCGTAGTAATAGATAAGTGATTTTAAAGAAAGTAATCTAACTAAGTAATTTTAAATAAAAGAGATATAAGAGTAATTATAAAAAAATAAGTTATAGGGAAATAATTATAAACAAAAGAGGGATAGGAAAGAAACTATGAATAAAAGAATGGTAGTATATATATTGGGAAAGCTAATGGGTATTGAGGGCTTGTTATTGCTAATCCCGGGGATAGTGTCAATTTTAAATGGAGAAAAAGAAGCAGTTGATTTTTTCATGACTTCAACTTTATTATTTGTACTATTTTTAATTTTTGGTAGAAAAAAACCGGATAACTCAGGGATTTACGCAAAAGAAGGTTTCGTAATTGTGGCTTTTACTTGGGTACTTTGGTCTTTATTCGGATGTATTCCCTACTTGATAAGCGGGAGTATTCCAACTTTTATCGATGCTTTTTTTGAGACCGTATCTGGGTTTAGTACAACAGGGTCTACTATATTAAGCGATCTGGAAAATTTACCTCAGGGAATGTTGTTTTGGAGGAGTTTTACTCACTGGATAGGTGGTATGGGAGTTTTGGTATTCGTATTGGCATTCATTCCATTGACTGAAAAAAGATCAGTGCACTTGTTGCGTGCAGAAGTGCCTGGACCTACAATGAAAAAAATCGTGCCTAAGGTTAGATCTACGGCTAAAATATTATATGGAATTTATATTCTTTTATCTATAATTTTAACTATAATGTTGATGTGTGGAGGGATGTCTTTATTTGATAGTCTAATTCACATGTTTAGTACTGCTGGTACAGGTGGATTTTCAAATAGGATCGATAGTATAGCGCACTATGACAGTGCTTATATTGAGGGTGTTCTTGTTCTTTTTATGGTACTATTTGGGATAAATTTCAATATATTGTATTTATTTATAATCAAGAAATTTTCTATAGCGTTTAAGAGCGAGGAAGTAAGAGTTTATCTAGGAATTATTCTATTCGCAACAATTGCTATAGCTATAAATATCTTAGGCATATACGAAACTCCTATAAAAGCATTTAGATATGCAGTTTTCCAGGTGGTCTCAATTATTACATCTACTGGTTATGCTACCGCGGATTACGATTTGTGGCCGATGTTTTCGAAGTCTATACTACTTGGAATAATGATAATTGGGGCATGTGCAGGATCTACTGGAGGTGGAATTAAAACATCCAGGTTGATTATCCTTGTGAAGACTGTAAGGCAAGAGATCAAACATATTCTTCATCCTCAATCTGTTAGTATTGTTACAATAGATAAAAAAAGAGTTAGCGGTGAGGTTATTCACGGTGTATACATATATTTTATTGTCTATGTAATTATGTTGATTTTATCGGTATTGTTAGTATCAATTCAAAATTTGGATTTTGCGACTACTTTTAGTGCGGTATTAAGTTGTTTAAATAATGTTGGGCCGGGATTGGCAGGAGTAGGGCCTACTCAGAGTTATTTCGATTTTTCGGTATTCTCAAAACTAGTGCTGTGCTTTGATATGTTGGCAGGTCGTTTGGAATTATTTCCGTTTTTAATTGTATTTTCACCTTCTTTGTGGAGAAACAAGTTTTAAATTAAAAGTATCAGTATGTTAATTAAAAATAAAATATCGGTATAAAGAAGAATCTTAGGGAGTCGAAATATGTTTTTCACCAGAGAAAAAATAATAAGCGATTTAAAGTCGCAATTTAAAATAAATGGTAATATAATAGGCGTATCGCTAGGAGCGGGAATAATAGCTAAATACGCAGCTAAGGGCGGTGCAGATTTATTATTAGCACTAAACTCAGGAAAATTTAGACAGATGGGGGTTAGCTCATTAGGGGGCATGATGCCGTATTTTAACGCAAATGAATTAGTTATGGATTTTGCGTCGAGGGAAATATTACCTACAATAAGAGATATCCCCATCATATTTGGTTTGTGCGCTACGGACCCTACTATAAATCTTGACCTCTACATTGATAATATCCGTAATATAGGTTTTTCGGGAATCGTTAACTATCCATCTATAGGTATGATAGATGGTTTATTTCGTGAGGCGTTGGAAAAAGACGGATTTTCTTATGATGAAGAGGTAGAAGCAATAAAAATAGCGAGCGGTAAAAATATTTTCACAATAGCATTTGTATTTAATAAAGAAGAAGCTGAGAAAATGATTGATGCTGGGGCAGATGTTATCTGCGCTCATCTAGGTGTTACTAAAGGAGGGGTATTAGGAGCGAAAAAATGCTATCCCTTGAGTCCGCTGTTGAATTAGCTAATGAAGTTTTCGATGTATGCAATAATTCAGATAGGGATATCATAAAAGTTATATACGGTGGACCTGTTAGTTCATCTAGAGACTTAAAATATATGTACGATAATACTGATACAATGGGTTACTTTGGAGGTTCTGCTTTTGAAAGAATACCGTCTGAAGAATTTATAACTAAAAAAACTAAAGAATTTAAAGTTACATCCAGATTTGAGGATGATCAGTTATTAAATAAAATGCTAGAGGGAGTAAGTAAGCATTACGATTATGTGGAATTCGTAAAAGAGTATGTATCCGTTCATTATATGGAAGACATAAGTTTTACTGAATTGGCAAAAGTAGTGCATATTTCTAGAACTCATTTAAGCCGTTTATTTAATGCTGAGGTTGGATGCAGTTTTTTGGAATATTTATCGAGGTACAGAATCAATAAAGCTATAGAAATACTAAAAAAAGAGAAGATACAGTTAAAAAAAGTTGCTGATTTAGTGGGGTATAAAGATTATGCACACTTTAGCAAAGTTTTTAAGAAACAAATTGGTATGTCGCCTAAAGAATATATAAATATATAGTCTAAAGAATATATAAAATAGTACAAATATAAAAGTAAATGATACATATATACATATACTTTAAAACCCGATATATAGTAATATTAAGTTAACATCGGCGGAAATAAACTAAACTAAATTGTATTATTAAAGGAGGAGCGACAGTGAAAACAATAGCTATAGCAGGGACTTTTGATTCAAAAGGAAAAGAGTATTTATTTATTAAAGAGACGATAGAGAGTTTAGGCTTAAAAACACTTACAGTAAATTGCGGTGTATTTGAGACAGAGTTTAAACCAGATATATCAAATGAAGAAGTGGCTAAAGAAGTAGGACATGATATTAAAGAGATTGCAGCCAAAAAAGATAGGGGACTAGCCACAGAAGTTTTATGTAAAGGTATGAAAAAAATTATAACAAAACTTTATGCCCAAGGAAAATTTGATGGAATAATCTCTTTAGGAGGTAGTGGAGGAACATCTCTAATAGCTCCAGCGATGAGAGCATTGCCAATAGGTGTACCTAAAATTATAGTTTCAACAGTTGCATCGGGAGATGTTTCTGAATATGTTGGAACTAGCGACATAATAATGTACCCATCAATTGTTGACGTGGCAGGGCTGAATTCAATATCTACAAAGATATTTACAAATGCGGCATCTGCTATTTGTGGTATGGTTAAATTTGAAGTTGAACAAGAAAAAATAGAAAAGCCTTTAATTGCAGCGACTATGTTTGGTGTTACAACTCCTTGTGTTGATATTGCAAGAGAGTATTTAGAAAAGCATGGATATGAGGTTTTAGTATTCCACGCAACAGGTACTGGTGGAAAAACTATGGAAAGTCTTATAGGATCAGGATTTTTTGAGGGTGTATTAGACCTTACAACGACAGAATGGTGTGACGAATTAGTAGGTGGAATTTTAAACGCAGGTCCAAATAGACTAGAAGCTGCAGCAAAATACAACGTACCTCAAGTTGTTTCAGTAGGTGCTATGGACATGGTCAACTTTGGAGCAATAGACACTATACCAGTAAAATTCAAGGAAAGAAATTTATATAAACACAACCCAAGCACAACTTTAATGAGAACAACAATTGAAGAAAACAAACAGCTAGGAGAAATTATAGCTGATAAATTAAATATGTCAAAGTCTTTAACTACTTTGATGCTACCATTAAAGGGAGTGTCAATGATAGATCAAGAGGGTCAAGCTTTTTATGGTAAAGAAGAAGATGAGATGTTATTTAATACATTAAAATCTAATATCGATTCAGATAAAGTAGATATAATAGAAATGAATAACAATATTAACGATGAAGAGTTTGCATTGTCAGCGGCTAAAAAATTGATAGAATTAATTAATGAATCAAAGACAAAATAAGTTAAGGTAGACTAAGATAAGATAGATCGAGTTAAGAAATATCGAGCTAAGATAAATTAATTTAGGATAAATCAAATTAAGATAGATTAAGTTATGGAGGGAAACATTATGTTAACAAGAGAAGAAGTTTTAAATACTCTAAGAGAAGAAGTAGCAAAGGGAAATTTATTGCTTGGAGCAGGAGCAGGAACTGGAATATCTGCTAAAAGTGCAGAAGCTGGTGGAGTAGATCTAATAATTATATACAATTCAGGTAGATACAGAATGGCCGGTAGAGGTTCACTAGCAGGTCTTTTACCATACGGAGATGCTAATCAAATAGTTGTGGATATGGGGAGAGAAGTTTTACCAGTTGTAAAGAATACTCCTGTACTTGCAGGTGTATGTGGAACAGATCCATTTAGAGTAATGGAAGTTTACTTAAAGCAACTTAAAGAACAAGGTTTTACAGGAGTTCAAAACTTCCCAACAGTTGGATTGATAGATGGTGTGTTTAGAGCTAATCTAGAAGAAACAGGAATGGGTTATGATTTAGAGGTAGAAATGATAAGACTAGCTCATGAGCTTGATATGTTAACTACACCGTATGTATTTGACGAAGAACAAGCGATAAAAATGGCAAAGGCAGGAGCAGATGTTTTAGTTGCACATATGGGCTTAACGACTAAAGGGACTATAGGTGCTAAAACAGCTCTTACATTAGATGAAAGTGTAGCTAAGGTTCAAGCAATAGCAGATGCAGGAAAATCAGTAAATCCAGATATTATGGTAATTTGTCACGGTGGACCGATAGCTGATCCAAGTGATGTGGAGTACGTAATGGCTAGAACTACTGGTGTAGATGGTTTCTTTGGTGCATCTAGTATAGAGAGATTTGCTACTGAAGTTGGTATAAAGAATCAGGCAGAAGCATTTAAGAATGTTAGAAAATAAGAAGATTAAATTGTGTGATAATTTTTGTGAGTTGTACCCAATGATTTAATAAAAGTATAGAAAATAATGATTAAACGGCTTCCTATGGAAAATAATAATTAACTATAGGAGGTCGTTTTTATGTACATACATATATATGATTTTTTAAATAGTATATCAAAAATATATTCTGTACTGTTGAAGGAGTAATAATAGAAAAAAATGTGGAGCTGGTTTAATTCAATCACTTCTTTAATCAAATGCAATTGATGAATATAATATTTCTGTTATTCCGACTATTTTAGGAGATAGAATTAAATTGTTTCAAGATACATTTCAACTTGAGTTTATATCACAAGATGAAGTCGAGGTATCGTTGCACTGTGGTTCAGATGACACCGATTTGTAGCTTTGCCTAAGGTATATTGAACTTGACATAAGATATTTTTGTGGGGAAAATTAAAATAAAATTTTTTTATCTTAATATATAATCATAATTTGATTACACTATATAGCATAAATATAACTTTATACTGACATTTTGTTACAAGATGCTTTACAACCGTATTTAACATTAAATTAACAAAAATGTCGTAAAAATGTTGACTAAAACGAATTATAATATTAATATATTAAATATAGTTCGTAATTATATGGAATAAAAAGTCGATAAACAATATAATGTTTGAGAAAAGGAGTATTTAATGCTAGAAAACTTATTTAAACTTAAAGAACATAACACCAATGTTAAGACAGAAATAACAGCAGGATTGACTACATTTATGACGATGGCGTATATTTTAGTCGTACAACCTATGTTTATGGGTGCAGCAGGAATGGATGTAGGAGCGGTAACAGTAGTAACAGCAATTTTATCAGCAGTGTTTAGTATATTGATGGGATTGTATACAAATTTACCTTTTGCCTTAGCACCAGCTATGGGGAGCAATGCCTTTTTCGCATATACATTAGTTGCAGGAGGAATAGTTAATTGGGAAACTGGACTTGGTATGGTATTTATATCAGGGGTTGCTTTTGTTTTATTAACGATATTTGGACTAAGGGAAGTAATAGTAAATCTTATACCGAAAAATATTAAACTTGCAATTGGGGTTGCGGTAGGTTTTTATATAGTATTACTTGGATTTAAAAATGGCGGTTTAATGAGCATAACAGAAGGAAATATTGCATTAGGAGATGTGAAATCAGCAGGAGTAATTCTTACAATAATAGGGTTATTAGTTATTGTCGGATTATCAGCTAGAAATATCAAAGGTGGAATACTTATTGCTATAATTATAACTACATTAATTGGAATTCCTATGGGAATTACTCAAGTACCGGATAGTTTAATAACATTACCACCATCAATCGCTCCAATAGCCTTTAAACTGGATATAATCGGTGCGTTGAAATGGAGTTTCTTCCCGTTGATGTTTACATTCTTTGTAGGTGATTTTTTCTCCACTTTAGGAACATTACTAGGCGTATCTGCAAAAGCTAATTTATTAGATGAAGATGGAAACTTACCTAATATAAATAAACCATTTTTAGTAGATGCGATTGCAACAGTGGTTGGAGCAATATTTGGATCGACAGTTGTAACTACGTATATTGAGTCGGCGGCAGGAGTTGAAGAAGGTGGTAGAACTGGACTTACTGCAGTAGCAGCAGGAATTTGTTTTGCATTAACTATTTTCATTACACCAATTGCAGGAATGATTCCTAATCAGGCAACAGCACCTGCATTAATTATTATTGGGTTATTGATGATATCAGGGATGAAAGAAATAGATTTTAATGATTTTACAGAAGCCTTTCCAGCTTTTGCTACAATAGTATTTACAGCTTTTACTTTTAGTATATCTAATGGTATAAGTATCGGAATTTTATCATATGTAGTTACTAAATTATTAGGCGGTAAATACAAAGAATTAAATTGGGGGATATATATATTATCCGTTCCATTAGTAATGTACTTTATTTTATAATAAATCTTTAGCTCTTACCAATGATGTATCGGTAGGAGCTAATTTTGTAAGCTAAGGAGGAATTTATGAAGATAATACCTAAGGACAAAATAGGTTTGATTGAAGCGGCTATAGGAAAACGAAAATGTGATTTAGTAATTGAAAATTGTAAAATAGTTAACGTCTTTTCAGGTGAAATATACAATGGAGACATAGGAATTTTCGGTGGGTTTATAGCCATATAAGATGCAATCCAGACGAATTAGAAATTAGTGAGCCTAGAATTGTAGGGAAAAGTTACTATGATGCTAGGGAAAAATATATTATACCAGGATTGATAGATGCGCATATACACATAGAGAGTACGTTAATGACTCCAAGAAATTTTGCAAAGGCAGTAATACCTCATGGAACAACTACAGTAGTAACTGATCCTCATGAAATTGCAAATGTTTATGGAATAAAGGGCGTAGAGTATATGCACAATTCCAGTGAAGGATTGCCAATGAAACAGTATATTCTAGCCCCTTCATGTGTTCCAGCTGTATTAGGATTAGAAAACTCGGGAGCTAATTTTGATTATACTGATATAGAAAGATTATTTAAGTTAGACAGAGTAATTGGACTTGGTGAAGTAATGGATTATATTGGTGTCCTAAATAATGACACTAGGATGGTAGAAATATTAGAGGCAGCAGAAAAAAGGGGATTATTCGTACAAGGACATGCGCCATTTTTAAGTGGTAGAGATTTATCAGCATATCTTTGTGGTGGAGCAATTTCAGATCATGAAAGTAGAACTGGAAAAGAAGCAAGAGATAAGATTAGGAATGGGATGTATGTTGATGCAAGAGAAAGTTCAATATCAAGAAATGTTACTGAGGTAGTAAAGGGAGTAAAAGATTTTAGATATATATCTAATTTAACTCTTTGTACTGATGATAGAGAGGCTGATGAAATTTTAGAGCACGGACATATGAATGCAGTAGTTAGATCAGCTATTGATGCTGGAATGAATCCAATAGATGCAATAAGATCATCAACACTAAATTCCGCTAGAGAACTTGGAATAATAAATTTAGGAGGAATAGCTCCGAACTTTGTTGCTGATTTAGTATTAGTTGACGAGTTAGAAGAAATGAATGTTGAGGCTGTTATATACAATGGAGAATTAGTTGCTGAAGATGGAAAATTATTGGCAGATATAAAAACTGATGAGTTTGATATTGAAAAAAATAATTCCGTACATGTAAATAATTTATCTGTAGACGATTTCAAATTAAAAGTAGATGTAGATAATTGCAAAACTAATAATGGAAAAATTAAAGCAAATGTAATAAAGTATTTATCACAACATACTTCATCAACAGAAATAATTGAAGAAGAGTTTGATGTAAAAGATGGATTAGTAAAACTTGCAGAGGATAGCGATATAAAATTTGTAGCAGTTTTAAATAGACATAATAAATTAGATACAAAATCAATAGGTTTAGTGAAGGGGTTTGGAATAAATAAAGGTGCTGTTGGAAGTACGATTTCTCATGATAGCCACAATTTAACTATTGTTTACGACAATCCCGATGAGGCAGTACTAGTCGCTGAGGATTTAATCAAACTTGGCGGTGGATTGAGTTGTGCTTTGGATAATAAGATTAAAAACAATTTGCAACTATCTGTAGCAGGTTTAGTATCGACAAAAGAAGCGAATGAGATATCGATACAGGCAAATGAGATGAAAAATTCATTAAGAGAAATGGGAATTACGGAAATGAAAAACCCGCTTTTAAGAATAGTAACTTTAGCTCTGCCAGTTATACCTAAAGGCAAAATGTCTGATTTGGGATTGTAGATGTTTCAAATAAGAAAATTATAGGTGTAGTAAAAGAGTAATATACTAATATATTAAATATAGTTCCCAAATCAATAATAGGTAATTTTGTTTTGATAATCGACTAATTCTCTTTTTAATTAAAATATAAGAACTATAGGAGTACTTCAGAATAATGTTTGAGTTGTCTTTTTATAAGAGAAAACAACTCAAAGTATATTTACAGGAATTATCGGGTACCTAATTTCAGGTATTTTCAATGATAGTGTATTAATTATTGCACCAATATTTATATCTGGCTTGGAATGGGAATAAGCTTTAATAAAAGACACTAGGGATATCACCTAGTGTCTTTTATATTAAAATGAAATCGTACTATTTACACTCAGCAAGCTTAGTTTTAAGACTGCGTTGTTTTGTAAAAAATCTTATTGTACTAAACAAACCAATAGCTATCAATATAAGTAAAAATATAAGTCCAGCTTGAACCCCAATCTGAGTACCTAGAATATAATCTCCAGACGCACTATTTTTCTGGAATGAAGCGATAATAGCTGCGACAATTGAAGTGGCAACGGCACCAGAAAATTGCTGAAGAGTATTAAATATAGCATTACCATCAGATTCCAATGAAGTAGGTAATTGATTTAAAGCAGTAGTCATTAAGTTGCTATAAGCGATTCCCTCTCCTATCATAAATAGAGAATGGAAAATAATAATAAATACTAGTATATTTGAGCGAATCAATAATGCCATTAGAGCTAAAGCGATCAATGAAAGAATAAGTCCAATAAGAATTGGTTTCTTTGGGCCTAGTTTATCAAGGATTCTTCCCGAGATAGGTGCAAGTATAGCTCCTATCAATGCACCAGGTAGCATAAACATACCAGAGATTGAAGCAGATTTTAACTGCACAATTTGAAGGTAGTTTGGAATAATAAATGATAAACCTAGTAAAAGGAATTGATAAACTAAAAAACTAACTAGCAATAAATCAAAATCTTTATGTTTAAAGACCTCTAAGTTAATTAACGGTGTTTCAGATATTTTCATACGACTTATAAATAATAATAAACCTAGAATTCCTACAATAAAATATGTCCAAGGTACCCATGAAAAGATTCCTTTTTCTCCTACTACTGTGAAAAAGAATAGCAATCCTCCGAAAATTAAAGTAATATAAAATACCGCTAAAAAATCAAATTTAATATCTGATGTATTCTTTTCTTTTTTAGATGATATCGAATAAATTCCTAAAACCAGTGATAAAACCAGTATCGGTATAAGTGAAATAAAAATGTAACGCCATGATAATTCAGTAGTTAACCATCCTCCAAAAGTCGGACCTATGGCTGGTGCTATGGCAGTAGTCAATACACCAAATCCCATCATAGTCCCCCTTTTTTCTTGTGGAGCTTCTTCTAAAATAATATTGAACATAAGCGGAAGGGCAATACCTGTAGCTAACCCTTGTAACAATCTACCTATTAGAAGAATAAAAAAAGTTGGAGATACGCAATCGATAATTACTCCAGCTATGAAAATAAGATTTGAAGTAATAAACAATTTTTTCTTATCAAACTTCTGATTAAAGAAAGAAGAAATAGGTACGATAATCGAAATAATAAGTAAATAAATTGTTGTAACCCACTGTACCATCGATAGAGATATATTAAATTCCTTCATCAAGGACGGAAAGGTAACATTCATAGCTGTTTCAATTAACACACCACAAAAAGTCATAATTCCTGTCGCAAAAATTGCAATTAATAGTTTACTTTTATTTTTTTCTTTAAAATTTTGTTTCAAAAAATCACTCCCTTTTAGATTATTTTTATAAGTAAAACAACACAAAAAAGAGACCACCTCTACATAAGTAGAAATCGCCTCTCTTATCAGTAAAAAAAATTACTATCTGTACGAATTGTATATCAATTATAATACAACAAATCTTTTTTCTAATCAAGTTTTTCTATTATACCTTAGATTTATTGTATCTAATTTATAGTGTTGTATCATATCGTAATAGTATGTTTGAGTCAATATAAAATTTTGTTGATAAATATATTGAAAAAACATTTCATCTAAAATATATAGTAATATGTCTTATCTAGTTAATTTCTTTATTATTTCTTCATGATTCGGATACAAATTCAATAGTTCTTTTCTATTAAACAGCTCAAATTCATCAAAAGTAAATTGAGGGGCGACCATACATCCAACCAGAGCAAATCCATCATTGTTCATAGATGATCCAAATATGTAACCCTTAGGAACTAAAACCTGAGGAACTTCTCCTTTTTCAATATCTATCCCTAATTGTTTGGTTATAAGTTCACCATCTGGCGTAATCATATATATAGTAAGAGCCTGTCCATCATGGTAGTACCACATTTCATCAGAAGTTAACCTATGAAAATTTGAAACTTCTCCTGTTTCGAGTAAGAAATATATGCTGCTAAATAACCTTTTTTCTTCTCTAAATAAATCATCTGATACTACCGATTCTTTGAAATATCCACCTTCGACATGTGGTGTCATGTTTAATTTATCTATATAATACTGTGCTGATTTCATACTGTACCTCCAAAATATAATAAATATATTATATCAAAAATTTGATGATTTGTTAGTAATAGTAGAGATTAAAGATTTAATCGGTTAATGCAATGAATATTGTATTTAAAATAGCCTTCCTTCCAAATATATTATTGAAAAATAGGTTGATTTAATGTCCAATTATTAATATATGATTCGACAAAATAATTAAAGAAAAATCTATATAACATAAGTAAAAGCAAGCCTTGCAATATTTGCAAAGCTTGCTTTATATTATTTAGCCAATTCTTTTACTTCATCATAACATTTTAAATCAGTATAAAGCTCAGATTTATAAGGATTGCGTTTTGTTTTTCTAACCTTGTAGATCATATAAACAAATACTGCGATATTAGCAAGTAATGCAATTAAACTTACTATAAATAATGCAGTTGGATTTTGTGTTGATTTAACAGCAAATTGAGACCCGTCGATAAATGAAGGCAGTGTCATTGCGAACATGCACCACAGAGCGAGTGTTTGTGCGCGATGTTGTAACCAGGCACCTTTTTTAAGTACAAAGGCAGATACGGTAGGTGCAATGAGTAGTGCCAAACCACAGTACCAAGCATGGTCACCTAAGCAGTTATAAGTATATGCAAAATTCCAAAGGTCGTAAGCGATAATCCAGAACCAGCACATATCTGGCCATAACATATCCTTACTCTTATCCTTGCTAATGCAGATACCAATCCAACCTGTAATTGTAATGATATTTAGGATTCCAGCAATACCGTTTAAGTAGTTCCAAGAACCACTGTACACCATCATACCTTCAAATACTTCTTGTGTAAGCCCTAGTGAACCAATTTGGAAATCACGAGCAACAGCTTCAAGAATATTAATTGCAAGGATTAATGGTGGAAAAAATAAAACCCATTTGTGATCAGTAGCACCTTTTATGTGACGTATTAGCCAAAAACCTATACAACCTGCTAAAGCAGAATATACTTTTGCGTAGTGAAACCAGTCATCTACACTAGTACCAGCAGTGGTTTTGGGCCATACAAAAAATGTAAGTACAATTGGTATGATTATGAATAGTGTTACACCGCCCCATTTATAACGGCGGCCAATTTCGTTCAATATAATTAATATAAAGAACACAAATAGTAACATAAGCCAATTGGATATTGGCTGTGCTTCAAATAAAAACATAGTGTTACCTCCAATTAAATTTAAAGTCTGAATCACGAATATTGTTACATCATACATCGTAAGATTCAGTGAGAGATGTTTAAACAAAAAGAGGATTTTGAGTAGTCTTAATTTAATATATTAATAGAGGCCTAGTGTTAGAACATCAACAATCTAAGTGCTTTTCATTCAATATGAAATGAAATTAAGACAAACCAAAAGAAAATCAGAACTTAAAAATGGAGGAATAATTATATGGAGAAATACAAAGTACTTGAGATTAAACAAAGTGTTTTTGAAGATAACGATAGACAAGCAGATTCGCTTAGGGAAGAATTAAAAAAAGAGAAGACCTTTTTATTAAATTTAATGTCATCGCCAGGCTCGGGTAAAACAACAACAGTTGTAAGGACAATTGAGGCTTTAAAAGATGAAATGCGAATAGGAATTTTAGAGGCGGATATTGATTCAGATGTAGATGCAAATACCGTTTCTAAAACTGGTACAAAAGTAATACAATTGCATACTGGTGGCATGTGTCATCTTGATGCAGATATGACTAAACAAGGTCTATTAGGATTAGGGACAGAAGATGTTGATTTTGCAATCTTAGAAAATGTGGGAAATCTAGTATGTCCGGCAGAGTTTGATACTGGATCATCAAAAAATGCAATGATTTTAAGCATACCAGAAGGAGATGATAAATCTCTAAAATATCCATTAATGTTTTCTATAGTTGATGTCTTATTAATCAACAAGATGGATGTAATAGATCACTTTGAATTCGATTTAGAAGCAGTAAAAGAGCATGTAAAGAAATTAAATCCTGATATTAAAATTATTCCAATCTCAGCTAGAACAGGTGAAGGAATTGATGAGTGGGCGGATTGGATACGTACAGAAGTGAAAAACTGGAACGTAAATTCATAAAAATATAATTGATTAGGGGAGTAAATCTATGGCTAGGAAGGAAAAGGTATTAGAATTTGCTAATAAGGTCAGTAAAAAAAAGATGGGGTCAAAATCTGGAATCAAGACGACAGATCCAGAGTATATGGTTTTGGAGCCTGTTGTTACAGATGAAATGGCAGAGGTCGCACTATGTCTACAGATACGCAAACCTATGAGTGTAGATGAAGTAGCACCTCTATGTGGTAAATCTATAAAGGAAACGACAGAACTTTTATGGGAATTAGCAGTTGCAGGCGTTTGTTTTGTAAATGAAATAGATGGTGTTGATAAGTACTGGTATGAGACTTGGGTTCCAGGAATTATGGAAATGATGGTTAATAACAAGGAAAATGTTAAGAAGTATCCTCAAATTGCCGAGGCATTTGAAGCTTATGGTAGAGTAAGGGGGCCAAATACTGCGGGTAATTTCCCTGTAGGCATTGGTTTGATGCGCGTTATACCTATAGAGCAAGCAATTGAAGGGGAAACTAGAAGGGCATCTTATGAGGAAGTTTCCAAATATCTAAATGATAATGATATCTTTACAGTTTCTGATTGCTCTTGTCGTACTGCAAGAGAAGTTATGGGTGAGGGCTGTGGTCATTTAAAAGAAGATATGTGTATACAGATGGGGCATGCGGCCGAATACTATATACGCACAGGAAGAGGTCGACAAATTACACGTGAAGAGGCTTTTGAGATCATTAAAAGAGCAGAAGAGAACGGATTGGTTCATCAAATACCGAATCTAGATGGTTCAGGAAAGACTCATGCGATTTGTAACTGTTGTGGGTGCTCTTGTTTATCTTTAAGAAGTGCTGAGATGTTTTTAAATCCCGATATGGTACGATCAAATTATGTTTCACAAGTAGATAAAGACAAATGCGTTGGGTGCGGTGAATGCGTAGAAAACTGTCAAGTCAATGCTTTAAGATTAGGACAGAAATTATGTGGTAAAACGCATGTACCTGAAAAGAAAAGAGATCTTCCACATAATACAGAGTGGGGTCCAGATAAATGGAATCCTGAGTATCGCTACAACAGACGAGATGTTGTTGACAGCGGCACAAGTCCATGTAAAACAGAATGTCCTGCTCACATAGGTATTCAGGGGTATATAAAGTTGGCATCTCAAGGTAGGTATAAAGAGGCGCTTCAACTTATTAAATATGAAAATCCATTTCCCGCAGTATGTGGACGTATTTGCCCTAGAAAATGTGAATCTGAATGTACTAGAGGCGATATTGATGATCCGATCGCTATTGATGAAATTAAGAAATTTATCGCAGATCAGGATTTAAACATTAAACAACGATATGTACCTGAAATAAAAAATGATTATGAAAATAAAATTGCAGTTATAGGAGCTGGACCTGCAGGCCTTTCATGTGCTTTTTACTTAGCTATTGACGGTTATAAAGTAACAGTGTTTGAAAAGCAAAAATCACTTGGTGGAATGTTGACACTGGGGATTCCGTCTTTCAGACTAGAAAAAGATGTAGTAAATGCAGAAATAGATATATTAAGAGAATTGGGCGTTGAGTTCAAGACAGGTGTTGAAGTTGGAAAAGATTTAGGCATAGAAGAACTGAGGAAACAAGGTTTTGATGCATTCTATATTGCAATCGGTGCTCAGGCAGGTAGAAAATTAGGTATTGAAGGTGAAGATGCAAAAGGGGTTATACCAGGGGTTGATTTTGTACGCGATATAAATCTGGGAGAAGGCATAAAGCTTGAAGGAAATGTAGTAGTAATTGGCGGTGGTAATGTTGCAATTGATGTTGCAAGAAATGCTACAAGAGTAGGAGCTTCAAAGGTTGATATGTTCTGTCTTGAAAAACGTGAACAGATGCCTGCCCTTGACGAAGAAATTGAAGAAACGCTCTCAGAAGACGTTGTAATTAATAATTCTTGGGGTCCGAAAAGAATTATTACTAAAAACGATCAGGTTGTTGGTGTGGAATTTAAGAAATGTATTTCAGTACTAGATGAAAACAATAGATTTAATCCAACCTATGATGAAAATGATGTAAAGATTGTCGATGCAGACAATGTATTGGTTTCAGTGGGCCAGATAATTGATTGGGGAGATTTGGTTGAAGGTAGCAAAATTGAATTAAATCCTAACAAAACCATAAAAGCTGATTTACTTACTTATCAAACTAGTGAGCCAGATATATTTACAGGTGGAGACGCATTAACAGGTCCAAAGTTTGCTATCGATGCTATTGCTGCAGGTAAGCAGGGAGCGATTTCAATTCATCGTTACGTTCAACCTGGGCAAAGTTTAACTATCGGTCGTAGCAAGAGGGAATATCATGCCCTTGATAAAACAGATTTAGATCTAGATGGATACGATCGTCTTCCAAGACAAGAAGCGCCCCATGTAGATTCAGATAAATCAAAAGAAACTTTTAAAGATCTTCGAAAAACATTTACAGAAGAGCAAATGAAGAAGGAAACAGAGCGCTGCCTTAGTTGTGGAGCTACAGTTGTAGATGAATTTATGTGCGTAGGGTGCGGGGTATGTGCTACAAAATGTAAGTTTGATGCGATTTCACTTGTTAGAAAATATGATGGTGAAGGTGCGGCTTATGAAGATTTAAAGCCGATAGTAGTAAAACATATGGTTAAACGTAAAGGAAAAATTGCAGTTAAGAAAGTTAAAAATTTATTTATGGATAAAGGTCAATAGAGATCAATAATTAAAGAAGTGAATAATTAACTAGGTACTAAGTAATTAAGTGACTGAGTAAATGAGTAACTGATTAACTAAGTAAATATGAAAAATCTAAGTAGGTGATTAATTTGCATGAACTGGGCGTTGTAATCGAGGTTGTAAAAACTGTAGAAAAAATTGTTGTAGAGGAACAATTGAATAAAATTGATACATTAGTTTTACAAATTGGGGAGTTATCATCAATGATCCCTAGATATATCGAACTCTGTTATCCGGCAGCAGTTGATGGTACAATACTTCAGGATACAAAATTAGAAATTGAGGTATTACCAGGTAATGGTATATGCAAAAATTGCAGTAAAGTTTTTAACCTCCTTAAAAACAATCGGATATGCCCAAACTGTGAAAGTATGGAATGGGAGTTATTATGCGGTAGAGAGTTTATGATTAAGGAAATTATTGCTTGTTAAAATAAAAAAATAGTGTTGTCTTTAAATATAATAATATGGGTGCCAAGTTAAACTTGGTGCCTTTTTTATTTATTATTTACATTATAATAAAAATATTTTGATTAATAGCGTATATTCGATACGAAAACAGTAAACATAAACATGAAGCAATATAAAATATATTGCTTTAATTCTACAAAATATATTAGATTTCTTAATGAATAATAGTAAAAAAATGAATAGAAAGGTAAGATTAAAAAGCAAAATAGAACACTGAATAATTTATTGTCGAAAAATCATTACATTTTATATATTTATATTGTATAAAAATTTGCAATGTGGTATCATTTACAATGTTAGAATAAATATTTTGGTGATTAAGATAAATATTTACTACATAAAAATTAATTTAAAAAAGCCGATAGATCTAGTAATGACAATGACTAGATCATTTGTTAAATTGATAAAAATAAAGTAAATATTTAAAAAAATCACTAAAAAGCGAAAGCTTTTAAATCAAGATTTACAGAATTAACAGTTTTAGTCTAACTAAAATAGTTCAAGCTGTCTGTAATCTGATGAAATTATTATTCTACGCTGAAACTCAGTTTTAAAAAATCAAAGGAAGGTTGAAGTTAAGGTAATGATAACGTTTTAAAAATGTAAAATGACCTATATCTTAAACTTTCTGAAAAATGGGAAACTTGCATGTAACTAGCAAGTAAAACCATTGAAATTAAAACTTCGTTTTAAAAGTATTAAAAAAAAATATAAAAATAAATAGGAAAACGTTGCTAAGTAGCGACATAACAATTTGAAATTTTCAGATTAATTATGATTAATGTATGTGACGTTAAATATTATTTTAATGACGAAGTTTATGTTGATTGAAAAGTCAGCAAAAATTTATAGCAAATCAATTTGTATAATCTATAAATAAAACTTAAAATTAATTTATTTATATTGGATAAATTAACTATAAGTTTAAGTTCGAAGAAGAATTATGCAATTATTTCAATGATCATCTCGGATTGATTTGCAAATTGGCTAAACTTTTCTTTATATTAAAGAAGTAATAGCTAAATGTTCAAACAATATAAAAAAATTTATTTAAGAAAGGATTTTACTTATGAGCACACAAACAGTAAAGAAAAGGTTCCCAATAGGATTTTATTTCTGCGCAACAACATTTTCATTTGAAAGAGCAGCATACTATTCTGCAAAATTCTTAATCTATATCTTCTTAACTACTGCAATAGTTAACGGTGGTCTTGGAATAGATAAAGGACAAGCGGCGATAATGCAAGGAAATCTTGTTGCATTTACTTACCTTGCACCAATATTTGGAGGATATATATCAGATAGATGGATAGGTGCTAGATACACCGTACCTGTAGGTATGTTTATCATGGGAGCTGGATATTATGTAGGTTCGATCGCTAGTTCAGTTTCAATGGTTAATATAATGATAATTCTTGTTTCAATTGGTACTGCATTCTTTAAAGGGAATGTATCAGCAGTAAATGGTCAACTTTTCGATGATCAAGATCAGCTAGATGCAGCATTCTCTATACAGTATTCTTTTGTTAATATAGGATCTTTCATCGGAACTACAGCAGTTGGTATATTATACCTTAAGACATTTGCTAAAGCTGGAGTACTTGGATTTTCACAATGTTTCTTTATAGCAGCGATTCTATGCGTTATAGGTGGTTTATGGTTCATGCTTGGATGGAGATTCCTTGGAGATGCTGGTAAGAGACCATTTAAAGAGGGAATAGTTGCTGAAAAGGTTGAAGATTCTTCTACTAATGCACCTCTTACAGGCATGGAGAAAAAAAGAATATGGGCAATTATACTTGTATCTATTTTCTCAGTAATATTCTGGTTATTCTGGTATTTAACTTACCTTGCAGTTTATGATTATGGAGCTGAGTTTGTAAACATGTTTGTTGGAGGATTTGAAGTACCTCTTGCATGGTTTGACTCACTAAACGCGCTAGTTTGTATAGTTTTAGGTCCAGTTCTTGCTGGATTATGGATAAAGCTTTCTAAAAGACCTAAAGGCGATATGAGTTTATTTAAGAAAACTGGTCTTGGATTAATATTCCTAGGACTTGCATTCCTAATGCTTGTTGGAGCTGAGATGACTAGGGGAATTGGCGCAGCATCGACAGCTAAAGCTAGTATAGTTTGGATAATATTCTTCGGTATATTACTAAGTTGTGGAGAAATGCTATTCTCACCACTTGGAAACTCATTTGTAAGTAAGTTCGCTCCTAAGAAATACTTAGGTGTACTTATGGGAGTTTGGACATGCGCTACATTCTTAGCTGGAATAAGTTACGGATATGTATATAAATTTACTTTAAACTTCGATATGATTAAAGTATACACTATTATACCTATAATACTATTTATAGCAGCTGCACTTTTATTCGTATTCGACAAGACGTTAAGTAAACTTGTTGTGGATGACGAAAACTAGATATATTAAATAAATTACAAAATAGGTCTTAATTTTTTAAGACCTATTTTTTAGTTATAAATCTAAAAAAAAGTTAGATATTTGCTTATTTATAACTTTTGTTATTTATATTATTAA
>NZ_AXUS01000018.1 GCF_000498755.1 Clostridioides mangenotii TR | reverse complement strand
TGTTAGATAAATATATAAAGATAATAAATAATAATCACATCAAAATAACTAAAATTTAAAGAGGAATTCCATCCGGAATATCCTCTTATTTTTTGTAAAAGAAAATTTAATAAGACATCTTTTGTTTATAAGCCATATCCCAAAACAAATACTCCATTTGAACTCCCATCTCAAATATCTCTTCAAGCCTTATTAATTCTTCTTCAGTTTTGTTTTTACATTGTCTATCTATTTCATCATAGAACCAATCAAACGATTCTTTAAATTCATCTCCAGCATAACTTTCAATCCAAGATCTATAAAAGTTACCTTCCAAATTGTCTTTATACTGCTCTTTAAGTCTTGTAGCATAATCGTGGTAAGTCCAAGCACATGGAAACACTACTGCCAATATTTCTGTAACATCCCCAGTCTCTGCAACAGCCATCATATTTGATGTATATGCTCTGTTAAATAGAGATTGCTTTGCTTCCTCCACTTCTTCTGCATTTATTCCATATTCTTTCATGTACTCTCTGTGTAAACTCATCTCATTGCATAATATTCCGTATTGAGCTTCTGTAAACTTTGCCATAAGAAACTCACTTTTAGCTTTAATCGCACCTTTAGCAAATACTTTTGCGTATTCTAATAGGTATATGTAGTCTTGAATTAAATAAAACTTAAAAGATTCTTTATCTAAATTTCCACTTCCTAATCCTTGAACAAACGGATGATTGTATCCATCTTCCCATATCTTTTTTGTTTTTTCTTTAAGAGCTCTTGAAAATGACATAATAAATCTCCTTTTTATTGTATTTATAAAAAAAGCACCTTCCATTATATGGAAAGCGCCTTATAGTAATATACAAATTTTTCGCTTTCCTACGTTAGTATTAACTAACAGGTTCAAAGGGTCAGGTTTTAACCTTCTCAACTACTACAGTCCCCCTAGCAATGCTATTTTATTGTTAAGTTCATTATATCATACAAGATAAGTTTAATCCTCTAAATCATTGTTTTTGTTTAAATCAGTTAAGTCAGTAAGGTATTCAGAATAAAAATATTGCTTTTTATTTATTAAATTCTTATCTAAATCCCTTCTATCATCTGGATAATTATCCATTTCTTTTGCACACTTATTACATAAATTAGTCTCTGGGATAATATCGAGTCTATCTTTTTCTATACTGCTTTTACACTCTTCACAAGTTCCATAAGTTCCTTCATCTATACGGTCTAATGCTTTATCCACTTGATACAACCTTCCCTCTTCATGAGTTATAAGGCTATTTTGCATATCCTGCATAAATACATCTGTTCCTATATCTCCAATATGGTTGTCATAACTAGACAACTCACCAGACGAATACTTCTCACTAGTATGTTTTGTTGTATCTCCAAAAACAGTATTGTCTTCCATTTTACCTATTAATTTATTTAATTTATCTTTTTCATTTAATAGTTCTTCTTTGTATTTATTGAAATCCATTTTGCACCTCTACTCTGATATTTAAATTTTTATATAAATTTTTTATATATTAACTACTAATATAGAATAGTATGTGAATAATGCAATTTAAAAATACTAAACTTTTTACTTATTGATTAATAAGCAAATGATTTATGGCTTTATAAATATAACGCTTTTTTGTATTTATATCTAAAGAGAAGTAAATCCTACCTTTTTGTAGACTTTTCTTAAAGTTTTTACTGCTTTTCTTTGAGCCTTTTCAGCACCCATAGTGTATATCTCTTTAAGATAATCTTTGTTATCCAATAAGTATATATATTTCTCTCTTATAGGTCTAAGCGACTCTACAACAACTTCTGCTACATCTGCTTTAAAGTCTCCATAACCTTTACCTTCATACATAGCTACAATATCATCGACTGATTTTTCTTCTAAATTTGAATATATATCTATAAGATTTTTTAATCCCGGTTGTTCATCACTGTAATTTACAACTCCAACTGAGTCTGTAACACTTCTTTTGATTTTTCTTCTAATAGTATCAGCATCGTCAGCTAAAAGTATAAACGCATTTTCATCTGCATCTGATTTGCTCATCTTTTTAGTTGGCTCCTG
Source organism: Clostridioides mangenotii TR (assembly GCF_000498755.1). Lineage (GTDB taxonomy): Bacteria > Bacillota > Clostridia > Peptostreptococcales > Peptostreptococcaceae > Metaclostridioides > Metaclostridioides mangenotii_A. The sequence goes on along the minus strand of NZ_AXUS01000018.1, from coordinate 74,033 downwards.
TAAACTCATAACTCTTGCACCCTCTTTTGGAGTATATCCTTCTGGCACTATAAAAGTAGGTGAATATCTATTGTTAAATCTGTTTGCAAGATCACGAGCTAACTCAAGATGCTGTCTCTGATCTTCACCAACTGGGACCAAATCTGTTTGGTAAAGAAGAATATCTGCTGCCATTAGTACAGGATAAGTGAATAAACCAGCATTTAAGTTCGCTTCATTTTTTTGAGATTTATCTTTAAATTGAGTCATTCTGTTGAGTTCACCCATGTAAGTCATAGAATTTAAGACCCACATTAGCTCTAAATGCTCCTTTACATGTGACTGTATAAAAATTGTGTTTTTCTCTGGATCAAGTCCACAAGCTATATATTGAGCAAGAAGCTCCATTGTATTTGCTCTTAAAGTCTTTGCTTCTTGAGGAACTGTTATTGCATGAAGATCTACAACACCGTAGTAACATTCATACTCATCTTGCAATAGAGTCCAGTTTTTTATCGCTCCTAAATAGTTTCCTAAAGTCATCTTTCCAGATGGTTGAGCGCCACTAAATATTACTTTTTTTTCGCTCATTTTCTCGCCTCCTAATTTTTTATTTTAAATTATATTGATTTTAGCATGTTTAATACTATATCTTTTGAGTTATGTGCTGCTTCAATAACAAATTCTTCGTATGTAACATTAGCGCTATCATCAGCTTTGTCTGACATTGCTCTAATTATTACAAATGGAGTATTATTTAAATAACAAACATGTGCTATTGCCCCGCCTTCCATCTCTCCACAGTAAGCTCCAAACTCATCTACTATTGAATCCTTTAGCTCTCTAGATGCTATAAATATATCACCTGTAGCAATTCTTCCTTTGAATACATTGTGTTTTGTACTGTTAATTGATGAACTGTATGCGGCATCAATTAGTCTTTCATCGGCTTTAAATACAGAAGTCTCCATACGAGGTATTACTCCTTTTGGATAGTCGTATGCTATTGCATCAAAATCGTGTTCTACTGCATCAGTAGATATAACTATATCATTTACATCCAATTGGTCATTAAGGGCACCTGCAACACCAGTGTTTACTATTGCATCTGCTCCAAATTCACTTATAAGTATCTGTGCACAAAGAGCTGCATTTACCTTACCAATTCCGCATTTAACTAAAACAACATCTCTTCCTTCTATTATCCCTTGATTAAAAACTAAACTAGCTTTATTCACAGTTTTTTGTACTTCCATCAGCTCTAAAAGTATACTTACCTCTTCGTCCATTGCTCCAATTATTCCTATTGTTTTCATATACTAACTCTCCTTTTATCTTTTATTCCTCTTATTGTTTTTTTAATTAAAAAATCCGCCCTAAAAATATAGGACGGACATATCTCCGTGGTACCACCTAAATTGCATAGATTACTATGCCTCTCTAGTTCTGATCTAACGCTCAGCTACGATTTAAGCTAATTATATATTCACTATTTGCTGTTAAATATATGTTCACTCAATACCTCCAAGGTCCATTCATTAAATAATTCTTGCGAGATCTCATCATTCTCAGCTTTCTGTACTGATACTATATTTAATTACTACTCCTTTTCATAGGACTTATATTTTAATTTTTAATTATTTATATTTTATGATATGCTTTCGAGTTTAAATTGTCAACTGTATATTATTTTACATGTAATAAATCTAAGATATTTTTTAATTCCTTAACTTCAATCTGGCCTGGAGCACTTGTATCTTTAGCCGATCCAAATGTCATACAAGAACCGAATAATTCTCCTGATAACCTACTAATTACTCCCAAATGTCCCATAGAAATGGCAATTATCGGTCTGGTTGAATATTTCTGTTTCATTGAATTAGTTGCCTCTAAAAGCTTCAACACATCTTCTGAACTAATTGGCATAACTGCAACCTTAGGTAAATCAGCTCCTATCTCTTGCATTTTACAAAGTCTCGATATTATCTCATCTTTTGGTGGAGTTTTATCGAAATCATGGTTAGATACAATTACCTTTACGCCTACTCCGTGCGCTTTATCTATCAATTCTCTTATTTTAATTTCTTTGCTGAATAGCTCTATGTCTATTATGTCTACTTCACCGGTTTTTATTATATAATCATATAATTTGTAGTAGTATACCCCACTTACACTACACTCTCCGCCTTCTCTTTCGCTCCTAAAAGTGAACAGTAAAGGTATATTTTTCAACTCTTTTCTTATTTCAGATAGTGCTTTTCCTACTTTGTCTATACTATTAACCTCATCAAAAAAGTCTACTCTCCACTCTATTAAATCAGCATCTATAGACTTTAATATACGGGCTTCTTCTTTTAATAAATCGATATTTCTACCGATCATCGGCACACAAACTTTAGGTATTCCTTCCCCAAAAACAATATTTTTTACTATTACAGTGTTCATATTCTATTCCTCCGCTTGTTATCAAAATATTAACAACAAATACGATAACTTCGTTCAAAAGTTATCTTATATCTAAGCTTTACCCTAATATATCATAGTAATTCATCATAATACATATTTATTTTATAAACCAAAATTTAATATTAAATTATTCAAAATATTCCAATTATAATTATTACTTATATTTTTTATAAATCTATACTTTTTTCATATTATTAGTGATAAAATTGAAGTGTGGTTAATTATACTTAGGAGGAGAATTTTATGAAAACTCAAAGATTGAACGCAGTTTTAGAACAAATGAAAAAAGACAATCTAACTCAAATGTTAGTAAGTGATCCAACATCAATATACTATTTAACAGAAGAATTAATTCATCCAGGTGAAAGATTGTTATCGCTTTACTTAAATGTAAACGGAAAACACAAATTATACATCAATGGACTGTTCCCTATACATCAAGATCTAGGTATTGAAATCGTTTACTTCAATGACAACCAAAATCCTATAGAAATAATTGCTAAAGAAGTAGATAAAAATGCAACTATGGGAGTTGATAAAAACTGGCCAGCTAGATTCTTATTAAACTTAATGGAATTAGGCGGAGGAAGCAAATTTATAGATACTTCTTACATAATAGATACACTAAGAACATTTAAAGATGAAGAAGAAAAAGACGCAATGAGACTTGCTTCTAAATTAAATGACCAAGCTATGGCTAAACTTAAAGAAGCTGTAACTGGAGACCGTACAGAAAAACAATTAGTTGGTATACTATCAAATATATACGAAGACCTAGGAGCTGATGGATTCTCATTTGATCCAATAATTGGATTTGGGGCAAACGCTGCCAACCCACACGGAATGCCAGGAAAAGACCTTCCTAAACCAGGTGATACTGTAATTTTAGATATAGGATGTGTTAAAGACAACTACTGCTCTGATATGACTAGAACAGTATTCTACAAAGAAATACCAGAAAAAGGTAGAGAAATATTTGAAATAGTTCTTGAAGCAAACAAGAGAGCTATATCTATTATAAAACCAGGAGTAAGATTCTGCGACATAGATGCAGCTGCTCGTGACTATATAACTGAAAAAGGATACGGAGAGTACTTCACTCACAGAACTGGTCACTCTATAGGGCTTGAATGCATGATAAAGGTGACGTATCTGCTATAAATACTGATGAAGTTAAACCAGGTATGATATTCTCAATAGAGCCAGGTATATACTTATCAGGAGATCTTGGAGTTAGAATAGAAGACTTAGTATTAGTAACTGAAGATGGATGCGAAATACTAAACAACTATACAAAAGAAATATGCGTAGTTGGATAAAACTAGTACAAATATTATTAAAATCGGGAGACTTATGGTTTCCCGATTTTAATTTTTTACGATTTATTGGTAGATAAAATCTTTATTACTTCTCTATTCTTCTAACTCAAATAAACTAGCTATAAAATCAAGCCCAAATTAGGTATAATGATACTACTGGGGATTTTACTTGCAAGCCTGATGATAAAAATATTTTCTCTAAAATAGAATAATATCAAAGAAATTCATATAATGGATGGATGTATAATTAGCTTTTATGCAAACGGCATTCTACTTGCACAAAGTACTGAATTAATTTTTAAAATATGTCGAAATTACTAAGAATATTTTCTATTCTATAACTAAAAAAGTGAGGGAATAATATGTTGAGGTCTAGATACGAGATAGTTAAAGATATAAACAAAGAGTTTTCATATAAAGACTGGGGTATCAGAGTAACAAATGAAACTATATATTTCGATAAGTACAGAGATAAACTGATTTTGCAACTAAACATTCAAAATTGTTCTGATAAAAATATAAAAAAAGTAACTATAAAGATTAGATGTATTGACGAGGTTGGAAGAATTTTACCTGAAGAAATAAAGTATTCATATGATTTTATCAATATTAAGCCTGGAAATACATTTGGTGAAGATTACTCTATCGACCTTAAAAATAATCGAGTAAAAGACATTGAGTTATTTCTTGAAAAAATTGAGTTTAATGATCTAAGTTTCATTAAATATTCTAATAATGTAGCAATAGAATTCGATACTTACTCCAATGTGAGGAATAACTCTAAAACAGAAAATATTAATGATTTAAGTTTTTCTCTAAAACAATCAAATAAATATCCAGATTCAACTATTGATAATAAAGCTCAAATCATTAATAATAATTCTAAAAATAAGTTAAGCAATCAAAACAAAACTGAGCCTTATAAATCTAGAGATAATTATGAACCGCCTAAACAAAACAATCTGAAAAATAAGCCTCAAAAGATTAGTAAAGATCAACAGGATGTACAAAAAATCTTGGCATCAGAAAAAAGAAAAGCAGACAAAATAAGGAAATCTAGCTTGAGTACTAAGGAGAAAATCAAACTTGCAAAAAATAAATATAAAATACCTATAAAAGATGTATTTCCTAAAAATTATAGAAACACTGAGTCTAAAGATGACAAAAAAAAATCTAATGTTTTTGGAATTATAGCAGGAATTATATTCTTAGCTATATCTATATTTGATTTTGGATTTAGTTCTGAAGACAACTATATTACACCTGAAGATTACTATTATAGTATTGATAATATGGTTGAAACATTAAACTCCGGATATGATAATGTTAAACATATTTCTACTTCCAAGTATTCTCTTGGAGATTCTGATTCTTATTCCCAGACTGTATACATGCTTAAAAATGATGGTAGCGTAGTATATACAATTTCCGATGAAAATGAAGAACCTCTTTTCAATGAAGTTTTAGATTGGAATAATATTAAATCTATATCTTCAAAAACATCTCATATAGTTGGACTTACAAAAGACGGAACTGCTGTAGCATCTGGGTACAATGACTACTCTGAATGCGATCTCTACGACTGGAATAACTTAGTTGATGTTAAGGCTGGAGATGGTAATACAATCGGTTTAAAAAGCGATGGTACTGTTTTAATAGCTGGTAAACTTCTCGACGAAGAAAATTATGACAATTACCACTACAATAAAAATGATTGGGTCAATATATCTAGCATATATACATTAGCAGACTCTGTCTTTGGGCTAAAGAAAGATGGCACAGTTGTATCTGCTGGAGAAAATTTTGATTATATAGATGTGTCAGGATGGACCGATATAGAGAAACTCTACACTAATAGTGACTACGGTTTAATAGGTCTTAAAAAAGATAAAACGTTGGTATCACAAGGACATGATATATACAATGAAAATAGTATCTCTGATTGGAACGATATTGCAGATGTTTATTCAACAGAGACATCAATAGTAGCAACCAAATCAGATGGAACTGTATTAGTAAAAGGTTTCACTCTTCCTTCTGATGATATAGACATTTGGACCGATATAAAAAAATCGTCGACTGGAAAAATTGGCCCTAAATATGATTCAGATAATGTAACAGGAAATCAATATGTAATTGGAGTTAATCAAGATGGTTCAGTCTTAACCGCTTCTGATTTAGATGATAAATCTATATTTTCGGATTTAGAAAATTGGCATAACATCACAGATATCTATGTACTGGATGGGTGTGTCGTCGGATTAAATTCAGAGGGAAAGATATACGCACAAAATCTTATGAATATTAATAATTAAATTTATATATTTTAAAAAAGAAGCCTAACATCTTAAAGGAATTATACTAAGTCTAGATACCAAGGGTAAATTACTGGCATAAATTATGATACCTAATTTAACTAAAAAAAGTCAGGAAATCTAGTTTCCTGACTTTTTTATTTTATTCTTTATATTTGTATTCACCTTATATTTTTGATTTTTGCTTCTCAATTTTAGCCTTTACCAAAAAGATATTGACCTAACAAAAGTCATCGACTTGTTGAATGAGCGACAATCAATTTCGTACTGATAATATTGCCTTGTAGCGAACTCAACAATTACTGACTTTTATGGCAGTTATTTTTTAGTCACCTTTATTCCAGTCATATGGTCATTAAGATTTTGCTTCTCAAGTGTATCATCTTCTATTCTATTTAACTCTAAAGCAAGAGTTTCTGACTTGATGTAATCTTCAAAGTTTTCAACAGCTTTTGCTATCTCCTCATCAGCACAGTAATCAACAGTTATGTTGTCAAGAACCTCAAAGTCATTTGATTTTCTTAGTTGCTGTACCTTAGATACAAACTCTCTAGCATATCCTTCGTTTTTCAACTCATCTGTTATCTTAGTATCTAATATAACAAATAAGTTATTTTCAAGAACTACATTGAATCCTTCTTTTGCAGTTATGTTAGTAAGAACTGCTTCTTTTCCGAATTCAAAATTTTCACCATCTAAGTTTGCTGTTAACTTCTCTCCATTTTCAAGTTTTGATACAACTTCATGTCCGTCAAGCCCTTTTAATACCTTAGTGAAAGCACCTATTTTGCTTCCAAGTACTGGACCAACTTCCTTAAAGTTTGGCTTTAAGCTAAAGTTCATAAATTCTCCAAGATCTTTTTCGAATACTACTTCTTTAACATTAAGCTCTTCTTTGATAAGCTCAACTAAATCACCTATTAAAGTTTCGTATTTTCCATCAACTAGTACTTTTTGAAGTGGTTGACGAACTTTTATTCTTTCAGATTCTCTTGAAGCTCTTCCAAGTGTAACAAGGTCTTTTGCTAAATCCATTTTTTCTTCTAGTTTAGCATCTAATAGACTTTCATCAGCTTTAGGGTAGCTTGATAGATGAACTGATTCTTCTCCAGTTAAGTTTCTGTACAGCTCTTCTGCCATAAATGGTGCAAATGGAGCTATCATTTTACTTATTCCTGTTAACAACTCGTAAGTTGTGTTGTAAACAGCTTTTTTATCTTCTGTAAGCTCAGTAGCCCAGAATCTTCTTCTAGATCTTCTGATATACCAGTTAGATAAATCATCATTTATAAAGTCTAACATCATTCTCAGTACTTTATTTAATTCAAATATATCTAAATCTTTTTCTACTTGCTTTAATAAGTTGTTAAACTTAGATAGTATCCATCTGTCTAACTCTGGTCTATCTTTGTATCCAACGAAGAATTCACTAGGATCTACTTCATCCATATTTGCATATAGTGTGAAGAAATTGTACACGTTCTTCATTGTTCCTGTAAATTTACTTTGGATCTCTTTTAATCCTTCTTTATCGAATTTAGTTGGTGTCCATGGTGGAGATACATAAAGTAAGTAGAATCTTACAGCATCTGCTCCGTACTCTTCAAATAACTGCATTGGATCAACTGTATTTCCTCTAGACTTACTCATCTTCTTACCATCCTTGTCTAATACTAGATCAGGAACAAGAACTCTCTTGTAAGGTGCTTTGCCCATTACAAATGTAGATATAGCTAAAAGTGAGTAGAACCAACCTCTAGTTTGATCTATTCCTTCAGAAATAAAGTCTGCTGGGAATAATTCTTCAAATCTTTCTTTATTTTCAAATGGGTAGTGATGTTGAGCGAAAGGCATTGAACCACTATCAAACCAGCAGTCTATAACGTCAGTTACTCTAGTCATTGATCCCCCACACTTATCACATTTTAAATGTATATCATCGACATATGGTCTGTGAAGTTCTATAGTCTTTGGATCTACTTCTTCTATAGCTTTTTGAGCAAGTTCAGCTCTTGATCCAACTGATTCTATATGTCCACAATCACATCTCCAGATTGGGAATGGAGTTCCCCAATATCTACTTCTAGATATCGCCCAATCATTAAGATTTTCTAACCAGTTACCAAATCTCTTTTCTCCAACGAAAGCTGGGTACCACTCTACTGTATTGTTGTTTTCTATTAATTGATCTTTAAGTTTTGTCATCTCTATATACCAGCTTGGTTTAGCGTAGTATAGTAGTGGAGTTTGACATCTCCAACAGTGTGGATAGTTATGTTCAACTTTCTCTTTACTGTGTAGTTTGTTTTCTTTAGCTAGCCATTTGATTATTTCAACATCTAGCCCTTCCTCCATTACGAATTTACCTTCCCATGGAGTTGTTGTAAATTTACCTGTTTCATCGACTGGTTGTAAGACTGGTAACCCGTACTTTCTACCTAAATTGTAGTCATCTTCCCCAAAAGCTGGAGCTGTATGAACTATGCCAGTACCATCTTCTGTTGTAACGTAGTCGCCTAATGTTACAAAGAAAGCTTTCTTATCTGCTTCTACAAAAGGCATTAATTGTTCGTACTCGATATACTCTAAATCTTTTCCTTTTAATGTCTCTAAAACTTCATAATCTTCACCTAATACTTTATCCGCTAAAGCTTTAGCAACATAGTATACCTCTTCACCTTTTTTAGCTTTTATATAGTCAACATCTGGATTAACTGTTAAAGCTACGTTTGATGGAAGTGTCCAAGGAGTTGTCGTCCATGCTAAGAAGTACTCGTTGTCAGCACCTTTTCTCTTAAACTTAGCTACTAAAGTATTATTTTTTATTTCTTTATACCCTTGAGCTACCTCATGAGATGCAAGGCCTGTTCCACATCTTGGGCAGTAAGGAAGTATTTTGTGTCCTTCATAGATATAACCTTCCTTATTGAATTTATCAAGTATCCACCATACTGATTCTATATAGTCATTGTCAAGAGTTATATATGGATTGTCTAAATCAACTTCATAAGCCATTCTATCAGTCATTTTTCTCCATTGCTTTTCAAAAGAGAAAACTGATTCTCTACATTTTTTGTTGAATTCAGCTATACCGTACTCTTCTATTTGTTGTTTACTAGTTAATCCCAATTGCTTCTCAACTTGTATCTCAACTGGTAAACCGTGAGTATCCCATCCAGCTTTTCTCTTTACTTGGTAACCGCTCATTGTTTTGTATCTACACATTGAGTCTTTTAAAGTTCTCGATAGCACGTGGTGAACACCAGGATTTCCATTTGCAGTTGGTGGTCCTTCGTAAAATACATAACTTGGATCATTTTCACCTTTTTCTATAGTTCTATCAAGTAAGTTTATATTTTGCCAATAGTCAAATACCTTCTCTTCAGCTTGACTTGTTGTTCCATCAAATAGTTGCTTAAATTTTGCCATATATATCACCCTTTCTAATTGATCTTTAATAATTTTGGGAACTAAAAAAACTCGTCGCCTTATAAAATATAAGGGACGAGTTGTGATCGCGTTACCACCCTAATTCTAGACAATAGCCTAGCACTCTGGTATCTTTAACGGAATTACCCGGCACAGCTTAGTAGAAATTTATCGTTCAGCCTGCAACTTAGGAGTGATCTTCAACTTTATTAAACTTATTGGCTCTCAGCTAATCCAATTCTCTGTAAAATCTCTTAAAGTTTACTGTCTCCATCTTGGTCATTATTATCTATTAATGTGTATATTACGAAATTATATATTAAATTGTTTGAATAGTCAATACATTTTTTAAGATTTAAAAATTTTCAGTCAATTACTATAGTGTAGTAGCTGCTTCATCATCTATTTTTTTTGATTTTTTAAGCTTTATATCTTCAGATAAGGAATCTGTATTTGATATTTTTTCAAGATCTTTTAAACTAGTATTTTCATACTTATAAACGGCAGTTCCCTCAAATACATTTCCACAATTATCATCTACATCGTAAAATATTTCGTCTATACTTCTAGTTTCATCTTCAAGAAGAGATTTGAATTTATTTCTAAAGATCTTAAATTCTTTTACTAGAGAATCGTACTCTTTTCTTATTTCAACGACACGATTGTTGGCTTGCTCTATAATCTGTCTAGATTTTAAATCTGCTTCCTCTACAATTATCTTAGCTTTCTTATTTGCAGCACTACAAGTATCTTCAGCAGTGCTTTGAGCAGTTATTAAAGTAGCCTTTAAAGTCTCCTCAATATTTTCGTATTTGTTTATTTGATCTCTATACAGATCAACTTTTTCTTTTAAGTTTCTGTTTTCATTAGTAAGTTGTTCATAATCTTCTTTTACTATATCTAAAAATTCATCAACGTCTTCTTCTCTATAACCTCTAAGCCCTTTTTTGAACTCTTTGTTCTCTATTTCTATTGGAGTTAACATCGATTTTCCTCCCTGCTACAATAATTATTACTAAACAAGTAGTTTCGCTTTTAATTTGAGGCGTCCCTTTTTTGTTAGTTCACCTATATCTTCTATCTCAACCCTGCCTTTTCCTCTAACAGAAATCAAATCTCCGCTTTTTATTGACTTCGATTTAGAGGAAATGCTCTCAAAGTTTACATGAACTTTATTTGCACTTATATATTTTAGACTGTCCTGCCTAGATATATCGTATACCGCACTTATAACACAATCCAGCCTATCCGATTGAACAGTCATACTCTTCTCTTTATATTTATGGTCAGACACGATAAGATCATCCCTTGAAATCTCCGTTACCTTTACAGTATTTCTAGAGACTTTTTCTAAATTCATAATCATAAAATCACAAATTTCCTTGTCAACTACCACCTGACAAAATTCATCATGTATAATTATGTCCCCTATTTTTTCTCTTTTGATACCTAGATTTAAAATTGCACCCAAATAATCTTTATGTGAAATACTCTTGAATTTAAAGTTACCTTCTACTTGTAAAAATCTTATTCCTGCTTCTACATCGTCACTTTCCATATAGTAAGGGTAGATTGATACTACGCTTCTCTCGGCTTCATTATATCCGCCATCAGTCCCGAATTTTATATCAGTATACGAATTTAAAATCGAAGTGGCATTTGTTACTTCAAATGGATTCATAAATTCAGTAAACCTTACATCGTAGTTTTTCATACAGCTGTTTGCTTTATCTATAACTTTAAACATCTTGTTTTTTAAATCTATATCTCTTATATGATTAGTTAATGTTAGCTTGTCCATAGTTTAGCTAAAAATAGATATTATTATTCTTTCTATAGCAATCAACACTAATATCGCAATCATAGGAGAAAAATCTATAGGCCCATTTGTGTATCTATACATTAAAGATCTTATCGGATTTTCTATCGGGTAAGTCAAAGTATCTAAAAAATCATAGATTTTACTTTGTCTTCCACCCGGAAACCAAGTCATTAGACTTTTAATAACTATAGCCCAAGTCAAGACTTGCAAAAGTTTCAATAAGATATTTAAGATAGTAAACTGTAAACTTCCCATGTTTCAACCACCTTTTTATTATTTATTTTGCCAAGGGAAAAATGCTTTGCTCTCTAACTCTTTTTTCATATTAGCGTCTATATCAACGTTATTTGGAGCTAATATAAATATAGATTTAGATACCTTTTGTATACTTCCATCTAATACATATACAGCACCGTTCATAAAGTTAAATATAGATTTACGAACTTCTGTACTCGCTAAACCTTCAAGGTTAACTATAACAGCCCTTCTTTGTTTTAAATGATCAGCTATTGTAGCAGCATCATCGTAAACTTTTGGCTCAACAATTACAACCTTCATTTGATTTGCTGTATGTAGGTTAACTATTTTGCTTCCCTTAGAAGCGTTAAATGCGTTGTTTAAATCCTCTTCCCCAAGAACAGATTCTACGCTTTCTTCGTATTCTTCTTCTACAAACTCTTCATCTTCCTCAACTATCCAATTTTTGAATTTTGATATTATTCCGTCTCCCACTGTTACGACCTCCTTAGTTAATATGATTCATATTTTTATCTATTTTATACTATTTTACTTATTTATGCTATAATCTCTTTTTCCAAATATCGAAGTTCCTACTCTTACGATAGTAGCTCCTTCTTCAATAGCTATATTATAGTCATGACTCATCCCCATAGACAAAACATCCATATCGACATTTGGTATATTTAGATCTTTTATCTCGTTTGATAGTTCTTTTAGACCTTTGAATACGCTCCTTACTTCAATTTCATCTTCAGTAAATGGCGCCATTGTCATCATGCCTTCAATTTTTATATTTTTGAAGTTATTTGAAACTTCCTTTACAAAATCTACTACATCTTCTCTATATATACCATGTTTAGATTCTTCTTTAGAAATATTAACCTGGACTAAGCATTTGATAGTCCTGTCTACTTTTTCAGCCTGCTTTTGAATTTCTTTAGCTAGAGAAATTCTGTCCAAAGAATGTATCATATGTATTTTATCGATTATATACTTAACTTTATTTGTCTGTAAAGAACCTATTAGATGCCACATTACTTTGTCCCCTATAATGTCGTACTTTCTAACTAGCTCTTGCGGTTTATTTTCACCAACTTCTGTAACCCCATTTGCCATAGCTTCTTGAATAGCATCGGTTTCAACAGTTTTTGTAACGGCTAGCAGAGTAACTTCATTTTCAGACCTATCTGCTTTATTGGCAGCTTCTTTAATAGACTTTCTAATTTCGAACAAATTATCTTTAATAGACTCCATTTTACCACCTACTTTATTCTTATATTTGTGTTTATACTATTAGGTTTTAAAATGATCCTATTGTGCAAACTTACTGTATCTATCTTTTCTTTTTCGTTTTTATAGTAGTCTACGTAAACGTAATCCTCATCATCATGAATAATGTTTTTTAGATATTTTAATTTTGCACGATGGTATTCTTCCTCTACAACAAACACACCTTGCTTATTATTTTTAATTTCAACAGAAGTCTTAGGTATTCTAAAACAGTCTATATGCTTATATATTATATCAAATTCTTGCTCTCTTGTACTGTAATTTACAACATTTTCGTCATTTATTTTTAATCTAAGCATGTTTTTCCCACTATTAGGATAAATTTTGTATACAATTGCATCAATATCTACTCCATTATACTTTATTTCTACTCTTTGACCTTCTTCGTATGTCTCTATACTTTTGTCATCTAAATACACCGTTAAAAAAGTTTTTTCACTATTTAAATCTTTTTCTATCATACCTTTTACGGTGTTTTTCAAATCGTATTCTTTAGCTTCAACTGTCAAAAGATCCACATTTTTACCGATCAAAGCTACTACTACATTAAAAAACAAGTATAAAATTAACCCTAAAATTAAAACCTTAGATTTGTTGATTTTTCTCAATGTCTCTCCCCCTAGTAAGAGCATACTTTTAAGTATTCAAACTATAGATTGTAGTTACTATAAGCCATATCTAGAAATTATCTATTACTTCCAAAATAATTGACCTTTGTGAAATAAATACTTCTTCTTACATAAATAGTTCTTCTTTTTAGCATGTTTTCCTTTGTGAAATAATTTACTAATTCCTCCTTTATCTGACCTATTTTAACTCTATATCTTTCTATATTTCTTCAATCCTCTTTATTCGTGTTAATATAACATAAAAAACTTATTCTATTTCAAACAATTTTTTATTTGTATAAATTGTTTGAATGTGCTATCTCATTGTTATTATGATATGTAATAATATAGGCAACATAAAAAGCCCCTTACTGGGGCTATTATTATAAACAATTTTCTCATTAAAAACTATTAATTCTTTAATTGTTATGCTTATGCCATCATTCAGATAACTTCTTTAAGCATATATATTTTCATCGATTGTTTCGTCCATTAATTTAATAGATTAAAGTAAAGTCTTTATTATATTTTTAAAGGGGCTTTCTCACAAAAAATTCATATCTGAGAAACCCCTTCAAATTTACATTTTAATTATAATATCTTCAAGATTTTGTCTACCATCATGTTCTAGTTTTGACAGTACTATGTATTTCATTGCTAACTAATCAATTAGGCTCCTACCTTAGTTTTATTTGAGTTGCTCTTTATAACGGCTCCGATTATCCCAAATATCAACGCTGGTACTACCCAATTGAAACCTAGATCAGTAAGAGGAAGCTTATTAACAAATCCGAAGTTTCCAGTCATGCTGTATATTACGTTTAATGCACTCGTCACTAACGTAGCATAAGCTGCCCCTTTAAAGGCATTGTCATTTTTAATATAATCCCCTGCAAGTGTCATTAAAACTAGTACAAGAAGCACTGGATAAACTAATTGCAGTATTGGAACTGAGAATTGAATTATAAAATCAACACCTAAATTCGCTATAACTGTACTCGCTACACATATACCTATAACATATTGTTCGTATGTAATTTTAGTTATGCCTGCAAAGTAATTCGATATAGCAGAAGTAAGACCTATTGATGTAGTTAAACAAGCTAGAGTAACTATAACCCCTAATATAACTTTACCAGTATATCCAAAGATCAAATTGGTAATTTCAACTAGCAAAGATGCCTGAGGGACGTCTGTTCCAAACATTGTAGATACTGTTGATCCCAAGAATGCCAGACCTCCGTATACAAGTCCTAAGAAGACACATGCAACAATACCCGATTTAATAGTCATACTTATCTTTTCTTTTTCATCAGTATAACCTTTATGGGCTAGAGACAGTAGCATAATCGTAGCCATAGATGCAGCCCCTAAAGCGTCCATTGTTTGATATCCCTGTTTAAATCCTTCTGCAAATAGATTTGTTTCTATCAATTGTCCAGGATTTGCATCTGCTATTGGAAATATAACGCCCTTTATTATTAGTACAAACAACACTAATAACAATGCAGGTGTTAAGAATTTTCCTATTATATCTATAACTTTAGATCCCTTTATTGTGAGAACTAGTGTCAGTGCAAAGAATATAGCTGCAGCAACTATCCTAACTAGGCTTCCATAGTCTCCTATTATAGGCATTACACCCATTTCATAAGTAGTAGCGGCTGTTCTAGGTATAACTAGAAGTGCAAGACATGATAGAGCTGAAATACTAATTATTCTAGCTAAGGTTTTACCTGATCTAGATAAAATTTCGTCTAGACTTCCAGAACACTTAGCAGATGCGATTATAACTAAAAGTGCAATTCCTGCATCGGCAAGTACAAAGGCCACTATTGCTATTAGCCAACTTTGACCTGATACTAGACCTAAATATGGTGGAAACAGTAGGTTACCTGCACCAAAAAACATTGAAAAAAGTGCAAATCCAACGATTATGATATCTTTCATCTGTTTGCTCATGTTTCTTCCCCCAATCCTTTAAAAAGGTTAATTTTTATTTTCTTTAAATTCCCAATAAGATTCTTTTTTTCTTAAAACTCTTAGTACTCCATAAGCAAGCGATTCAAGTTCATTCTCACCAGGCATAACTTCGACATGAGATATAAACTTAACCTTTTTCTCAAGCTGTGATGTAAACTTTTTAGAATAAGCTATTCCTCCCGTGACTATTATTGCATCGACATTTCCATCAACAACTGTAGCCATTTCTCCTATACCCTTGGCTATTTGATATATCATTGAATCGTATATTAATTTGGCTTTTTCATCACCGTCTTCTATCATTTTTTCTACATCTCTTACATCAGCAGTATTTAAATGCGATACAATACCACCTTTTCCCCTGATCAAGCTAAGAATCTCAGGTTGATTGTGCTTACCAGAAAAACACATCTTCACTAATTTAGTTCCAGGAACTCTACCAGATCTCTGGGGTGAAAACGGACCTTCATCATCTGATAACATATCTACCATTCTTCCCTTTTCATGTAGATATATAGTCGCTCCACCACCTACATGGGCTACAATTAAATTTAAGTCTTTGTAATCTTTGCCAGAATGTTTAGCGTACTTTAAAGCCATTGCCCTTGTATTTAGTGCATGTCCTGTGCTCGATCTCTTAATAGATGATATACCTGTAACTCTAGCGATATCCTCCATCTCATCCACAGCTACAGAATCGTATATGTAAGCATCTATATTCAGAGGTTTTGCTATTGAACTAGCTATAACAGCACCTAGATTTGAAGCATGTTCTAAAGCAGGTCTATTTTCTAAGTAATCTAACATCTCTTCATTTACTTTATAAGCTCCTGATTTTACAGGAGGAAGTGCTCCACCTCTTCCAACTACAGCACTTAAAGTATTTATATTGATATTGTTTTCCTCAAGAGATTTTAAAACAGAATCTTTTCTCATCTCAAATTGATCAAATACTTTTTCATATTTATCTACTTCTTCAGAAGAATACTCTATAGAACTCGACATCTTCAAAATATCATTATCGTAAACAGCTATTTTTGTAGATGTTGATCCTGGGTTTATGGCTAAAATTCTATATGACATATTTCTACTCCCTTTCAGTATTAATTAAGATATTCTAATTCAAATATATTTATTTAAGATATATTTGAATTAGAATTTATCTATATATTTTTTTAAAGAATACTTTTTATTATTTAACGCTGCATATTATTTTCATTATTTAATGTAGAATATATATTTTTATTATTTATACTACATATATTTTTAATAAAATGCTACATATACTTTATATCTATTAATTACTAAACAGCTAATTCCTTCCCTAAATTAAAGGCCTTTATATTAATATCTATAAATTTTTCTTTTACATTTTCTCTAATAATTTTTTCCCAATTTATATCTTCTAACTTCATTTTTTTACCAGACTACCTAAAAGAATTATGTTCATAACTTTAGAGTTACCTAGTTCTACAGCTTTTTCTCCAGCATCTATAATTGCAGCATTTAGTCTCTTTAACTCTTCATCGATATCTTTTTCAAGGTACTCTGCAGCTCCTGTCAAAACTGGTATCGAATTTATCCTAAAGTTATTTGAAATAATATGCCCATCTGGCTTTAGATACTCAACCCATCTAAGAGTTTCCATCTTTTCAAAAGAAACTAGAATATCTGCTCCTCCAACCTCTATAACTGGGGAGAAAACTTCTTCACCATATCTAACTTGAGAAGATACTGATCCTCCTCTCTGGCTCATACCATGAATTTCGCTCATTTTCACATCGTATCCAGCTTCTAATAGACCTGTAGTTAAAAGCTTACTTGCAAGGATTGTACCTTGACCGCCAACACCTACCAAAAGTATACTCTTAGTCATATTAATTCTCCTCCTTAACTATTGCGTCTTTTGGACAAACTTGTGCACAGACATTACATCCAACACACTGTTCTCTATCTATATTTGATTTTTTCTTCTCGTGATCAAATACTACTGCTGGACAACCTGTCTTAGTGCACATCTTACAACCTATACAAAGATTGTGGTCTACTCTATTTTTAGTAGTAAACAGAGGTTTGAACTCCTCTTTATCTTCTTCAGAGAATTTTTTAAGAGCACAAGGCCATCTAGTAATTATTACTGAAGGTTCATCTAGTGCGAGTGCCCAGTCAAGCGTATCATTTACTTCTTTTAGTATATTTGGATCTATAACTCTTATATGTTTAACACCGCAAGCTTTCACCATTGCTTCTATATCAACTTCTGTAGTTGGATCTCCTTGAAGAGTATATCCTGTTCCTGGATTATCTTGATGACCAGTCATTCCAGTTATTCTATTATCTAGAATTACAGATACTGAGTTTCCTTTATTGTAAACTACATCTAAAAGTGAATTGATTCCTGTGTGGAAGAATGTAGAATCACCTAAAACTCCTACGACTCTCTTTTTATTGTCTTTGTTCATATTAAATACCTTTTGAGCTCCATGTCCGGCACTCAAACTTCCACCCATACATATAATCCAGTCAAGTGCGTTATAAGGACCAGCAAATCCTAGAGAATAACATCCAATATCTCCTGAAACAACTACATTCTTTCTTTTTCCTAGTGCATAGAAAAAACCTCTATGTGGACATCCTGCACAGAAACTCGGAGGTCTTGGAACCACTAAATCTTTCTTGTAATCCACAGTCTCATTTGACTCCCCGTATAAAGATTTTCTTATAACATCTGGAGTCATTTCACCATAAGGAGGGAATAGATCCTTGCCTATACAGTCGATTCCATTTGCTCTCAATTGTTCTTCTATAAACGGATCATTTTCTTCTATTACATAAATTTTACCTACTTTGTTAGCGAATTCCTTAAGTTTCTCAATAGGCATAGGATTAGTAAATCCTAACTTCATATATGAAACACTGTCTCCAAATACCTCTTTTGCAAAGTTATAACACATCCCCGAAGTTACAACCCCTGTTTCTGAACTATTCATCTCAGAGAAATTTAGATTTGTTTTATTAGCAAAATCGTAGAGTTTTTTAGATCTCTCCTCTACAATTACTCTTCTTTTTTGAGCAATTGCTGGAACAGTAACAGTTTTTTGAACATCTTTTATGTATTCTTTTATTTCTACTTCTTCTCTATCGTAACAATCCACACCACTCTTAGAATGAGCAAGTCTTGTAGTTGTCCTAACTAAAACTGGTGTATCAAATTCCTCACTTATTTCATAAGCAACTTTTATCATATCTTTTGCCTCTTGACTATTTGAAGGCTCAATAAGCGGAATTTTGGCAAACTTAGCATAGTTTCTATTGTCTTGCTCATTTTGAGATGAGTACATACCTGGCTCATCTGCTGATAACAACACCATTCCACCATTTACACCTATATACGAATATGTGAAAAGAGGATCTGCTGCCACATTAACACCAACGTGCTTCATAGAAGCAAACGTTCTCGCTCCAGCTAGAGAACCCCCTACCGCAGCCTCGAGTGCAACCTTCTCATTCGGTGCCCACTCAGCCACTATATCGTCTTTATATAATGCTATATTCTCTAATATTTCAGTACTTGGAGTACCTGGATAAGCTGAAGCATATCTAACTCCCGCCTCATATACTCCACGAGCTATAGCTTCATTTCCCGTCATTAATTTTTTCATAATAATTCCTCCATCATCTTATAAATTAATTACATATTTCCACTTGCTACCATCTCTTCAAGTACACTCTTTATGACCTTTGGTGAAGCTTTGCATTTATCCTCTGCTACAGAACAAATAGCAAACCTAACACCCATTTCCAATGGAACTGCAAATAAATAATGTTTTGCCAATTCATCAACAACTGCCATTGGGTCTTCACAAGGGATACTTATAAAGAATCCAACTCTGTATGGAAGTATTTCAAGCCCTATTTTCTCAGCTTCATCTACAAAAGCCTTAGCGCGAACTTCTAATAGCTTTTTGTACTTCTCTTTTTCAGCCTCATACTCAATCATTTTTTCTGGATTGTTAATTATATTCGACAATAATGTCATTGCGCTTCTGTTACAGTTTGACCAAGTAGCCCTACAAGAGTGGGTACATGAGTAGTAGAATTCTTCAGCCACTTCTGAATTTGAGCTAATTCCAATTACAGCTCCCATTCTCATTCCATACGCTGTAAATCCTTTCGACATACTGTATGCTACAATTGTAAAGATATTGTCTGGCAAGTCTGAAAACTTCTTAAAGAAACTTCTACTTTGTTTATCATCACCCGCATAATCAATATATGCTACATCTACTAAAAATATTATCTTCTTGTTATCATCTTTAGAAACTTCCTTTGCAAGTCCTAAAATCTTATCCCACTCTTCCTCAGTTACAGTATATCCTGTTGGATTGTGAGCTGGTGTATTTATGATTGTAAATATTCTGTCTTGTTTCTGAGCTAAATTGAGGAAACTCTCTTTAAAAGACGAAAAGTTAAATTCCCCATTTTCATCAAAGAGCTTATAAGTTACAACACCTCTATCGCCCTCTTCAGCAATACTAGTGTAAGAACCCCAGAACCAATCTGATGTAAGAACATTATCGCCATAATTAGTATAATTCCAAAGAGCCAGCTTAATCGCTCCACTTCCTCCAGGAGATGCCACTGCTTTTATATATCCATTTGGAGTATAGTCTTTAAAACAAGCTTCTTTTACTGCTTCAAGATAGTCTGGCTGACCTTCAATTGATGCGTATGCACAAAATTCGGCATTATCAAATGATTTATATTCGTCATACACAGTTTTAAATGCAACTATTTTTCCATCATCTTCAACAATCGAACCAAGTGTAGCGTTAATAACGTTTTTTCTGCCAAACTTTTTTTCTGCTTCCTGTGCTCTTCCCGCTAAACCAAAGATTATATCCTTTTTTCTAGGCCATATTGCATGTTTTGCAGCCATACTTGAATTCATAAAATCACTCCTCTGTATAATAGTTTCATTATTTAAATGAGCAATTAGTATGCCATCTATTGCTTTCTCCATATAAACCTTAAATCTTAAATTAAATTTAGACTTATATCTTATAATAATTAATAGATTATACAATTTTCTGAATTTTCCAATTTATGTGTTAAATAATTATTTTAAATAAAAAAAATAATGTTTAAATTAATGAACAAATGTTAATTAATCTAAACATTATTTGTAAAAAATAGTAATTTTAGAATTACTCAAGCTTTTTATTTTTATACATTTTGATTGTATTTTTTCCAAAGAGAAGTTCTGCTTATACCTAAAATTTTCGCAATATCATTTTTAGATAATCCCTGTTCTATCATCATATCTATTATTTTAACTTCAACAGATTTCTGAATTTCCTTAATATCTATATTTAAACTATTTATATCGCCAATATCATATTTAGTCTCTTCATTATCGACATTTTCATTTTTTACCACATAAAGAGAGCTACTTTTGTATTTGCCTAATTTTATCTTCCCAGTAATTACATATTTTCTAGCAACATTTTTTAATTCTCTCACATTACCTGGCCATTTGTAGTTATTTAATATTTTTATCTCGTTATCAGTTAAATTGATCCCATTCTCTTCAACCAAATTATCCATACCATTTTCTAGCCTAGTCTCATAAACAAAATTTCTAAATAAAAGCAATATATCTTTCTTTCTCTCCCTCAGAGGTGGAATATTTAATTCCAAACTGCTCAAACGATAGAATAAATCCGCTCTAAATAACCCCTGCTCAATTTTATCTATTAAAGGTTCATTTGTTGCTGCAATAATTCTAATATCTAGTGGTATTAAATGATCTGAACCTATTCTCATTATTTGTCTTTCCTCAATTACTCTAAGCAACTTCGTTTGAATACTTAGAGGAAGGGTATTTATTTCATCCAAAAATAACGTTCCCTTATTCGCCAGCTCAAATATACCGCGTTTTCCTCCTTTTTTCGCACCTGTAAATGCACCTTCTTCATAACCAAAGAGTTCACTTTCCAGTAAACTTTCCGAAATAGCAGAGCAGTTTATTGGAACAAAATTATTCAAACCTCTCTTACTAATATTATGTATACTGTGAGCTATAATTTCTTTACCCGATCCACTTTCTCCGTAAAGAAGAAGTGTATAATCAGTTTGTCCAACAATTTTAGCCTCTTCTATAAATTCTTTTGTAACCCTATCTTTATATTTAAAATCCTGAAATGTATATCTAGAATTAAGTCCTTCCTTCCCCTGGTCGAGAGCAATTTTACCCTCTACTCTTTGAAGTTTCGTCATATCCAAAATAACACCTAATATACCAACTGTATCCCTTCCCACTTTTATTAAGTCCGTTTTCGTACATACTGACACATCGTTTATTTTTCTTACAACTAGTTTATCGCATTCATCTTGTGTTGATCTCTCTACTATCCAATTCATCTGTGGACAAACATTTAATATAAATTTATTTAAGATTCCTTTTTCATTCACATTTAGAATTTTTCTAGCATAGCCGTTACACATCAAAACCTTACCCTTAGAATCAACAAAAATTATGCCGGCATCGATTTTTTCAAAAATACCAGTTAAAACTTTATTATTCACTTCACAATCCGCTGCTTTAAGCATGTTTTTGCTATAGTTAATAAATTCTCTTATAGATTTTTCACCTACCTCGATAGTTGTATTATCTATACCATACTTTTTAGCTAAATCGCATACTTTGCTCTCTCCAACTATAACAACTTCATTTTTTCGGTCTAAATACTTCAATAAACTATTTTCTACTTCAGATTCAAGATCAAAGAATTCCTCCTCGATGTCAATGTATAATAATTCTTTCAACATCTTATAATCAGAGTTAATTTTATTATTATCTATTATTAATACTACTGTCTTGGAATATTTTTTTGACGTATAAAGTGCCTTTAAAATATCTTCTAATCTTACTCTTGACTCATTGTTACAGGCTATTATACCGATCTTACTACTTATAATAATCCCTCCCTAAAATCAATCTCCGATATCTTTGAAAACGTTTACTAGGATGATGTAAAATAGATGTCAAGTGAATGTTTTATCTATACATAAAAAATATATTGTATAGATAAAAACAACCTCCCAATTAGTATAATTTTATTTTACACTAATCAGGAGGTTTACACAAAAATTTAAGGTATGCAATTTCTACAACAATCGACAATTAAAGAATTATCGTTATAATATTCGAACTTCCCTCATTAACAATTTTTTGAAGAGTTTTTTGCATTTTACATCTAATCTCTTCAGGCATTGTATAAAGTTTACTTTGTAACTGTTCTTTAACAAGATCATTTAAAGACTTACCAAACATATTTGACTCCCATAAATCACTTGGATTTTGCTCAAACACATCAAGTAAATACGTAATCATCTCTTCACCTTGATTCTGATTACCAACAATAGGAGAAACTTCTGTAGAAATATCTGCTTTGATTATATGAAGAGACGGTGCATTTGCTTTAAGTTTTATACCGTATTGTTTACCCTGCTTCATAATCTCAGGCTCTTCAAGAGTAAGCTCATCTAAAGACGGAGCAACAACACCATAACCTCCAATCTTTGCATCTATAAGAGCGCTCTCTATTTTATCATATTCATTTTTAATCTTAGACAATTTGCTTATCAAACTCAAAAGTTGATAATCTCCCTCAATCTTAAATCCACTCTTCTCCTCAAGAACATTATAAAATAAATCCTGTTTAGTTTCCAAATCTATATTTACAACGCCCTCACCAAGCTTAACATTATCCACCCCTGGGCAATTTAAAAACTCAAGCTCAGAAAATCCATTCATAATATCATTTATATCTCTTATCTTATTTAAATCAGCTATATTTTGTTTTAGAGAGCATATAATCTCACTCTTAATCCAGTGGTCTTTTTCCAAACCTTCAATCCACTTAGGAAGATTTATTCTGACCTCAGTAATAGGAAAATCATTTAAAACAGCCTCCATAACACCCTCAATTTCCTTATCTTCCATCTCAATTACATTAAGCGGCATAATTGGCACCTCATATTTTTCTTCCAATTCCTTCCTAAGCATATCAGTCTCATCACTATTTGGATTTAGAGTATTTAAAACTACAGCAAATGGCTTATCAAGTTCCTTTAATTCTTTAATAACCCTTTCCTCAGCATTAACGTAGCTATCTCTTTCAATCCCAGTGACAGAACCATCAGTCAACATAACAATACCTATAGTAGAGTGATCTTTTATTACCTTCTTAGTTCCAATTTCAGCAGCTTTTTCAAAACTCATAGCTTCCTGTGACCAAGGAGTAGAAACAAGTCTTTGCTTTCCACCTTCCTCATGACCAAGAGCTCCATCAACTATGTAACCAACACAATCAACCATCCTAACATTAAAGGACATAGTTTCCCTTATCTTTATTTCTACACCATCTGCAGGAATAAACTTAGGCTCAACAGTCATAATGGTTTTACCAGATCCACTTTGAGGAATTTCATCTCTAGTACGCTCTCTTTTAAATTCATTATCAATATTTGGAATAACCAGCTTTTCCATAAACTTTCTGATAAAAGTCGATTTTCCTGTTCTAACAGGGCCGACAACACCTATGTAGATATCCCCTTGCGTTCTTTTTGCTATGTCTTCGTATATATTATTATTCATATTATTCCCTCCATGCATTTAATCTTATTAAAGTATATTTGTATGTAGGTTTTAATATTACAGTTTTTTTAGATATTGTGTGCTTGATGTTATCTGAGGTTCAATCACAAATTGTGTACGATGGGAATTCGACTTCATCGGCTTGTAAAATTGAGATTGTAGTTCTGTTGTTATCACTCCTCCAACTAAATAGAACTTACTATAGGATAATAAATATAACTAGAGTTCAGTACAACAAAAATAGTTGCTTAAATTTCAAAGCAACTATTTTATCATGACTTTTTAATTAAATTTTCTGAATTGTTGTATACTGTATACATTCCGGTATATTCATAAATATATGAACTACAAATATATTACAATATACGTTTTTCCGCTATTTTTGAATATATTGATTTAGTACCCTGCAATGTTAATTTACCCCAACTGCACTCCATGCTTGTTTAACAACTGAGGCTTCCTTTGCTCCATAAAGATCTTTTGCTGATTGAATTAAAGCTTGATTAGCTTCCGAGAAATTTGACTGTCTTGTTAGATATTTTGTAAGAGCTCTGTAATAAATTTGTTCTGATTTTTCTTTTCCTAAATTAGTAATAGTATTATATGCAGCTTTATTAGGAATACCACTATTAATGTGAACTCCTCCATAATCAGTATTTATATTGAGATTTAAATAATTTCTCATATGGTCTGGCTGATTATACTTTCTAGGTTCTTTTAAACTCCTCATAGCTGTATTAGGTGCTTTATATAAATCCTCACCCATTGTCCAATCTTCATTGTCTACAAAATAGCCAAAAACATCTGAAAAAGATTCATTTAATGCTCCTGGCTGGAATTCATAAACTAGGTCAGCTGTTGATGATGTAACTCCATGTGTAATTTCGTGTGCTACAACATCATCTGCTGCAGAGAAAGGATTTTCTGTTTTCGGATTACCATCACCATAAATCATTTCTGCACCAGTCCAGGCAGCATTACTCCAATTTCCGCCTGTCTCTGGATCAGGTACATTTACATAAGAATATATATCTGCTCCTTTTCCATCGTAACTTTCTCTATTGTGTACATCTTTATAATATTTATAGACATGATTTGTATAGTAATGAGCATCTACACCTGCTTTAAATTTTTCATCATTGAAAGAATTTAATGCATTAGAGATAATGCTTCCTATTATACTATTTTCTTGAAAATATTTAAAGCCTACAGTACCTATAGTACCTTTCTGAGTTTTATCTAATAAATAAAAGTTACCACTCTCCTCTGTCAAGTTTAACGGAGACTTTACCTTACCATCTGATCCTATTCCAGAACCTGTTGTTATCGTGGCATTTTCTAAGCGATTTTGTTTATTAACAATTTCACCACTTTCTGTATCTACTTTAATTATCCAATGAGCTGGTTCAGGTAAACTATATATTATTTCCAAACTATATACTGATCTGTTAGTTTCTTCATCAACAACAATATTGGCTTCTTTGATAACATCTGTACCTGATAAGTTTTTAACTTCACTACGTGATTTTTCTATTGACTCAAAAGCTAAATCAATAGCTTTGTTCTTATCTATTACAGTTTTGTTTTCGACCTCAAGCTTACCTTGTTCTAGGTCCCCATTTACAAAAATAACCTTTCCAGATTCATTTGTATGTATTTTAACTTCCGACTTTTCAGCAAAGTATCCATCAGCTTTAGGCCTTAAAGTATAGTGAGTAAATCCTAGCTCATCTTTTTCTTTTTTAACTAATTCATATTGATCAGAGTGATTTTTTACACTATATTCGCCTGAAACACCTTTTAATACGTCTTTTAAATCTTTTTCTGAGTTAATACTATATGTTTTTTGTAAGTCTACATTTGTTTGACTATCTGCATAACTAACTATAGGTGCTAAAAAATTAAAAGTTAAACCTGTTAATGTTAAAATTGCTAAATTTTTTTTAATCATTTAAACTTCATCTCCTTTAAAATTTTAATTATGTTATGTCCGTGATGTCAAATTTGTACTTTAAAAATATTCGTCACATATTTTCACCTCCATATGTTCACAAATATTAATTTAGTTTTAATGTCTTTATTTTAAGGTACTTTTTATATTGTAAAATTTTATATGGTCAGAGAAAAATATCCTAGAATGTAGTTTAAAATTTATAACTAAACTAATACGATTATCGTCTATATTAATTATACAAACGTCAAAATGATATTTCTTGCACTTGTAGCTTATAATTTGTGACAAGAATAAAAGATTTGTTTTGAATATTCAATAATTATGCTATATTCTCTTATTATAAATGTATTATACTAAACTTTTTCATCGTTAAGTTTAATTTAGCAAAACTGGTCATTTAATAGGCAAAACAGGGCAGTAATATTATTTCTTTTAAGTATTGCTACAATTTTAGAATAAAAATATACTCCTAAATAACAATTGATATATATTATGTGTTGGTAGAATTGATTTTGACCTTATCTTGGGGTTCACTTACTTCTAATGAAAATTAATTGGGGTTCGGTGGATTTAATTCTAAATAGTGGGATTTAAATGAGAATGCGACTACAGTTACAGCCTTTTTCCAAAGCTGTGGTAGTCGCGTTCTCAATCAAATACTGCTATTTTAAATTAAATCCATCGAACCCCAATTAATTCACCATTTCTATTCCACTATATAGTATTCCAGCCACCATCAACATTCAACAATTGTCCTGTCGTATAACTTGACGCATCAGAAGCAAAGTAAATAAGTGCTCCATTTAACTCACCTGGCTTACCTATTCTTCCCATTGGACTTCTAAATTTAACAAACTCATTAAATGCATCATTCTCTACTGCTCTTTTTGTCATCTCTGACTCAAAGTATGCTGGACCTATAGCATTAACCGTAATATTATGCTTTGCCCACTCTGATGCTAATGATTTTGTCAGCATCTGAACTGCACCTTTAGTTGCACAGTATGACGATATTGTATTAGTTCCTATAGCTAAGTTACTGTGTATAGATCCTAAGTTAATAATCTTACCGTATTTGCTATCAATCATTATCTTTCCAACTTCTCTTGCCATTAAATAAACACCAGTTAAGTTAGCATCTACTACTCTATTCCACTCATCAAGTGTTTGCTCTTCTGCTTTTTTTGCATTTGCAACCCCTGCGTTATTTACTAATATATCTATTTTTCCATAATATTTTTTAATTTTTTTTACTGCATTTATCACTTCTTCTTCATTTGTTATATCACATTTTACAGCTAGACACTTTCTTCCAGTTGAAGATATATCTTTTGACAATTCATCCAATTTTTCTTTTCTTCTAGCAAGTATCGCAACATCTGCCCCTTGCCCAGCAAGTGCTTTTGTAAATTGTATTCCAAGTCCTGACGATGCCCCAGTTATTACAGCAACCTTTCCACTAAGATCAAATATATTATTCATAATTAATTCTCCTTTTCATTTAATTTTAATATTCATTTACATACAAGTTTTTATACCCTTAGACAAAGATATATAAACCAAATATTTATAAATATATAAATTACCAATCCTCACACCATTATTATAATGAGCTTTTCCACGTTTTATACAAAGTTTCATTTTACAAAAATCTATTGTTAATAAAAGATCGACAGTAAAATAAAAGTAGATAACGACGATCTAACTGAAAAGATGCTCCACTGTGTATTAAATTTTTTATAAATGGAAACTAACCCCTACCATTGATAGGGGCTATATTTTTCTGTAAAATTAGTTATAATAAAGTTATAGGAGAAAAATTATTATGATTAGAAAAATTATTTCAGTGTTAGTATTGGCTAATTTTGCTATACTTACGTTAAATGTAATGCAGTATTTAATACCAGAGCTATATAGCTTTAACCAACTATTTTTTACTCTTTACGGAGTAGTATTCGGACTATTTACCCATCAGTATTATAAGTTTATAAATAGGTTTATTAGAAAATAGCTGCAAATTTTATTAGATATTTATATGTTTAATAATCTAAGGTTTAATAAATTTTGCTAATTTAGATAGTATTTAAATGAATGTGAGGTGATATTATGAAAGAAAATCATAAACTTGTGAGTATAAGTCTTGAGGAGCTAAAAGAAAAAAACTGCCTCTATATAGAGAGGATTGATAAAGGTTTTAATAACCTAAAACATCATTTTATAGAAGGAAATGATAATGAACTAAAAGAATACTTACTACAAAAAATTGATGAAAATGGTATAGAAAATACATATGTAGATTTTTATTATAGCAGATTGAATTTTGAAGAAAGAAATAGAGTCTATTCGGATTTAAGTCAAGATAATAAAGATTTTATAAATAAATATATGTTAGAAGAAGACGGTATCTATTTTCAAATGACTCCAGAGCTTTTTGAAATAACGTTTAAACTATCCATTACTGAGATGCTTTTTAGCACCTTTTATTTTAGTAAGTTTCCATGCACTGTATGGAGTAATTATAATAAAAAATTTATTGTATTTGAGTAAATTCTAAATTATAGAATTTTAATTACATAGTGAAAAAATTGAACTAATTTAGTTCAATATTTTTTTGCGAGTGGTTAGCCATTTCGCAGATTCCATAATTTTAGAGTTTCATCATATGCTCTGAAATAATCATTCTGACCTTTTTGAGTCTTATAATTTAAACCTTTTTTAATATATCAACTTCTTCTGTAAATAAAAAGGCAAGTAGCAAAGCGTCGATCACTTTACTATTTGCCTATATAACTTTTACACTATTTCTACTATCATTGTTGTCAATGATGAAGATATTTATTATCTAGTAACTTTATAAACTTATTATCTCTTCCATCTCATGCTTCTTCTGTCTAACCATAAGCTCAATTCCAACTTCTTTTGGATTCTTACCTTCGTCGAGTACTGCAAAAATTGCATTTGTAATCGGTACATCTACTCCAAGTTTTTTAGCTACTTCGTAAGCTACTTCAGTTGCAGTTATTCCTTCAACTACCATCTTAACTTCATCTAATGTCTCCTGAAGAGTTTTTCCTTGTCCGATTAAAATACCTGCTCTCCTGTTTCTGCTGTGCATACTTGTACATGTAACTATAAGATCTCCTATTCCTGAAAGGCCTGCAAATGTAGTCATATCTGCTCCCATAGCCACTCCTAGTCTGCTCATTTCACTTATTCCTCTAGTCATAAGTGCAGCTTTTGCATTGTCGCCGTAACCTATACCGTCACAGATTCCAGCTCCAAAAGCTATTATATTCTTGAAAGCTCCTCCAAGTTCAACCCCTACTATATCAGGGTTTGTATATACTCTAAATGCTTGAGCCATAAATAGATCTTGTACTCTTTCAGCTATATTTATATCCTCAGATGCTACTACTACTGTAGTTGGAATATCTCTAGCTACCTCTTCAGCATGTGATGGACCTGATAAAACAACATATGGATTATTTGGAAGCTCTTCTTTGAAAACCTCTGATAATCTAAGTCCAGTCCCCTTTTCTAATCCCTTTGCTACATCTATAATTATTTGATCCTCATTAATAAAAGGTTTGATAGTTTTGCAAGTGCTTCTAAAAGCTTGTGAAGGAACTGCCGATACTATCATATTACATCCCTTTACTGCTTCTTCAATATCTGAAGTTAAATTCAAATTTTCAGGAAATATTATCCCTGGAAGATAAGCCGTATTTTCTCTAGATTTGTTAATTTCTTTAGCTTGATCCGAATGTCTAGTCCACATACATACTTCATAACCCTTTTTCGCAAGAACTAGAGCTAATGCGCTTCCCCAGCTACCTGCACCTAATACACATACCTTTTCCACATCAAACACCCCTAATTTTAACTATTCTTGTTTAACTGTTATTTTATGTTTATTAAATTATTCTTCTTTTTTTCTTCCAACTTTGTTTTCTTCGCCTTTTATAAGTCTTTTTAAGTTGGCTCTATGTGTATACATTACAGATAGAGTTAAAAATAAAGCTACCACAAACCCAGGATTATTCTTACTTATCAACATAAACGGAGCTGAAAATGCTATTCCAACGACTGATCCAAGGGAAACGTACTTAGAAACTGCAACTACAACTATAAATATCCCAAGACATGATAGTGCAATAATAGGATTGATAGCTAGCATCGCCCCAAGAGATGTTGCAACGCCTTTCCCACCTTTAAATCCTAGAAAAGCTGGCCAATTATGTCCTAACACTACAAATATTACTGCTACATATCCGGCAATAATTCTGTCAACACCTATCAAGTTACCAATAATCTCGCCAATTAGCACTGATAATGTACCCTTTAATAAATCTCCAACAAATGTTGCAGCTCCTGCTCTTTTACCCATGGTTCTAAGTACATTTGTAGAACCTGCATTTCCTGAACCTTGTGTCCTTATATCCACTCCTGAAAATTTCTTGGCTATAATATAAGAAGTCGATATATTTCCTAAAAGATATGCAATTACAGCAATTGCAATATAACCAAATGTAACCACTCCAGTACCTCCTTAGGCTATAAGTCTATTATTTTTTTGCCTTTTGCTTATAATCAAATCTTATTGTCGTTCCTTCAAAACCAAAGTTTTCTCTGATCTTGTTTTCAAGATATCTTTGATAAGAGAAATGAGTTAATTCCTTATCGTTTATAAACAGTGTAATCTTTGGAGGTCTAATATCCGTCTGTGTTCCATAGTATATTTTAAGTCTCTTTCCTTTATCTGATGGCGGCTGATTTAACATTACAGCTTCCCCTATTACATCATTAAGAGCTGATGTAGACA
This sequence comes from Clostridioides mangenotii TR, assembly GCF_000498755.1. Classification (GTDB taxonomy): domain Bacteria; phylum Bacillota; class Clostridia; order Peptostreptococcales; family Peptostreptococcaceae; genus Metaclostridioides; species Metaclostridioides mangenotii_A. Next base: position 43,144 of record NZ_AXUS01000018.1, on the reverse strand, counting down.
TTCTCTTTGAATGTTCATTTGATACGTATACAACTGTATCAAGCACTTTGTTCATTCTCTGATTCGTAATTGCCGAAACGAAGATTATAGGCGCATACATCATAAACGGGAATTTCTGTCTTATATCTATTTGATAGTTTTTCATAGTTTTATTGTCTTTTTCTAGCAAGTCCCATTTATTTATTACAAATATACAAGCCTTACCTTCATCGTGAGCGATTCCTGCAACCTTTGTATCCTGCTCTGTAGGTCCTTCAACTGCATCTATTACAATTAACACTACATCTGCTCTGTCAACGGCGCTCATAGCTCTTATAACACTGTATTTTTCTATTTTTTCGTATATTCTACTCTTTCTTCTTATACCAGCAGTATCTATAAGTAAAAACTTCTGATCGTTTTTCTCAAAGTAAGTATCTACTGCATCCCTAGTTGTTCCTGCTATCGAACTTACTATAACACGCTCTTCTCCAAGAATATTGTTTAGAATTGAACTCTTTCCTGCATTTGGCTTACCAGTAATAGCAACCTTTATTAACTCTTCGTCGTATTCTGTATCAAGTCCTGCCGGGAAATTTTCAACCACTTCATCAAGTAGGTCTCCTAGACCCATACTATTCGCACCTGAAACTGAGAATGGAGTTCCAAATCCTAGTTCGTAGAAATCGTATATATTGTTTATTTGGCTTTGACTGTCTATTTTATTTACAACTAAAATAACTGGTTTTTTACTTTTTCTAAGAATTTGTGCAATCTCTTTATCAGCAGGAGTAAGACCTGTTTTACCATCGACTATAAAGAGAATTACATGTGCCATATCCATAGCAAGCATAGCTTGATCTCTCATCTGTGAAAGTATAATATCTTCGCTCTCAGGCTCTATACCACCTGTGTCTATTAGTGTAAAATATTTGTTCAACCACTCTACCTCAGCAAATATTCTGTCTCTGGTTACACCTGGAGTATCTTCAACTATTGAAATTCTTCTGCCTGCAAACTTGTTGAATAACGTTGACTTACCAACATTTGGCCTTCCAACTATTGCGGCAATCGGTCTACTTACGTTCATATATTTATCTCCTTTTATACATATTTAATCGAGAATTTTATCTATAAAGTCTTTTCCCTCGTTTAAACATGGAATAATTTTTATTTTCATAATGTCTTGTAACTCTTTTAATGTAATATTATCTAAAAATATCTCTTCATCAGCTTTTAGCATACTTCTAGTAATGTATAAAACGTCTCCTATATCTTCGCCTTTCAACTGCTCTAAAATATCTTTTGCAGTTATTAAGCCTGATACAGTTATAGTTTCACCCCAAAACTTATTTTTTATTTCATAAACTTTAATCTCTATATTTTTGTATTTTTCCATTACTAAATTAGACATTTCTCTCATAAATTTATATGCAGAATGACCTGTTGCTATAGATATTTTTCTTTTTTCTACAGTTTTATTTAATGGCAGCGAATCTAGGTATTGTCTAATTTCAGCCCCCATTTTTTTAATCATACCTACTCCATCTTCAAACTGTAAAAATCCTTCGTAATCATCGTAATCTAATAGTTCTCTATCAGCTAAAACATAAAATTCATCTGATAAAAACACAAACCTTGTCCCAACTTTCTTAAGTAAGTCTTCCTGAATTTTATGTATTTGATCTATAGTTTTATTTGCACTTTCTTTGTCAAATATTTTAAGATTAGGAAGGTTGTCCCTGTATTTAGTTATTCCAACCGGAACCACTGCTATACTATTTACATATGGATATAATTCGATCAAATCGTAGACAGTCCTTCTTAATTCTTCTCCATCATTTACACCAGGACATAGAACAACTTGACAGTTCATAGTAATCTCAGCCTCTGCCAGTTTCTTCATGATACCGTAAACTTTTCCGGCGAACTTATTGCTTATCATTTTTTGTCGTAAATCTGGATTTGTCGTATGAACAGAGATATTTATTGGACTAATTCTATATTTTATAATATTTTCTATATCATCATCACTCATGTTAGTTAGAGTAACAAAATTCCCCTGTAAAAATGAAAGTCTAGAATCGTCATCTTTAAAGTACAAAGTCTCTCTCATACCCTCTGGCAATTGATCCACAAAGCAGAACATACACTTGTTTCTGCAACTCTTTGCCATATCGATAATAGGATTTGAAAACTCAATACCAAGATCCTCATCGTAGTCTTTTTCTATTTCATATAAATACAATTCCCCGTATTTATTTTCAATCTCGACCTCTAAATATTCATCACTTAATAGAAATCTGTATTCTATTATATCACGTATTGGTTGTTCATTTATAGATACAAGTAAATCTCCAACTTCAATACCTAATTCTTCTGCGATACTACCTTTAGATACCTTATTTATTATATTATTAGCATTTTTTACATTTACTTCCATCTTATTCACCACTCTTTTTATACATATCTTTTTATGTTATCATACTTCTTTATTTGACGTCAACTAGCCCTATATATCGACTAGTCTCATTTTAATCACAATTAAATCTATAAATAAAATTAGGTTGTACATTAGAATTAATACCCACCTAATATACAACCTAAATAATATGATTAATGTTTTACTATTATCAAAGTCCCATTTGTCATATCGTGCACCATTCCAGCAACGCACTTCGATATTAGCATCGCTTTATTCTGAAGTTCAGCTTCATCTTTTGCATAGAAAATCGGACATCCTCCACTGATTTTCATTTCTTTATCAGTTGTTATTATTGCTAGCGTGTAGTCATTGACTCCTATTTTAGTAGACATCTAATTTACCTCCTTATTTAAAGACCCTATTTTATAATTCTTTAGAGATAGATTTTTCCCTTTAGCTGTTTCTAGTATTGGGCAAGATTTAGCTGCCTCAATAACATCTTCTAAACCCCCATACACCGGAATATACCCAAGAACTATACTCTCTTTTTCTGCATTTCTTCTTATAATTGGAGTAAATGCTGGGTCATCACTATCGCCATAACGTCCGAGCCTTGAGTAAATATTAAATGCTATAGCTTGTCTTTGTCCCGAATTATAGAGAATTCCTGCATTTAAATAATCCTTATCTTTTGGAATTATTTCTATTCCGATACCTTTATTAATATACACATCTCTATCTTGTTCTAGACCTATATTTGTTATTCCTTTTACATCTCCTACATTTAGTATTGATACGTCGCTAAATTTAATTGGAACTACAACAACATCGGCAATGTCGCCAATGCTTTCCCTTGTAAGAAGTTTTTTAAGCCCGAATGCCAGTACAAGCCCAGCAATAGCACTTATAATAATACTTAATGTATCGTTAATTCCTGTCTCAACAGTTATCAATCTATTAAGACCTACTGTTATAAACGATGTAATAATACACATGTAGTTTCTAACTTCATAAGCTCTTGCTATCTCCTCTATAAGTGCTTCTCCTCTTTTTACCAATTGGACTGGTTCCACATTTTGAAGTGTATTTCTCCTATTTGCCCTAACTTGTCTAAATTGTTCGGCTGCTAGTGATAAAAAAGTTATAGATGTATAAGATCTAGCGACAAGTGCCGGAACGAGAAGTGCACCAAGTGCTGAAGCAACGAATGCAAGTATTAGCTGAGATATCAATATATTTGGATAGGTTGGGTATTGCTCTTGATCTGTGTTGAGCATTAAAATTCTTGACACTATGCCGACAATAACCCCCACATAAAATGCTAAATCCATATAATCACTCCTATTACAAATTTTTAAATTAGATACTTAAAGTTTTAATTTGAAAATATATCTAAAATTTTTAACTCTTCATTTAAGTTTTATTTTACTTTGCTTCTGTCTTTAAATATCCTTTTTTACCTTTTGATATTTCTAAAATAGGAGCACTTTTAGCTGATTTAATCATTACTTCCATATCTTTTAAAATAGGAACATATGGAATTACTATTGTGTGTTTTTTCGGGTCAACTTTTGACAATGCTACAATATCGAATTCATCCAAATCTTTATCAATCCCGAGATGAATAAAGATATTATGTATTATAGCCTGTCTCTGTCCAAGATCATTTATAATCCCAAACATCTCTTTATTTATAGGTTTTATCTCAATAGCAAGTCCTTTTTCAATATACTTCTTCTTCGTACTATCAAGACCTATATTAGTAATAACAGTATCGTTTACTTTTAGAAGCGGACCATCGAAAATTATTTCAGCTGGAACTACAGTTGCTACATCATCCAAACTCTTTCTCTTTAGAAACTTTCTAAATACCAATCCTACTATTCCACCTGCTACAATAGCCGAAACAGTGCAAACTAAAAATCCAGCATCAAATTTCCTAAATACTCCTATATACGCAACAGATGCCGCTAAAGAAGCAAATAAACTTATATAACTTCTCGATTCATATGTCGAAGCAATTTCCTCAACATACGCATCTCCTTTAGGAACTATCTCTTCATTGTCTGTATTTTTTAGTGTTATCCTCTCTTGATCTGCAAGCCCTTGAAACTGTTGTATTGCAATCGCAAAAAATGTAAGCGCCGCGTACTCTTTATCTAAAATTGCAGGCAATACAATCGCTCCAAGTGCAGCGGATAGTCCAGAAGATATTATTTGTTCTAAATAATCTTGAGGTCTTGAAGGGTATTGTTTGTTTTTAACCACTAAAACTAGACCTCTACATAAAATTCCTATTACTACTGAAACTAGTAACGATTGTCTAAATACAGTGGAACTAAGTAAACTTTCTTCCATTATCTCAACTCCTTTGTATATAGTTTGTTCAAAAAACAAAAAAAATTTCCTTTTTATCAAGGAAATTTTTAATATTATAATTTATATGTTTTTTTATTGCTATTTAGTTATCTTTTTATTGCTATTTATCAATCTTTACATTGATTTTTATATGTCTTCTTTACTAGTATTTATTGTCTTTATTATTCTTTATATTTTTTATTGTTTCTTTATCATCTTTTTAGGAATACTAAATACAAATTCACTACCTTCACCGAGTTTACTGTTTACATGGACACTTCCCTGTAGTGATTTAGCAATATGCTTAGTTATCGCAAGTCCAAGTCCTGTACCTCCGACATCCCTACTTCTAGCTTTATCTACACGATAAAACCTCTCAAATATTCTATCTACTTCATCTTCTGGTATACCTACCCCATTATCTTTTACTTTTATAGATATAAAGTCGACCTCATCTTCAATTTCTACATTTACGTATCCATTATTTTGAGTATACTTAATAGCATTGTCCATCAGATTCAATAAAACTTGTTTTAAGTAATCTCGATTTGTAGTTATAGAAAGTGTTTTATCTTCACAATCACAATTTACTTCTATATTTTTTGTTTCAGCTGCATGAGATGTAATTTGTTTAATTTCACTATATACATCGTACAATACTATCTCTTCAACCGGTACCCCGTCTTTTCCTTCAAGGAATGAAATAAATAGTATATCATCTATCAACCTCGTCAATCTATCAGATTCTCCTTCTATAATAGATAAAAATCTGTTTCTTGTATCCTTATCAATATTTTCATTTGACTTTAAAGTCTCAACAAAACCACTTATTGAAGTAAGTGGTGTCTTTAGCTCATGACTTACATTCGCTGCAAAATCTGTACGCATATTTTCTAGTCTTACTCTTTCTGTTATATCTTCAATATTTACAATAGAACCTATCATAACATTGCTTGAGTTTTGCAGATAGATTGGATCTTGCTTGATTTTGTAAACAATACCTTGTTTAGTAGTTATTTGAACTGTTTCACTTTTGTTAGATCCCATAAAGTTGAGTATTGATCTTAGAATTTGCTTTTCTTTAATTATAATATTGATATTGTAATCTTCAACTGGCAACTCTAGATCGCTTTTTATCATTCTCTTAGCTTCATCGTTTATCAACATAATATTGCCATTTATATCTATAGCGAGTATTCCATGTGAAATACTCTGTAATATGGATATAAGTTGTAAGTGTTTATTCTTTACTTCCTCAAACGCATTATCCATATTCTTTATCATGTAATTAAAATTTCTAGTTAACTCACCTAGTTCACCTTTTGCCGATATATTTAACCTAGAGTTGAACTCTTGATTACTTACTTTTTTTGATACAATCGTAAACTCTCTCAAATATTTTCTAAGTGTTAAAGTGTATCTCAATGATAGAATTGCTATTACTACAGAAAGCATCATCACAAGAATATATATATTACCTAATTCTTCCATATTATACACCTCTAAATTTCATTATGACCTATTTCACAGCCAACTGTTGTAACTATAGTATTAACTGACGTTACTATTATTTCAACCGTTGTTACTATTATTTTTACCGTCGTTACTATTTTTAAACTACGGTAAAAACTTAGTTTTAGTCTATTTTATATCCGACTCCTCTTATTGTCTCTATATATCTTTCTGCTTTATTTTCATCTTCTATTTTCTTTCTAAGATATCTTATGTGTACGTCAACTGTACGAGTTTCTCCATAATACTCATATCCCCAAATCTTATCAAGTAAATAGTTTCTAGAAAGTACTTTCCCTCTATTTTGAATAAGAAGTTTAAGCAACTCAAACTCTTTTAATGTTAGTTCTATTTTTTCTGTACCCTTTGTAACTTGATGTTTGTTTAAATCCAGCTCTAAATCACCTACTGTCAGTATATCTTGATCATCGCTACTCGTAGTATTATATCTTCTTAGAACTGAGTTTATCCTAGCCATTAATTCTTTTATACTAAATGGTTTTGTTATATAGTCATCTGCACCTATATCCAGACCTTCTACCTTGTCGTTTTCCATGTTTTTAGCTGTAAGCATTATAACCGGAACATCTTTTAAATCTTTGTCGCTTCTAATTTTTTTTAGAACTTCTATTCCACTGATATTTGGCAACATCCAGTCAAGAAGAATAAGATCTGGTTTATTTTCCTTTGCTTTGATAAATCCATCAAATCCGTCGTAAGAGTAGCTTACTTCATAGTTATCCACTTCTAAATTGAATTTCAGTAGCTCAACTATATATTTCTCATCGTCTATTACAAGCACTTTATTATTTTTCATTCGTTTTGCTCCTCCTATTTTATCTCTAGTATTGTACCAATTCTGCCTAAAGTTTTGTCATCTTTTCTATAAGAATGAAATTCATCCGATGTACAACTTGTGCAAAGATTCATATTGTGAATATTTTCCTCTTTAACTCCACTATTTTTAAGTATAGATTTATTAACTGACCATAAATTTAAAAAGACACTTTCATCGCGACTTTTGTATATATTATCGGTAGTTTTTTCAAATCTATTAACGAATTTGTCTATTAAGTCTTTTGATACCTCATAACAGCATGGTCCTATCGATGGACCTATAATACATACAAGGTCCTCAGGCCTCGATTTATACAGCTCCTGCATCTTTTCTATAGTCTTCCTGGATATTTGTTCATAAGTGCCTCTCCAACCCGCGTGAACAAGCCCTATCGCCTTATTTACATTATCTATAATTGATATAGGCACGCAATCAGCTGTAAATATTAAAAGCGGTACATTTTTTAAATTTGTAACAAGTGCATCTCCTTCTACTTTATTACAAATACTACTTTCATCCACTACATTAACTATATCTGAATGTATTTGGATATTACTAGTCATATTTTCGAAAGTGAAACCACATCCATCACATACTTTTTTCATATCTTCTTTTAATTTTGCATCTAGGCTTTTATGAGTTACGGCTAAATTAAAAGAATCATTTATTTCATCAATATAGTTTATGTTTATATAATCTTTCACTTTAGTCACCCTTTTCTATTAATATTGTTTCCAGTTCATTTACAAATGTATTTATATCTTTGAACTGCCTATAAACTGATGCAAATCTTACATAAGCTACTTCATCCAAGTTTTTAAGTTGATCCATAACCATCTCGCCAATTTCTGTCGCTTCGATCTCTTCAACAAAACCTTTGTTGAGTTCGTTTTCAATATTATTGACTACACCATCAATACTGTCTATTGATATAGGTCTTTTTTCACACGCTCTTATGATTCCATATTTGATCTTGTCTCTATCAAAAGGCTGTCTACTTTTATCTTTCTTGATTACCATTAGAGGTGTAAGTTCTATTTTTTCATAAGTTGTAAATCTTTTTTTGCAACTTTCACATTCTCTTCTTCGTCTTATTGACTTAGGATCTGTATGTCTAGAATCTATTACTTTTGATTCTTTGTATTTACAGTAAGGACATTGCATTGGTTTCCTCCTCAGTTAATTAAATTTCTAATTCATCGAGGCTAAGTTCAGAGCCTATATTTACTATTATTGTATCACATCCTATTTTAAGTATGTCATGCCAGAAAATAACTTCTTCAGCTCCACCTCTTGAAAAAAAACTTCTGCTATCATCGCCATAAATAGTAAATGATACTATCTTTCCTTCGTACACATCCATATCTATGTCTGTAATATATCCTAGTCTTTTTCCATTTTTAACATTTATTACTTCCTTCTCCATTATATCAGATACTCTAATCATATTATACTCACCCTTCCTATAAAAATAAATATGTACTAGCATAAAAAAAATGACCTTTACAGGTCATTTCTTGTTCATAAAATTATTTTCTACATTTTTAATCTATCTTTACGATATATTTCTATGCTTTTCATCAATTACTTAGACGTACTTTCGCATATTTTTAAGTGCGTTTTTCTCTATACGAGATACTTGAGCTTGTGATATACCAATCTCATCAGCGACCTCAATTTGAGTACGCCCTTTATAGAATCTCAGATCCAGAACTAACTTCTCTCTGCTATTCAATTTTTTTATAGCTTCTTTTAATGAAATTTCCTGAAGCCAATTTTCATCTGTATCTTTTTTATCTTGAACTTGATCCATTACATAAATTGCATCTCCATTGTCCTGGTATACCGGATCAAATAGCGATATAGGATCTTGTATAGCATCAAGTGCCATAACTACATATTCAACTTCCAGCTCTAATTCTTTGGCTATCTCTGTAACTGTTGGTTCTTTTGAATTTTCACGTATCAATCTTTCTCTAACTTGAAGTGCTTTATATGCTGTGTCCTTTAAAGATCTACTGACTCTTATCGGATTGTTATCTCTTAGATATCGTCTTATCTCACCTATAATCATAGGTACTGCATAAGTGGAAAATCTGACGTTTTGGCTTAAATCGAAATTGTCTATGGATTTTATTAATCCAATACATCCAATTTGAAACAAATCATCTATATTTTCGCCTCTGTTGTTGAATTTCTTTATAACACTAAGAACTAATCGCAAATTTCCCCTTACAAAGACTCTTCTTGCCTCTTTATCTCCATTTTTTATTTTTACAAGAAGTTCATTCATTTCCTTATTTTTAAGAACTGGAAGCTCGGATGTGTTGACACCGCATATCTCAACCTTGTTAACTTTCATTTATTTCAGTCCTCTCTTAAAAGTATTACTTAATGAAATTATTTACATTTCCCAATTTTTTATACTTTTAAAAGATATTTATTTCTTTTTATACAAATTTTTTCATCTCTTTCTGTAATCTGGAGATTATTTTCTTTTCTAGTCTAGATATGTAGGACTGAGATATGCCAAGCATTCCAGCCACTTCTTTTTGTGTTTTCTCATTGCCTTTATCTATAAGTCCAAATCTTAATTCCATAATTTGCTTTTCCCTGTCGTTTAATCGATCTAGAGCCATAAGAAGCAAGTCTCTATCTATCTCTTCTTCAATGATTTTGTATATTTCATCATTATCTGTTCCGAGCACATCTGACAAAAGAAGCTCGTTCCCATCTAAATCTACATTTAACGGCTCATCAAATGATACCTCTGTCTTTTTCTTGTTGTTTTTTCTAAGGTACATAAGTATTTCGTTTTCTATACATCTAGACGCATATGTAGCGAGTTTGATATTTTTATTGAGTTTAAAAGTATTTACAGCCTTTATTAGTCCAATTGTACCTATAGATATCAAGTCCTCTACATCTATGCCCGTATTCTCAAATTTTCTAGATATATATACTACTAATCTAAGATTCCTTTCTATCAATACAGACTTTACACTTTCGTCAGTTTCTAATTTTTTTAATAGCTCAATTTCTTCATGCGCTTTTAATGGTGGAGGGAGTATGTTTGCTCCACCCATATAGTAAACTCCTTTGGGCTTGATTATCTTTAGCTTAATTCCTATCTTTAGTATCACATTCTTTATTTTTTCTTTTAATCTAAACATCTCTTTCCCCCTATAATTAAATATTTGGTAATAAAGTTGGACTCATTATAGCTTTGTAATCAGATTCTTCTAAGTCTGCAATCCCAAGGACTATATCTCCGACTTTTTGGTCGTCAACTTCAATATAATCAGCCTTAAATCCAATTACTATTTTTGATTCTGAGCTTCCTGCATGTTTGTAAGGTATTAACCTGACTTTTTTTGAGATATCTTTGTCCAAATCCCGAATTACTTCTTCTGCTCTTTCGATATCTAGGTCAGCATAATCTACACCCAATAAAAAACTAGGCATAATATTTTTAACGACACTAGCATCTACCATAACAACCTCACTCTTACTAAAAGGATCCTTAAGCATATTTCCGCTGTCTACTAATGCCATACAGTCAAATTCATTATCAAATATTTTTATCCTTATGCTTTTAGTCAAATTGTCTATGTACTTGATCATCTTGATATCCTTGTAAATATGTTTAAGAAGTTCGCAGCTTGCATAAGCGCATACTATTAAAAATGATATCTTTATATGGCTTATACCAGTAAAATAAATAATAAAATATGTAGTCCCAGAAATAAATACATTCACCAAATAAAATACTAAAGATGTCTTAATAAAGTCTCTTTTACCATAGTGCTTAAATGATACAAAAATAATAAATGTCATAAGAAAAACTTTGAACGGTATTGTGAAAAGAATGCCAAGCGAAGGATACAAGTATGCAACTGCATATATTGCTCCTAAAGACGCTCCTAGTATTTTATTTTTTAGGGAATTATATTTTTTAGTAAGAATAGATGTACAACTTATAATAATATAATTTACTATAAGGTTTTCTAAAACATAGTACTCAAAATACATTTGTTTCATCCCCTTTTTCCATAAATCCATTATAGGATAGTAACATAAAATTTTATGTCACTTTTGATGGTCGAATTCAAAACAAATTCTTTATTAATCTGTCATTAAATTCCATCAAAATCTATTGCGCCTAATTTTTGCAATAAAAATGACACTTCTAGTTATATTGACTAGTTGCGTCATTTTTATATGCAATAATATAAACAAATTTATACATAAATGCCTTTACCTCTAATAAGTCATTTTTATTATTTTCTCTTGAAGATCTTTTACATTTTTTTTATTGAATGGAATAGTCTCTCCATTAATTAACTCAATAACATTTTCTTTAACCGAACATATATACTTTATGTTAATAATATAATTTTTCTTGCATTTAATAAAACTATACTTCAATAGCTCTTCTTCTATTAAATCAATTTTTTTCTTTATTGTAAATTCTCTTTTTAGGGTATGTATTATCATATCATTTTTTAAATTCTGTGTATATAAAATAGAATTTATACTTATCTTGTATACATTGTCTTCTTCAAATACTATTAATTCATTATTTTTTGACTCAATAATTTTCTCAATACAACTCAATAGATGTTTCTTAAGTTCTAAAATACCAACAGGCTTTGTCAAATAACGATACGCTCTAACTTCATATCCTTCCCTGACATGACCATGAAAAAAAGTAATAAATATAATTTCACAATCTTGATCTGTCTTTCTTATATTTTTAGCTACCTCAATACCATTTATCTCCTTCATATAAATATCTAGCAAAAAAATATCTATTCCTCGAGGGTAATTCTCCATAAGTTCTTCACCTGAACTAAAAATAAATAGCTCATAGTCATATTGAGATTCTTTAAATATTATGTCTAGATGACTTTTTAAAATATTCTGCTGCTCTTCTTCATCGTCACATATAGCTATACGAATAATGATACGCTTCACCTCCTATCAATCCTACTTATGATTATATAAAATTTAACGTAATTTTTCATCTAAAAATACATAAATTTCTACAGAAAATGCGGGTTACCGTTTCTAGAAACGTAACCCGCATAATTTATGTAAAGTATAAATATTGTTTTTATAATATACATCTGACAAAAAAATACTTGTTAGAACTATCTTCTTCTTCTCAAAAACGTTGGTATTTCCATACTGTCATCTTCAACAATATCTGTATTTTTAGCATCACCTAGTTTTTCTGATATTTCTTCATCCTCATCTATATCTCTGATTGAAGATTTGATTGTAGTGTCTAAAGATGATCTAACACTAGATTTTTTTGGTTTAGACTCTATAATATCATCTCTAATACCCTCAAAACCGGTTGCAATTACTGTAATCATTATTTCATCGCCTAAATCTTCTTTAATAGATGCTCCGAATATAACGTTAGCTTCCGGGTCACAAGACTCCATAACTAAAGTCGAAGCTTCATTGACTTCAAATAGACCTAAGTTAGATCCACCCGTAACATTTAACAGAACGCCTTTTGCGCCCTTTATTGAAGTTTCTAATAGTGGAGATTGTATAGCTTGTCTCGCTGCATCTACAGCTCTAGTTTCTCCACTTGCATTTCCTATACCCATATGGGCAAGACCTTTATCCTTCATGATTGTAGTTACATCGGCAAAGTCAAGGTTTATAAGACCCTCAACAGCTATAAGGTCAGATATCGACTGAATACCTTGTTTTAAAACATCGTCAGCAATAGAGAACGCATCTAACATAGATGTACTTTTTTGAACTATTTGCAATAGTCTATCATTTGGTATAGTTATAAGGGTATCAACTTTAGCTTTTAATGCTTCGATTCCTCCCTCAGCATTTTTCATTCTTATCTTACCCTCAAATGCGAATGGCTTTGTAACAACCCCTACAGTAAGTATTCCCATTTCTTTGGCCAATTCTGCTACTACTGGAGCTGCTCCAGTACCAGTTCCACCACCCATTCCGGCAGTTACGAAAACCATATCTGAACCTTGAAGTAAATTAACTATCTCATCTTTACTCTCTTCTGCTGCTCTTTTCCCAACTTCTGGGTTAGCCCCAGCTCCAAGTCCTCTAGTTAATTTTTCCCCTACTTGTACTTTATATTCAGCTTTAGATGTAACTAAAGCTTGTTTATCTGTATTAATTGCTATAAACTCTACTCCCTTTAGTTGGGCCTCAACCATTCTGTTTACAGCATTATTACCACCGCCACCTACACCTATTACCTTGATTTTTGCACTTTCATCTAATTCTACGTCAAAGTTTAGCATCTATAAACCTCCTTATATCATGATTCAAAATAATCGTATGAAATGATTATACCATTTTTTTGAGTTTTTTGTTGTTCTATAATTTTTCATATTCCACAAAAATACAAATTTTCCTCTTATTTTGTAACTTTATTTAATAAATACTAAATTGATAACTTTATGTAATAAATTAATTATTTTTTATTCGTTATAGTTTTTATAACATATCTTCTAATTATTGAGAAATTATTAAATATTCTCATCCCAAAAACTAAAACTGCCACATAGTAAAGTGGTACACCTAATTTTTCACCTATATATGTCATTATTACGGCTAAGAGAGTATTACCTAAAAAACCTGTAATAAAGATAATATTCTCAAACTTATCTTCGAAACTCGATTTTACTGCCCCAAAGACTGAGTCCATTATTGCAAGTATAGCTACAGAAACATATATTGTATAGTCAATTGGATACGTGAATGGGACAAAATATCCTACCGCTACTCCAAGTGCTAGACTTGATAATATCCAAATCATATTAGTCTCCTTCTTTATTCTACTTAAACTAGTAAAATTATACAATGGTTTTGTAAAATTTTATACAAATTTTTAAGTATTTTCTATAAATAGATTTTAAATTATTAACTAATTCGCTTAATCTTCATATTATTCATACTCTCAACTTCAATATTTATGCTGTATATTTCCTTAAGCGTATACGCGTATGAATCCGGAGATAAAACTGCAGCATTTAAATCATCTACATCACCTAACGCTCTAATTACAAAGGGTTGCCCATATGTAGTATCGTTCACTGTTATAGTTGATCCAGAGCATTTTATCTGAGTTTTACCTAAAACTCTCTCTCCATTTATCGAGATCGCTGTTGAACCTGATTTCCTAAGATCATTTATAAGCCTAAGAACGTCTATATCGTGAATTATTAAATCATTCGGGTCTTCTCCACTCTCTACGTCACGATCGCTGTCGTTCATAGTAATCATTATGCCAGCCCCTTCAATGTCTGTTCGTCCACTTCTATCTTTTAGGTTCGAAAGTTCATCTTCCATTACATCTTTTATTTCTTTGGATCTTGTACTATCATCATATTTTTTTAGATCATCTTTATATCTTGCCAGTTTTTTGTCAAGCAAGTTAATTTTTTCTTTTTTGGCATCAATTTCAGATTCAATTTTTCCAACTTGATCTAGAGTCATATATATGTTCTCTGGATCAAATGATTTTATAAATATAGAGATCAGTATTCCAAGTATAAATGTACCCAGTACAACAAATTTATTTTTCATATTTTATTTACCAGCCAAATTTATTTTTCCACTATGTGAATTTACTTTTATATTATCGCTCTTCTCAATATCCACCTTCGCACTGTAATGCTGCTCTATTTCCCAGACAATACCGTATTTGATGTTAAGTGCAGACGCTAGTGTATTTGAATCTCCAATAGCCTTTATTACTAGTGGACTCTTGAGCTTATTTTCATTTATGTAAAGTTGATCTCCTTTTAAATGCAGGTATGTATCTGAAACAATCCTATTTCCGTTTACAGAGATAGCACTCGCTTGAGCTGAGTTTAGTTTGTTTATAATAGACAATATTAAATCATAATTATACATTATATTTTTGCTATCGGCTAGTCTATCGCCTCGATTTATGGGATTTATGGTTACTTCTATACCTTTTCCCTCGACATCCGTAAATCCTGATAACCTTTCATACTTATCTAATTCTTGCTTTAGAGCATCTTCATTTCCGCTATTTTTATATGTATCTATTTTTTTCTTAGTCTCCAATATCTCTTCTTCTAATTTATCTTCTTTATCATTTAGCGATTTCAACTCACTTGTCAATTCTTCGCCTCTTCTATTCGTCGAAACACCTTTATTTTCTAAATTTATAGCTTTAAGCTGTGAAGTGACTAAAAATCCTAATACTACACACGCTATTACTATATATTTATTAGAAAACTTCATTTTCAAACCCTACCACGTCCTTACCATCCTATTATTCTGGACTATAAACTGCGTATTTGTTTTGTGTTAAGTCTACAGAACCCTTGCTGATTTTTTTGTTGTTCAAGTCTAAAACGACTTTACTAACTCTATGTATATTATAATCTAAATTGTCATCGTTAGGTAGTAAGATTTTTATATTTCCTCTAGTCAACATGTCTATTTTGCTATCTTTTTGCATATTTACTTGCTTTGTCTCGTTATACATACCATATTTTTCTAGAACAGACATAAGTAAAAAGAATTTATTTTTTGAATTTCTGTCCTTAAACTTTATAGTCTTATAGTCCTCTATAGAGTAATCTATTTCGATAATTTTATCGTTTCTACTCTCATTTGTACCTTTTAGCTCTTCTAATAAATTACCATCTCTATCTATATAGCAATAGTTGTCTCCGTCTTTTAATGTAACAAAAACCTTTTTTTCTACCACTTTTACAATAATTTTATTTGGTAGCTTTCTATCTACTTCTACAGTATCTATATATGAATTTTTCTTTATTCCCTCGATTATATCTTTTTTACTGTACATAAATATATTTTTATCTTTTTTTGTGCCTATTGTATTCAGTATACTTGATTTTGTTACTTTTTCATTTCCGCTTACTTCGATATACTTAACATTGAAAATGTCACTAACAAGTACTGCACATATTGAAAAGGAAAACATTAGTACAAACACCAACACTATCATTACCCTACTTGGATTTAGTCTTTTTTTAGTTTTTTGTTTTTTTTTCATTTTGTCATCTCCCTTCTGTAATTAAATACAACTTTAATAATTGTATCTCCTACAAAAAAAGGGCGTTATTTTCAGCCATATTGCGTCATACTTTGTTAAAAACACTTAAATATGCAAAAATACCCTTAAAATTTACACATATCTGAGTCTTAACAAACCGAATAATGTAAGTTTTAAGGGTATTTTCTCGAACTATTTTAAGTTTTTATTTTAGCTTAAATTACTACTAATAGTTTTAACTTGGTAATTAGCGATCTAATTCTTATTATATTATCTACTTCTTTTTTATTCCGATAACTTTAGGCTCTGATTCTGAATCGCTAAAGGTCTCTTGTACTTTCTCTTCTTTACTAACCTTACTGCTCGAATTAGAATTCTGTTTTTTATTTGATTTTACAATCTTCATAACTTCATCGAAAATCAAATCGATAGCTTCTGGTTTTCCAATATCTTTACTCGCTCTAGACATGTCTATTAACGCTTCTCTGTCTCCAAGCAATTTAAACACTGTAGTATTTAATTTTTCTGGTGTAAGCTCTTTTTCAAGTATGCAAACACCTCCACCTTGCTTTTCAATACTCTTTGCATTGTACTCCTGATGATTTTCTGCTGTATAAGCCTTTGGTATAATTACTGAAGGTTTTCCAAGAGCTGTAATTTCAGCTAAGGATATCGCCCCCGCACTACCTATTACTAAATCACTCGC
This sequence comes from Clostridioides mangenotii TR, assembly GCF_000498755.1. GTDB lineage: Bacteria > Bacillota > Clostridia > Peptostreptococcales > Peptostreptococcaceae > Metaclostridioides > Metaclostridioides mangenotii_A. Next base: position 26,271 of record NZ_AXUS01000018.1, on the reverse strand, counting down.
TGCAAGGGCATTTGCCATGTCTTCTAAATACGGTACAACCTTTTGATAAGGCTTTAGATTCATATTTCCTATTTCTTCAATAAATTCATCATAAAATTTAGTTCCTGTAGCAAATACAAAAGCTACATCTTCATTTACCATATTCTTGATAAGTAGCTTCATGGCATTATTTATCTTTTTAGATCCTCCACTACCTCCGTAACAAAGAACCATCTTTTTATCTTCACTTATACCAAGATTCTTCCTAGCATTATCTTTTCTAGCGATAAGTATCTCTTTTCTAACAGGATTTCCTGTAAAAACAAGTTTATCTCTTGTAGATTCCGGAAATCTCTTGTGAGAATCTTCAAAACTAGTCAAAACTTTAGTAACAGTTTTGGCTAGTATTTTGTTAGTTACTCCTGGAAAAGAATTTTGCTCATGGACTATAGTCGGGATTTTTTTCATAGAAGCATTAAATAGTACAGGACCACTTACGTATCCACCAGTACCAATAACCACATCTGGTTTGAACTTCTTTATTACCCTTCTAGCCTGTTCCATGCCTTTAAAAAGCCTAAAAACTCTTTTTATATTCTCAAGATCTATTTTTCTATTAAAACCCTGAACAGTGACAGTTTTTAGCTCAAAACCGTTCTTTGGCACTATTTCGGATTCTATTCCTTTTTCTGTTCCAACAAAGAGTATTTCAACATCTGGATATTCGTCCTTAATCCTATTGGCAATAGATATCGCTGGATAAATATGGCTCCAGTGCCTCCTCCAGATAACATAACTTTCATTCTTTAATCATCCCCTGTTAATTATTAATTTTGACATGCTTTGAGATGTTTAGTACTATACCAACTGCCCCCATAAAGATGGTGAGCGATGTACCTCCATAACTTATAAACGGAAGTGCAACTCCTGTAGCTGGCATAGAAGAAGTTGCGACTGCAATGTTAAGTGCAGCCTGTATACCAATTTGTGCCCCTATTCCTATTACTACCATACAGGCGAATACATTAGTTGTTTTAAGTGCTACTCTAACGCATCGATATACTAATATTATAAATAACATAATTACTACTATACATCCTATTAAGCCTAGCTCTTCTCCTATTATAGCAAATATAAAGTCATTTTGTGGCTCAGGAATATAAAAATATTTTTGTTTACTCTGTCCAAGACCAAGACCAAAGATTCCTCCTGATCCTAATGCGTAAAGTCCCTGAATAACCTGATAGCCGCTTCCAAGAGGATCTTGAAACGGATCTAAAAACGATGTAACTCTACTAAGTCTGTATGGCTCAGCAATTACTAATACTACAAATAATGCCACGCCAAGCGCAATCATAGTAAAAATTATCTTCATATCCATTCCTGCAGCAAATATCATTACAAACGTAACGAGAATTACTGTTCCAGCAGTTGAAAGATTTGGCTGTAGGATAATTAGGGCGAAAAATACACACGGAACTATTAAGAGCGGTAAAACTCCCTTTGTCAGTGACTTAATCTGGTCATACTTTTTTTCTATAAGCTTTGCTGTAAGCAATATAGTTGCGAATTTGGCAATCTCTGCTGGCTGAAACGTAAGCGCTCCAATACCAAGCCATCTTCTAGCTCCATTTGCCTCTATTCCTAGAGGAGTTAAAACTAATACTAAAAACACTACTGCTATAATTCCCACATAGCTAGCGTTCTTTTTCCAAAATCTATAGTCTATCTTTGATGTAACCATCATTACTATAAATCCTAATGTAGCGTATACAATATTTTTCTTTAGAAAGTAGTATGAGTCATTGTGTTTAAATGAAGACTGTATATAGCTTGCACTAAACACCATAATTATCCCTATAAATACTAAGATCATTGTAGTATAAAAAATAACTCCATCGAACTCAATATCTTTTCCTATTCCTATTTGCTTTTTTAACTTTTCTCTAGGCAACTAAAAACCTACCTCCATTCTTGCATTTAAGTAAGTTTCGAGATAAGAGATTATTTTAAATTGTGCACATTATCTTTGAAGTCTTGACCTCTTACTTCAAAATTCTCATACATACCCCAACTTGCACAAGCTGGCGAAAGAAGCACAATATCACCTTCTTTAGATATCTGATGAGAAATCCTTACTGCTTCTTCCATATCATTTACGATATAGGTATCATTAATCCCTTTAATTTTAGCAGATTTTTCTATTTTAGTGGCCGTTTCTCCCATAAGAATGATGGCTTTGACATTTGCTTTTGCTACTTCTAGCATTTCATCAAAGCTACTTCCTTTATCCATGCCACCTGCTATTAATACTATCGGATTTTTATATGACTCCAATGCTTTTATACTTGAATCTGGATTAGTACCTTTTGAATCATTGATATAGTTTACTCCATTTAAAGTCTTCACAAACTCTTGTCTGTGTTCAACGCCTCCAAATGTTTTTACTGTATCTCTGATAACTTCTAAATCTATACCACATACATATGCAATCGCAATCGCAGCCATGCAGTTTTCTAGATTGTGATTTCCCGGTAAGCTAATCTCGTCTTTGTTTAATAATATTATTTTCTCATCTATATCTATAATTATATTATTATTTTCATCTAAATATACACCGCTAGATATTTTTTCTTTATGAGAGAAAAATATCACTTTAGCAGCACAGTCTTTTTCCAGATTTCTAGTATTTTCATCGTCATGGTTTAAAATGCAAAAATCATCTTTAGTTTGATTCATAAATACTTTAGATTTTGCAGCTATGTAATTTTCCATAGTTTTGTGTCTATTTAAATGGTCTTCTGTAATATTTAGAACTGCACTTACTCTAGGTCTAAATTCCTTTGTACTTTCGAGTTGAAAGCTGCTAAGTTCTGTTACTACATATGAATTCCTATTTGCTTTTTCAACAGTGTCTATAACTGGTGAACCGATATTTCCAGATACATAAGTATCCTTGTTTGCTCTTTTAAATATCTCTCCGACTAAAGTTGTAGTAGTCGTTTTTCCATTAGTACCTGTTATTCCTATAAAAGTAGGTTCTATTGAAAGCCTGTATGCAAGTTCAACTTCTCCTATGATTTCTTTGTTTAATTTGTATAGCTTTTGTATAAAAGGTAGATCAAGCGGGACTCCTGGTGACACTACAACCATGTCTATATTTTCAACACTCTCTGGGTGACTGCCTAATATGTATTCGTATTCTACATTTTTCAAAGAATCTAGTTCTTTAAGTATATCTTTTAAGTCTTCTTTTGTTTTTACATCATTGACTACAACATGTGCTCCTAATTTATCTAAACACTTAATCACAGATACACCTGTTTTAGCAAGTCCTACCAATAATATTTTTTTGTCTGCCAAGTCCATTTTTATTCCCCCTAAATCTAAAATACGGATATTATTCCTATCCAAGCTAGTATTACAGTTACAATCCAGAACACAAATACAACTCTTGTCTCTGGCCAACCACATTGCTCAAAGTGGTGGTGTATTGGAGCCATTTTAAATATTCTTTTTCCTGTCATTTTAAATGATCCAACTTGAAGTATTACCGATATAGCCTCAGCAAAGTATATACCACCTACAATTGGTATCAATAAAGCTGAGTTTGTAAGTACAGCGAATGCAACTACAGCGCCACCAAGTCCCATAGATCCAGTATCTCCCATAAATACTTTTGCAGGATATGAGTTGAATCCTAAAAATCCTAAACAAGCTCCTACTGTAGCAGCTGCTAGTACGGCGACTTCAGTGTTTGCTGATATAGTTACAGCAAACAACATGAAAAATGAAGATACTACTAGTGTAATCCCTGATGCTAGTCCGTCCAATCCATCAGTCAGATTTACAGCATTAACAGTCCCAATGATAACAAACATCATCACAGGTATATATAATACTCCTACGTTTATAAATAAATCTGTAAAAGGGACAACTAGCTGTGTCGCTCCAGGTGAAGAAGTATACTGATAGTATGCAATATAAAAAGCTAATGCTACTTGAAGTATTATCTTCTGATAAGCTCTAAGCCCCATAGATCTCTTCATTTTTATTTTTATAAAATCGTCCAAGAAACCTACAAATCCAAAGCCAGTGATACACAAAAGTCCTATTGCCATATCGCTGCTCACTCTGCTTCTTGTAAGCCCTGTTATAAGTATCGCTAAGATCATTATAACTCCACCCATTGTAGGTGTCCCATTCTTAGCTAAATGTGTTTGTGGTCCGTCGTCTCTTACTGTCTGCCCAAATTTGAATTTTGCAAGCATAGGTATAAATATTGGTCCTAATATTATCACTATTAGAAATGATATAATCGCCGTATACGTAAGCTCTGTTATTCCTAACATAGTAAACTCCTCTCCCTTGTCATAACTTCGTATATTTTAAGTTAAAGTTAATTGTCAATTGTTATTTATTGTTTTATATTTATTATCTTTTATTAATATTTTAATAGTTATTTATCAACTACAGATAATAAAATCTATTTATTATTTATATATTCTACCACAGTTTCAAGCTTCATTCCTCTCGAAGCCTTAACTAGTACTACATCGTTTATTTTAAGTAAATCATCTAGGTTGTCTATTGCCTCATCTCTACTAGAGAAATGATGTACATTTTTTTTATCGAAACCTAGTTCCACTGCCTCTTTTCCTATAAAGTCGGAATCTTTTCCTATAGTTATAAGAACATCAGAATTTTCAACTACTGATTTTCCAACTGATCTGTGTCCACTTTCAACGAAGTCACCCATTTCAAGCATATCGCCTAAAATAGCTATCCTTCTTTTTTTGTATCTACCTAGTATCTTAAGCGCAGCTGACATTGAGTCAGGGCTTGCGTTGTAAGAATCATTTATAACAGCATAATAGCCATTGTCATCAATATCCAGTCTCATTTTAGTACCTTCAAAATATCTAAGACCTTCTTTAATGTCTTCTATAGAAAGATTTAGGTTAAGTCCAACTAGTATAGCAGCCATGGCATTATATATATTATGTTCTCCCATTATAGGTATAAATATTTCATGTTTTTTGCCATTTATAACACAAGTAAATCTTGTGCTTTTCTCATCTAAAGTAAATTCCTCACAATATATGTCATTGTCTTCTTTAAAACCGAATGTTTTCAATATGTACGGTAATTTTTTGTTTTTTAATGTAGATAAATACTTATCATCACCGTTTACTATTAGTATATTATTCTCATCGAAGTTTAATGAAATTTCCATTTTTGCTTTTAGTATTCCTTCTTGAGATCCTAAGTTTTCTATGTGAGATAATCCAATATTAGAAATAACCCCAATCTTTGGATTTACAATATCTGCTAAGTATTTAATTTCATCAAAATGAGACATACCCATCTCGATAACTGCACAATCGTGGATATCGTCCAATTTAAATAAAGTAAGCGGCACTCCAAAATGATTGTTTAAATTTTTTTGATTTTTTAATACATTTAATTTTGAAGATAGCGCTGAGTATATCATATCTCTAGTCGTAGTTTTACCTACACTACCTGTGACACCAACAAAATCTATATCAAATTTTTCTTTATAGTACTTTGATATAGTTCCAAGCGCCAGAGTAGTATCATCTACTTCTATTATATTTATATTTTTCTCATTTAGATCTATTTCATAATTTTTATTTTTTATGATAGTCTTACAACCCTGTTTAATTGCAGAATTTATAAATGTGTGTCCATCTAAATTCTCTCCTATAATTGCTACAAAACCATTATTAACATTTGCTTCCCTGCTATCTATGACAATATCAGCAATAGTATCTGAAGGCTCTCCACATACTAGTTTACCATCGCTTGCTATTACTAACTCTTCTATGGTTAACATATTCACGCCTAATATTCCTCCTTACTAATTTCTATATTCTCTAGCAATAAAAGGCAATGTATACCGATATATACATTGCCCTACGATAAACTCTTAACTTTTTAATTATATACTATATTCATCATTTTTTGAAGGTGTTTATAGTGATATGTTAATTATCTGTTACTTTTTTACTAAATTACTCCAAATTTTTCTATAATATTACAATAATGATATAAAAAATTTGGAATAATTTTGAAACTTAATAATTAAACTTAAAAATTTAACCTATACATCTTAATTTGTTACAACTTTAAGTGTAGACTGTTATATTTGATCCTTCGTATACTTTTACACCTGGTTTTGGGAAAACATCTTTTACCTTTGCTCCCTTAGGAATAGTAATATCAGTATCTAAATTAGCCTTAAGTTTTGAATCTTCAAGCACTTTAACTGCATCTTCAATTGCCAAACCTCTAATATCTGGGATTTTAGTCTCTTTCTTTTCAAACTCTTTCTTCTCTTCACCTTGATAAACAGGCTTCACTCCGAAGTATTCCAGTGATTCGCCGAGTATTTCTTTTACTATCGGTCCAGCTGTTGTACTACCAAATGCGCTTACGCCATTAGGTTCGTCTACAATAGCTATAACAGCTATCTTCGGATCATCTGTTGGAGCAATACCTACAAATGAACAGATATACTTACCTTGTGCATAAGTTCCATCTATAACTTTTTGAGCTGTACCAGTCTTTCCACCTATCTTATATCCTGGTATATACGCAGCTTTACCAGAACCTTTACTTACAACTGATTCCGCTATTTCCATCATTCTATTTGCCGACTCTTTTGGAATTACCTCTCTTACCATTTTCGGCTTTACCGTTTTTGTTACATTACCTTTATTATCTGTGTACGACTTTACTAATCTAGGCTGCATTAACTGTCCATCATTTCCTAGTGCCGATATAGCAGTCAATAACTGTAGAGGTGTAACTGATATCGATTGACCAAATGACATTGTTGCAAGTTCTACAGGACCTACATTTTTTTGATTGTACACAATACCTTTAGCTTCTCCCGGAAGATCTATTCCTGTTTTATCCATCAATCCATAAGCATCTAAATAATGGTACATCTTTTTAACGCCTACTCTAGTCCCTAGTTCAACAAAAACTGGGTTACAAGAGTTTTGTACTGCTTCGTCAAGAGTTTGCGAACCATGAGGTCTGTAGTGTCTCCAACATCTTAGTTTTCTTCCACCAACGGTTACACTTCCTGTACATGTAAACTTTTCTCCGTCCTTAACAACTCCCTCTTCTATTGCAATTGAAGTTGTAAGAAGTTTAAATGTTGATCCTGGCTCATATGTATCATTTACAGCAGGATTTCTCCACATTTGGAATAATCCTTTTATCTTATCTTTATCGCTGTATTTTTTTAATTCCTCTTCATAATATGGGTATATCGGTGTTCTAGAATCATTTGGATCGTAATCGGGTTTTGATGCCATAGATAATATATCACCTGTTTTAGGATCCATTGCAATAACAGTTACTCTCTTTGCATTATTTAGTTCATAAGCTTTTTGTGCCGCTTTTTCTGAATAGTGTTGAATTGCTTCATCTATTGTAAGCACCAATCCATTTCCCTGTACCGGTTCATAGTATTTCTCCATTCCCTGTGGAATTTCTCTACCAGAAGCATCTGTACTGACTATCAACTTTCCATCCTTGCCTTTAAGTTTCTTGTCGTACTGCATCTCAATACCAGCAATACCTGTAGCATCATCTGAAGTATGCCCTAGTACATACGATGCAAAATTTCCATAAGGATAGTATCTTTTATTGTCCTCAGCAACCCAAATTCCAGGTAGTTTAGCATCCCTTATTTCCTTTGCCTTGTCGTCATCAATCCATCTCTTTACTTTTACAAGCGCCATATTCTTTTTATTAACTAAATCGTAAACTTTTTTGTAATCTTCATCTATAATACTAGATACTTTTTCAGCCGCCCCTTTTTTATCCTTTACTTCTACTGGTTTACACCAAACCGTATACTTAGTTACACTTACTGCCATTTCCTTCATATTTCTATCGTATATAGTACCTCTCTTAGGCTCTATTGGAATATCTCTCGTCTGTTGCTCCATAGCTTTTGATGTGAGCCAATCTCCTTTTATAAGTTGAAGATACCCAGTTCTAAGAACTAAAACAAAAAATAGTACGCACGCCAAAACGAGCACAAGAACAAGTCTCTTTTTGCTAACTCGATTAACTTTTTTCAAACCTTTACCCCCTACTCACTTAGATTGATGTATTCAATCTGCTCTTTTTTAGGATAGTCCATACTTAATGTCTCTTTAGCATTATTTTCTACTTCAGTAATAGATTCATCTTTTTTGTGCTCTGTTTCTAATTCATCAAGTGTAATCTCTTTCTTCCTAAGATCTTGCTCCAAATAGTGAATGTCGTACTTCATTTCTGAGATTTTTGCATATCCACATAAATTTAAAATGATAACTCCGAATGTTGCAACAAAGATTAAAAATTTCAAAAGTTTCCTCATAGGTTTATTTCCTTTTCTTTTTTTATAATTATTCTTATTACCCTTTTTATATTCATCTATGTTTCTTACTTTACTAGTACTATTTAATTTCTTTTCCCTACTCATTTTACTTCGCCCCAATGCTAATCACCTCTGCTAAAATTATTTTATATCTATAATTATATTTGTGTATTTAGGTGCTTCTTCCTCTAATAACTTATCGTTAAATTAATACATTATTTTTAGTACTGTATGAAATATTGTATTAATTTGTTTTTTAATTCTACAAAAAAAGGACTTTTATCTCTCATTTTTGAGATCAAAAATCCTTTTTAGAATTATATTTTTTTATACAAGTATACTCTTACTTTGAACATATTGAACTATTCTATCTTTAGTAAAGGAATTCTGACAGTGCACAAAATTTTCTAAATAACCCATGAACATTATCTGACCGCCTTTAGAACCTCCCTTTGGCCCCAGATCGATAATCCAATCTGCTTCACACATAACTGATAGATTGTGCTCTAAAACAATAACTGTTACACCTCTATCTATAATTCTTTGTAACAGCTCAATCAAACTCTACTGAATAGCTCCTTCATTCAGACTTTTATCAAAATTAATAAATTTATGCAAGTTTATTTCTTTTTTTACACCAAGCCCTTGACAGTTGGGACACATACCTTGTTTATTGTTGAATGAATAAGCCATTGAGTAGCCTACAAAAGGTGCTCCGATTTTTGAAAACAATAAGCGTAATAATGTATAAATATCAGTAACCGTTCCCACTGTAGATCGAGCATTTCCCCCTAGTTTCTTTTGATTGATAACAATTGATACAGGCAAATTACTGATTTTTTCTACATCCGGACGGATGTAATGTGGTAATATTTGCTGAACATAGCTAGAATAAGTTTCATTTAACATCCGCTGTGACTCTGCAGCTAATGTATCAAAAACTAGAGATGATTTTCCTGAACCAGATACTCCAGTAACTACTGTTATCTCGTTTTTAGGTATTTTAAGTGAGATATTTTTCAAATTATTTTCATTGGCATGAACGATCTCAATTATTTCATTTTTCATTAGAAAGCCTTCTTTCTTTTAACGCCTGAGTGATTTTTATCGATAATTCAGTATAGATCAATTGTTCTTCACTTGATAATACTTGTTCTACTGTATCTTTTAAATCATCATGTGCAATATCAATTTTATTAAACAAATAAATTCCTTTCGTTGTAAGTCTTGTTATCATCTCTCGACCATCATCTTCTCCCTTTTGTTGCACAATATAGCCTTTATCTTTCAGCCCTTTTAATCCTTTTGACAACTTTACACGAGTTACGCCCAATCTTTGACCTAAGTAAGCTGGTAAGCAAGACCCTTCTTCCTTTAAAATAGCAAGTATGTCATATTGAAACCATGTGATCTCTTTAGGGTTGACCATATTTCTTTCAGCTACAAACTCACATTGCAGATTTGCCAAGGCTGTTTTTAAAAATTCATTCAAGATATATCCCTCCGTAGTGAAAATGATTTCCTTTTAGAAACTACTTTATCATTATTATACATCTGTGTGTCAATTATCTTAAGTATAGAAATAGCGAGAGGGATATTCTAAGTATAAATGCTCAAAATATCCCTCTCGCTATTTCTATTTCTATTTCTATTTCTATTTCTATTTCTATTTCTATTTCTATTTCTATTTCTATTTCTATTTCTATTTCTATTAAATAAAGTATACACGATAATCCTAATGACTAGGTCCGTATAAATTTAAAACAATAACTCCTACAAGTATCAACCCTATACCTGCAAAACTTGCGAAATTAATGCTTTCCTTCCATAAAAATACAGAAACCGCTGTTGTAATTACAATTCCTACACCTGACCACATTGCATATGCTGTGTTTAGCTGAATTGATTTTAATGACATTGATAAAAAATAAAACGACAATAAAAAAGAAGTCATAGATGATATGGTAGGTATTAACTTTGTAAAACCATCTGACATCTTTAATAGAGAAGTTCCAAAAATCTCACCTATAATTGCAAAAAATAAATGCATGTATCCCATTAGTTATCACCTTCTTCAATAATATTTTGCAATTTGTTGAATACCTTATTTCTTAAATCTTCATCGATTGGAGCTAGACCGAAAATCTCTGCAAACCACAATCCATCAGATGCCAATCTGACTATAGTTGATGTTACTGGATCTATTCCGTCATTTTCTATATTGTGTTGCCAGTTTTCAAACTGAATTTTTAATTTATTCAAAAGATCTGGATTTGAAAAAACTGAGGCTATTAATGCGGTACCCATATCTTTGTCTTTGATCATATCCTTAAATGTATATTCCATATAAGCTTTGCTCCACTCGCCCTTCCCATGTTCAAATTTATCTATATGTTTCTCAATCTCATTATCATAACTATCGATTAAGCGATCTAAAATCCCTGTGATCAGCGCTTCTTTATTTGGGAAATGGTACAAAAGACCACCCTTACTTACACCGGCATGTGATGCAACTGATTCTAAAGTAAAGTGTGCCATACCTCGATTTTGAATAATAAATGACGCTGAATCAAGTAATTTTTCTTTTGTAACATTCTTTTTATCCATCTTTTATGCTCCTATCCTTTTTTGTTATCTTTACTTTACCGTCCAGACGGTTCTTTGTCAATAAAAAAAGATATTTATTTACAAGTTAGTTTGTAAATAAATATCCTCTATTATCCTATCTCCTCTGCTGTTTCAACTTTTGGCAATCTGTCATTTTTGCCAAGATTTTTAATCCCAAAGTAGAAGAAAGTTCCTGTAAGTATTGCAGAACCTAAATCTGAAAATGGAGCTGAATGTAGTAATCCAGTTATTCCCCAAACATTTGAGAATATAAGTATTGCTGGTATCAATAGTATTACCTGACGTGTAAGAGTCAAGAATATTGCTGTTTTTGATCTTCCTATTGATTGGAAGAAGTTTGAAGCAAGTATCTGGAATCCTATTACTGGTAAACTCATAAACCAAGTTTTAAGTGCATAACTTGAAAACTCAACTAATTTTGGATCTTGGTTGAATAAGGAAACCAGTTGTACTGGGAATACTCTTGTTACAACGTAACCCACGACAACAATTATTGTAGCAACTGTGATTGCAAGTTTTTCTGCTTCTTTAACCCTGTGGTACTTTTTAGCTCCAAAGTTAAAACTTACGATAGGTTGAACACCTTGGTTAAGCCCTGTAACCGGCATAAGTAAAATTGTCTGTAAACTGTTAACTATACCCATACCTGATACTGCAAGGTCTCCACCAAAAATAAATAAGCTCTTATTTAAAATTACATTTAGTAAACTGTTGACTAACTGCATTAAAAAACCAGGCATACCTAGCGAAGTTATCTTTACTAAAATACTGCGTTTTAATATCATATTTTTAAATTTTATTTTAGTATTACATCTCTTTCCAAAGAAATATGAAACAATCCAAACTGATGATATAAATTGAGCTGTAATAGTACCTATCGCTGCTCCAGCCATTCCCATTCTCAACCAATTTATAAGTATAGCGTCCAAAATAATATTAGACCCTGCACCCATAAACATAGTAATCATTGCAAGTGTTGGCTGACCATCAGCACGCAAAAAGCTATTCATACCCATGCTCACTACTTGGAATACTGCACCTAAGAAAATTATTCTCATAAATGTCATTGAATACGGAAGCACTTCTTTACTTGCACCGAACAAAATTAATATTGGCTCTAGAAATAATTCACCTACAATCATAAAAACTATACCGCTTATAATTAAAATTGCAAAAGCATTTCCTAAAACTTCTTCGGCTTCTTCTTTTTTTCCTTCTCCTAGCTTAATTGAAAACAACGTTGCTCCACCAACGCCAAATAAAATCCCTATAGACATAAGGATTATCATAATCGGAAAACCTATTGTTATACCTGCCAGACCATTAGCCCCTAAGTCAGGACTATTGCCTATAAATATCCTGTCAATAATATTGTAAGCAGCATTTACCATCATACCTACAATAGCAGGGACTGAAAATTTCATTAATAATTTAGATACTTTATCTTCTCCTAGTGGATTGACTATCTCCATTATTTATCCCTCCATTTCTTTTTAAAATCTGTACTTTCAACTTTTAAAACCATATTTTCTAGTGCCGAATACACAAAGTCTTTTGAATCCTCATCCATATCTTCGGTCAAAAAATCATTCCAATTCCATAATTGCTGTATGATCTCTAACTTGATATCATCTGCTTTAGATGTAGTATATATTCTGTTGCATCTCTTATCATTAGGATCTTTTTCTTTTGTAACATAACCTTTTTCCATAAGCGACTGTATTACTCTCGTCGTTGCAGCTTTGTCTATATTTAGATGACTTGATATATCATCTTGTGTTGCCCCGTTTCTAATATACAGACTTGTTAAAAAGGGCTGTTCAGCCGATGTAATCCCATATTTTTTTAGAGCTATATTCATATAAACTTGATTTTTTCTATAAAGAATAGAGATTAATCTTCCTATACTTCTAGCATTTCTACACCCCCTCTTAGTTGATATATCAACTATTATACACTCGATTGATTGACATGTCAACTAACGTTATCAAATTTGTAATCTTCATGGATATTATGCAATTTTTTGGCAATTCATTTATTCAATATTACAAAATAAAAGACCCGCTATAAACGGGTCTTTAGTATATGTTAATTTTATACAACTTAATCAGATTTCGATGTAAAATTGCTTTATAATTTTATTTACTTATATATCTTAATAGGATATCTATGTTTACAAGAATTAAATTTTAAAATAAAAATAAAGAGCAGAGAAAAAACTCTACTCTTTATAAAGTATATTATAGATTATTGCATTAATTGTAATACACTTTGTGGTTGTTGATTAGCTTGTGCTAACATTGATTGAGATGCTTGAGCTAAAATGTTTAATTTTGATAATTGAACCATTTCACTTGCTACATCAGTATCTCTAATTCTTGATTCAGCAGCAGTAACGTTCTCTACAGTATTAGATAAGTTTACTTGTGTTGACTCAAGTCTATTTTGTTGTGCACCAATAGTTGATCTAGCAGAGTTTACTTTAGCAAGAGCTTTATCAATATTTGACATCATATCTCTAGACGCAGTTGTTCCGGCAGCATCGCCAGTTTTCATTTTATCCAAATTAGCTTTAGTTATACTAGATTCAGCCATTATAGAAGAAGTATTTACTAATGATACTGAAATTTGATTATTTGTACTACCGCTTGCACCAACTTGTAGACTTAATGAAGTATTAGTTCCATCTAGTAATTGTTTACCGTTAAATTCTGTAGTTTTTGACATTCTAACTACTTCGTCATTTAATTGAGTTAATTCATTAACTATTTTTTCTCTTTCTGATTCTGTATTTGTCTCATTTGCAGCTTGAACTGATAATTGAGACATTCTCTTTAGAATGTTTCCTGTTTCTTCTAAAGCACCCTCTGCTGTTTGTACTACAGATATACCATCTTGTACATTTAATCCAGCTTGATTTAATCCTTTAATTTGATTTCTCATTTTTTCAGATATTGCTAATCCTGCTGAATCGTCTGCAGCTCTTTTGATTCTTAGACCAGAAGATAATTTCTCCATTGATCTACTTTGTAAAGCTGTATTCTTATTCATTTGATTGTTTGCTATTAAAGCATTTACGTTGTTGTTAATTCTCATTATGTTACCCTCCATAGTTTATTATCGGCATCCTTGCCATTTATTTTGTAAGTTAAAATTCCCTACAATATTATATTCGTACTAAACTGTAAAAACATTATAGTATTTTATAAAATAAATTTGAAATACATTAAATAATGGAAGAATGTAATTAAAAATATGGCATTTATATGTATAGTATTATCACCAGTCCTAATAATAGTGGATATATTGTAAAAATCAACATTATCATTAGAAATTATAATATATATAGATATTTAAACAAAAATTTAGATATTAGAAGTTAACAAATGAAAAATATGCTAGAAATATAGATAAAAAGATTAGAAATTGAAGAAAGTAATTAGTAATTTTTTTAGATATATAAGAATATAATTATACAGTGAGTTATCAGCTACTAGGTTATAACATTTTAAAACTAACTGAACACATGTCTTTATAGAAATAGACCCAAATCTTTCTAAGAATAAAATAAAATTTATTACGGAGGACACTTATGAAAATATGGGAAGTGTTAAATGAAAAAAATATTGGCAAGCTAGTTTCTATCACAAATCAAAATGAAGTTTTGTATCAATACAACGACAGATATCTAATAGACAAAAATGGGCATAACAGTATAGGATTATTTAGTTTAAACGCTAGAGATAGAGGTTATTGGGCTGCAAAAATTCACAGCGCTGATATCATGACATTAGATTTTAAATCCGATAATCAATTAGATTTATTATATTTTGAGAAATATAATAAAGAAGATAATAAAAACACTCGTAATAGATTAATTCATAGACTCTTTATAATGTAATAGCTTATTATGCTATCCTTATTTTTTATTTGAGTTATATCAAGAATTTCCAATATAAATTTAATATAAGTAGTTTAAATTTATATTGAAAATTAAAAGATTTAATTATCTGTTAACGTTCAAATAGTTTATTTGCTACATCGTAAGTAAAATCGTGATCAACTAATTTTGAAATTTTGTTTTCATCCTGTATCTGTTTTGTTGTTTCAATTAAGTTTGAATAAGCAGATCTAACTGGAGCAGAACCAAGGCTCAAACGTCTAACCCCTAATTGCTCTAATTTTTTTAGATTATTTGTTGTAGACGTAGCAAGGAGATTAATTGGGGAAGATATATTATCAATTAATTTTGAAATATTACTTTCTTCAATTGCTCCAGGTATAAATATACAATCAGCTCCTGATTTATGATAAACTTTACCTCTTTCAATAGCAATTGATAGCCTTTCCTCATTATCTTTTCCTGCTTTAATGAAATAAACGCAAGTTCTGGCGTTAATAACAAAAGGAATATTCAACTTATCTCTAAGCTTAGATATAGCTCGTATTTTTTTTATTTGAAAATCAAGATTTTCTAGATGAGGGGTTGGTTTGGAATATCCATCTTCAATGTTAATTCCAACTGCGCCAGCTTTTATAATTTTAGTAACATTTTCCACTATTCCATCAGTTGTGTCAGCATAACCTAATTCAATGTCTACACTTACAGGAATAGATATTCTTTGAGTCATTTTGCTTATAGTTTGAACAATTTGTTCAAAATCAATTTTTTCTCCATCAGAATAGCCTAAACTATAGGCAAACCCAGCACTTGTTGTTCCAACTGCCGGAAAATTAAGTTTTTCGTATATAACTGCACTACCAACATCCCACGCATTAGGAAGTATAAACATCTTATTGCTACGGTGCATTTCTTGAAATTGTTTTGCTAAGTATAATTGTTTTCTAATATCCATATCTTTCATCCTTTCATGATTAGTAGAATTAAGAAATTTATTTTTCATAATCCCAATCCTTTTACAATTTATATAAGCTATTATATACTATAGATATATCAATTCTCATCGATATATGAAATCATTAGGAGGAAATTAATATGGCTGGAACTCCACAAATATTACAATTAGCAGAAATTTTGGCTGACAAATCACGATCTACCATTCTCATGGTGATGATGGATGGAGAATTCCATACAGTTAATGAGTTGGCCAGAGCTGCTGGAATAAAATCTCATACTGCTTCTTATCATTTAGCAAAGCTTAATGAATTACAATGGATAGTAATGGAAAAACATGGACGATTTCATTATTACCAAATGAATAATAATGAATTAGCTCAAATGCTTGAAAATTGGCTTCAGATTTCTCCTTTAAAACCCTCAAGATCATTAAATCAAAGTATTGAAGACCAGAAGTTATATTTTGGTAGGACTTGTTATGATCACTTAGCTGGCAAAATAGGCGTACAGATTACGGATTGGTTGCTTGATAAGAATTATATACTAAAGACATTATCTGGTTGGTGTTTAAGTATAGAAGGGGAAAATTTTTTTGAATCCAATGGAGTAAATATTGATTTATTAAAAAAAGAAAAAAGAAGCTATTGTCGAATGTGTTTAGATTGGAGTGAGAGAAAACATCATGTAGCTGGTAGTATAGGAAAAGCCCTGATGGATATGTTTTTTAAGAATCAATGGATAGAGCGTACAGGAAATAGTAGAGCTGTTAAGTTGACAGATAAGGGGAAAAAACAACTGTCTGAAAAGTGGAAAATAGATTTTGAGTTTGAAAATAAATTTGTATAACTACAAATGTCATTCGATGCGTTTTGTAGTTATACAAAGACATGAGAAGTTGATGAGACTATTGTACTTTATTTTAATTTCATTAAAGAGCCAAAGTATTATATAAGATCTGTTCCATAATTTTATTTACTTATATCCCTTACTCTCTTTAATAATATAATCAATATAGACAAAGCTATTAAAATACACGCTCCGTATATAGAATATTTTATACTGTAAGTTAAATTTGCTCCAAAATAAGAATACATCGCTAGATATGGAACACATCCTAAAGCTGTCGATCTTATATAAGATTTGAAACTAATACTAGTCAAACCGAGGATATAACTTATAACATCAAAAGGTAAAATAATTAACATTCTAGATAATAGCACTATACCATCTCCATTTTTAAGTACGAAATCACCTATTTTTTCAAGCTTAAACTTTCCACTTAAAAATCTTATAAAATCTCCTAACAAAAACTTAGCCAATAAAAAGCAAACTGTCGATCCAGCTAAAAGCCCTATCCACGAAACTACGACCCCTATTCCCATACCATATACATTGGTATTCGTCTGCATAATTGCTGTAGATGAAAGAGGAATAAGCACCGCTTGAAATACCATTAAAATCATTGACATAACGTAAGATGTTGATTCAAAAGAAGCTATATACCCATTCATAGCATAGATATTATCCATACTCAAATAAAATACAACCTGGTTCACAAATGACTTTACTGAAGGCAATAGTAAATACATACCTAGTACGACTAATATAAAGACGATTTTTTTAATATAAATTTTATATATATGTTTTATCAAAATCACACTCCTTATAATTTCGTTCAAAAAAGGTTGTACAGGGATGCACTTTACATACACCCCTGTACAACCAACAAGAAAACTATTGTAATACGGCTTTCTATATTTCTATATTTCTTTATATATTTATATACTTCACTACTTCACTACTTCACTACTTCATTAGATTCATCAGCAGCCCACTCGTAGAATGAAGAATCATAGTTTCTTACATTTTCAAATCCTGCATTTTTAAGAGCTAAAGCCATATGAGCTGATCTTATACCAGCTGTACAATAAGTTGCTATACTGTCCTCTTTTTTAATTCCAGCCTTCTCTATTATCTTAACTATTTCATCTTTATTTTTTAGAGTTCCGTCTTCATTGTATAACTCAGTAAATGGAACATTTATTGCATCTGGTAAATGTCCGCCTCTCGCTTCACCGAAATTAACAGCGCCTTCGTACTCGTCTTTTGCTCTAGTATCAATAATCTTTAGGTCTTTGTACTCTTTCTTTAAATCGTCAGTAGATATATTCATATCTGGTTTAATTTCAGATACAGTCATTTCTACAGGTTTTACTTCTGGTACATCTTTAGTAGTTTCTTTCTTTTCAGAAGACCATAGATCAAATCCTCCGTTTAACATTCTCGCATCTACACCAGCTCTTTTAAGAGACCAAGTAACTCTACCATCTTCTCCCCAAGCATCTTTGTTTGCATAAACAACTACTTGACTGTCTTTAGATATTCCTAAAGCACCTATAGTTTTAGATAGATCTTCTTCGCCTTGAAGAGTTCCCCAGTCTTTATCTCCTGCTTTACCTTCCATTTTAGAAAGCCCTTGCCATGCAACGTTTACTGCACCAGGTATATGCCCCTTTGCATAGTCTTTATCACTTCTAGCATCTATTATAACTAGATTTTTATTATCTTTCATATTCTTCTCTAACCAAGATATACTTGTAAGATACTCGTTGTTATCGTATGTATATTCATCTTTTGTCGTTACACTCTTTTCGTCTTTAGATTCTGTTTGTTGCGTTTTTTCCTCTTTAGGTTTATCAGCTTCTTTATTTGAACACGCTGCAACAGAGATACCTAACATTGCAACAATCAATAAAGATACAATCTTTTTACTTGTCTTAAGTTTCATAAATATTCCTCCAATAGTTTAATATATCTATTTAATTATATCAAAAAATTTGTTGAAAATTCAGATATTGTTAATCATTTTTATCTATATCTAAAAAAAGATATAGATTTTATCTATATCTAAAATCTATATCTTCTCTGCTACTCTTAGCTTTGCACTTCTTGATCTAGGATTTACTTCTACTTCCTCATCGCTTGGAAGTATAGGTTTTCTAGTGATTACCTTTACTTCTTTTTCCTTGTCACATTGACACATAGGAAGTTCCGGTGGACAAATACAGTCTATTGCTAAGTATTTAAATTCATTTTTTACTATTCTGTCTTCTAAAGAGTGGAAAGTGATTATACAAATCCTGCCACCTTTATTCATAATTGACGCTACATCCCTTATCAAACTAGTTATTACACCAAGTTCATTGTTTACCTCAATTCTTATAGCCTGGAAAGTTCTCTTTGCAGGGTGAGGTCCATCTATTCTGGCTTTTTTAGGTATAGCCTTTTTTATTATCTCTACCAATTCTCCAGTATTTTGTATAGGTGATTCTTCTCTTGCTTCGACTATAAACTTTGCTATACGTCTTGACCAGTTTTCTTCACCATACTCTTTAATAATTCTATTTAACTCATCTTCACTATAGTTATTTACAACATCATAAGCACTGAACTCGCTTCTAACATCCATTCTCATATCTAAAGGAGCATCTTGCATATATGAAAAACCTCTATCTGCTTCATCAAGTTGATGAGAAGAAACTCCAAGATCTGCCAAGACACCATCGATTTTTGTAATTCCTAGTTTTTCAAGTTCAGACTTTATATTTTCGAAGTTACTGTGTACAAATTTAACTCTGTCACTGTATTCACTCAGCCTCTCTTTAGCTGTATTTATTGCATTTATATCTTGATCAAATCCTATAAAAAGACCTTCACTCGATAAATTCTTTACTATCTCTTTTGAGTGTCCCGCTCCACCCATTGTACAGTCCACATATACTCCATCTGGTTTTATGTTTAAACCGTCTATACATTCGTTTAAAAGCACGGATACATGATGAAATTCCATCTAATTATCTCCTTTTTCTTCTTTATTGACTTTACTTTTATTGCTTAGATAAAAATGAGCTATTACCCCACCTATTATTCCAATTAAACTGATTACTTGGGCCATTCTAAGAGGACCAAACATCAAGCTATCTGTTCTAAGCCCCTCTATAAAAAATCTTCCTAGAGAGTAAAGAACTATATAATTAACTATTATCTGACCTTCGTACTTCTTTTTCTTCCTTGTAAGAACTAAAAATGCAAATACACATAAATTCCACACAGATTCATATAAAAATGTTGGATGTACCTTTATTCCATCTACCATAATTCCCCAAGGTAGATCAGTAGGCCCTCCATGTGCTTCTCCATTGATATAATTTCCCCAACGACCAATCGCTTGAGCTAATGGCATTCCTAGCATCACAGAATCCGCTGTTTTAAAGAAATTCATCTTTTTGAATTTAGTATATAAAAACCCTGCTAAAATTCCTCCGATAAGACCCCCATGAATTGCAAGACCTCCACCTCTGACATTTATCATCTCCATAAAGTTTCCAGCGTAATCACTCCAATTAAACACTACATAGTAAACCCTTGCGCATATCAATCCTACAGGAATAGCAATTATAGCGATATTGATTACATCATCTTCGTCTATTCCAACTCTTTTGGATTCCTTTAATGCTATTATTATAGCGGCCATCATTCCTGCTGCCATCAAAATCCCATACCACATTACATCTATGCCAAATAAACTAAAAGCTACTCTATCCATCTATACACCTCTTTGACCTATTTTTTTATTCGATTTATGTTTATATATACTTAATACAATCCCTACAATACACATACCCATAACTACGCCGGACATATCAATAAAGACATCTCTTACTGTAGCCGTCCTCCCGGGAATAAATAACTGATGCACTTCATCTGATACCGCATAAATAAAAGATATTATAAATGCGTTTCTGTATGATCTTAGCTGCGATTTTGTAATATATGTACTTGCTGTAAATATTAATATAGAAAGTATTAAATATGAACACACATGAGCTGTCTTTCTAATAGAAATTGTATATCCAAATCCAGTTTTCTTCTTCTCATTTGACAGCGTATTACTAATACCTTGTAACGCTTTTAAAACTGAAGCTGATTTGTTAGAAGATATATTGCCCGGTTCGCTAGAAAACTTAAAAATTAACCCCATCCAAGCAACTACTAGTACTATCATGATTATACTCTTTTTCTTCATAAAATTTCTCCTTCAACATGATTGGGTTCAATAAACTGATTAAATTTATTAAATTCAATACTAATAGTTCAACCTCTAAATCATAATAACATAACAGACAATCTTATTACAAAAAAATTTCTATAATTTATTTATAACCTAAAGCGATACTCTAAAATAATATCTTCCAATAAATCTATTCTACAACTATACAAAACTATATCAATATTATTATCTTTGATACAAGTTTATAATCCATTTTTTACGATGTTTTTATTGGTTTAAATCAGATTTCATTTTAATACACATTCTAATTTCAGAATATTTTCACTAAACATTGATTTTGAACAACTACTATGTTAGAATTACATTCAATATTTATTATCTGAAAAATTATTTACAAATATTTAAATAGTTTATAATACAAAATTTTTAGTACAAGTAGGAGGCATAATATGGCTTATATACCAAATTACGATCAAGCTGTCGAACTATTAAAGAAATACAATAAGGATGAATTTCACATCAAACACGGACTTATAGTTGGTGGAGTTATGAAGTATTTCGCTGAAAAATACGATCCAGATAATGCGAACTTTTGGGAGATTGTCGGGATACTTCACGATCTAGATTTTGAACTTTATCCAGATGAACACTGTGTAAAGCAAGTTGAAATTATGAAGTCCGAGGATTTAGATGACTCAATAATATATTCTACGACTTGTCATGGATACGGACTTACTGGTGCAGTAGCAAAGCCAGAAAAGCAGATGGAAAAAATTCTTTTTGCATCAGATGAACTTACAGGATTAATAGGAGCAGCCGCGATAATGAGACCTACAAAAAGCGTTGTAGATATAGAACTCAAATCAGTTAAAAAGAAATTTAAAGATAAAGGCTTCGCTGCCGGATGTTCTAGAGATGTAATTAAACAAGGTGCTGAAGAACTTGGCTGGACATTGGACGATCTTATCTCTGAAACTATACTCGGAATGAGAACTTTAATTCCTACACTAAATATTTAAAACTTCGTTGGCGGACAAGCTTTCCTAGTTTATTAAGCAAATACAAAAATCCCTGTAGATTTCAACTATAAATTTACAGGGATTCTTTTAATTATATAGTTTTTCTAAAGACTATAACTTCTTCATAATTACTTCATAATTTTATTGTAAATTTAAATATATATTCATAAACCTTAACCATAAATCATGGTTGTTGGTTTACTCCAAAGTGATTGGGCGTCCCGAGATGTTACAAGCCCAATCACAATCCTTTTTTTCACTTCTTTATTTCTTGATAATCCGTTTATTTTAATAATTTATATACGAAACAAAATTTATAATAAAATTATACAACATATGTAAAATAATATTGTATTTAATATCTTCTGTTTTTAAATATACAAATACGAGTAATGTTGAGACGTTTTTTATTAACGTTCTATACTAATTTATTGTACTCCCTGTTTGTATTAAATATTAACATATTGCTTTTTTTATCTTTCCTTTTGTAATGGAATGCCTCTTTTTTGTTGTGAAATAGACCAATTTTCAAAAATAGTTATTTTGCTGATAAGTATTATTCTAAAAGTTCAGTTTCTTTATTAAAAAAATTAACCTAAAAAAGCACAAGTTTTAATATTGTCACAAAAAACGTCAGTATCCCAATTTTGATTAGATATATCTAATCAAAATTGGGATACTGACGTTTTTTAATTTCGCTTATTTAGGTTCAACTATAGATATCACGCTAAGCTCTTCTTTAAGGTGATTATTTAATCTATCCACAATATCCTCAAAACTAACTTCTTTTATTACATCTACATAATCAAGTATATTTATACCTTTAAAATTATTAGAAATAAAACTGTTTGCTATATTAGTTATTGAATCAAAGCTCTTAAGGAGCTGGCCTGTATTCTTCTTTTTAACTCTGTCGAAATCTTCTTTTGATAATCCTTCTTTTTTTAATTTCTCTATTTGATCAAATACCGCCCTTTGAACTTTTCTTGGATCTTTAGAATCTCCCACAACTAATGAGAATCCATAATCTACTTGTGATGAGAATCCTGCTCCAAAGTTTTCATTTATAAGACCTGTTTTATAAAGTTCTTCAAAAAGCTCTCCGCCTTTTCCAAATATGATATCAAGTAGTATATCTGTAGTTACTTCTTTTTTAAGAAGTTCTCTTCCACTTATACCTACTTTATCGTCCTTGAATCCCATATAAAACATAGGCATTGATATAGGGAATTTCTGTACAACTTCTTTTTGAGCTACTGTTGTAGGCTCTTCTGGATAAAATCTCTCAATTTCGTGATTTAATTTCTCCACATAGTAGTTATTAGACTGTTCCACTACTTCTAAAATTTTATTTTCGTCTAAATCTCCCACTACAAATAATGCCATATTTCCTGGGTTATAAAATGTGTTGTAGCACTTGTATAATTCATCTTTAGTAATTTTATATATACTTTTAACTGTTCCAGCTATATCGATTTTAACTGGATAATTTGCATACATAGCTTTAAGGCAATTGAAGTAAACATTCCAATTTGGATCATCGTCGTACATTTTTATTTCTTGTTCTATAATTCCCTTCTCCTTTTCTACATTTTCATCTGTAAAATAGGGTGTTTGAACATACTTGATCAAGTGTTCAAGGCTTTCATAGAAGTTCTCTGTTGCTGTAAATAAATATGCAGTCATAGTAAAGTTTGTAAAAGCATTTGCACTTGCTCCAAGCTTTGAAAATTCATCGAATGCATTTCCTCCATCTGGCTGCTCAAACATTTTATGTTCTAGAAAATGGGCTATACCTTCATTTACTCTAAACTTTTCTTTTTCTCCTATTGGAACAAACTCTAATTCATTTGATCCATAATTAGTGCCTAATATTGCGTATTTTTTTGTAAATCCCTTTTTAGGCATATAGTAAACATCTAAACCGTTTTCTAGCTTTTTATAATAAATTTCTTCTTTTAATATATCGTTGACTATTTTTTTCATAAAATCCTCCTCATCTAGTTTCTAAGAAAGTAAACTGTGTCAAGCTCTATGTCTTTTACAGCATTTACTATATCGTCTACTGTAACTTTATCAATACTCTTGATTAAATCTTCAACTGTTGAGTTAGTTTTAGCTAAAGATTGTGCAAAAGAAAACTCTGACATGCCGCCAATATTATCTGTAACAGATTTCGCCGAGTTGATTAGTGCGCTTTTGCTGTTTGAAATTTCCTGATCAGTTATTTTTCCATTTTTTAAATCTTCAAGTTGCTCTTTTATTATTTTAACCGCTTTTTCGTAATTTTGAGCTTCTATACCAGATGAAACAAACATTATACTTTTGTACTTTTCAACTGATGAATAAACATAGTAACATAAGCTTTCCTTTTCTCTTACATTATTAAACAATTTTGAGTGAGCGCCTCCACCAAAAACACTATTACCTACTACTAAAGAATAGTATTTATCGTTGTCCATATAATCTACATTTGCTCTGTATCCCATAACCAACTTACCTTGTGTAATATCCATTTTTTCTTCGACTATTTTTACTTCATCGACCTTTTTGGAAAACTCACCTCTAGGTATTTCGATTATTTCTCCTCTTTCAAACTTAAAGTTTTGTTTTATAGCTTCTGATACAAAATCCTCATCAAAATTTCCTTCTACCACTATATCGATAGGAGATGTTTTAAGAATATTTTTGTAGTGATTGTATAGATCAACCGCTGTAATAGAGTCGATGTCATCTTCATAACCATTTTCATCTATACTATATCTTTCATCTTTACACATTGTTTCAACACATTTATTTTGTGCATATGATTTTTTATCATTTATAGCTGCCTTTATTTTATCCCTTAAGTTCTGCTTTTCCAAATCAAGATATTCTTCTTTAAATCCTTTACCTTCTATAAATGGATTATTTATTATCTCATTTAAAAACTCAATCATGTCTTTAAATATATCTTCATCAATAAATCTATCATTAATACCAAGTATCTTAAACTCTAGTATTTGTTTTTCTGATCTCTTCCCTGCATTTGACAGAAGTGATGCACCATAAAGACTATCTAACTTATGTGATATTTCTCTTAAAGTTGGATATTTATTGCTACCACTTGTTATTACAGATGGCAACAGCGCATTTTTAGTAACATCTTCTCTATCTAATTCTCTTTGAATATAAACACTTACTAAGTTCGTTTTAAATTTTGAAGTCTTTATCAACGTCAAATTTATATTATTACCTAAATCTACTCTTTTTAAATCGCTCATAGCTACCTCCTATATCTTTATATATTAATTATAACCAATTATTATAATATTTAATATGATAGTCTTTATATTTACTTATTTATACCCATTTTTAAATTTAAAACACTACAATATTTTAATCAAATAAGCGCGAATTATTGACTTTAAGCCAAAACATCGCGCTTTTCTCTATATCTTTATCTGTAGAAAGTTTTAAAATCTATTCTACAGATTTATTCGTTTTCCTCTGACTTAGATGATTTTTTGTTTTCACCAAACTTAAAAATACACTGCTTCTTTATAATAAATAGAACCGTATCACTTACCTATGATACGGTTCTCAACATTAAATACAAATGATATCTTATTTTGTTAAGCTATTTTCTTAACAATTTTTATAATCAATTTAATTTTCAATAGTATAGCTTCACGCATTTTCCATAGAACTTATAATTTTATACATAGGTAATTAAAATTACATAGCTCTAGCGGGAAATATTGCATCTAAAATTCCAATAACTACAGCAGCCAATATTGCACCCATAATAGATACATTCATATGAGGAACTAAAAATTGTGCTAAATATATTATGATTGCTGCAATCACGAATCCTTTTATTCCCTTTCCAAAAGGAGACGCATCGACTCCTATAAACATCTCTACTAAAAAATCTATCCCTGATATCACTACCGCAGCTACTAGATACGACCACATTCCATATATTGAGAATCCTGGAGTTACAAATGATGTTATTGCTAAAATAATTGCAACTAATATAAATCTTCCTAGCCATCTCAACACGCTATTATCTTTACCTGTTTTTCTTTCATGTTCATATTCCATATAATCTACTCCTTTTATAAATACAATTTTTGTTTTACACAAAATTTCTTAACTTACATTTATATATTTACCAATATTTCAAATAATATTCCCCACAAAAAACAAAATAGGTTACTATTGCTTTAAGCAACCTATTTTTACAAAATAATCTTACTACATCGCAATGTATTTTTAGCAACTTATAATTGCTATAAATTTTTTGCAATTTATAATAATTATCTTATTT
>NZ_AXUS01000017.1 GCF_000498755.1 Clostridioides mangenotii TR | reverse complement strand
TCACGTATTAGTAAACCTTTCGGTATGTTATCCGTGTGTACAGGGTAGGTTACCCACGCGTTACTCACCCGTCCGCCGCTCTCCCCCGAAGGGGTTCGCTCGACTTGCATGTGTTAGGCACGCCGCCAGCGTTCATCCTGAGCCAGGATCAAACTCTCAATAATAATTTGACCTGCTCAGATACTATCGTTATCTTTAATATCTGGCTTTATATGGTTTGTTTCTTGTTTTCTTATAAATTAACCTACTGTTTAATTTTCAATGTTCTTTTGATAATTACTTTGGTGGACCATCAGGGACTCGAACCCCAGACCTACCGGTTATGAGCCGGGCGCTCTAACCAACTGAGCTAATGGTCCAATAATTATGCTGGTGCCGAAGACCGGAATCGAACCGGTACGAGAGGTAAGTCCCGCAGGATTTTAAGTCCTGTGCGTCTGCCAATTCCGCCACTTCGGCATTAACTGGCTACGTCCTACTCTCCCAGGCAGTTTCCCACCAAGTACCATCAGCGCTAAAGAGCTTAACTTCTGTGTTCGGAATGGGAACAGGTGTATCCTCTTTGCTGTAGTAACCAGATTAATTATGGCTTATTCTTTTCTTAAGACAAGTATTATAGTATCATTTATTTTTTTCATTGTCAACAACTTTTTTAAAATAAATTTTTTAACTTTTTTCGAGATTTAAATTATCTCGAATACTTGAATTTTCAATAAAGTGCCTACAATAATGTTTCTAAAAACCTTCTGTATTTTTGGCACTCGTATATAATATCACCTGTAATATTTAAAGTCAATACTTTTTTAAATAAAAAAAATATCTAGACCGATATCATAGATAACCAGCCTAGATAAACCTTGGAATTTCAGTAGATTATTAGTTATTGATACTTAAATATTTTTGTATTCCTACATATATAGCCCATGCTATTTTTTCTTGATACTCTTTATCCGTTAAAAGCTTGCTTTCTTTTTCATTGGACAAAAACCCGCATTCTATCAACATAGATGGTATTTGATTATCTTTTAATAGATATATGTCATCTCTAGGCTTTACTTCTCTATTATTTGTTTTATCTACTACTCTCTTCAATTCATCTTGAATACATTTAGATAGTTGCTTACTATCCTCCTTATCTTTAGGGTAGAAAGTTTGAGCCCCGTAATATTTAGATTGTTCAAATGCGTTTAGATGTATAGATACAAACATATCTGCTTCCGACTCTTCGATTATTCTTTTTCTATTTTTTAAATTCTCATTGTACTTTTGTCTTATAGTTTTATTACCTTCTTCTTTATATAGGCTACTGTCATCATCTCTTGTCAGTATAACTAACCCCCCACTAGATTCGATTAATTCTCTTAGCTTCAGTGTGATTGCTAGGTTTACTTCTTTTTCATTTGTACTGTGATCTTTGGTTAAAGCCCCAGGATCTATGCCTCCGTGCCCTGCATCTAGAATTATGGTCTTTTTTGTTATAGGAGTATATTTCATGGCTTCTTCAGACACATTTTTTATCTCAAGTATAAATACAGAAGCCAAAACTAATAGAACTCCGCTAAAAATATAATACTTTATGTACTTCTTCACTATATCACCCCGTACATATATATTATATTTAAAGTAATAATATGAACTTTATTATATAGATAACAAGCATCAATCACATTGCCTTCCTTATGGTCAACCCAATTTAAGTATATTCCATTATTTTTTTACCAAATCTACTTAAATTGGGTTGTGCTTTATCGTATACTTTGTGGAAATCTAAACACATTATGAGGATCATACGTACATTTAACATCCAAAAGCTTATATTGATTATATCCATAGTACTCTTCCATATAATCGTAAATTTCACTATAAGGAAAATTGACATACGAACCATAAGAAATGCTACGTATAAAGTTAGCCCTTCTGTCGATCCAGTCTAGGTTTCTTCCCTCGTATTTATCATCTTCCCATACTGTATTTAGCCATATTATATATTCTGATTTTCTATAATAAAATGCTGTATCAGCACTCTTCTTTCTTTTTATAGCTCCTCCCATTGCATACAATGATATTCCTGCATATATTGATCCAACTGATCTATCCTGTATAAGATCTACTATATCTGAAATTTCCTTATCGCTATACATATCTCCTACAAATCCGCTTACTGACTCAAATTTTTCATATGCTGGATAAGAGCTTTCTATTTGCTTTATTACATCTAAAAATGGAAGGTATTGAATATTTACCTGCACCCCTAATATATTAGTAAGAGGTTTAATTAATATTTTTGCTTCTTCTGGTGTCCCATAAAATATTCCTCTACTAAAAACAGCCTTTCCCTCTGATTCCGAGTTATATATTCTTGCACCAAGTGTAATTCTACTATCTAGTCCGACTAACCACTCCTGCCATACCTTTAAAAATTGGTATTGTAATTTAGCATTTGTATTAGGATAGTATAATTGTATAAATGTAACTTTATCTACCTTTTTAGGTAACTTAAATTTCATCGATACTATTATTCCAAAATTTCCTCCACCGCCTCCTCTTAATGCCCAGAAAAGATCGGGATTTATTTGTCTATTTGCAAGAGTCCTCCTACCCTTGTAGTCAATTAATACAGCTTCAACGAGGCTATCACAACCAAGACCCAAGTACCGAGCTGAATAACCCCAACCCCCGCCTAATACATATCCACTTAATCCTACTGATGGGCAACTTCCACCTGGAAATGGATAGCCTCTAGAAGAAATAAACCTATATAGTTTCTCATTATTTACTCCCCCACCCACTACAAGGTATCCTTCTTCTTCATCCAACTTCAGTGTATTTAAATTACTCACATCAATAACTAATACATTATTTCCTGTAGAATACCCAGCATAATGATGTCTCCCATTTCTCACTCTGAAAAAAATATTATTTTCCTGACACCAGCAAACTGCGTTTACAACATCTTGCTCACATTTGCAAAATACGATTGCAAGAGGGAATTTCTGTATCGCAAGGTTTCTTTCTCGTCTTGCTTTTAAATAACCTTTATCACAATGAGTTACAACATTCCCGGTAAGTCCAGCAAAAAATCCGAAATTCATATCTATCACCTTTTCATTTATTTATATTACAATATATGTTTTATAAATATTTTATTTCACTAATTTTTCATTCTATTTTAGGCTTAACTTAATTCAAGATCGATTAAATGGCTGTATGTGTTAATTTTCCTCAATCTTTTAGCGTATTCGCAATATATTTATTCCTTAATAATAAAAAAATATTTATATGGTTTGGAAGTTTAATATGTTAAAACACACAATTAAAAACGGATAGCATCTCTACAAGCGCTATCCCGTAATTATATACATGAGATTTTATTTATCATTCCAATCTATAAACACAACTGGTTTGATTAAATCCTTTGGTTTTTCTTCCATAAGTTTAAATGCCTCTTCTATTTTATCAAATCCGTAGAAACGATGAGTTATAAGTTTAGAAGTATCTACCCTTTTGTACTTAATCATATTAAGAAGTTTTTCCATTCTTACAGTACCACCTGGAGCGAATCCACAACGTATATCTTTATTGCTCATTCCAAGTCCCCATAAGTACGCTGGCATACTAAGTGTATCTTTTATATCAAAAAAGTTCACATTTGATATAACTCCACCTTCTTTAGTCATCGCTATAGCTTGAGTGAAAGTATTTTGATTCCCTCCTGCTATTATAGATGTATTAACTCCACCTGGAACTAATTTTAATATTTGCTCAACTATATCTCCATCTTTATAACTTATTACATCAGTTGCTCCATACTCTTTAGCTATCTTAACACAGTTTGGTCTAGTACCGACAACTATTATTCTTCCAGCACCACTGAGTTTGGCTCCTGCTACAGCCATAAGTCCAACAGGTCCTATTCCTATAACAACTACTGTATCTCCAAATCCAACTCTACCATTTTCTACTGCACTAAATCCTGTAGTCATCATATCAACTATCATAAGTGCTTCTTCTGGTGCTACACCTTCTGGCAATAATGCTAAATTTGCATCTGCATCATTTACGTGAAAAAATTCAGCGAATGCGCCGTCTTTAGAACTTACAAATTTAAAACTCTTCATTAGACCCCAATCATGAGCGTTGCTTACTTGACCCTGAACTCCTGGCGCCATCCAGTCTGGTGTTGTACAAGGTACAACTACTATATCACCTGGTTTAAATCGAGTAACTAATTCTCCTACTTCTACTACTTCCCCAATTGCCTCGTGTCCTAATATTTTATCAAACTTCTCACCAGCACCACCGTGTAAAGCGTGGACATCAGATGTACAAGGCGCTAATACTGTAGGTCTTATTATTGCATCATATGGACCTGCAACTGGCTTTTCTTTATCTAACCAAGCTGCATTTCCTACTGAAGTCATTCCAAATCCTCTCATATCTGTTCCTCCTTAACTCTATTACTTAAAATATTTTTATTTTATTAATTTAATATAACAATTACATTCTATTTCATATTTAACTATATAATGACTAATACCATTTAATCCTCTTATTTAAACATTAGTATATCATTTTTATTAAGCTTGATTTACTATGAAATTAGCGTTAAAATATTATCGTTACAAGTTTTAAATACAAGCTTTACCAAAATTCTATGGAGGTGTTTTGTATATGTTTAGATTTACATTACCAAGAGATATTTACTATGGAAATGGTTCAATTGAAAAGTTAAAAGAACTAAAAGGTAAAAAAGCAGTATTAGTACTAGGCGGAGGATCAATGAGAAGATTTGGCTTTGTAGATAAGGTGTTAGGATACCTTGATGAAGCTGGAATTGAGACAAAGCTAATAGAAAATATAGAACCCGATCCATCTGTTGATACAGTATTAAACGGAAGCAAAGTTATGTTAGAATTCGAACCGGACTGGATTATTGCAATGGGGGGAGGATCACCAATAGATGCAGCAAAAGCTATGTGGGTCTTCTATGAATATCCAGATACGAACTTTGAAGAAATTACTCAACCATTCTCATTCCCAGAACTTAGACAAAAAGCTAAGTTTATAGCAATTCCATCAACATCTGGAACAGCTACGGAAGTAACAGCATTTTCAGTTATAACAGACTACAAAACTGAAATTAAATATCCGCTTGCAGACTTTAATATAACACCTGATATAGCAATCGTTGATTCGGACCTCGCAGAAACAATGCCAGCAAAATTAACTGCGCACACAGGTATGGATGCATTGACACATGCAATAGAAGCATATGTTTCAACAATGGCAACAGCTTTTACTGATCCACTAGCATTAGAAGCGATAGAGATGGTAGATGAAAATGTAATGAATTCATACAAAGGCGATTCAAATGCACGTGAATTGATGCACTACGCTCAATGTATGGCTGGGATGGCATTTAGCAATGCTCTTCTAGGTATCGTTCACTCTATGGCTCATAAAACAGGTGCAGTATTCCACATTCCACACGGATGTGCCAATGCAATATATTTACCATATGTAATTGACTACAATAAAAAAGAATGTGCCGATAGATATGTAAAAATCGCTAAGCGTCTTAATTTAAAAGGTAACAGTGATGATGAATTAATAGATGCACTTACTGACAAAATTAAAGATCTAAATAAATCTATGGATATTCCTGCGACATTGAAAGATTATGGATTAGACGAAGCAAAATTCAAAGAAAAAGTTGAATTAATAAGTGAGCGTGCTCTTGAAGATGCTTGTACTGGTTCAAATCCTAGAAAAATAGATAAGGAAAATATGGTTAAGTTATTTAATTGCATATATTATGGAGAAAAGGTAGATTTTTAATTATAGTTAGAAAAAAACTATAAGTACATAGACTTTAAAAAATGTGTAAAAGCCAATTGAGATTCTGATATCCCAGTTGGCTTTTTTGCATAATTTTTTAATTTAGAAATTTCTAAATACCAATTGAATCTTGTATATCTGTCTAATCAGCTATAAAATGTAAAAAAATGACCAGAAAGTGCAACAAAACAATAAACTATAGATAATCAGGCAATCAGATAGTATATTAATATCATGGGAAGGAGGAATTATGAAAATAAATATTTTACTTGATAAGCTTATGAGCAAAGAGGAATTAATAATTAAAATAAATCCCGAAAATAACAAATTAGCTCAAAATATAAAAGATCATCTTAATAATGGACGTAAACTAACGGTTATCAATGCTAAAAACGATAGTAGACATCAAGTGGATATTAATTCAGTACTAGTTTTTCAGTCTGAAGGGCACATGTGCTCTGTAAAAATGAAAACTGGCGAACTATATTTGATTAATAAACGACTTAAAGAATTAGAAAAGATAAATGAAAACCATTTATCTAAAATAAATAATCAAACAATCATCAATTTAGATGAAATAGAGAAGTTTTCCTCAGCATCAAACTCACGTTTAGAAGTATCGCTAAGCGATCATTCATCGTATCTTGTAAGTAGAAATTATGTAAAATCAATTAAGGAGAGATTATCATGGTAAAACAACTTAAATCAGACTTTTTTCAAACTTTTTCTATAACCTTTGTATGGATTTTAGGATTAATATCTATATTTTTAAACGACCTTACATTAACACTTCCATATATTTGGAAATTAGTTGGTATCAGCACAATATTTGCGATAATTTTCGGACTTATGTATCCAGTATTATGGAATTTTTCTTCAATGAAGGTTTATGGCAAAATTATTATTTCTTCAGTAATTAATATTTCTGGTGGAGTTGTATCAGTTTGGTTATTTTCTACTAATATGTTTGAAATTATTAAGCCTTGGATTTTTATGATGCTAATTATTGCAATATTAGCTCATATAATTGTATTTTACTTTTATTCTAACTGGGAAAATCAGAAAATTTCTAATGAGTTAAATAAGCTTTTAAAAAAGTAACTTCGGAAAAATCTAAAACAATATCTAACCAAAGTTAAGAGGCTTAAAATCAACCTCGGATTCTAAGCCTCTATTTTTATATTAAATTATTATTTGCACTTTTTATTTGAGTTTTTTATTTATTTATTCTTTTTCGATTTTCATTTACACTTATTATCTTGTATTTTTATATCAAATCATCTTATCCCTTTATATTAGAATTATAGGGCCTCAGAATTAATTGAGAAACAATTTTATCTACCAACTATTTTTGAGGTAATGATTTTATTAGGTTTACCATCTCTATCGCAGCCGTTGCACTCTCAAAACCTTTATTACCAGCTTTAGAGCCTGCTCTTTCAATAGCTTGTTCAATATTTTCGGTTGTAAGTACCCCAAATAATACTGGAATATCACTCTTTAAAGATACATTCGCGATTCCTTTAGATACTTCGCTGCAAACATAGTCATAATGGGTTGTAGATCCTCTTATTACTGCCCCTAAGCATATAACTGCATCATACATTCCTGATTTAGCCATTCTTCCAGCTATCAAAGGTATTTCAAATGCACCAGGAACCCATGCCAACGATATATCTTCTTCCTTTACATCATGTCGTCTCAAACCATCAAGTGCTCCTTCAATAAGCTTTCCAACAATAAACTCATTGAATCTCGCCGCTACAATACCAATTTTAATACTCTTATCTGCAACCAATCTTCCCTCATATACGTTCATATTCATACCTCCTATTTTTTAGTTTTTATTATAAGTACCTAAAATATGACCCATCTTTTCTTTTTTAACATACATGTAAAATTCGCAGTCTTTTTTATGTACAGTCTCTATAGGAACTCTATCTACTATTTCAATTCCATACTTTTCTATTCCCGATATTTTATCCGGGTTGTTTGTTAAAAGTTTTAATTTATCTATATTCAAATCGAGTAGCATTTCAGCCCCTACAGAATAATCTCTTAAATCGGCTGGAAATCCCAAAGCTAAATTAGCTTCGACAGTATCAAGGCCTTCATCTTGAAGAGAATAAGCTTTAAGTTTATTAATTAGCCCTATACCCCTTCCTTCTTGTCTTAAATATATTAGAACCCCTCTTCCTTCATCTGCAATAGCCTTCATAGCAGCTTCATACTGATCGCCACAATCACATTTTGAGCTTCCTAAAGCATCTCCAGTTAAACACTCTGAATGGACTCTAACAAGAACAGGCTCTCCATTACCTATATCTCCCATAACCAATGCTATATGATGTTCTCCATTTTCTTTATTTACATATCCATGTATATCAAATTTTCCGTATTTTGTAGGCATATCTGCTTTTACTACATGCTCCATTTTTTTGACTTTAAATCGCAAATTATTTTTTTCCTTATCTGATATTCTATATTCACAATTTTCTTCTTTATCCTTATTTTTACCCGTATTACTGTTTTGTCCTGTGTTCATAATCTAATCACCACTTTACAAATATTTCATTTCTATACTTAGCAACTTATTTATTCGTCGACTCATTTATTTGCTAACTCTTTGCTATCTATAGTTACAAATTGTTGTCTTTTCTGTACTTGATTAAATCCTTTATAGTTACAAAAGTTAAACCATGCTCTTTAGAAAACTCTTTTAGTTCTTTGGTTCTCATCATAGTTCCATCTTCCCTCATAATCTCGCAGCATATGCCTATCTCTTTTAATCCTGCGATCTTTACGAAATCCACAGTCGCCTCCGTATGACCATTTCTCTCTATAACTCCACCATCCTTTGCTTTAAGCGGAAACATATGTCCTGGTCTCCTGAAGTCTTCAGGCTTAGCATCTCCTAAAGTACTCTTTACGGCAGTTACTGATCTCTCAATCGCCGAAATTCCCGTTGTTGTATCTACATGATCTATAGATACTGTAAAAGCAGTTTCATGATTATCGGTATTTTTATCAACCATTTGCGGTAGTCCTAACTTTTCTGTCATACTCTCACTCATAGGCATACATATCAAACCCTTCGCGTTCGAAGCCATAAAATTTATTACTTCACATGTAGCAAACTCAGCAGCACAGATTAGATCTCCTTCGTTCTCTCGTTCTGGATCATCAGTCACAACTATCATCTTACCCAATTTAATATCTTCAATTGCTTCTTCTATTGTTCCAAACACAGACATATCTCAACCTCCAAAATTATCTATTTTTATTTAACTTAAAAACCATTTATTTTTAAAAAGCCTTCATCTATTTTTGTTTTTTACAACTCACACTTTCCTTTGCATCCGAGCCACTTTTAAATCCAATCAACTTTTCTATGTATTTACCTACAACATCACACTCTAAATTAACATTATTTCCTACGCTTTTATCAAGAAGCGTCGTTTGACTCATAGTGTGCGGTATTATCGACACTTTAAAAGACTCCATATCAACATGAGCTATTGTTAAACTTATTCCATCTATGGCAATTGAACCTTTTAGAACTACATATTTAAGTATATTTTCATCAGCCTTTATCTTTATCCACACAGCGTTGCCATCTTCTTCTCGTCCAGTTATTGTTCCAACTCCGTCAATATGACCTGAGACTATATGTCCCCCAAATCTGCCATTAATAGGCATTGCCCTCTCTAAATTCACTTTGTCTCCCTGCTTTAGTAGATTTAGAGAACTTCTAGCCAATGTTTCTGACATAACATCTGCTGCAAATGTTGTCGTTGATATATTTTCTGCCGTCAAACATATTCCACTTACTGCAATACTATCGCCGAGTTTTATATCGGTTAATACTTTTTTGGCTTTGATTGTAAGTTTAAAAGAAGATCTGCTTTTAACTATATTTTTTATAGTTCCTATTTCCTCGACTATACCTGTAAACATGATTTCCTCCCCGCCTATACAAGTTTTATATCTATTTATATATAAATTTACCTCTTAGTCAAAACATCGTATTCAATTAATATATCCTCATCAAACATAGTTGTTTTTCTGTATTTCAACTTAAAAGCATTTTTAATATCTGATACCCCTTCTCCCCCTATTGGCGATATACTCCTAGATCCTCCAAAAATCTTAGGAGCTATATATATATTCAATCTATCGACTATCCCACTTTCAAGAGCACTATAATTTAGTGTCGAGCCTCCCTCAAGCAAAATGCTATTTATTTTTAGATCCCAAAGCTTTTTCATAAGATCATTTAAATCCAATCTCTCATTCAAATTTGATACAGTTATAACTTCAACTCCAAGATTTTCTAAAATTTGTATCTTATTATTATCTTCACTTATAGTTGCGACTACAGTCTTTATATTTTTAGCAGTCTTTACAATTTTAGAGCTCAGGGGCAATTTAAGTTGACTGTCACAAATTATTCTAATAGGGTTTTTACCGTCTGTAGTTCTACATGTTAAAAGTGGATCATCTTTCAAAACAGTTCCAATCCCAACCATTATCGATGATAGGTCATTTCTGGTTTTATGTACTTTTTCTCTAGATTTTTCAGTAGTTATCCACTTTGATTCCCCAGTGACAGTTGCAATTTTGCCATCTGCGGTCATTCCGTATTTCATAATTACAAACGGTTTATGTACCCTGTTAGAGTAAAAAAACACTTCATTTATCTCATCACATTTTTCTCTCAGTACGCTTGACTCAACTTTTATACCATGTTTTTCTAGCTTATCTATTCCCTGTCCGCTTACCAGAGGATTGTTGTCTACAGATCCAACTACAACTCTTTTTATTCCGCTTTTTATAATTACATCCGTGCATGGAGGGGTTTTGCCGTAATGGCAACAAGGTTCTAAGGTCACATAAATTGTAGAACCATAAAGATCATTTGTACAACTACTAATAGCATTTACCTCAGCGTGTGCGCCTCCATACTCTTTATGGTAACCAGAGCCTATTATTTCACCGTCTTTTACAATTACTGCGCCTACCATTGGATTTGGACTAACCCTTCCAGCTCCTTTTTTAGCTAAATCCAGTGCTTTTTTCATGTAAAACAAATCTTTATCCATAAGTACCTCCTGACCTGATTCTAAATATAAATTAAAAAACGCCCCAAAATAAGGGCGTTTTTCACAGATATCTAAAATAAAAAAGCTCTGGAATAAAAATTCCAGAGCGATATTATCTCATCAATAAAATAAATTACAGTAAATCGTTTTAGACTAATACAAATAGTATCAGTCAGTGCTAATACAATTACTGAAATATTGCTTAATATAGTTTATTTTATCTATTCTTCTTTCATCCAGACTATACTGTCGGCTTCGGAATCACACCGAATCATGCCATATGGCGCGTGGGCTATAACCACCGGTGGGGAATCACACCCCGCCCTGAAGAGTATTTAATTTTAAAATTAGTATATAACCTAAATAGATAAATGTCAACAAGAGTTGTTAGGTAGTTGTTAATTTTTATTATTTCTATAAAATTTTTATAGTTTATTATATATGATTTTTATTTATAATTTTTTTAAAAAAATTGTCAATCCTTTTAATCAGAAAAGTTATCCACATTGTTCACAATTAATACACTAAAAAATACACATTCGATATATAAGTTATTTTAGAAATTTAAATACTATGTAACCTATCCAAAGCATCGTCTATATTTTCGACAAAGAAAATTTGTTTTCCATGATTACATTCGTATATAAAATCTTTTAAGCTTTTGCTTTCGTATACGCTAAAGTCGCCTACTATTGCGACTTTCATACTATAATTTGTATATTTCTGAAGTATTTCCCCTGCAAGCCTAGTCTTTAAATCAAAAAATTCTTCGACAATATTCTCTTTTTTTATTACAAATTTTTGGCACTTATAATTGTAGCTTATTGATGCCATAATATCCATTGCATCACCTGTGTTTTTTATAGACTTATCCACACTGTCCACAATTACTACTTTAGATTCGCCTCTTTTATCTACTATAAATTCCATGTGTTCTTCATCCTTTTATTTTAACAATTATTTTTTAACACATATTATTTTCTAATTATTTTTTAATAATTAATAACCATTTTATCATAGCAATATCAATTCGTCTATTTCATGTAATATGTTTTATCATTCTATGATTAGATCACTAGATTCATAACATTTTTTGAACTTCAATCATTACACCTTCAAAATTATATCTCATTAATAAAAAAATTATAATTGCGATACTATCTGCAATCAAACTAGATACATTATATGTTACTATAAATGCTAAAATTTTTTTTAGAATATACAACCCTATGCCCATTCGTGATCGTTGTTAAATGGACTATGCTATAAGATTCACTAAAACTTATCTACCCTCTTAAATCTGCAATAATTCTAGCCGGCTTTAAAAACAATTCTAAACCATCTCCAATACATCTTACGCATATATCAGACTCAGCTAATAAGGGAGCATATATACCCTCTTTTCCAACAACAGCTATAGATAGCTCTGCTTCCCTAAACATTAAAGCATCATTTCGTCCATTTCCTATACATGCGCAAACGCCGCTACCTAGATTTTTTACAATATCTAATTTAGAGTTTGCTGCACATTCTCCAGGAAATGTCTTTATTGTAATCGGCAAACCCTCACATCGTTCTTCAGCATCTCCATGTGTATCTGCTGTCAATATATAGATATTGAACTCTTCCGATAATTTTATCAAGTTTTCTTTAATATCTACAGGTATTGAACCATCAATTGCAATCGTTCCATTGTAATCCAATACCAGATTTTTGATTTCTAGTGTTTTATATCCAGGAATTTCGATTTTCATATTTATCCCCTCTACATATACTTAATATATTCTCGTGCTAAATCCGTCTTTGGTTC
Organism: Clostridioides mangenotii TR; assembly: GCF_000498755.1. GTDB lineage: Bacteria > Bacillota > Clostridia > Peptostreptococcales > Peptostreptococcaceae > Metaclostridioides > Metaclostridioides mangenotii_A. Next base: position 70,730 of record NZ_AXUS01000017.1, on the reverse strand, counting down.
TTCAAAGAACATTTCTTTATCACTTATTTCAATAATTTTGCCTTTGTCCATAAATACGACTTGATCTGCAACTCTCTTTGCCTGTGCAAGATTATGGGTTACTATAACTATTGAATAATTATCTTTAAGCTCCAATAACATGTTCTCAATCGCTATTGTATTTTTCATATCTAGGGCAGAGCATGGTTCATCTAATAGCAGCACTTTCGGTTCCACACATAGACTTCTCGCAATAGCGAGCCTCTGCTGCTGTCCTCCAGATAATCTATTTGCAGGCATCTTTAAATTTGCTTTAACTTCATCGTATAACTTTGCTACTTCCAAGTAATACTTCGTACGCTTTTGAACTTCCTGCTTATCTAAATTAAAATGATAATTTAGTACATATGCAATATTTTTTTCAATACTGTACGGAAATACTATTGGTTGTTGAAATACCAACCCTATATTTTTTCTAAGCTCCTCTTTTGGGATATCTGTTGTATCTCTGCCATCTAATATTATTTTCCCTTCGATCTTACCTCCATCTTCTTCTATAATTCGATTTATGGATTTGAGAAGGGTCGATTTTCCACACCCAGATTGGCCTACAATAGCTGTAATTTTCTTAGTCGGTATGTATAGAGATACATCGCTTAGAATTTGTTTCTTTCCGTATCCTACACGTAATTGTTCGATTTTTATATTCATAATTAATCCACCTTGTTCTTTCTAGACTTCCACTGCGCACCCTCTCTCAAACTTCCAATTCCTCTACAGATCAGGTGTATAAGGAGCAATAATATCATCAGTACAAATGCAGTTCCATAGGCGTATTCAAAAGAGGCTCCATCCGTAACTAACATGTATAAATGGTATGGAAGTGACATAAATGGTTTATTGAATTCAGCCGGCATTGAAGATATCATAACTGCTCCAGTATACATTATAGGGGCTACTGCACCCATACCATATGCCATTCCAAGCGCTACAGCACTTATCAATTCTACAAAGCAAGATGGTAATATAACCTTTAAAATTGTGTGCTCTTTTGAGATCCCTAAACATAAAGATTCATACATATACCTTGTCTCATTTTCTCTAAATACTTTTTGTGCTCTTATAGCGACAAATGGTAGTATCATTACTGAAACTGTTATCCCTGCACACAAAAGGCTTCTACCCATTCCGAATTTATAGACCAGTAGTGTATATCCTACCAATCCAAAAATAATGGACGGGATTCCAGATAAAAAAGATACTGAAGCTCTAATTATATTGTACGGTACACCCTTTGAAGCATAGAATGTTATATAAATCGCTGTCAAGATTCCAAATACACCACCTATTAAAGCAGAGAATGCTCCTAAAGAAATAGACCCTATAAGCGCTGGATATATTCCTCCCGCTGTACCAATAGGCATACCCGATGGTGAATCTAGAATAAATGAGAGACTAACAACATCTTTTCCACGCCAAAATATATATCCAAATACATAGAAAACTGCGCTTAGTGCTAATATACCAAGCGAAAATAATATAGCTCTAACTACTATCTTACTAAATGCTCTCTTCATCTATACGTAACCTCCTCTTGAATATATATCCTGTTCCGAACACAACTATTAGGATAATTATTAACACAAAGTTTGCTGCGTATAGAGCCGAAAGATGAAGACTTCCATATCCAACACTCCCCATCTCAAGTGCTGTAAGCGAAGGTATTGTCTGAGCTCGTCCAAATAATTTTGGATAAATAGGTGAATTTCCTATTACCATCATCACTGCCATTGTTTCGCCAAGTCCTCGTCCAAATGCCATCATTATTGAAGTTACAATACTTGTCTTCATAGACGGCAATAATATTTTTACAATAAATACCTCTTTAGAGAGTCCTAGAGATAGTGCTGTAAGTTCATATTTTTTCCTGGATACCTCAATGGACTCACTGCAAGCCGATACTACAAATGGCAGTAATATAACTGCTAGAAGTATCCCAGCTGCAAGCACACATTCGCCCGATGTCATCTTCAAATTATTTTCAAAGAACTTAATTAGTACTGATAAGCCTATAAATCCGAAAATTACAGAAGGAATACCAGCGACTAGATCAATAAATGAAAGGCACATATTTGAAATTTTCTTCGTGGTATAAAAATTTAAAAATAATGCACATCCTACACCAAAAATTACAGATATAAAAACAGCTATAGTTGGTACATAAATTGTTCCTGCTATTGCCGCCATAATACTGTATGATGGATTATTGCTAAGGGGTCTCCATTCAGCATCTATATTAAAAAGTCTTAGTCCAATTTTTGAGAATGCCGGATAACTCTCATAAAATATATGACATACCATAAGTATCGTAAGTAAAAATGTAAATACTGCTCCAGCAAATACTACTGCTTTAAAAATAATTTTAACTGCTTTATTCACAGTTATTCCCCCTTTAAAGAATAAAACATCTCAAAACTAAACATGACAGATAAACATGCAAAATCGGTAGGCAATCAGGTATCAATGAGCTCGATATAGCCAGCTGACATTCATACTGGCCGATTCGAATTGATATCATATTACCTACCGTGTTTTACTACATCAATATCTTTATATTGAGACGCCATCTTGTAATCAAATTACTTCATAGGGATGAATCCCATCTCTTTTACTATAGCTTGTCCTTCTTCTCCAAGTACGACATCAAGGAATGCTTGTTGCTCATCTGTTGCTTTTCCAGATCCAACTAGAAGTAAAGGTCTTTGAATTATGTACGAACCATCTAAAATATTAGCTTCATTAGCTTCTACTCCGTCTACTTTTAGTACTTTTATCTTACCTTCATTTTGGTTTGCAACTCCGTATGATGCGTAACCAATAGCGTATTTATTATCTATAATTTTTTCAACTAATCCACCCATTGTTGGAGCTTGAATAGATTCTGATGTCACATCTGTATCCCCCATTATATTCTTTTGGAATACTTCATGAGCTCCACCGCTTATATCTCTAGTTATTACAACTATCTTCTCTGCTGGAAGAGAAGGGTCTAGATCTTTCCAAGTTTTGTAATCTCCAGAGAATATCTTAACTATTTGATCTTTAGTAAGGTTGTCTAAAACACCTGTTACTGGGTTTTCTGGATTAACTGCTAGTGTTAATGCATCAATCCCAACTTGATATTCTTTTTCGTCTTTAATTTCCTTTTTCTCTTCGTCCTTCACTTCTCTAGCTACCATACCAAATGTAGTAGTTCCATCAATTATAGCCTTTGTACCCTGTCCAGATCCGCCTGCCGCTACATATATTGATATGGCTTCCTCTGGGAATTTTGAATCAACTTTGTCCCATGTTCCGTGTTCTTCGTTAAAGTTAGTTGCAATTGTAGTTATTACTGGTGCTAAAGTTGAAGATCCATTAAAGTAAATTTGGCTCGATGACACTGATGCTTTTTTGTCTTCTGCTTTAGAATCTGTAGATTTGTCAGGACTTGAACATCCTATAGCAAGTACGGCTACCATCATTAAGGTTATACATAAAGCTAACAATCTTTTTTTCATAATATTTCTCCTTTTCCCTAAATATGTAAATTTTTGTCTTCTCCTCAATTATATCTAGAGGATACATCAACTTCAAATTTGTATTATCTATTTAAATAACATTAATTATAGTTTATATCTATGCAAAGTTAAATATTAGATTATCTAATGAAATATCAAAACAATTACTTATCATTAACTAGTAAAGCAAAATTGTTTACTAATTATTATATACTCGATCTTAAGAGAACTAAAAAAATAACTTGTTATCCATTCTACCTGTCAAATCCTATTGAAAATTTACCTATACCTTTTAGCAAGGTATTAGAAAATTGTGTACACTTCTCATTCGTAAATGTTACAGTTTTCTATTTAAAGTAAATAAAAACTCAAAAAAGTTTCTGTATAAATAAAAAATCCCAATGGAATAAATTTTCCATTGAGATCTTGAATATATCGTATATAACTATCTTTTTGAGAACTGTGGAGCTCTTCTCGCTGCTTTCAGTCCGTATTTCTTTCTTTCTTTCATTCTAGCATCTCTAGTTAAGAATCCTTCTTTCTTTAAAGCAGGTCTTAAATCAGTGTCAGCTTTTAGTAATGCTCTTGATATTCCGTGTCTTATAGCTCCAGCTTGTCCAGTGAATCCTCCACCTTCAACTCTTACTATAACATCGTATTTATTTTCATTACCAGTTAATACTAATGGTTGCTTAACATCTCTTATTAGTGTTTCGTAATCGAAATAGTTACTTAAATCTCTTCCGTTTACTGTTATGTTTCCTTCACCTGCAACTAGTCTTACTCTAGCTGTAGAATGCTTTCTTCTTCCTGTTCCATAATATTGAACGTTCGCCATGATAACTCCTCCTTTCACCGATTAACCTTATTTAAAGTCTATAACTTCTGGATTTTGAGCTGCGTGAGTGTGTTCTGCACCAACAAATACTCTTAATCTAGTCATCATTCTGCTTCTTAATTTATTTTTAGGTAACATTCCGCTTACTGCGTGTGCTACTACTTCTTCTGGTTTATTTTCCATCATATGCTTGTAAGATATTTCTTTTAATCCACCTACATAACCTGTATGATATCTGTACATTTTTTGATCTAATTTCTTTCCTGTTAACACTACTTTATCAGCATTTATTACAACAACAAAGTCTCCACCATCTACATGAGGAGTAAATGTTGGTTTGTGCTTTCCTCTTAATATAGTAGCTATTTCTGTAGCCATACGGCCTAATGTTTTTCCTTTAGCATCAACTAAGTACCAATTTCTTTGTACATCAGCTGGCTTATCTATATAACTTTTCATCGTTATCCTCCTCAGCTCTTTTTCCTTAAAATTATTGTTCCGTCTATGTCAAGTCCGGGGCAAGTGGACTTATTAACACATGCTTATATATTTTAATACACTATGGGCTGTATGTCAATATTAATAGAAAACTTTTTTGAGAAATAATCCACAAGCTGGAGCAGTGTGACCACTCTTACCCCTATCTTTTGACTCTATCACTTCTGACAGAGGTTCAGTGATTCTTCCTCTTCCAATATCTACTAATGTTCCTATTATGATTCTAACCATATTGTATAAAAAACCATTACCTTCAATCTCAAGAACAATCATGTCTTCTTTTTTCTCTAATCTTAAATCATATATTGTTCTAACGGTGCTCTTTACCTGAGATCCAGAACTCATAAATCCCTTATAATCGTGAGTCCCTATTAGCGACTTTGATTCTCTTACCATTTTATCAAAGTCTAAGTCGTATTTGACCTGATATGATATTCCACTGACGATCGGGTTTCTGTACCTGTTGTTATGAATCATATATCTATAACACTTACTTTTTGCACTGTATCTAGCATGAAAATCTTCAACGACATCTTCAGCTTCTACAACTGATATGTCCTTAGGCAGTTTAGCATTCAGTGCATTAGGTATTTTATCCGCACTGATGCTAGAATCTGTAGTAAAGTTTGCAACTTGTCCAAGTGCATGTACCCCAGAGTCTGTCCTTCCAGAACCTATAACTTTTATTTTTTCTTTTGCAATTTCATAATAAGCATTTTCAATGGCGCCTTGTATACCCACTGAGTCAGGTTGACTTTGCCAACCACAGTAGTTCTTTCCATTATATTGTACTGTTATTTTAATATTTCTCATAAAATACTCCTAAATAAATCTAGTAGCTATAATAGCTATAAGATAGATAAATTGAATAACCCACGCTATATAATCAGCCTTTGTCATTACAATCTCTCTCATTTTGGTTCTGTTCTCCCCACCCCTATAGCATCTGGCTTCCATAGCCATTGCTAATTCATCTGCTCTTCTAAAAGCGCTCACGAACAGTGGTACAAGAAGTGGAACTAAATTTTTAGCTCTATTTATTATGTTTTTACTTTCAAAATCTGCTCCTCTAGACATCTGAGCTTTCATAATTTTATCTGTCTCATCAAGTAGTGTAGGTATAAATCTAAGTGCTATGGTCATCATCATAGCAAGTTCGTGGACTGGTAGTCCCAGCTTATTAAATGGCTTTAAGAGCCTCTCTATTCCGTCTGTAAGCTCGATTGGAGATGTTGTAAGCGTAAGTATCGACGTACCCGCTACTAAGAACACAAGCCTAGTTGCCATAAAAATCGCTTGATTTAAACCTTGTGTAGTTATTTTAACTATTCCTAATGACCATAGAGTATCTCCCGGTATAAAGAATAAGTTTATTATAAACGTAAATAGTATAATCCATTTTAGGGGTTTAATTCCTTTGACTATTAATTTGACCGGTATATTTGATAGCTTTATCATTGCAAGCATAGAGATCAAGACCACGGAATAAGCCCAGTATTTGTTTATAACAAATATTGACACCATAAATATTAATGTGGCTATAAGCTTTATTCTAGGATCCAATCTATGGATTGTGGAGTCAGATGGATAGTATTGTCCGATTGTTATATCTTTTAGCATTTTTCCCTTCCTCTCAACACTCTTAGTATCTCTTCTTTTGCTTCATCTACTGTAATTATATCTTCCCTTACATCAAATCCTCTTTCTCTAAGTTTGATCGCAAGTTCAAGTACCTGTGGTATGTCTAGCCCTATTTCCTTTAGTCTTGCTGAATTCGATTTAAATATTTCTCTAGGGCTTCCCATAAACTCTATCTGACCTTTATTCATAACAATTATATTGTTCGCTAATTTAGCCATATCATCCATATTATGAGAAGACAGTATAATTGTCATATTATTTTTTTTATGTAGAGTTTGTATAAGCTCAAATATCTCGTCTCTTCCACCTGGATCAAGTCCCGCTGTCGGTTCGTCCAATATCAATACTTCCGGGTTCATAGCTATAACCCCAGCTATTGCAACTCTACGCTTTTGTCCACCAGACAGATCAAATGGAGATTTATCTTTAAATTCTTCGTAATCAAGCCCCACTGCCTTTATCGATTCTTTTACTCTTTTATTTACCTCTTCTTCTCCCAGACCTAAGTTATTCGGTCCAAATGCAATATCCTTGCTTATTGTCTCTTCAAAAAGTTGGTATTCTGGGTACTGAAACACTACCCCTACCCTTTTTCTTATCTCTGTAAGGTTTAAATCCTTCTTAGTTATATCAAAACCATTTATATATATATTTCCTGATGAAGGCTTCAGTATACCGTTAAGATGCTGAATCAGCGTCGATTTACCAGATCCAGTATGGCCTATAAGCCCAACAAAATCGCCATACTTGATTTCAAAAGACACATTATCTAATGATTTATTAGCGAATGGCATACCTTCATCGTATATATGTGTTAAGTTTTCTACTATAATTGACATAAATTCATCACCATCTCATCCACTGTTAATATATCATCAGAAATGTCTACGCCTTCTTCTTTTAGTAGACTCGACAATTCTGTCATGCAAGGAACATCAAGACCTATATCTTTAAGCTCTTTGATATGCCTAAATACCTCTCTTGGGGTGCCTTCTAATATCTTTCTTCCTTTTTCCATAACTATCACTCTATCAGCCTCTACAGCTTCTTCCATAAAGTGCGTAATATGTAGAGTGGTTATATTTTCTTTACCGTTCAGCTCTTTGATAGTCCTCATAACTTCTTTTCTACCAGATGGATCTAACATCGCTGTAGCTTCATCGAATATAATGCACTTTGGTTTCATGGCAATTATACCAGCTATCGCAACCCTTTGTTTTTGACCACCAGATAGCAGATGTGGCTGTCTCCTTCTAAATTCATACATATTTACACTTTTAAGTGCTTTTTCAACTCTGTCACGTATTTCTCTAGGCTCTATACCTAAATTTTCAGGCCCAAAAGCTACATCTTCTTCAACTATTGTCGCTACTATCTGATTATCTGGGTTTTGAAAAACCATACCTGCTGTCTGTCTTATATCCCAAAGTTGTTCTTCAGATCTAGTATCTATTCCATCTATAAGTATATTGCCTTCAGAAGGCAGTAATATTGCATTTAAATTTTTTGATAATGTCGATTTACCAGAGCCATTATGGCCTATTATAGCCACAAACTCGCCCTCTTTAACATCTAGACTTAAATTATCTATAGCTTTGACTTTAGCTTCTTCTGTAACGTATTCAAATGATATATTGTTAACCTTTACTATATTGTTCATAGCCAGCTCCTTTTGTATAAGCAGTCTCCTAAGTCTTTACAAACCTAGTTTACACATTATTATACCATATGTATACATTAAAAAATAAAGCTAAATTATTTTTATGTTGTTTCCTGTTAAATTAAAAATAAAGATGTCTAAAATTAAGGCCCATCTTAATTATCTATATCAATTATCCTACTTAGAATACGCTTTCTATCCTCAAATAAACATCTTTGTATTTGATACACTTCAGTCTCTTCATAATCCAACTTTTCAATCTCATATCCATCAAAACTTAATATATCCACCTCTTCTATGGCTAGTAATATATTCTACTCCACTTGTTCTATAATTTTCCGTTTCCTCGATATAAGTAGCTACATTGTAAAAAACTCTCAGCTCTTAAGAAAAAACCATCCCTAGATCTCTTTAATCCCCTCATAATCGTAATATAGTCGTGCAGCCCTGAGTGACTGCCCTTTGTATTGAAGATAAAATCTAAACTTCCACCCTCTCTGTATTAAATCCAAAACTAACAGCTATTGCCTCAAGAAGTGTCGACTTACCTGTTCCGTTTTCGCCTACAAAAAAAGTTATCGGTTTTCTAAATTCTATGCTTGTTAGATGAGAAATTGCCGGTATACTCATAAAGACGTTAGATTCTTTTTTTGTGTTTAATTGAATATAAAAAAGGAGCTACCCCTACGAAATAATTCGTAGAGATAACTCCCTGGATTATTAAACTAATTCAATAATTGCCATTTCAGCGGCGTCGCCTCTTCTTGGCCCTTTTTTAATTATTCTAGTGTATCCACCATTTCTTTCAGCATATTTTGGAGCTATATCAGTAAATAAGTTGTTTACTACTGTTTCGTCCATAACATAAGCTAAAACTTGTCTTCTAGCATGTAGATCTCCTTTTTTTCCTAAAGTGATCATTTTTTCAGCCATTCTACGAGTTTCTTTAGCTCTTGTAACTGTAGTTTCTATTTTACCATTTCTCAGTAAACTAGTAACTAAGTTTCTTAACATTAGGTTTCTGTGAGATGTCTCACGTCCTAATTTACGGTACTTAGCCATGCTATTTCCCTCCTTTGCGATCTTAGTCTTCGTTAGGTTTTAAACGTAAGCCAAGTTCTTCTAGTTTTTGGATAACCTCTTCTAGTGACTTCTTACCTAAGTTTCTAACCTTCATCATATCATCTTCAGATTTATTAGCTAGCTCTTCAACTGTATTAATTCCCGCTCTCTTTAAACAGTTGTACGATCTAACTGATAGATCTAACTCTTCTATTGTCATTTCAAGAACTTTTTCTTTTTGATCTTCTTCTTTTTCTACCATTATTTCAACATTGCTTACATGCTCTGTTAAATCTATGAATAAGTTTAGATGTTCAACTAAAACTTTAGCTGCAAGAGATATTCCCTCTTGAGGGTTTATACTTCCATTAGTCCAGACTTCAAGAACTAATTTATCGTAATCTGTCTTTTGACCAACTCTTGTATTTTCTACATGGTAGCTGACCTTTTCAACAGGAGTATATATTGAATCCACAGGTAATACGCCTATTGGCACATTATCTGATTTGTTGTCTTCTGCAGAAACATATCCTCTACCTCTGTCTATATATATGTCCATATTAAGCTTAGCGTTGTCATCAAGTGTTGCAATAACTAAATCTTTGCTTATTACTTCAACATCTGGAGGGCAAATTATATCTGCACCTGTTACAGTACATGGCCCTTGAGCTTCTATTCTAATTGTTCTACCTTCTTCAACATCTTCATCAATAGTAGCAGAAAGTTCTTTTAAAGTTAATATTATCTCTGTTACATCTTCTTTTACACCTGGAATAGTTGAGAACTCATGAAGTACTCCATCTACTTTTATTGCATTAACTGCAACACCTGGTAAAGAAGATAATAATATTCTTCTTAAAGCATTACCTATAGTAATACCATATCCTCTTTCTAGAGGCTCGATTACAAATTTACCATATCTGTAGTTTTCGCCGATCTCGACGATGTCTACTTTCGGTTTTTCTATTTCTATCATGGACAAAACCCTCCTTAAAATTTAGTAATCCACTGAGGGCAAACAAAATTTTAAAATAATATTTAATATATGTTAATTATTTAGAGTAAAGTTCTATGATTAGGTGTTCAGCGATTTCAAGATCTATATCTTCTCTGTCTGGAACACCAACTACTTTTGCAGTCATTCCTTCTACATCAGCCTCTAACCATTTTGGAGCCACTCTTGTGTTTCCTTCAACTAGTGCTTTAAATTTCTCTGAAGATCTAGATTTTTCTTTAACTGCTATAACATCTCCAACTTTAACTGATAATGAAGGTATATCTACCTTATGTCCGTTTAAAGTGAAATGAGCATGAGTTACTAATTGTCTAGCTTCTTTTCTTGATGAAGCAAGTCCCATTCTATAAACTGTATTATCTAATCTTTTCTCTAATAAGCTTAATAGGTTCTCCCCTGCTTTACCTTGCATGTTTTCTGCACGCTCATAAAGGTTTCTAAATTGAGTTTCTAAAACTCCATATATTCTCTTAACTTTTTGCTTTTCTCTCAACTGTAATCCATAGTTAGAAACTTTCTTTCTCCCTTGACCATGTTGTCCTGGGGCATAGTTTCTTTTAGCTATAGCACATTTGTCTGTATAACATCTGTCACCTTTAAGGAATAATTTCATTCCCTCTCTACGACACTGTCTACATGATGCACCTGTATATCTTGCCATTTATATTACACCTCCTATTATCTATATAAATTAAACTCTTCTTCTCTTTGGTGGTCTACATCCATTATGAGGAATTGGAGTAACGTCTTTTATCATTGTTACCTCTAGTCCTGTAGCTTGTAAAGCTCTTATTGCAGCTTCTCTTCCAGAACCTGGACCTTTAACGAATACTTCAACACTCTTTAAACCGTGTTCCATTGCAGCTTTAGCAGCAGTCTCTGCAGCCATTTGAGATGCGAATGGAGTTGATTTTCTTGAACCTTTGAACCCTAATTGTCCTGAACTAGCCCAAGATAAAGCGTTCCCGTGAACGTCTGTTAGAGTTATTATTGTGTTGTTAAAAGTAGATTGTATATGCGCATGACCGCGTTCTATGTTTTTACGTTCTTTTCTTCTAACACGTGTAACTTTCTTTTTTGGTTTAGCCATTTTACATTTTCCCTCCTTCATCCAGTTATTGTTTAATTATTTTTTCTTTTTACGAGATACTGTCTTCTTAGGACCTTTTCTAGTTCTAGCGTTAGTCTTAGTCTTTTGTCCTCTTAGCGGAAGACCTTTAGCGTGTCTTATACCTCTATAGCATTTGATATCTCTTAATCTCTTTATATTTAAAGCAATTTCTCTTCTTAAGTCACCTTCAACTAAGAAATCGTCATCAATTATTTTTCTTAAGCTATTAACTTCGTCTTCAGATAAATCTTTTATTCTCGAATCAGGATTTATTCCAGCCTTAGCTAATATTTCATTAGAAGTCGCTCTACCTATACCGTATATATAAGTTAAGCCAATTTCTGCTCTTTTTTCTCTAGGTAAATCTACCCCAGCTATTCTTGCCATTAATCGCACCTCCTACACTTAGTTTTTAAATGTTAAAATGTTTATCATATAATCTGAAATCATATTTTTTTAAACGCTTTAGCACCATTTCGCAAACATCACAATAAAATATTATACTATATGTTTTAACAAAATGCTAGAAACAATTTATTAACCTTGTCTTTGCTTATGCTTTGGATTTTCACAGATTACCATCACTTTACCATTTCTCTTTATTAATTTGCATTTTTCGCATATTGGTTTTACTGATGATCTTACTTTCATTATTTAATCCCTCCTTAGACTAATATCTAATAGTCTACTACTTCTTACGCCAAGTGATTCTTCCTCTTGTAAGGTCATATGGAGATAGTTCAACATTAACCTTATCGCCTTCAAGAATTCTTATAAAGTTCATTCTTAATTTCCCAGATAAATGACAAAGTACTTCGTGTCCATTCTCTAGTTTTACTTTAAACATAGCGTTAGGTAAATTTTCTACGACTGTACCTTCTAATTCTATAACATCTTTTTTGGCCATTAAATAACCAGACCTCCATTTCAATAAGTCAAACATTAGTTTAACTTAGTAAGTTCAGCTCTTAAAAAACAATCCGTTATTTCCTGATCAGATATTATTTTTCTATTAACCTCATCATTTATGAAGTTGTATTTTTTTAAGTGCTTTACTTTCTTTAGTTTAGGTTTGACAAGTTTTCTTTTTTTCCCATCAGCAATCAAAACATATTCATCATCGACTATCTTTACTATAAAAAATAATCTACCTTTGTCTCGCCCAGATGAAACTTTTACAACTTGACCTACACTTAAATCTTCTGATAGCACTATTTTCACCTACTTTTAAACTACAGCTTCGTTAATATTAAAGGTTCATCAGAAGTCAATGCTATCGTATGCTCATAGTGAGCTGATTTCTTTCCATCTACTGTTATAGTCGTCCACCCATCTGCTAGAGTCTTAACTTGGTAACGGCCGGCATTTACCATAGGCTCTATAGCTAAGACCATTCCTTCTTGAAGTCTTGGTCCTTTTCCTGGTGGTCCATAATTAGGAACTTGAGGATCCTCATGTAGGTCGGTTCCGACTCCGTGACCTACTAAATCCCTAACTAATGAATACCCATGCTTCTCAGCATGAACCTGAACAGCATGTGAAATATCGGATAATCTATAGCCAACTCTGGCAAATTTAATTCCTTCATAGAAGCTTTCTCGAGTTACTTCTATTAGTTTCCTATCTTCTTCAGATATCACTCCTACTCCGTGAGTCTTTGCAGAATCACCGTGATATCCTTTATAATAAGCTCCGATATCCAAACTTATAATGTCTCCATCTTTAAGTACTCGATTACCAGGAATACCATGCACAACCTCTTCATTTATAGATGCGCATATACTTCCTGAAAAACCTCCGTATCCTTTGAAAGACGGTGTAGCATTATATTTTTTTATATTTTCTTCAGCTATTTTATCTAACTCCATAGTTGTTATACCAGGAGCAACAGCCTGTCTAAGGACTTCATGAGTATCGGCGACAATCTTGCCAGCTTCTCTCATAAGCTCTATTTCTTGTTTTGATTTTATTATAATCATTTATTTTTCACTTCCTAAAGAATTAGAAATATCTTCAAATACTTTATCTATCGACTGATCGCCGTCTATAGAAGCTGCTACTCCTTGTTTAGAGTAATACTCTACTAGAGGCTTAGTTTCATCTAGATAAACTTGTATTCTTTTAGAAACAGTTTCTTCATTATCATCTGCTCTTTGATATAATTCTCCTTGGCATACATCACATACGCCATTCTCTTTAGGAGGATTGAACTCAACATGGAAAGTTGCACCACATGATTTACATATTCTTCTTCCCACTGCTCTAGAAACTAAAAGTTCTTTATCAACCTCTATGTTGATCACTTTTGAAAGCTCTAAACCAGTTTGTTTTAAGAAATCATCTAGTTGTTCAGCTTGTGCTAGATTTCTTGGAAATCCATCTAACATAAACCCAGCTTTACAATCATCTTGAGATATTCTGTCTGTCACCAAACCTACAGTCAACTCATCCGGAACTAATAATCCTTGATCCATAAACTCTTTAGCTTTTGTTCCAAGTGGAGTTCCTTCTTTGATATTCATTCTGAATATGTCTCCTGTTGATATATGAGGTAGATTGTAATTCTCTACTATTTTAGCCGCCTGAGTCCCTTTTCCAGCACCAGGAGGTCCAAGTAATATTATTCTCATTTACCCATCTCCAATTTATTTAAGAAAACCTTGGTAACTTCTCATAACTAAATTTGATTCAAGTTGTCTCTTAAGCTCTAAGGCAACCCCAACAACTATTAGTAATGATGTACCTGCTAAACTCATATTAATTTGCATATAATGTGTCATAAACGCAGGAACCATAGCTACTAAAGCTAAAAATGTTGCACCAGCCAAAGTTATTCTTGATAATATTCTGTTTAAATAATCTATTGTTGGTTGTCCTGGTCTTATTCCAGGGATGAAACCACCATTATTTTTCATATTCTTTGAAATATCTTCTGTATTAAATGATACAGCAGTATAGAAATATGAGAAGAAAACTATCAGTAAAACTTCAAGAGATCTAGTAATCCAAAAACCTGGTTCAGTAGCTGTAGTCATATATTGGTTAACAAAAGCTTGAGCCTTTGGACCAGCAAACAACGCTATTGTCTGAGGGAATGCTAAAAGCGAACTGGCAAAGATTATCGGAATAACCCCTGATTGGTTTACTTTCATAGGTATGTGAGAACTTTGTCCTCCATACATTTTTCTTCCTACTACTCTCTTAGCATACTGTACGGGTATTTTTCTAGTTGACTCTTGTATAAATGTTACAGCCAACATTGTGATTAAAACAACCACAACTAGGATTAAAGTCATCCATAATGCTATTTGACCAGATTTAATCTGACCAGTTATAGATATAATATCGACTGGAACTCTAGATATAATACCTACGAATATGATTAATGAACTTCCATTTCCTAAGCCCTTTTCAGTTATCTTATCACCAATCCACATAAGTAACATACTGGCTGAAATAAGTGTTATTATTACAGTTACTATAAAGAATAGACTATCTGTAACTAACGCTTTTTTAACTATACCAAGTGTTATACCTATCGCTTGTAAAGTGGCAAGAGCTAGAGCTATATACTTAGTGTATTTACCTATTTTTTTCTTACCTTCTTCTCCTGATTTTTGAAGCTCTGCTAAGTTCTCAAAACCTATTGTCAGAAGTTGAATTATGATAGATGCCGTAATGTATGGACTTATACCAAGAGCGAATAACGTAAAGTTACTGAATGCTCCACCTGTAAACATATTATACAGAGAAAGCAGATTATTACCGCTAACCATCTGTTGTATAATTTTTGTGTTGATTCCTGGGACTGGTATAGTTGCACCTATTCTAAAAACAAGTATCATCAGAAATGTAAATATTATCTTATTTCTTAACTCTTTGATTTTAAAAGCTTGTTTTATATTTGACAGCACACCTAATCACCTCGCCTGTGCCAGCTGGTAAATAAGCAGGTTATTAAACTAACTCTGCTTTACCGCCAGCCTTTTCTATTTTTTCTTGAGCTGATGCTGTAAATTTAGCTGCCTTAATAGTTAAAGCTTTCTCTAAATTACCTTCACCTAAAATCTTTATACCATCTTTTTCTATCTTCTTGATAGTTTTAGTAGATTTTAAAAGCTCGGCTGTTACTTCTGTTCCGTTCTCAAATTTATTTAAAACATCAACGTTTATTTCGTTGTATTGTTTTTTAAATATATTAGTGAACCCTCTCTTAGGTATTCTTCTTGCTAGTGGCATTTGACCACCTTCGAATCCTACTCTAACTCCACCGCCAGAACGAGAGTTTTGACCTTTTTGTCCACGACCTGAAGTCTTCCCTTGACCAGTTGCAGTACCTCTACCTAATCTTTTCTTAGCTTTCACTGCACCTTCAGCAGGTTTTAACTCATGTAGTTTCATGGATTACACCTCCTTACATTAATTTAAAAAATTATTCAGCTATTTCAGTTACTTCTAATAAGTGACTTACTTTATTTATCATTCCTCTTATTTGAGGGCTATCTTCTTTTATAACTACTTGCTCTCTTTTTCTAAGACCAAGTGCTTCAACGTTTTTTCTTTGTTTCTGATTAGTTCCTATAACGCTTTTAGCTAATTTTATCTGTAATTTAGACATTGTATTACCTCCTTACCCTAGAAGTTCTTCAACTGATTTACCTCTAAGTTTCGCGATATCTTCAGCTGTTTTAAGAGACTTTAGACCTTCTATAGTAGCATTAACCATGTTTCTAGGGTTATTAGTACCTAGTGATTTTGCTCTAACATCTTTAAGTCCAGCCAACTCAAGTACGGCTCTAGCAGGTCCCCCAGCTATTGTACCTGTACCCTCTTTAGCAGGCATTATAAGTATCTTACCAGCTCCGAAGTGTCCGTGAACTTCGTGAGGAATTGTAGTTCCAACCATTGGTACTACTATAAGGTTTTTCTTAGCGTCTTCAACCGCTTTTTTTATAGCATCTGGTACTTCCATTGCTTTTCCAGCACCGATACCAACGTGTCCGTTTTCGTCACCAACAACTACTAACGCTGCGAATCTAAAGTTTCTACCACCTTTAACAACTTTAGTAACACGTCTTATTTCAACAACTCTCTCTTGTAATTCAAGTTGAGATACATCTATAAGTTTACGACGTTGCATGTATTTTTCCCTCCTTCTTTATTAGAACTTAAGACCAGCTTCTCTAGCACCTTCAGCTAATTCTTGTACTCTACCGTGATATATATATCCACCTCTGTCAAATACTACATCAGTGATTCCTTTTTCTATTGCTTTCTTTGCAACTGCTTCTCCAACCTTTTTAGCAGCTTCTTTGTTACCTGCATAATTAACAGCACCTTTAACATCCGCGTCTAAAGATGATGCTGATACTACAGTAACTCTGTTAGTATCGTCAATTATTTGAGCGTATATATTTTTAGAACTTCTGAATACACATAATCTTGGTCTAGCTGTAGTTCCAGAAACTTTCTTACGAACTCTCTTATGTCTTTGAAGTCTATTTTCGTTCTTATTAATCTTTTTTATCATCAGGCCCACTCCTTTCTAACGTTTAAAGTCCGGTATTACTTCTTACCAGTTTTACCCTCTTTACGTCTGATTACTTCATTATCGTATTTTATACCTTTACCTTTATATGGCTCAGGCTTTCTCCAAGCTCTAATCTTAGCAGAGTAGTTTCCTACTAATTGCTTATCCATACCTTTAACTATTAACTCAGTTTGGTTTGGAACCTCAACAGTGATTCCTTCTGGATCTTCCATTTCTACTGGATGAGAGTATCCTAAGTTCATAACAAGTTTCTTTCCTTGTTTTTGAGCTCTGTATCCAACACCCTTAAGTATTAATTTCTTTTCATAACCAGTACTTACACCAACAACCATATTGTTGATTAACGTTCTAGTTAATCCATGTAAAGATTTATGTTTTTTATTCTCAGTTGGTCTTTCAACCACGATAATATTATCTTCTTTTTTAACGTTCATTTCATCGCTTAATTTTTGAACTAAGCTTCCTTTAGGTCCCTTAACAGTAACTAAATTTCCTTCAGCTATTGTAACTTCAACTCCTGCTGGGATTTCTATTGGCTTTAAACCTATTCTAGACATGGTCGCACCTCCTTACATCGTTATATTAATTACCAAACGTAGCAGACTACTTCTCCACCAACATTTTCTTTTCTAGCTTGCTTGTCAGTTAATATCCCTTTTGAAGTAGATATAACTGATATTCCTAATCCGTTTAATACTTTTGGGATCTCATTATTACCAGCGTAAACTCTCATACCAGGCTTAGATATTTTCTTAAGTCCTTGTATAACTCTCTCGCCCTCTTGCCCGTATTTTAATTGGATTCTTATTATTCCTTGCTTACCATCTTCTATAACATCATAACCTCTAATGAATCCTTCTTCTAATAAGATTCTAGCGATTTCTTTCTTCATATTAGAGGCAGGAACATCAACAGTTTCATGCTTAACCATATTAGCGTTTCTTACACGAGTCAGCATATCTGCTATCGGATCTGTCATTGTCATATTGTAACCCTCCTTCCATTATAATCGAACTCTACCAGCTTGCTTTTCTTACGCCAGGTATTTCGCCTTTGTAAGCTAATTCTCTAAAGCATATACGGCATATACCGAACTTTTTAAGTACTGCATGTGGTCTTCCGCATATACTACATCTAGTATACTCTCTAGTTGAGTACTTTTGTTTTCTTTGTTGTTTAACAACCATTGCTTTTCTAGCCATTGGAATCCCTCCTTTACCTACTTAGAAAATGGCATTCCTAATAATTTTAATAACTCACGAGCTTCTTCATCTGTTTTAGCTGTAGTAACAAATATTATATCCATTCCTCTAACTTTGTCTATCTTATCGTACTCTATCTCAGGGAATATTAACTGTTCCTTTATACCTAAAGCATAGTTTCCTCTACCGTCGAATGAATTAGGGTTAACTCCTCTGAAGTCTCTAACTCTTGGTAATGAAACAGATACTAACTTATCCATGAAGTAGTTCATCTTGTCTGCTCTTAAAGTAACTTTTGATCCTATTGGCATCTCTTCTCTAAGTTTAAAGTTTGCAACTGATTTTCTAGCTTTTGTTATAACTGGCTTTTGTCCTGTTATTAACTGTAGCTCTTCAACAGCTTTCTCTAATCCTTTTGGATTTTCTCTAGCATCGCCTATACCCATATTTAATACTATTTTATCTAATTTAGGTATTTCCATTACATTTTTGTATCCAAATTTCTCCATTAAAGCAGGAGCAACTTCTTTATTGTATTTTTCTTGTAATCTAGAAGCCATTTAAGGTCCCTCCTTTCAAGCTATATTATATTTCTTTTCCGCTCTTAACTGATACTCTTACTTTTTTACCATCCTTAACTTCGTGTTTAACTCTTGTACCTTTTCCAGTTTCAGAGTCAAATGGCATTACGTTAGATATATGAATTGGAGCTTCTTTATTTATTATTCCACCTTGTTGATTAGTAGCGCTTGGCTTTTGATGTTTAGTTATTACGTTTACGCCTTCTACTAAAACTTTATCGTTTTTAACGTCTATGTTTAAAACTAAACCTTTTTTGCCTTTATCTTTTCCTGCTATAACAACAACTGTATCACCTTTTTTAACACGCATCATGTCCTATTGCACCTCCTTAATTATAGTACTTCCGGAGCAAGAGAAACTATTTTCATAAATTCATTGTCTCTTAACTCTCTAGCAACAGGCCCGAATATACGAGTCCCTACTGGAGTCTTGTCATCTTTTATTATAACTGCTGCATTCTCGTCGAATGAAATGTAGCTTCCATCATTACGTCTTACGCCTGATTTTGTTCTAACTATAACAGCTCTAACAACCTTACCTTTTTTTACAACTCCACCGGGTGTTGCACTTTTAACACTTGCAACAATTACGTCGCCTATATTAGCATATTTTCTCTTAGTTCCACCTAAAACACGTATACACAATATTTCTTTTGCACCTGAGTTATCAGCTACTCTTAGACGTGATTCTTGTTGTATCATATCGTAATCCCTCCTTCTTCAAAAACTATTTAACCTTCTCTACAACTTCAACTAATCTAAATCTCTTATCTTTAGATAAAGGTCTAGTTTCCATTATTCTTACTCTATCTCCGATGTTACATATATTCTTCTCATCATGTGCTTTAAACTTTTTAGTTCTCTTAACACGTTTATTGTATAATGGATGACGTACGAAGTCTTCTACAGCAACAACTATAGTTTTATCCATTTTATCACTAACAACACGGCCTACTCTAACTTTTCTACTATTTCTTTCCATGTTTAAAAGCCTCCTTTCCAATTTAAGCTCTAGTTTCGTTTAACTTTCTTTCAGCAAGAACAGTCTTTACTTTTGCTATATCTTTCTTAACAAACTTTATTCTAGATGTGTTCTCTAATTGACCAGTAGCTAATTGGAATCTTAAGCTAAATAGTTCGCTTTTGAAGTCGTCTAATTTACTTAGAAGCTCTTCACTTGTTAAATCTCTTAGTTCTTTAGCTTTCATCCTATTCACCACCCTTTACTTCTAAATCTTCTTTTTTAACGAATTTACATTTTATTGGTAACTTGTGCATAGCAAGTCTCATAGCCTCTCTAGCTTTGTCCTCTGGTACACCTGCTAATTCAAACATTACTCTTCCTGGCTTAACTACAGCTACCCAATACTCTGGTGAACCTTTACCGGCACCCATACGAGTCTCTGCAGGTTTTCTTGTTACTGGTTTGTGAGGGAATATCTTTATCCAAACCTTACCCCCTCTTTTTATATATCTAGTCATCGCTATTCTGGCTGCTTCTATTTGGTTAGAAGTTATCCATGAAGCTTCTAAAGCAACTAAACCATACTCACCGTAACTAACTGTGTTACCTTTTTGAGCTTTACCTGCTAAGCTTCCTCTATGAACTCTACGACGCTTTACTCTTTTTGGCATTAACATGAGTATCTTTCCTCCTTCCTCGAACCTTACTTATTATTAGTTTCCTTTGTTTTCAGTTCTTTGTCCTTGAGGTCTTGATCCTTGAGGTCTTTGTCCTTGAGGTTTTTGTCCTCTGTAGTTACCTCTATCATTTCCTCTAGTGTTTCTTTTATTATCTCTTCTGTCGTTTCTTCTGTTGTCTTTTCTTTCTTCTTTAACTCTAGGGTTAAATCCGTCTTTGCTTGGTAATATTTCACCGTGACATATCCAAACTTTTACACCGATTTTTCCGTAAGTTGTGTTAGCTTCAGCAAAACCATAGTCTATGTCAGCTCTTAAAGTATGCAGTGGCACATTTCCTTCACTGTATCCTTCAGTTCTGGCCATCTCAGCTCCACCAACTCTTCCTGAAGTAGATATTTTTATACCTTTTGCTCCAGATTTCATTGCTCTTTGTATAGCTTGTTTCATCGCTCTTCTGAAGGCTACCCTTCTTTCTATAGCTAATGCAACATTCTCAGCAACTAATTGTGCATTTTTGTCTGTATTTCTAACTTCGATTATGTTAACTATAATAGTTTTCTTAGTCATTTTTTCAAGTTCAGCTTTTAGTGCCTCTATTCCAGCTCCAGCTTTTCCTATAACTACACCAGGCTTAGCAACGTGTAAATCCATTTTGATTTTGTTAGCTGATCTTTCTATTTCTATTTTCGCAACTCCAGATGAATATAATCTCTTCTTTAAGAATTTACGTATGTTGTGGTCTTCTAATAACAAGCTTCCGAACTCTTTGCTATCATTCGCGAACCATCTTGAATCCCAATCTTTAATTACACCGACTCTCAGTCCGTGTGGATTAACCTTTTGACCCATTTACTATCCCTCCTATCTACTTATTATTCTTTTCCTTAACAACTACCTCTATATGAGAAGTTCTTTTTCTAATTGTAGTAGCACGACCCATAGCTCTAGGCATGAATCTCTTCATAGTTGGTCCTTGGTTTGCAACTATTGATGCTATATATAAATTATCCACGTCCATTTCGTGGTTGTTTTCTGCATTAGCCTTTGCTGATTTAACAGCTTTAGCTAATATTGTAGCAGCTTTTCTTGGAGTATACTTTAATATCGCTAAAGCTTCGTTTACGTCTTTCCCTCTTACAAGCTCACATACTTCACCAGCTTTTCTAGCAGTTACTCGTACGTATTTCGCAGTAGCTATTGCTTTTTTTTCTACTTCCACTTCTACTTGCTTTTTAGCCATTTTTGAATTCCTCCTTTCTCAAATCTAACTTAATTATTTTCTTTTATTAGACTTTTCGTCGTCTTTATGTCCTCTGAAAGTTCTTGTAGACACGAACTCGCCTAACTTATGTCCAACCATATCCTCAGTTACGAAAACTGGAATGTGTTTTCTTCCATCGTGAACAGCAATTGTATGCTCAACCATTTGTGGGAATATTGTTGAAGATCTTGACCAAGTCTTGATAACTTCTTTGTTACCGCTAGCGTTCATGTTTTCTATTTTTTTTAGAAGTCTCGCATGGACAAAAGGTCCTTTTTTAGTTGATCTTGACATTTAAAGTCCTCCTTTCCGGTAAAAATATTATTACTTCGTTCTTCCTGATACGATTAACTTATTAGAAGCTTTATTTTTCTTTCTAGTTTTGTATCCAAGAGCTGGTTTACCCCATGGAGTAACAGGAGACGGTCTACCTATTGGAGATCTACCTTCCCCTCCACCGTGTGGATGGTCGTTAGGATTCATTACAGATCCTCTTACTGTAGGTCTGATACCCATATGTCTTTTTCTACCGGCTTTACCGATTACTTCGTTTCCGTGTTCAGTATTTCCAACTTGTCCTATAGTAGCTTTACATTCAACACTTACGTATCTCATTTCACCTGATGGTAATCTAAGAAGTGCTTTTTTACCTTCTTTAGCCATGAACTGTGCAGAAACTCCTGCAGATCTAACTAATTGGGCACCTTTACCAGGTTTTAACTCTATATTGTGAACAACAGTACCAACTGGTAGGTCTTTGAATGCTAAACAGTTTCCTGGTTTAATATCCGCACCTTGCCCTGATAATAATGTGTCTCCAACTTTTATTCCAACTGGAGCTAGTATATATCTCTTTTCACCATCTGAGTAGTTTAAAAGTGCTATATTAGCTGTTCTGTTTGGATCGTATTCTATAGTGGATACCTTAGCAGGTATTCCATCTTTATTTCTTTTAAAATCTATTATTCTGTATTTTCTCTTTTGTCCTCCACCTCTGTGACGGATAGTTATCTTTCCGTGAGCATTTCTACCAGAATTCTTTTTTAGCGAAACTAAAAGAGATTTCTCTGGTTGATTAGTTGTTATGTCATCAGAAATTACAACTGTCATCTGTCTTAAGGCAGGAGAAGTAGGTCTAAACTTTTTAATAGCCATATGATTTCCCTCCTTTTTTTACTAGGATATTACATTCCTTGGAAAAACTCTATTTCTTTGCTCTCTGCAGCTAACTTAACAACTGCCTTCTTGAATCCTGTTGTTCTTCCTTCTGTTTTACCCATTCTTTTCATTTTTCCATCGTAGTTAAGTGTATTTACTTTATCAACGTCAACTCCGAATATTTTTTCTACTGCTTTTTTTATTTCAGTTTTGTTTGCAGTCTTTGCAACAACAAAAGTATATTTCTTTTCGCCCATCTCTTCCATACTTCTTTCAGTAACGACAGGTTTTATAACTATATCATGTGGATTAGTCATTATGCGTACACCTCCTCCACTTTTTTAACTGCATCTGTAGTGATTATAAATGAATCATACTTTAATATATCATAAACATTTAGTGTATTTACTAAACTAGTTTGAACACCCTCTATATTTCTAGCTGATTTTATAACATTTTCGTTTTTCTCAGCTGTTACAACTAAAGCTTTTCTGTTAGCGTTTATATTTTTTAATATTTGCGCGAACTCTTTAGTTTTTGGAGCGTCCATGTTTAATTGATCAAGTATTATTATTTCGCTATTTTGAACTTTAGTTGTTAAAGCACTCTTCATAGCTAATCTTCTTACCTTCTTAGGTAAAGTGTATCTGTAACTTCTTGGCTTAGGTGCAAAAGCAACTCCTCCACCTACCCATTGTACAGATCTAGTAGAACCTTGTCTTGCTCTACCTGTTCCTTTTTGTCTCCAAGGTTTTCTTCCTCCGCCTCTAACTTCTGATCTTGTCTTAGCTGATTGGTTACCTTGTCTCTTGTTTGCTAATTGATTTTTTACAACTTCGTATAATATATGCTCATTAACTTCTACATTAAATATAGTATCAGTTAATTCTATTTCTCCAACGTTTTGCCCAGCAACATTAAGTACGTTTAATTTTGGCATTGTTATTCCTCCTTTCTCTTTGAGTCAATTAATTAGAGCTTTTTATAGCTGTTTTTATAGTTACTACTGAACCTTTTGGTCCTGGTATAGCACCCTTAACTAAGATTAAATTCTTGTCAGCGTCTACTCTTACAAGCTCTAAGTTTTGGATTGTTACTCTAACACTACCCATGTGTCCAGCAAGTTTTTTGTTTTTAAATACTCTACCTGGATAAGAAGCCGCTCCCATAGATCCTGGTCTTCTGTGATATCTAGAACCATGTGATTCAGGACCTCTACTTTGACCATGTCTCTTTATTGGGCCTTGGAACCCTTTACCTTTAGATATACCACATACGTCTACTTTTATTCCTTCTTCTAACACATCAGCTTTAAGCTCTTGACCTACTTCAAATCCATCAACTGAATCTACTCTGAATTCTTTTAGGTGTTTCTTTAAAGTATTAGCAGCAGCTAAGTGACCTTTTTGTGGTTTGTTTAAAGATTTCTCTTTAGCTTCTTGATAACCAACTTGTATAGCGTTATAACCATCTTTATCAACTGTTTTGATTTGTGTTACAACTACTGGTCCTGCTTCTATAGCAGTTACTGGTATTACAACTCCACCCTCAGTGAATACTTGTGTCATACCTATTTTTTTCCCTAATATTCCATTCATATTAGCACCTCCTATAATTCTTACAGCGGATTACTTATAAGTAATCATTCTAAGATTATTACCTTATAGGATAATATCTTAGGTGTCTTTCGTGTCTTACAGTTTTATTTCTATATCAACACCTGCTGGTAAATCCAATCTCATTAATGAATCTACAGTTTTTGGTGTTGGGTTAGCAATGTCTATTAATCTCTTGTGAGTTCTAATTTCAAATTGCTCTCTAGAGTCTTTGTACTTATGCACAGCTCTTAGTATTGTAATAATTTGTTTCTCTGTTGGTAGTGGCACAGGTCCTGAAACTTGTGAACCAGCTTTTTTAACAGTATCTACTATTTTGCCAGCTGAAAAATCTAATAATTTGTGATCATATGACTTTAGCTTTATTCTTATTTGTTCCTTCTTAGCCATTTTCTTTTCCCTCCTTCTTCGATTGTTTGTTTCCGTCTCGAGCAATTTTCCCCGATAAACTGATCCGGGTGTGTTGTAATTTCTTAAACACAATTTTTAAATTGCATCTTACCGGTGCTGCTTAACATATTGCCTCTTTTTAGCATACCATTATATTTTAAACGAAAACCGACAATATTACAACCTTTTTTTAATCTTTTTTTAAATAATTATAATCGAGTAACGAACTCGACTTTATCCGTTTTAAACACTAAATAAGTATAAACGTTTTAAAGATTATTGTCAACAATTTTTAAATCCTAGGTTCTAGTTTTACCAGCTACATATATAAAATAAAAAGGGATCGAACTAACAAGCAAATTACATTACTTCCAAGTCCAACCCCCTCTATATTATATACTTAGTTGTATATTGTTTTAGTTTAATTGGATAATTAATTATTTAAAATTAAATTATTCCATTATAGAAACAACAACTCCTGAAGCAACTGTTCTTCCACCTTCTCTTATCGCGAATCTTTGTCCTTCTTCTACCGCGATTGAGTTGATTAAGTCTACTTCCATTGTTACGTTATCTCCAGGCATTACCATTTCTATTCCATCTGGTAATTTACAAGCACCTGTTACGTCAGTTGTTCTTAAGTAAAATTGTGGTCTGTATCCATCGAAGAATGGAGTATGTCTTCCACCCTCTTCTTTTTTAAGAACGTATACTTCTGCTGTGAATTTAGTGTGAGCTTTTACAGAACCAGCTTTACAAAGAACTTGTCCTCTTTCTATCTCATCTCTTTGGATTCCTCTTAAAAGAGCTCCTATGTTATCTCCAGCTTGAGCTTGGTCTAGTAATTTTCTAAACATCTCTACTCCAGTTACAATTAACTTTCTTGGAGCTTCTGAAAGACCTACTAGATCTACTTCGTCTTGAACTTTAAGTATTCCTCTCTCAACTCTACCTGTAGCAACTGTACCTCTACCTGTTATAGAGAATACGTCCTCAACTGGCATTAAGAAATCTTTGTCTATATCTCTTTCTGGAGATGGTATATACTCATCTATTTGCTCGAATAAGTCAACTATTTTGTCTCCCCACTCGCTATCTGGATCTTCAAGAGCCATTAAAGCTGATCCTTTAACTATCGGAGTATCATCTCCTGGGAAGTCATACTCTGATAATAGATCTCTAACTTCCATTTCAACTAACTCTAATAATTCTTCGTCGTCTACCATGTCGCATTTGTTTAAGAATACAACGATGTATGGTACACCAACTTGTCTTGAAAGTACTATATGCTCTCTTGTTTGAGGCATTGGTCCATCAGTTGCAGAAACAACTAATATAGCACCGTCCATTTGTGCTGCTCCTGTGATCATGTTTTTAACGTAGTCAGCATGTCCTGGGCAGTCAACGTGAGCGTAGTGTCTGTTTGGAGTTTCATACTCAACGTGAGTTGTAGATATTGTGATTCCTCTTTCTCTTTCTTCTGGAGCTTTATCTATATTAGCGAAGTCTACTGCTTCTCCTAATTGATATCTAGCATGTAATGTTTTAGTTATAGCTGCAGTTAAAGTAGTTTTACCGTGGTCAACGTGACCTATAGTTCCTATATTAACGTGCGGCTTAGTTCTTTCGTATTTAGCTTTAGCCATTTTTACTTTCCTCCCTTTATTTACATGCTAGGTGATTTTGACCACCTAGCCATTGTTTTTAGATTTTTATCTATATTTTATATTAAAAATTTAATAACTTTATTATCCTTGTCTTCCTTCAGCTATTTTCTTAGCTACAGAAGATGGAACTTGCTCATAATGGTCGAATATCATAGTATATGTCGCACGACCTTGAGTTGCAGATCTAAGATCTGTAGAGTATCCAAACATTTCTGAAAGTGGAACGAATGCGTTTATAACTTGAGCACCGCTTCTAGCTTCCATTCCTTGGATTAATCCTCTTCTTGAGTTTAAGTCACCCATAACGTCTCCCATGTAATCCTCTGGAGTAACAACTTCAACCTTGAAGTAAGGCTCAAGAAGTACTGAATTACCTTTCTTAAGAGCATCTTTGAATGCCATAGAACCTGCCATTTTAAAGGCCATCTCTGAAGAGTCAACCTCATGGTAAGATCCGTCGTATAGTTCAACACCAATATCTACAACTGGATATCCTGCTATAACACCTGCGTGCATTGCTCCTTGGATACCTTGATCAACTGGTCCAACATACTCTTTAGGCACAGATCCTCCAACAGTTTTGTTTTCGAATTTGTATCCTTCACCTGGCTCAAGTGGATTAACTCTGATCTTAACGTGTCCGTATTGACCTCTACCACCTGATTGTTTAGAGTACTTATGCTCAACATCAACTGGCTGAGTAATAGTTTCTCTATAGGCAACTTGTGGATCACCAACATTGGCTTCAACTTTGAATTCTCTAAGAAGTCTATCAACGATAACCTCTAGGTGAAGCTCACCCATACCACCGATTATAGTTTGTCCTGTTTCCTTATCACTTCTAACTCTGAAAGTTGGATCCTCTTCAGCAAGCTTTTGAAGAGCAACACCCATTTTTTCTTGAGCAGCTTTTGATTTAGGCTCTATGGCAACATCTATAACTGGTTCAGGGAATTCCATTGATTCTAGTATTATTGGCGCAGAAGCATCACATAAAGAGTCACCTGTTGTAGTATCTTTAAGACCAACAGCAGCTGCTATATCTCCCGCAAATACTTTTGTTATTTCTTCTCTAGTGTTCGCATGCATTTGTAATATACGACCTATTCTTTCTCTTTTGTTTTTAGTTGAGTTAAGAACATAAGATCCAGAATCTAGAGTTCCAGAGTAAACTCTGAAGAATGCTAATTTACCTACGAATGGGTCAGTCATTATTTTGAACGCAAGAGCTGAAAATGGCTCTTCATCAGAAGAATGTCTTTCTGCTTCTTCTCCATCTGGTAATATACCTTTTATAGAAGCTATATCAGTTGGAGCTGGTAAATAAGCTAAAACAGCATCTATAAGTAACTGAACACCTTTATTTCTGTAAGCAGTCCCACAGAAAACAGGATTCATTTCACAAGCTATCGTAGCTTTTCTTATTGCAACATTTAATTCATCATTAGTGATTTCTTCACCTTCAAGGTATTTAAGCATTAAGTCTTCATCAGTCTCAGCAGTAGCTTCAACTAATTTTTCTCTATACTCAGCTGCCATATCTTTTAAGTCTTCAGGTATCTCAGTTATTTCCATATCAACACCTAAATCGTCTTTGTATATAACTGCGTTCATTTCTATTAAATCAACAATACCTGTAAAGTAATCCTCTTTACCTATTGGTAATTGTAGTGGAACAGCATTTGATGCTAATCTATCCTTCATCATGCTTACAACATTTAGGAAGTCCGCACCTGTTCTATCCATTTTATTTACAAACGCTATTCTTGGTACTCCGTAAGTTTCTGCTTGTCTCCATACGTTCTCAGATTGAGGTTCAACCCCACTCTTAGCACAGAATACTGCAACTGCACCATCAAGAACTCTAAGAGATCTTTCAACCTCAACTGTAAAGTCCACGTGTCCTGGAGTATCTATAACATTTATTCTATGGTCTTTCCATGTAGCAGTAGTAGCGGCAGAAGTAATTGTTATACCTCTCTCCTTCTCTTGCTCCATCCAGTCCATTTGAGAAGCCCCTTCATGAGTCTCCCCTATTTTATGAGTTTGCCCAGTATAAAACAGGATTCTTTCAGTAGTCGTTGTTTTACCTGCATCTATATGAGCCATGATTCCTATGTTCCTTGTTCTCTCCAAAGGAAATTTTCTTTCCATGGTCCTTCCTCCTTATGATATCCTTAATCGATTTATAAGATATCCGTATATGCTACCATCTGTAATGTGCAAACGCTCTGTTAGCATCTGCCATTTTATGAGTATCTTCTTTCTTCTTAACAGAAGCTCCAGTGTTGTTAGCTGCATCCATTACTTCTTTAGCAAGCTTTTCAACCATGCCTCTTTCTCCACGATCTCTTGTGTATTTTACTAACCATCTTAAACCTAAAGTTTGTCTTCTTTCAGGTCTAACCTCGATTGGCACTTGATAGTTAGCTCCACCAACTCTTCTAGCTTTTACTTCTAGAACTGGCATTATATTTTCCATAGCTGCTTCAAATACTTCTAGAGCATCCTCTCCTGTACTATCTGCTACTATTGCGAAAGCGTCATAAACTATCTTTTGAGCTTTCCCTCTTTTTCCATCTATCATTAAGTTATTTATTAACTTAGTAACTACCGTACTTCCATACATTGGATCTGGTAAAACATCTCTTTTTGGAACATTACCTTTTCTTGGCATTCTGCTTCCCTCCTTAAATATTAAATATTAAATCATAGGTACTCGATATGCACTGACATACCGTGATGCCATAAATATATTTCTCTATATTTAAAGCACCTAAACTATAATTAATTTAAACAGTTATTATTTCTTTGCTTCTTTAGGTCTTTTCGCACCATATTTTGATCTAGACTGCATTCTTTTTTCTACACCAGCAGTATCAAGAGTTCCTCTTAATATATGGTATCTAACCCCTGGAAGGTCTTTAACTCTTCCTCCCCTTATAAGAACAACACTATGTTCTTGTAGGTTATGTCCTTCTCCTGGTATATAAGCTGAAACCTCTATACCATTAGTAAGTCTAACTCTGGCAACTTTTCTTAACGCTGAGTTAGGTTTTTTAGGAGTAACTGTTTTTACTGATGTACAAACTCCTCTTTTTTGTGGAGCTTTTATTTCTGTAGCTCTCTTATCAAGTGAGTTATATCCTCTTTGTAGTGCTGGAGAGTCTGATTTTTTCTCTATAGCTTTTCTACTCTTACGGATTAACTGGTTAATTGTTGGCATTAATCTGCACCTCCTTCTTTTAATTTTCGATCTAATAACAGATCGCCAACCGGTTCAAAGCTTAGACACATTTACTGAGTCTAACATAGTTTGATGCTTTTAGCTTTAAATAATATTGTAGCATTTAAAAGCCACTAAGAACCCCGTAGGATCCTTAGTGTACTCTTAATTACACACTTAAACATTTTATCATCAGGATAAATGATTGTCAAGATTTCTTTTAAACAGGCTTTTCTTAGGCTTCTACCTTTTCTACTGCTATATTTTTGTATTTCTTCATACCTGTTCCAGCTGGTATAAGTTTTCCTAATATAACATTCTCTTTAAGTCCGATTAAGTTATCTTCTTTACCCTTTATAGCAGCTTCTGTTAATACTCTAGTTGTCTCTTGGAATGATGCCGCTGATAAGAATGAATCCGTAGCAAGTGATGCTTTTGTTATTCCAAGAAGTACTCTTGCAGCATTAGCAGGTCTTAAACCCTTAGCTTCAGCTTCTTCATTGCACTTATTGAATACCAATACATCTTCATATCCTCCTGGAAGTAAATCTGTATCTCCAGGATCTTCAACTTTAACTTTTGATAACATCTGTCTAACTATTACTTCTATATGCTTATCGTTTATATCAACACCTTGAAGTCTATAAACTCTCTGCACTTCTTTAACTATATATTCTTGAACTCCTATGATTCCGTTAACTCTTACTATATCGTGAGGGTTAATCGAACCTTGAATCAACGGCTCTCCTGCTTTAAGCATTTGACCGTGTTTAACTCTAAGTCTCGTACCATAAGGAATTGCATATACTTCTTTTTCACCTTCACTAGGTATTATTGTTACTTCTTTTTTCTTGTCGGAGTCGTTTATTTCTACTCTACCTGCAATTTCAGTTATTACAGCGAGACTCTTTGGTTTTCTGGCTTCAAATAACTCTTCAACCCTTGGAAGACCTTGAGTTATATCTCCACCGGCAACCCCACCAGTATGGAATGTACGCATTGTAAGCTGTGTACCTGGCTCACCAATTGATTGGGCAGCTATGATTCCAACCGCTTCACCAATGTGAACTTCTTTACCAGTAGCCAAGTTTTTACCGTAACACTTAGAACAAACCCCATGGTTAGTTCTACAGTTAAGAACTGTTCTGATGTGTACCAATTCGATTCCAGCGTCAATTATTTTGTCAGCTTCATCTTCTGTTATTCTAGTATCGGCTTCTACTATAACTTCATCAGTTTCCGGATGAACTATAGCATCAACTACATATCTTCCTACTATTCTATCGTAAAGTTCTTCTATAACTTCGTTTCCATCTTTAATAGCTAGTATCTCTGTAGTATCTGTTGTACCACATTCGATTTCTCTAACTATAACGTCCTGGCTGACATCAACAAGTCTTCTTGTTAAGTATCCAGACTCAGCAGTACGAAGCGCTGTATCAGAAAGTCCTTTTCTGGCACCGTGAGAAGATGTAAAGTACTCAAGTACTGATAAACCTTCACGGAAGTTTGATTTAACTGGGATCTCCATAGTCTTACCTGAAGCATTGGCCATAAGTCCACGCATACCTGCAAGCTGTCTTATCTGGTTTTTAGACCCTCTGGCTCCTGAATGCGCCATTATATATAAGTTATTCAATCTGCTAAGTCCATCCATTAGAGCGTCAGTTACCTTTTCAGTAGTTTCTGTCCAAGTCTCTATAACTCTTTCATATCTCTCTTCATCAGATATAAGACCTCTTCTGAATGCCTTTTCATATTTATCAACTTTCTTTTCTGCTTCTTGTATATAGATTTCCTTTTCTTTCGGAACATCCATATCAGATACGGCAACTGTTATACCTGCTATTGTAGAATACTTAAATCCTAGAGCTTTAATGTAGTCTAGAAGTTCAGCAGTTACAGTATTTCCATGTTTTATAAAGCATTTATTTATTATTTTACCTAGAGATTTCTTGTCAACTAGGAAATCAACTTCAAGCCCATTAGGGTCTTTTTCTCTATCAACAAATCCTAAGTCTTGAGGTACGCCTTCATTGAATATAAATCTACCTACAGTACTTTCGATAATGCAACTTGTTCCATCTTCATAAACTTTTCTCATCTTAACAAGAGCGTGAAGATCTGCAGCTTTATTGAAGTACGCAAGTAACAACTCATTGAAGTCTTTAAATACCATACCGGTTCCTCTTACACCGTCTTGAGCTTCTATTGTTAAATAGTAACTTCCAAGAACCATATCCTGAGATGGAGTAGTTATAGGTGTACCGTCTTTAGGAGCAAGTATATTGTTTACAGAAAGCATTAAGAATCTAGCCTCTGCTTGTGCCTCCACTGATAACGGAACGTGAACGGCCATTTGGTCGCCGTCGAAGTCAGCATTGTAAGCCGTACATACAAGTGGATGTAGTTTTATAGCTTTACCTTCAACTAGAATAGGCTCAAATGCTTGGATACCTAGTCTGTGTAGTGTCGGCGCACGGTTTAGAAGTACCGGATGACTCTTGATTACGTCTTCTAATACGTCCCAAACTTCAGGCTTAACTTTTTCTACTATTGATTTTGCACTCTTAATGTTGTGCGCATGACCTTCTTTAACTAATTTATCCATTACAAACGGCTTAAATAGTTCTAGTGCCATTTTCTTAGGAAGACCACATTGGTAGAATTTAAGCTCTGGTCCAACAACGATAACTGAACGTCCTGAGTAGTCAACACGCTTACCAAGTAAGTTTTGACGGAAACGTCCTTGCTTACCTTTAAGCATATCTGATAAAGACTTAAGTGGTCTATTACCAGGTCCAGTTACTGGTCTACCTCTTCTACCATTGTCTATAAGAGCATCTACTGCCTCTTGAAGCATTCTCTTTTCATTTCTTACGATGATGTCAGGGGCTCCAAGTTCTAGTAATCTCTTCAATCTATTATTTCTATTTATAACTCTTCTATACAAGTCATTTAGATCCGAAGTCGCAAATCTTCCACCATCAAGTTGAACCATAGGTCTTAAATCTGGTGGTATTACAGGAATTGCATCAAGTATCATCCACTCTGGCTTATTTCCAGATTTTTTAAACGCCTCTACAACTTCCAGTCTTCTTATAGTTCTGATTCTTTTTTGTCCTGTACTATCTTTAAGATCTGCTCTTAAATCTTTACTCTGTTGATCTAGATCAATAGCCTTTAGTAATGATTTTACAGCCTCAGCACCCATTCCAACTTCAAATGTGTTACCGTACTTTTCTAGAGCATCTCTGTATTCTTTTTCAGTTAGTAACTGTTTTGCATTAAGCCCAGTTTCTCCTGGATTTACAACTACATACGATGCAAAATAAAGAATTTTTTCTAGGAACCTAGGAGACATATCAAGTAAAAGTCCCATTCTACTTGGTATACCTTTAAAATACCATATATGTGACATTGGAGCAGCTAGCTCTATATGTCCCATTCTCTCTCTTCTTACTTTAGATTTGGTTACTTCAACACCACATCTATCACAAACCACACCTTTGTATCTTACTCTTCTGTATTTACCACAGTGGCACTCCCAGTCTTTTTGAGGGCCAAATATTCTTTCACAGAATAGACCATCTTTTTCTGGTTTTAAAGTACGGTAGTTTATAGTTTCTGGTTTTTTTACTTCTCCTCTAGACCATTGTCTTATTTTCTCCGGAGAAGCTAAAGCTATTTTTATCGACTCAAAATTGTTTAATTCAAACAAGGAGTTCTCTCCCTTCTATTTGATTTTTTCGAAGCATGTATAGCGGAAATTGCACTTACAAAAGCACAATTTCCTATGTGCTATAAAAAATTATACATCAAAGTCCTCATTGTCATAATCTATGACCTTATCATAATCATCTTCTTCAACAAAGCCTTTTAATTCTTCTTCTTCAATTATTTCTTCAGGCTCTTCTTCAGTTTCGTCTTCTGGTTCTCCATCAACATCCTCAATTATATGCGATTCTTCTATCTCTCCCATATTATCTATCATGTCTAACTCAAACTCTTCTATATTAATATCATCTTCATCTAACGACTCTTTAACTTCTATTTCTTGATCTTCATCAGTTAATACTTTTACATCTAAGCATAAACTTTGAAGCTCTTTTATTAGAACCTTGAATGATTCAGGTATTCCTGGCTCTGGAATATTTTCACCTTTCACTATTGCTTCATAAGTTCTAACACGTCCTGAGACATCATCAGACTTAACAGTAAGTATTTCTTGAAGTATGTGAGCAGCTCCATAAGCCTCAAGCGCCCAAACCTCCATCTCTCCGAATCTCTGTCCACCGAATTGTGCTTTACCACCAAGAGGTTGTTGAGTTACTAGAGAGTAAGGTCCTGTACTTCTTGCGTGTAGCTTATCATCAACCAAATGGTGAAGTTTAAGCATGTACATATAACCTACAGTTATCTTGTTGTCAAACGGACTACCTGTTCTACCATCATATAGATCAAGTTTGCCGTTTCTTGGATATCCTGCATCTTCAAGAGCATCCATGATATCAAACTCATTAGCTCCATCAAATACTGATGTAGCAACATACCAACCTAGTTTCTTAGCTGCAAGACCTAAGTGCATCTCAAGAACCTGACCGATATTCATACGTGATGGTATACCTTGTGGATTAAGAACTATATCCATAGGAGTTCCATCCTCCATAAATGGCATATCTTCTTCAGGTAATACTCTAGAGATAACCCCTTTATTACCATGACGACCAGCCATCTTGTCTCCTACTTTTATCTTTCTCTTCTTAGCTATATAACATCTAACAAGTTCATTTACTCCTGGAGATAGATCGTCTCCATTTTCTCTAGTGAATAGTTTAATATCTACTATTATTCCTGACTCACCATGAGGAACAGTTAAAGATGTATCTCTAACTTCTCTTGCCTTCTCACCGAATATAGCTCTTAAAAGTCTTTCTTCGGCAGTAAGCTCAGTCTCTCCTTTTGGAGTAACTTTACCAACTAGTATATCTCCTGAATCAACTTCAGCACCTATTCTGATTATTCCTCTTTCATCTAGGTTCTTAATTGCACTGTCCCCTACATTTGGTATATCTCTAGTGATCTCTTCAGGCCCTAGTTTTGTATCTCTAGCCTCACACTCATATTCTTCTATATGAATTGTAGACAATCTATCTTCTTTAACTAATCTTTCATTTATTAATATGGCATCCTCGTAGTTGTAACCTTCCCATGTCATAAACGCTATAAAGCAGTTTCTTCCAAGAGCAACTTCTCCAAGATCTGTCGCTGGTCCATCAGCTATAACATCTCCTGCTAGAATTTGTTCCCCCTTGTCTACAATAGGAGTTTGATTTACACAAGTACCAGAGTTTGAACGTTTAAATTTAAGAAGATTGTATCTATCTCTGTTTCCATCTTCTCTCTTTATAACTATCTCATCAGCTGTTACTCTCTCAGCTACACCAGGGTTTTTAGCAACAACAACGGCTCCTGAGTCTTTAGCTGCTCTGTACTCTATACCAGTACCAATGATCGGTGCCTCTCTTCTAACTAGCGGCACTGCTTGACGCTGCATGTTTGATCCCATAAGGGCACGGTTGGCGTCATCGTTTTCTAAGAAAGGTATCATTGCAGTCGCAACTGATACAACTTGCTTAGGAGATATATCCATATAATCAACTTTATCTTCAGACACAAGTTCAACAGCACCATTTATAGTTCTACAAACGACTCTACTGTTTACAAATTGATTATCGTCAGTTAGAGTCTCATTTGCTTGGGCTCTAACGAATAAATCTTCTTCATCCGCAGTTAAGTAGTGTATTTCATGAGTAACTGTCTTTGCCTCTTTATCATATTTTCTGTATGGTGACTCGATAAAACCAAATTCATTGATTTTAGCGTAAGTACCAAGTGAGTTTATAAGCCCTATATTTGGCCCCTCTGGAGTCTCTATAGGACACATTCTTCCGTAATGAGAGTGGTGAACATCACGCACCTCAAACCCAGCTCTCTCTCTTGATAGACCACCAGGCCCTAGGGCTGACAATCTTCTCTTATGAGTAAGCTCAGACAGTGGATTTGTTTGATCCATGAACTGAGATAACTGAGAACTACCAAAGAACTCTTTTATTGCAGCTGATACAGGTCTTATGTTAACTAACGCTTGTGGCGTTATAGCTTCCATATCCTGTACAGTCATTCTCTCTTTTATAACTCTTTCCATTCTTGAAAAACCAATTCTAACTTGATTTTGTAACAATTCGCCTACAGATCTTATTCTTCTGTTACCTAGGTGGTCTATATCATCTATATTACCTACATCGTAGAATAAGTTGAATTCGTAATCTATTGAAGCTATTATATCGTCTAACAGTATGTGTTTAGGAACTAATTCTTTTGATCTTAGTTTTAAAGCTTCTTTTATTTCTTCTTCATCTGTATAGCTGTCTAATATTTCTTTAAGAGTTGGATAATGTACCTTCTCTTTGATATTTAATTCATCTATGTCAAATTTAATATGCGATTTGATATCTACGAAATTGTTACCAGTGACCTTAACATTTTTATCCCCATCAAGTAAAATAGTCACCACGTTAATACCTGAATTTTGTATGTCTTTGGCAACCTCATAAGGGATCTTTTCTCCAGCTTTAACGTATACTTCACCTGTTTCTGGATGTATAACATCTTCAGCCGATATTCTGTTCATAATTCTGTAGCATAGAGATAACTTCTTGTTGAATTTATACCTACCTACTTTTGCTAAATCGTATCTCTTTGGATCAAAGAATAATGATTTAAGTAGTGAAGATGCACTTTCAACAGTTGGTGGCTCTCCTGGTCTTAATTTTTTGTAGATTTCAACTAACCCTTCTTCAACAGTACTTGTACTATCTTTCTCAAGAGTAGCGATAAGTCTCTCGTCTTCACCTAATAGATCTATTATCTCAGAGTCCGAACCTATTCCTAGAGCTCTAAGTAATACTGTCACTGGTTGTTTTCTTGTTCTATCAACCCTTACAGATATTACATCGTTAGAGTCAGTTTCATACTCTAACCACGCACCTCTATTTGGAATTACAGTAGAAGATATAAGTCTCTTACCGTTTTTATCTCTCTCGTCTGCATAATATACTCCTGGAGATCTAACCAATTGACTTACTATAACCCTCTCAGCACCATTTATTATGAAAGTACCTTTGTTAGTCATAAGAGGGAAATCTCCCATAAAGACTTCTTGTTCTTTTATTTCTCCGGTTTCCTTATTAATAAGTCTTACCTTAACCTTTAGAGGCGCACAATATGTAGCATCTCTCTCTTTACATTCTTCTATATCGTACTTAGGTTTTTCGTCTAAAGAGTAGTCAACAAATTCCAATATAAGATTTCCAGTGTAATCTTCTATTGGTGATATATCTTCAAATACTTCTTTTAGACCTTCTTTTAAAAACCACTTATAGGAATCCACTTGAATCTCTATAAGATTTGGCACATCAGCTATTTCCTTAATTTTGGAAAAGCTCATTCGCGTTCTTTTACCTATTGTGACAGGATGTGGCATTCACTTTTCACCTCTCATATAATTAAAAATAAAACAAAAGTTCATTCTAACACATCTAATAATTTTATCATATTGTCAAGTACTTTTCAATAAATATTTTATTTTCTTTGTAAAGTATGTCCTTAAATTCTATTTTTACAGTATTTTACACGTATAATAAGTATTATTTACACTTTTACGAATTTAAACCCTATTTTTTTCAAAACATATATATCTTTCAAATTCTTAGCTAATTTTACCTTTTTCTACATTGTACACACGCATGATATCAATGTTTTAATAAAATAATATCCCATATATTTTTAATTTTTCCTTCATTATATATAGCGTTTATATAAATAAAAAGGAAATAAATGTGACTTGTTATATTGATATATATAGCAAATCACATTTATTTCCTTTTTTTAATCTTACTTATATTTACAACCCGTATCTAAAATTCCCCTGGTATTCTCTACCTTTTATCCCCATAATTTGTAGAGTTCCCTAACTTAAACTTATATTTTAATATATCTATATTCTTCCGAATCGTTGTCTAAAATAATATCATAAGTTTCATAAAGTTTTACTATAAATGTTGTGAAATGCTGCTTTTTTGTAGTAAAGTGCGATTTTAAGACCTTTCCAAAAATAATAATCTTTTATTCTAATATAAGGGTCTTTAATATAAATAAGATAGATTCCAATAACTAAAGTATAAGATTTACCACAGGATGACATCTTTTATTTAATAAAGTAATGTCTCAAAAAAGTTCTACAAAGGCTTTTTCATTACCATTTCCTCCGATTTTAGTTACTTTGGCAAATTCTTATTCGAAAGGGCTTTCTTTTGACCATCACTGAAATTACTTCCAACTGTTATTACAGGTGAACAAATCAACATTAATATTTTATTATATTGAGAATAAAAGAAAGGTGTTTTTTATAATATTCTAATAGTGCCTACACTATTCATTTAACATTGTTTTTCAACAGAAAATATGTTACTCTATATCAAACTGCAATCAGAAAGGAATGATAAATATGAATATAGCTGTTTATTGTGGCGCGAATGCAGGAAATAATAACATATATACTGATAATGCTATTGAGTTGGCCAACTGGATTTCTAATAATGATAATACTCTAGTTTACGGAGGGGGTAATGTAGGGCTTATGGGCTTAATTGCAGATAAAGTTTTAGAAAATGGAAGCCCTGTCATTGGAGTAATGCCTAAATTTCTTATAGATAGAGAAATCGCTCATCAAGGTTTAACTGAGCTACATACTGTAGATACAATGCATGAAAGGAAAGCTAAGATGATTTCATTATCTGATTGTTATATAGCACTTCCCGGAGGACCTGGAACTCTTGAAGAGATAACAGAAGTTATTTGTTGGGGAAGACTTGGACAACATTCTAATCCCTGTATACTATTTAATGTAAATGGATATTACGATTTACTTGCTTCTCAGTACGATTTAATGGTATCAGAAGGATTCTTATCTAAATCTGATAGAGAAAAAATACTTTTTACTGATTCATTTGAAGAAATCAGCGACTTTATTGAAAGCTACGAAGCTCCATTAGTTAGGACATATTAAAATAATTTTTAAAAAAGATAGGGCTCTCAATTTTGAAAGTCCTATCTTTTTAGTATCCGAGTATATTTTAATTTAAGTGGTTAATTAAAACTACATCTCTAATAGCTCTATAAGCTAATCAAAAGCACTTTAATTTTCATTTCCACCTACTTTTGTTATATAGCAAACATTTAGATAATAAAACTGATTTTAGTCCATTGCTCAAGTTTTGACCTACAGTAACTACTGGAGAATTATTCTTAGCACCCAATACCCAACAACTAGTGCACCTATTAAATCATCATATTTTACTATTCCGTTTTTAACTACATATGCATTATTTAATTCTTTAGCTGTATAGAAACTCTCTATTATCTTTGCATTAGTTTCGTGTCTATCTGGTCCATCATGTCTTTGTATTATCAGTTAAGTTTCATGTCAAACTCCTTACTTCATTATAATTAAACCTGCCTTCTCATATTTACCTTGTCCAGTTATCCTTATTAAAAAGAAAAATGACTAACATCAACTTATATTTGGATGTAGTCATTTTTCTTTTTAATCTGATAATTTTATAATTTGTTTAGTATTTACTAAAAACAACCTTCTTTAATTATTTAATGTAAAAAAGACATTTTATGTTAATATATTCACATATAATGTCTTTTTTGTTAATCTCTTATTATTTTGTAGCTCCTGCTAATTGCACAGCTTCTCTAAGTACTTCTCCAATACTTTTTATTCCTAGTTTAATCTTATCTTCAGGCATATTAGAGTAGTTAAGTCTAAAAGTATTTTCTCTGCCACCATTTGGGAAGAATCCTCCTCCTGCAACATAGGCAACATTTTTTTCTAGACATTTAGGAAGTATTTCTCTTGCATTTAAATGACTAGGTAATTCAACCCAAGTAAATAATCCTCCCTCAGGATGTGTAAATTCAATGCCTTCAGGGAATTCATCTTGCATAGTTTTTAGCATTACATTTCTACGCTTAACATAAACTTCCTTAATACTTTCGACATGCTTATCTAGGCTGTACATGTCCATAAATTTAGATACTTCCATCTGTGATATAGTAGAAGCCTGTAAGTCTGCACCTTGCTTAGCAAAGTTAAACTTAGAAAGTATTTCCTCAGAAGCACAAGTCCATCCTAATCTGTATCCTGGACAGAATATTTTAGAGAAAGTTCCTAAAAATATTACAAGTCCTTTAGTATCTAGAGCTTTAAGAGAAGGTAATGACTCTCCCTCAAATCTTAATTCTCCGTATGGGTTGTCTTCTAAAACAGGTATTTCATATTTATTTATTATTTCCATAAACTTTTTACGTCTTTCTAAAGACCAAGTTCTTCCTGTAGGATTTTGGAAATCTGGTATTACATAAACCATTTTGACTCTATCAGTTGTAGCTAGTATCTTATCTAATTCTTCCATAATCATTCCCCCACCATCAGTTGGGACATCTATAAAATTAGGTTGATAAGATTTAAAAGCATTGATAGCTCCGATGTACGATGGGCTCTCACATAGTATTACATCACCTTCATCGATGAATACCTTTCCTGCGAAATCAAGTCCCTGTTGTGAACCACTAGTAATTAGTATGTCATCTTTGTCCACATTAGTTTGATTTTTATCATTCATTCTTTGAGCAATTTTCTCCCTTAAAGGTTCATATCCTTCAGTTGTAGTGTACTGCATTGCTGCCCTACCATTTTCCTCTAGAACTGCAACTGAAACTTTCTTCATTTCCTCTACAGGGAACATCTCTGGAGCAGGCATTCCGCCAGCGAAAGATATGATTTGAGGCTGTTGAGTAAGCTTCAAAAGTTCACGAATTTCTGATCCTTTTAATCCTTGCATTCTTTTTGCAAATTGTACTGCCATTTAAAGCACCCCCATGAAAATGCTTCTTCATTTTGAAGAAACTATTTTTCATACAATAGAACACAGCTGATAAAATCTAAATGATTTATATTTTAAGTTATAATTGTATGCTAGATTATTATTCTTTTCTAATTAGCTTTTTAACCCTTTTCTCTAATGTCTCTCTATCCAACATTATGAGTCTAGAACAATTCATACATTTAATTTTTATATCCATACCTATCCTGGTTATTTCAAACTCCTTGCAACCACACGCATGCTGTTTTTTTAATTCTACGATGTCACCTATTTTCAAATCCATCGGCATAGATATTTTACCTCCTACTATTAAATCTCATTTACTTCTTTAGTTCCATCTTCTTTCTTATCTATGTGGTAAATTCCTTTAAAATCAATCTCATTGTCTGTAAGTATTTTTTTTATAATCTCTAAATCATCTTTTAAAAATTTAACAGAAAGCCCACAGCTAGCAGAAATTTCTCTTGGTGTGGGCAACATTGTGATAGTAACTTCGTGCTCTTTTATTAGTTTTTCTGATCTTATAGCATGATGAGTTGAATTAAAGGACACAATATACATTTCTTTCATAATAATTTCCCCTCTGACATTATATTGTTTCCTATAATATTTTATTTTTATATAACCATTTTTAATTATTTCATTTGTTTTAAAATATATTTTTTAATAGGTATA
Source organism: Clostridioides mangenotii TR (assembly GCF_000498755.1). Classification (GTDB taxonomy): domain Bacteria; phylum Bacillota; class Clostridia; order Peptostreptococcales; family Peptostreptococcaceae; genus Metaclostridioides; species Metaclostridioides mangenotii_A. The sequence goes on along the minus strand of NZ_AXUS01000017.1, from coordinate 29,380 downwards.
TTATACTTAATGGTTTATTTATATTGTTATAGTATTTGATGAATTTTTTAAAGCCTCTACTATGCTGTACATATTTGTCACACTTCCAACTTTAAGTCCATCTTTTAAGTCATAGTAATCTAAACAAGTTCCACATGAAAGGACTTCAACCCCTGCTTCTTCAAGGATTTTAAGATTTCCAATCGTGTCTTCGTTTACTGTACTCAATTTTATACCACCATTTACAAGGAGTATGCTCTTTGGATATGGTTTTGTCTCTGTAAGAGTATAAATGAATCCTTTTATAAGAACTTGTCCTAATTCATCATTTCCCGAGCCCATTGAATCTTTAGTTATAAATATACATCTATTTTCTAAATCATCATTTTCTTCAATAATCGCTTCTGCTAATTCACAAGTTTCTCCATTTTTAGATATCTCTATAGTTATCAAATCTTCCTCATCTTTAACTATATTCGACTCTAAATTTAGGGATTTTGCCAATTTTAGCAAATTCTCTTTTGCCATTTTATTATCTACAGTTGTAATTACAATACCCTCACTTAATTTTTCTAGCTCTTTTTTAGTATTTATAACTGGTTTAGGGCATGCTAACCCTCTAGCATCTACTTCTACTCTCATGTTAAAATCTCCTCTATATTAAAGTTTAAAATACATTTTTCTATACATAATAATAGTATCATATATACAAACTTAGTGTTATAGATTGTATCTATACATGTATAGATGTATCTTTCTTAAATAATTTCGAGATCTTTGTACATATCTAGTCCTTTTTGATAGTATTCAAGTTCTCTATCCTTTGATATATTTGAATATATTTTTCCCATATCTATATACATTCCAGCAAGTACCTTACGATCACCTAGAGACGATACTATATCGATACTCTTTGTTAAGTATTCGACAGATAAGTTAGATTCTCCTTGCTCTCTACAAATATCAGAATATTTTTTTAATACCTTGTATTCACTTATTTTATCTTTGTTTTTTATTGATGCAGCCAATGCAATTTTACAGTATTTTTTTGCAAGCGTATAGTCACTCTTTTGTATATATGCAGAGATTATTTTAAATAAACCTTCCATCATATGATCGCCACCAGAATCTGTTTTTATATCATACGCCCTCTGAGAATACTCTATAACTTTATCTACATTTCCTAGGTGTGTATATACATCTGAAATATTTAAATATACATCAGCAAGTATATTCTTATCATTATCACCTTCTAATAATTTCAATGCCTTTTTAAATAAAATCTTAGACTCTTCTAATTTTCCTAATTTAAATAAATTATTAGCCTTTAGAACTAATAAATCCACTTCGCTATCTACACCATTTCTACAGTCCAATTCATTTACTTTATCTACATAAAATAAAGACTTATTTGGCTTATTTGTTTTTATGTAACATATTGCCATTTTACTGTACAGGTCTTTATAAGTATTGTAATCATCAAATTTATTTTCAGCTATCAATTCCTCAGCGAAATTAAAATGTGTAATTGCAACTCCGTAAAGATTTTGTTTCATATAAACCATGCCTATATTTAAATAACAGTTAAAAATATTAATTTTATCATTCTTTCTTATAAAGAAATATAAAGCCTTTTCAAAATTTACAACCGCCAAATCGTATTGTTCTTGCTTTAATCTAATATTTGCCAATAAAAAACTACATCTACCGTAATTTTCTACTAAATCGTATTTTTTACAAATATCTAATGTCTTACCTATAGTCTCCTCTGCTTCAGCTAATTTTCCTTTATTTATGTAAATTTCAATTTTTAGAATTAGGTTATCAGTCAATTTCTTCGACTGCATCTCTTTATTTTCTAGTAAGTATTCAACGCTAACTCCTAATTTATCACTCAAATATTCCAGTAAGTCATAACTAGTATGAGACTTATCTCTTTCTATATGGCTTATCTGAGCTGCAGTTATTCTATCTCCTGCAAGTTCTTTTAATGTCATGTTTTTTTCTTTTCTTAGTTTTTTTATTTTTTCACCAAGACTTAATATTTCCATATTATAATCACCTCATTGAAGACGTTTTTTATAATATAATTATAACTTATATTATTTTAAAACACTACTTAATTTGATAATATTGTAATTTTTACATATATTTATGAATGTTAAAAGTATATTACAAAAAAATTGACCCCAATTTGTTACATTTTCTTAGATTGATAATTTGTATACATGTATACGTTTACATTTTGTTCCATTTTTGTATTTCATTATACAATTGCTTAGTTTATGATATAATAGATAAAAAGAAAGAGGTGTTAAAACATGTTAAAAAAGAAAGTACTATTAATATTAAGTATACTATCTGTTGCGGTATTTGCATTTGGATGCAGCAACAACAATAGTGAAAATGATCAAACAGACAACAACAATAATTCAAGTGTGGAGGAACCTGCTTCAGATGAAAAAGACGCTGAAGAAGAGGATACTTCAACTAATGAAGATTCTAAAGATAAAGAAACTAGCAAAAACAATACAAGTTCAAAAGGCGCTGAAAATACTGATACTCCTAAAAAAGAAGAGACTAACGCATCAGTGTACACTATAGACTTAGACAATGGTTCACTAGTTAAAAAAGATGTTGCATTGGCTTCAGTAGATGCAAATTCTTTATACAGCGAACTAATCAAACAAAAAATAATACCAAATTCAAGCATTAACTCATTCGAAAAGAAAGACGTTGATGGATCTACAGTAGGGTTATTAGACGTAAGCTCAAGTTTTATGAACAGCAATCTAGGAAGTGATGCAGAAACACTTACTTTAGATGCAGTTGCTAAAACTTTCAAAGAAAATCTTGGTGTAAGCAAAATAAAACTTACAGTCGATGGTAAAAACTACGAAAGCGGTCATACAGTACTAGAAGAAAATGATTATCTGTAGGTACATTGGTGTAAGATACATAAAATAATTGGAAAAATAAAGACGATAGGATTTGGTTGTGAGCTAGCAGTCGAGGCGAGCTAGACATGCACAACCATCTCCTGTCGTCTTTATATCTTTCAGCTATCTTATTTCTTATAGCTTCCTTATATCCATGAATACCTTATCCTTTTTGCTCTTCCACCTTGAGGCGAAAAAAGCATATCTCAATATACTGAATAAATCGGCAAAATCGAGAAAGAGACATATGAGGACGATGGTAAATTGTTGTGTATGTCTAGCTCGTTTCGACTGCTAGCTCACAACAATTATCTATCATTCACATATGTCTCTTTCTCGATTTTGCCGATTTATTCCCTATTTTCAGATATTATTTTCAATGCCTTTATTGCTTTATCTATTTCATATGTTGTATTGAAGTACCCCATACTGAATCTAACTGCCCCCTGCTCTAGTGTTCCAAGTGTAGAGTGCGCTAGCGGTGAACAGTGAATACCCGATCTTGTAGCTATATCAAACTCATTATCTAATATAAATGTTACTTCTCCTGAGTCCATATCCCCTATATTTAGAGCTATAACTGCTGCTCTCTTTTTGCTGTCTTCTGGACCGTATATTTTTATATCTTCTATTTCTCTTAGTTTTTCAAGCATGTAGTCACATAATTCTTCTTCTTGTGCTCTTATTCTATCTGTTCCTTTGTATAATACAAATTTAACACCTTCGTTTAATCCTACTATACCTGGTGTGTTGTGAGTACCTGATTCATATTTATCGGGAAATAATTCTGGTTGAGTTAATTCTTCAGATTTACTTCCTGTTCCGCCCTCTTTTAAAATATTTAGTTTAAGGTCTTCTTTTACATAAAGAACTCCTGTACCTTGTGGTCCAAGTAAACATTTATGTCCAGGCATAGCTAACATGTCAATATTCATCTCTTTTACATCTATGTTGTATACGCCTGCTGTTTGAGAGGCATCTACTAAAAATAAAATTCCATATTTATTTGCTATTTCTCCTACAGTTTTTATATCTATAAGTGTCCCACACACATTTGAAGCATGTGTTGTCACTATAAGTTTTGTATTATCTTTTATTGCTTTTTCTATATCTTCTGGATTTAATACTCCTTCTTTATCACACTGTACTACTGTGTTTTCTACACCTTTACTTTCAAGTGCCTTTATCGGTCTTATAACTGAGTTGTGCTCCATACTCGTAGTAATTACATGGTCGCCGCTTTTTAAAACACCTTTAATTGCTAAGTTTAAAGAATCTGTAGCATTATGAGTAAATACGATTGTCATTGGGTTGTCTACATTAAATAGCTTGGCAATATTTTCTCTTGCATCATAAATTTTTCTAGCAGATTTCATAGCTAATTTGTGACCTGCTCTGCCTGGATTTGCACAGTAATTTTTCATACAATCGTAAACTGCATCGTATACCTCTTCAGGTTTTGGGTACGTAGTAGCTGCATTGTCAAAATAAATCATATCTAAATCCTCCAGTTATATGAATTTAATATTACTCTATTATCATTGATATTATATTGTTTAAGTCCTCATCATTGTAGTACTCTATTTCTATCTTACCTTTTCTTTTTCCCCTAGATATATTAACTTTTGTTCCAAATACATTCATAAGTTTATCTTCTACATCAACTATAAACATATCTTTCTCTTCTTTTGATTTTTTGGCTCTTCTAATTCTTTACCTTCACATATCTTCTTAGCAATTGCTTCAACTTCTCTTACAGATAATTCTTCTTCAACTATTCTGTTTGCTAATTTTATCTGAACATCTTTGTCTGTAATTTTTAAAAGTGCTTTACCGTGACCTGCTGTTATTCTAGCATCGTCTATCATAATTCTTACTTCTTCTGCTAGATTTAACAGTCTTAATGTATTTGTAATATGAGGTCTACTTTTTCCAACTGCTTCTGAGATCTCCTCTTGTGTGACATTGTAATGATCAATTAATCCTTTATATGCCAATGCTTCTTCTATTGAGTTTAAATTCTCTCTTTGAAGGTTCTCTATAAGCGCTATCTCCATTACACTTTTCATCGGGATATCTTTTACTACAACTGGGATATCCTTCTTTTTAGCGAGCTTTGAAGCTCTGTATCTTCTCTCTCCAGCAATAATCATATATTTATTCTCATCGTCTGGCTTTACAACTATAGGTTGAAGAACTCCGTGATTTTTTATCGATTCACTTAGAATTTCTATTTTCTCTTGGTCAAATACTTTTCTAGGCTGAGTATTATTTGGATATATTTTATCTAATTCTATATTAACTATATCTTTATGATTTATTTCTTCATAAGTATCTGGAATAAGTGCACTAAGTCCCTTCCCCAGTCTATTGCTTCTCTTTGTTTTCTTCTCCATCTATATCTCATCCTCCTCTAAAAATATAAACTCTTCTGCTAAATCTAAGTAAGCTAAAGATCCTTTACATCTGCTATCGTAGTAAATCGCAGGCTTACCATGACTCGGTGCCTCTGCTAATCTTACATTTCTAGGGATTAAGCTAGTATATACACTTCCTTTGAAATACTTTTTAACTTCTTCTACAACCTGTATAGACAGATTTGCCCTACCATCGAACATACTAAGCACAACGCCCTGTATTTCTAAATTAGGGTTTAATCTAGACTTAACTAGCTTTATTGTCTCCATCAGCTGACTTACCCCTTCAAGTGCGTAATATTCACACTGTATAGGTATAAGGACACTGTCTACTGATGTAAGAGAGTTTATAGTCAACATGCCTAAAGAAGGTGGGCAATCTATAAATATGTAATCGTAGTTATCTTTCACCCCAGACAGAGCTTTTTTAAGTATAAATTCTCTATCGTCGATTTCTGACAACTCTATTTCAGCACCAGCTAATTCTGTAGCAGATGCCACTATATCTACATTTTCAAACTCTGTAGAAATTATAGCCTCTTTTATATCTGTACCATCTAACATTACTTCGTATATTGTATTTTCTACTTCATTTTTATCAATTCCATATCCACTAGTTGTATTTCCCTGTGGATCTAGGTCTAAAACTAGCACCTTTTTGCCTATTTGTGCAATACTTGCGCTCAAGTTTACATTTGTAGTGGTTTTTCCAACGCCGCCTTTTTGATTAAAAACAGCAATAACTTTTCCCATGGGATTCACCTCTCTATTTGCTTTTGATATTCTATTTATGCTAGATAGTTTAAACTATCTTTTTATTATAAATACTTTATCATAAATACCATTTTAAAGTATTTATAATAAAAAAGATTACTGATACACAGTAATCTCTATTTTTTAGGGATTTTGACAATGACTTCCATGTAATCTCCCTTATCTATCTCATTATATTTGGCTTCAATACCTGTATTAGTTATAGCATCAAAGGCTTGCTTTAAAGTATTTAGGTATATTCTTATACTCATAGCACCTTTTATATTCTGTTTTTTATCTTGATCTGTGTTATCGTTCAAACCTTCTAAAATGTCTTTAATCAGTTTTTCTGTCTTCTTAACTGTTAATTCATTTTTTATTACTTTATCTAAAACTTGTAACATCAGTTCTTCGTTAGGTAACTTAAGAAACGCTCTTGCATGTCTTTCTGTTAAGCTATTTTCTATTAAACTAGATTTTATCTCGTTAGGTAATTTTAGTATTCTAAGTTTGTTGGCTATAGTAGACTGATTTTTTCCTAACTTTTCAGCTAACTGTTGTTGAGTAAAATGGTGTTCTCTTATTAAATTATCATAACCTATAGATTCCTCAATAAAGTTTAGGTCTTCCCTCTGCAAATTTTCTAATAAAGCTAAAACTGCAGATGATTCATCATCCATATTATTAACAATCCCCGGAACAGTTTCTAAGCCCGCAAGCTTTGCAGCTCTAAATCTTCTTTCACCTGCAATCAATTCATATTTATCATCTTTAGCTCGAACTGTTATTGGTTGAAGTATTCCATAAGATTTTATAGAATTACTTAATTCCTCCAATGAAACTTGTGAAAAAACCTTTCTTGGCTGATATGGATTTGGAACTATCTTATCTACAGCTATCTCTATAACTTTTTTTTCTTCCATAACATACCTCTCTTATTTAGATATAAATATATTTCCGTATATAAAGTTAATTTCTTCATCAACTTTGATAAAACCTCTATTTTCATCTATTAAAAATAAATTTAAATATTTCCTGGGAAATGTCAGAGTTTTTTGTTTATTATATACTATAATATAGGATTTTTTGATGGTTTTCCAGCTTTTCTTGGGTATTTAGATGGAGTCTTCATCTTTTTAACAAAAACTAATATATTATGACTTAAATCTATATCTGGTAATACTATATCTATTTTTTCAACGAATTCAACTCCTAAAAGTCTCATAGCATTTTTTGAATCCTCAAGTTCAAGGTCTGCATTTGGACCTTTTAAACATATAAAATAACCTCCGACCTTTACAAAAGGTACGCAAAGCTCTAGTAAAGCAGGAAGCCCAGCAACTGCTCTTGCTGTTGCAACATCGTATTTTTCTCTATACTCTGCATTTTTCCCAAAGTCCTCTGCTCTTCCATGTATATAATTTATATTATTTAAATCTAATTCTTCTCCAACTGTCTGAAGGAAGTTTATTCTTTTATTCAAAGAGTCAAGTAGTGTCAACTCTAAATCTTTTAAACATACTCTTAAAGGTATGCCTGGAAATCCGGCACCCGTTCCAACATCTATAATAGATATACCGTCTTTTATATACCCATTTTTAACTGAAGAAATAGAATCCAAGAAGTGCTTTATAAATACTTCCTTTTCTTCCTCTATTCCAGTTAAATTCATCTTCTGATTCCATTCTACAAGAATTTCTCTGTAGCTATTAAACTTATCTAACATGCTTTCGTCAACTTCTATTCCGAATCCTTCAATCCCAGATTTCAATAAATCCCTATTGTTCATTATTTCCTCCTCTAGACTTTTTCATCTGCTCTAAGTATATAAGAAGTACTGATATATCCGCAGGTGAAACTCCTGATATACGAGATGCTTGTCCTATCGATATAGGTTTTATCCCGTCCAGTTTTTGTCTGGCCTCTATCTTCAGCCCATCAATAGACGAATAATTTAAATTCTCATCTAGCTTTTTATTTTCTAGTTTCTTGAATTGATCTATTTGCTTTAATTGTTTATCTATATAACCTTCATACTTAGTCATAACTTCACATTGATTTTTGACTTCATTTGAAACTTTGAACTCGGGGCCTTTACCTATCATTTCTATAAGAGCATAAGTTACCTCGGGTCTTTTTAAAAATTCATATAGAGATATTCCAACTTTTATAGGTGATGCATTTAATTTTTCTAATTGATCATTTACATCTTTAGGAGTAACCCTTTCTGATTTTAATCTATCAAATTCCTGTTGTACTTGATCTTTTTTATTTAAAAATCTTTGATACCTATCTTCTGTAACTAGTCCAATTTCATATCCTTTTTCTGTAAGCCTCATATCTGCATTATCTTGTCTTAAATACAGTCTGTACTCAGCTCTAGAAGTCATTATTCTGTAAGGCTCGTTAGTTCCTTTTGTAACCAAATCATCCAAAAGAACTCCTATATACGCCTCAGATCTATCTAGTATAAAAGGCTCTTTGCCTTCTATTTTTCTAACCGCGTTAATTCCAGCCATCAGACCTTGTGATGCAGCTTCTTCATAACCAGAAGTACCGTTGAATTGTCCAGCACTAAATAGATTTTCTACGCCCTTTATCTCTAAGTTTATTTTAAGTTGCGTAGGGTCTACACAATCGTACTCTATAGCGTATGCTGGTCTCATTATCTTGCAATTTTCAAATCCTTTTATAGTTCTATACATCTCAACTTGTACTTCATAAGGTAAACTAGTAGATATACCTTGAACGTACATCTCCTTAGTATCAGAACCCTCTGGCTCTATAAATAACTGATGAGATGTTTTATCGCTAAATCTAACTACTTTATCCTCTATTGAGGGGCAATATCTTGCTCCTGTACTATCTATTTCACCACCGTACATAGCCGATCTATTTAAATTATTCATTATTACTTCTTTTGTATTTTCCGTAGTTCTAGTTAAATAACAAGGCTCTTGAATTATTTGTAAGTTATCGCTCATAAAAGAAAATGGCGTTATCTTTTCATCTCCATCTTGAATCTCCATAACAGAGAAATCTATACTATCTCTGTGTACTCTTGCTGGAGTACCAGTTTTAAATCTTCTCATTCTAAGCCCCAAATTGACTAAGCTTTCAGTTAAATTTTTAGCGTATCCAAGTGCATTAGGACCTTCGTTAAACGAAACTTCTCCTATGTGTATTTTTGAGTTTAGATAAACCCCTGTTGCAAGTATTACTGCTTTTGCATAGTACTCACAACCTAGTTTTGTAACTACCCCTTTTACAATATTGTCTTCAGCTATTATATCTACTACTTCATCCATAACTAAATCAATATTAGGTTCATTCTCAAGAGTTCTTTTCATTTCCTCATGGTACTTAAACTTATCCGCCTGTGTTCTAAGTGAATGAACAGCTGGCCCTTTAGCTGTATTCAACATTCTGCTTTGTATAAAAGTCTTATCTATATTTACACCCATCTCTCCTCCGAGTGCGTCTATCTCTTTTACCAATTGACCTTTACCTGTACCTCCTATTGAAGGATTGCATGCAAGTAACGCAATTGAATCTAAAGACATTGTAACCATTAGAGTTTTATAACCCATTCTTGCTGTAGCTAATGAAGCTTCACATCCAGCATGTCCTGCTCCAACTACTACAAAGTCGTATTCTCCTGCTCTATATCTTTTCATTTACGGCTCCTTTCTTTATTCTTAAGTTTCATGAAAAACAGTTTATTTATTTCCCAATGCAGAAGTTGCTGAATATATTATCCAGTAAGTCTTCTGTAACAGTATCTCCATTAATGTATCCTAGGTAATCCCATATATTTTTGAGATCTACCTCTATAAAATCCAGTGGCATATTTTGATAGATTGCATCAAGTGCATCCAACACAGATTTATGTGCTTTAGCCAGTGCATCTCTATGTCTAGTATTGCTTATTACTATATCGGAAGAATTTCTTACCTCGCCTTTATAAACTAGACTTTCTATTTTATCTTCTAATTTTTCTATGCCTTCTTGTTTTAATGCACTTATCTCTATTATACTATTATTTTCTACATAATTACTTATTTTTTCTTCTTCAATTTGTTTTTTTAAATCTGTTTTATTTAATAAAACTACAGTCTTACTCTTATCAATGCTTTCAAGTATTTCCATATCTTCATCTGTAAGTTTCTCAGAATAATCTAGAACCATAATCACTAAATCAGCGCTCGAAAGTGATTTTCTAGATTTTTCTACACCTATTTTCTCGACAACATCTTCCGTCTCTCTTATTCCAGCTGTATCAACTATCTTAATAGGAATTCCTCTCAAGTTTACAAACTCTTCTATAACATCTCTAGTTGTACCAGGTATATCTGTTACAATCGCCCTCTTTTCACCTAAAATCAGGTTTAATAGAGAAGATTTTCCGACATTTGGTTTGCCGATTATTACTGTTTTAAGTCCCTCTCTAAATATCTTTCCACTCTCAGATGAATCAAAAAGCTTTTTGATTTCCTTTTCTAGTTCTTCTGTTTTTTCTTTAAGTGTATTGTAAGTAATAAACTCTATATCTTCTTCTGGGTAATCTATCGCTACTGTAACGTGAGCTAGTAACTCTGTTACCTTATCTCTCAAACTTCTTATCTTATGAGATAGAGCCCCTTCTAATTGCTCCTGAGCTACCTCATGAGACTTGCTAGTTTTAGCATTTATAACATCTATTACTGCTTCTGCCTGAGATAAATCTATTCTTCCATTTAAGAAAGCTCGTTTTGTAAACTCACCAGCTTCAGCAAGTCTTACATCTTTAGACAGTATAAGCTCTAAAATTTTCTTTACAGATATAAAACCACCATGGCAGTTTATCTCTACTACATCTTCTGCTGTATAAGATTTTGGACCTTTCATATAAGCAAGCAGCACTTCATCTATAATTTTATCATTGTCGACAATATTTCCGTATATCAAAGTTCTGTTATTGTACTCGTCTATTCTCTTTCCAGAAACAGACTCAAAAATACTCTGAGCAACCTCCAGAGATTTCTCTCCACTTATTCTAAGTATTCCAATACCACCTTCACCAGGTGCTGTAGCTATTGCAACTATTGTATCATCTATAAACAAGGACATCACCTCTCAATTTATTCATTTCAATTTATTAACTCTTATTATAACCCTAAATATTATATATAATAAATTTAAAAAATAAAACCCCCTATCACATAGGAGGCTATCTTTTACCCTTTACATTCGATCACTAATCTTCTATATGGATCTGTTCCTTCACTGTAAGTTATAACATACTTATCATTTTGTAGAGCTGAATGTATAATTCTTCTCTCATAAGGGTTCATATAATCCAATTTCTTTGGCTTTTTAGTTTTAGCAACTTCTCTTGCAACTTTGTTTGCATATCTGATCAGAGATTCTTTTCTCTTTTTTCTATAGTTGCCTATGTCTATAAGAACTCTCATCTTAGAGTCTTTATTTATCTTATTTAAAGCTAGTCCAGTTAAAAGTTGGATAGAGTCTAAAGTCTCTCCTCTTCTACCAATCAAGCTAGAAGCATCTTTTCCAACGATATCAATTTTTATTAAATTTCCTTCTTGAACTACCTTAACTTCTGCATCGATATTAGAATTTTTTAGAATTCCTTCAACAAATTTTTTTGAAATCTCTGCTTCAGATTTTTTTTCTTCTCCTGATACAGCAACTTCTGTTTCAGTTATTATTTGCTCCGATTTTACTTTTGCTTCTTTTTCTATTAGAGCTATCTTGTAAACTCCATCTTTAGCCCCTATAAAACCTAAGAAGCCTTTACTTGGATTTTCAATAACTTCTACTTCTATATCTTCTCGTTTTGCATTAAATTTAGCTAAAGCTTGAGATATAGCACTTTCTTTACTTTTGCTTTTTATTTCTAGGCTTTGAATCATTGATTGTATCCTCCTTAACGTTAGCAAGTCTTCGTTTTAATGGACCAACTATCAATAAGTGTTGTGCAGCTGAGAATAGATTACTTACTGTCCAATAAAGTGTAAGTCCTGCTGGAAAAATAAATCCCCAATAAAATGAGAACCCAGTCATTACATAAGTCATGTATTTCATAGAACCTTCTAATTGATCAGTAGGAGTTGTGATTTTTTGCATTAAAAACGCACTAACCCCAGAAAAAATAGCCATTATATAATCAGGCGTTGTCAAACTTTTTATCCATAAAAATCCTGTATCTGCTAATTTAAAGGCAGACTGTGAATCAAAAACACCAAATTTAACTGGATCTTTAAGCACCCAAAATAGTCCTATTATTATAGGCATTTGTACCAAAAGAGGTAGACATCCTGCAAGAGGGTTTATCTTAGATTCTGAGTATAACTTTTGAATTTCTTGATTTTGTTTCTCTGGTTTGTTTTTGTATTTTTCTTGTATTTCCTTTAAGCGCGGTTGAATTTCTTGCATTGCCTGCGTCGACTTTGTCTGCTTAACTGTAAGCGGTAATAGTATAAACTTTATAATTATCGTAAATAAAATGATCGATAATCCATAGTGATTAACAAATTCAAATATTACCCTAAGAACTTGTCCTAATATTTCTCCTATAAAATTCAAATTTAAACCTCCCAAATAATAATGTCTATTTTACTTCACAGGGTCGTATCCTCCTGGATGAAATGGATGACATTTTAAGATTCTCTTTATTGACAAATACATACCTTTTAATAATCCATACTTTTTAAATGCATCTATCGAATATTGTGAACACGTTGGATAAAATCTACACGTAGGGCCTTTAAGTGGAGAAATATATTTTTGATAAAACCTTACTATATATATACAGAACTTCGCTAAGAAAGCTCCAATACCTTTTAATAAGTAAACTATTTTATTCAAAATATTACCTCCCTATATATACTTAATAATATAAAGTACATTAATTAGACACGCCCGTTTTTTTAACCAAGTATTTCACAGATTTATCTATATCTTCAAAACTAGCATTTGAGCTAGAAACTCTAGCTATAAATACTATATCATATCCCGGCTTGATTTTATTATCTATATTTAATCTGTAAGCTTCTTTTATTAATCTTCGAACTTTGTTTCTTGTAACGGCTTTTCCTACTTTTTTAGAAACAGATATTCCAATTCTACTTGTATCTGATCTATTCTTCAGTATATATATTACTAAATATTTGTTTGCAAAAGATTTACCGTGTTTATATACCTTTCTAAAATCAGAATCCTTTTTTATACCGTTTGTTCTACTAAAGTACATCATTTACCTCCATAAACACAAATAAATCTCGTAAAATTACACAAAAAGGCCACTATATAAGCGGCCTCCTGTAACTAATGAGTTAATCTATTTCTACCTCTAGTTCTTCTTCTCTTTAACACATTTCTTCCGTTAGATGTTTTCATTCTTTTTCTGAAACCATGCTCTTTCTTTCTTTGTCTCTTTTTAGGTTGATAAGTTCTCTTCATTATATAGCACCGCCTTTCTCATTCTGTTTTCCGTTTATTAAAAAAAATAACTTTACCGTCAGAGTAAATATAACACATACAATTATAAATACTTTTTAACTACTTGTCAACGAGTTTTTATCAGAGTTTGAAAGATATACAAAAAAATACCTAAATAGAAATAATTAGCTATATAATCACTTTTTACTACTATATATAAGCAAAGTAATTATAATAGTTGATAATTTTATCAACAGGCTGTTAATATTCTGGATAAATTCTTGAAGTTTGATATATATTTTGATATTATTAATATACTTGTTGATAAGTTGATAACTATATTAACTTATCCAGAATTATGCACAGGTTGTGGATAAAGATGTTAATAACTTTTATTATTATCATTTATACCTTAGTTATACTAATATTTATAACGTTAATAATTTTATCTACAAGTTGTTTATATCTATCTTAAATTTTACAATAATATTTATTTATCAACATAACTATACATATATTTTAAGCAATTGTAATTTTATAAATATATTCGTTGTTTCTGTTAATATATTGTGGAAAAAACTAAATCGGTACGGAGGTTTAAATTATGGAGGTAGTTTCTTTATGGGATAAAACTTTGCAATTAATTAAAGGTGATATAGGTACGACGAGTTATATTTCACTATTTAAAAGCATTGTTCCGCTAAAAATACAAATGAACGATCTATATCTTCTTGTTCCTAATGAGTTTAACAAAGGTATGCTAGAAGACAGATACCTTAGTATACTACAAGACACTATAAAACAAGTTTCATTGAAGCAATACAATATAAAATTTGTACTTAGTGAAAAGGAAATTGATGATATTAATTCAGAAGAGAACTACACGGAGTTTAAAAAAATCTATACAAATTTAAATCCAAAGTATACTTTTGATACATTTGTCATAGGTAACAGTAATAGATTCGCTCACGCTGCATGTGTAGCTGTTGCAGAATCTCCAGCTAAAGCATATAACCCGCTGTTTTTGTACGGTGGTGTTGGACTAGGTAAAACGCACTTAATGCAGGCAATTGGTCATCATATAGCAGGCCAAAAAAAGGATTCGAGGGTAGTGTATGTATCATCTGAAAAGTTTACAAATGAACTTATAAATTCAATTAAAGATGATAAAAACGAAAATTTTAGAAATAAATACAGAAACGTAGACGTTCTATTAATAGATGATATCCAGTTTATTGCTGGTAAAGAGAGAACTCAAGAGGAGTTCTTCCATACTTTTAATACTCTACACGATGCAAACAAACAGATAATAATTTCGAGCGATAGACCCCCAAAAGATATTCCTACATTAGAAGATAGATTGAGATCTAGGTTTGAAATGGGACTTATAACGGATATACAAGCTCCAGATTACGAAACTCGTACAGCTATACTTAGAAAAAAGGCTCAAATGGAGAGAATAGAAGTTCCAAATGAGGTAATGTCTTATATTGCGCAAAATATTAAGTCAAATATAAGGGAACTTGAAGGCGCTCTTACTAGAGTTGTAGCTTATTCATCACTTAGCAATAGGTTGATTACACAAGATCTAGCTACTGAAGCACTAAAAGATATTATATCTAATTCACAAAGTGAAGAGGTTAATATCCCTAGGATTAAAGAAAAAGTATCCTCTGTATTCAATATAAAAATGGAAGACTTCAATTCTAAGAGAAGAACTAGATCTATAGCATATCCTAGACAGATAGCTATGTATTTAACCAGAGAGCTTACAGATTTATCCCTTCCAAAAATAGGTGAAGAATTCGGCGGAAGAGATCATACCACTGTAATACACGCATGTGACAAAGTATCCAAAGATATAGAAGCAGACGAAGATATAAAGTATAAAATAAACAAAATAATATCGGAATTAAAGGGGTAGAGATTATACACAGTAGCATGTTTGTAACCTCTTGATAAGATGTGCATATTTTTTTATCTAAAACTTATTCACAAAATATTAACTTTTAAACAACAAAGATATTAACATGTAGTACACAGGTTAATATCTTTACGTTTATTGGGCTCTATATACTTATGCACATAATCAACAACACCTACTACTATGACTACTATCTTATTACTTTAATTCTTTATATTTATTGAAAAAGGAGGTTATCCACAATGAAGATAATCATAAGCCAAAAAACTCTAGCTAATAAAATCGGAATAGCTCAAAAAGCCATTAATAGTAAAACTACTATAGAACTACTAAAGGGTATATTATTAGTTGCGAAGAATGATCAATTGAAAATAACAGGTTATGATGCAGAGATCGGAATAGAAACTTATACACAAGCTGAAGTACAAGAAGAAGGTGAAATTGTAGTTGATGCTAGATTGTTTGGGGATATCATAAGAAAGTTGCCTGATTCATTTGTAGAACTAGAAACAGATAATGAAAATAACATTTATATAAATTGTGTAAACTCTAAATTTAAGATAAAGGGATATCCTGCTAAAGAATTCCCAAAACTTCCAGATGTTGAGGATGGTGCTCTATGTGATATACCACAGGAACTTCTTAAAAATATGATAAAACAGACAGTTTTTGCTATATCTCAAGATCAAACAAAACCTATACTAATGGGAGAATTATTAGAAATACAAGACGGAAATATAAGCTTAGTTGCTATAGACGGATATAGACTAGCAGTTAGAACTTCTAATTTCGAAAATCCTATACAAAATGTAAAAGTTATAATTCCAGGTAAAACTTTGATAGATGTAAATAGTTTACTTACAAGCGAAGAGAGTATCGGACTTGGATTTAATGAAAAAAACGCAGTATTTATGATAAAAGACACTAAAATTATAACAAGACTCCTAGAAGGCGATTTTATAGACTATAAAAAACTTCTTCCAAAGGAATACAATACTAAAGTAAAATTAAATACTAGAGATTTATTGGATAGTATTGAAAGAGCATCACTTCTATCTCAAACAGAAAAGAACAATCTTATAAAACTATCAATAAGAGATGAAATAATGGCTATTACTTCAAACACTGAAAAAGGTAATGTATATGAAGAGGT
The DNA here is from genome assembly GCF_000498755.1 of Clostridioides mangenotii TR. Classification (GTDB taxonomy): domain Bacteria; phylum Bacillota; class Clostridia; order Peptostreptococcales; family Peptostreptococcaceae; genus Metaclostridioides; species Metaclostridioides mangenotii_A. The sequence continues at coordinate 12,772 of NZ_AXUS01000017.1, read as the reverse complement.
TGCCCTTGAACTTGATGGTGATTATTTAGATATAGCTTTTAACTCTAGATATTTTATAGAAGGTCTAAAAAATATAGAAAGCGAAGAAATATTTATAGAACTTACCACAAATGTAAACCCTTGTATAATAAAACCATCAAATGGAACTGACTATACTTATCTATTGTTACCAGTAAGAGTATCGTAAGCAAAAAATAACTATTGACAATAGAGATTTAGGTAACTATAATGGAGTACAATATACAAAAAGCAATGAATAGGAAGAGTAGATCTAATTCGATTTTTAGAGAGAAAGGTTCATCGGCTGAAAGACCTTTTAAATTAGATAGATTGAAAACTACCTAGGAGCTACTTTCTGAAGTTATCTTAATAGATTTCAGTAAGAAAAGTCGTTAACTACGTTATAGTTGTTAAAGTGAATCTTCAAAATTATGGAGATTAAATTAGGTGGAACCGCGGGAAATGCACTCTCGTCCTTATTTCGGTAAGGATGGGAGTTTTTTTATGCACAAATTTTTGAAATATGTATTTATAATTAGATACAATAAACTTAAAATAATTTAGATATTTAAAAATAAAATATACAATAAATATTTAAATAGCTTAATATTTATAAAATATACGGATATATAATTTAATAATTAAAAGCGATGAATAGGAAGAGTAAATTTAATTCGACTGCCAGAGAAGAAAGTCCACCGGCTGAAAGACTTTCCAAGTTAGAGGAATTGAAAACTACCTAGGAGCTGTAATCTGAAGTAACACAGTTTTAGTAAGATTAACCGTTAGCTGCGTTAAAGTACAAAGTGGAGGCGTTTCAATATTTATGAATCTCCTCAAATTGGGTGGAACCGCGAAATAGACTCGTCCCTTTAGTTGGGATGAGTCTATTTTTTTGTACAAAATTTTATTGGAGAGGAAATTAAAAATACGTATGAGAAATTTAAAAATAATAAAATTAATATCTAGATACAAAGATTTAAGAAGACATATAAATAATAAATTGGATTTAATTCTTAAAATAGTAAATTTAAAAATAAAAAGTAAATACTTCAAGTATGTATTTTTAATAATTGGATTTAGTAACAAGGTGAGAGAACTGACCAGTTGCTCTATAAATTTAAAAATAATATAAAAAATTAAATTTAGGAGGGTAATTATGAATAATAAAATTAAAATAGGGGTGCTTGGATACGGAACAGTTGGAAGTGGATTTATTGAGATTATCGAAAAAAATAAAGAAAAAAATGATATAGAAGTTTATAAAATACTTGTAAATAATAAAGAAAAACACAGAAACAGGAAACATTTCAATATTGTTACTGATGATGTAGATGAAGTTTTTAAATGCGATATAGATATACTTGTTGAAGCAATGGGTAATTTGAATCCAACATTCGAATATATAAAAAGGGCGTTGAATAATGGAATCCATGTAGTGACAGCAAATAAAGATCTTATGGCGGAGTACGGATATGAACTTACTGAGATAGCTATAAGAAATAATGTGAGTCTAAAATTTGAAGCATCGGTTGCAGGAGGAATTCCGATTATTAAATCAATTATTGAATCACTAGGAGGTAACAGGATCAATAGTATCAATGCGATCTTAAACGGAACTACTAATTTTATACTATCAAAGATGTATGAAGAAAACTTATCTTATGATGTTGCATTAAAGCAGGCTCAGGAATTAGGTTTTGCTGAAGCCAATCCCGATTCTGATGTTTTGGGATATGATGCGGCTAGGAAACTTGCGATTTTATCTACTTTGGCTTACGACAAACAAATCTACTGGAAAGATGCGTATTTAGAAGGGATAACTGAAATAGATGAAAAGGATATAGAGTATGCAAAACAATTGGAGTGCAAAATTAAGTTAATAGGGCAAAGCAAGTATGAAAACGACAAAGTAAGCGCATTTGTAAGACCTGTTTTATTAGGAAAAGATAATATTCTTTCTAGAATAGACAATGAGTTTAATATAGTTGTTGTTAACGGAGACTCTGTAGGAGAAGTATCTTTTGTAGGTAAAGGAGCGGGAAGCTTGGCTACAGGTAGTGCAGTTTATTCAGATGTAATAGATATAATTGACAATAGAATTTCAAATGTAGAGTCGTTTACTAAAGAAAAAATTAATATAAAGCAAATTGTAAGAGAAAAATGTGGTGCACTTCTGAGGTTTAAAAACTACAATAGAAAAGATATACTAAAAGTTATTGAAGATTGCCTTATAGATTACGAGGTGCTAAATGATGACGACGATGAACTTGTTATTTTAGTAAATGCAAATTCTGAATATGAAATAAACAACAGCCTATGTTTAATAAAAGACAAGGGATACTGTGAAAAATATAATAAATTATTAAAAATAGTTTAAAAATAAAAACTAATGTCAAAAATATAAAATTATATAGTATAATAATAAATCGATAAAAGCTCAACTTAATCAAATATAGGCTTTTATCGATTTTTTATGATATAATATAAAATTAGATGAATATTTTTTCATATTAAATTAATAAAACAGGAGGACTTCTTATGATTGATATACCAATAGATTCAGAATTTATAAAATTAGATCAATTTCTTAAGCTTGCAGAGATAACATCGACTGGAGGACATTCTAAAATTTTAATAAAAGAAGGTTTAGTCAAGGTCAATGGTGAAATAGAACTAAGAAGAGGGCGTAAATTAAAGCCTGGAGATATAGTAGAAGTTGAAGATGAAAAATTAAGAGTACTGTAAACGGGGGAATATGAGTGAACCTTAAAAATTTACAGCTTGTTAATTTTAGAAATTATGAGAAGTTGTATGTAGAATTTAATAAAAATATAAATCTGCTTATTGGTAAAAATGGTCAAGGCAAAACAAATATAGTAGAATCTATTTATATATTGTCTATTGGCAAGTCATTTAGAACGAGTAAGGATAAAGAGTTAATTAAATTTAATAGTGAAAATTTATATATTGGCGGAAACTTTGAAAAAGCTATTGGTTTAAAGAGAATTGAAATTATTGTTAGTAAAAATAAAAAAGGCATAAAGATAAATAAAATTCCGATACAGAAAATACAGGAATTACTTGGAAATCTAAACGTAGTTATATTTTCTCCTGAAGATTTAAAGCTTGTAAAAGACGGACCGAAAGAGAGAAGATCATTTATCGATAAAGAAATAAGTCAGATAATGCCTAAGTATTATAATTATTTATCAAATTACAATAAAATACTTTTACAGAGAAATAAACTTCTTAAAAGTCGATATGTCGACGAAAACCTATTGGATGTTTATGATACTAACCTAGCTAAGTATGGATGCTATATTTATATTTTGAGGAGAGATTTTATAAAAAAATTATCCAACATATCTAAATCATTTCATAAGGATTTAACCAATGATAAGGAAAGACTGTCTATTGTGTATAAAAATCAAATAAATATAACAGAAGATGATAATACTGATACAGTATACAATAAGCTGATTGAAAAATTATCTTCAAATAGATCTAATGATATTGAAATGAGGGCAACCAAGTATGGAATTCACAGAGATGATTTAAATATTTATATAGATGAATTAGATGTTAGATTATATGGATCTCAAGGACAACAGAGAACGGCTTCAATATCACTTAAGCTTTCTGAAATAGAGCTTATTAGACAAGAAGTTGGAGAATATCCGGTTTTAATTTTAGACGATGTTTTCAGTGAGTTAGATGAAGTTAGGCAGAAATTGCTGGTTGAAAAGCTAGATAATATTCAGATGTTTATTACAACAGCTGAAATTTCACATAAAAATATTTTCGATAAAAACAATACTACTATTTTTAATATAGACAATGGTGAAATTGTTAGCATAGAGAATGGAGGTAAGTAGATGGAGCAAGAATATGGTGCAAGTCAGATTCAGGTCCTTGAAGGATTAGAGGCCGTTAGAAAAAGACCTGGAATGTATATTGGTTCTACAGGGCCAAGGGGTTTACATCACTTAGTATATGAGGTTGTAGATAATAGTATAGATGAGGCGTTGCAAGGATACTGTACAGAGATATACGTTTCAATAAATGAAGATGGAAGTGTTAGTGGAGTAGATAATGGGAGAGGTATACCGGTTGAGCTACACCCCAAAACAGGAAAGTCTACACTAGAGACAGTTCTTACTAATCTACATGCTGGAGGTAAATTCGGCGGTGGAGGATACAAAGTATCTGGAGGTCTTCACGGTGTTGGGGTTTCTGTAGTTAACGCTCTTTCTGAGTGGATGATTGCCGAAGTTAGAAGAGATGGAAAACTTTATAGACAAACCTATAAAAAGGGTATAGTTCAAGGAGCATTGGAAGTGGTTGGAGAATCTGACCACACTGGAACAACAATACAATTTATGCCAGATACTACTATATTTGAAGAAGTTGATTTTAAATATGAGACATTAGAGTACAGACTAAGAGAATTATCATTCCTAAATAAAGGCGTAAGAATAATTTTTGAAGATAAAAGAGCTGAACATGAAAATATTAAAGAATTCCACTACACTGGAGGACTTATTGAGTATGTTAAATACTTAAATAAATCAAGAACAGGAATTCATGATGAAATAATATATATTGATAAAAAGGTTAATGACTGTGTCATAGAGTTAGCAATGCAGTATACAGATGGTTACACAGAGAACATTTACTCATTTGCAAACAATATAAATACACATGAAGGTGGATCGCATCTTAGTGGGTTGAAATCTGCGCTTACAAAAACTATAAATGATTATGCAAAGAGAAATAAATACTTAAAAGATGGTGAAGCGAGTTTATCAGGAGAGGATGTTAGAGAAGGTCTAACAGTTGTACTTTCAGTAAAACTAACTGATCCTCAATTTGAGGGACAAACTAAAACTAAACTAGGAAATACATTTATGAGAGGTTTAGTTGACAGTGTAACTATGGAAGAACTTGGATCTTTCTTTGAAGAAAATCCAACGACTGCAAGAATAGTAGTAGACAAAGCGCTTAGAGCTCAAAGAGCAAGAGAAGCGGCAAAGAAAGCTAGAGAGCTTACTAGAAGAAAGAGTGTTCTTGAGAGTACATCGCTTCCAGGTAAGTTGGCTGACTGTGCTGAAAAAGATCCTGCAAAGAGTGAGATATTTATAGTCGAAGGTGACTCAGCCGGCGGATCAGCTAAGCAAGGAAGAGATAGACATACTCAAGCTATACTACCGCTTAGAGGTAAGATATTAAACGTTGAAAAATCTAGATTAGATAGAATATTATCTTCTGAGGAAATTAAAAATATGATAACTGCATTTGGTTGTGGTATTGCTGAAGATTTCGATTTAGAAAAGTCTAGATACCATAAAATCGTTATAATGACCGATGCCGATGTCGATGGGGCTCATATAAGAACTCTACTTCTGACATTCTTATTTAGATATATGAGACCTCTTATAGAGCATGGTTATGTTTATGCAGCTCAACCACCTCTATACAAGATTAAAAAACAAAAACAAGAACACTATGTGTACTCAGATGAGGAATTAACTGAACTATTAGAAGAGATAGGCAGAACTGGTGTAGACATACAGAGATACAAAGGTCTTGGAGAGATGAATGCTGAGCAGTTATGGGATACAACGATGGACCCTGAAAAGAGAACTTTACTTCAAGTAGACATTGAAGACGCTGTAATAGCTGATGAAGTATTCTCTATGCTTATGGGAGACAAGGTAGCCCCTAGAAAAGAATTTATTGAAAAGAACGCTAAATATGTAAGAAACTTAGACATATAGGAAGAAGGAGATGAGTTTACATGGAAAATACAAATAGAGTACTCCCTATTGAAATAGCGGAGGAAATGAAAAAATCATATATTGATTATTCAATGAGTGTTATAGCTGGTCGTGCCCTTCCTGATGTAAGAGATGGACTAAAACCAGTTCATAGAAGAATCCTTTATTCTATGAGTGAGTTAAACTTAACGCCAGATAAACCACATAGAAAATCAGCCCGTATCGTTGGGGATGTACTAGGTAAGTACCATCCACACGGTGATAGTGCAGTTTACCTAGCAATGGTTAGAATGGCTCAAGATTTCTCAACTAGAGCGCTATTAGTAGATGGTCACGGTAACTTCGGTTCTGTAGATGGCGATTCTCCAGCCGCAATGCGTTACACTGAGGCTAGAATGAGTAAGCTTTCTTTAGAGCTTCTTAGAGATATAGAGAAAGAGACTGTAGATTTTGTAAATAACTTTGATGAGTCGTTAAAAGAACCATCTGTACTTCCTGCTAGATATCCAAACTTATTAGTTAATGGATCTAGTGGTATAGCGGTTGGTATGGCAACATCTATACCACCTCATAACTTAGGTGAAGTAATAGATGCAACTATTCATTTAATAGATAATCCTGAGTGCTCAGTAGACGAATTGATACCTTTTGTACAAGGTCCAGACTTTCCTACTTCAGCAATTATAATGGGGAAAGAAAATATATCTCAAGCTTATCAAACTGGTAGAGGTAAGGTTAAGGTTAGAGCAAGAGCTATTATAGAAGAAAGAGCTAATGACAGACAGCAAATAGTTGTTACTGAAATTCCTTACCAAGTAAATAAAGCTAAACTTGTTGAAAGAATCGCCGAGCTAGTTAAAGAAAAAAACTAGAAGGTATATCTGACCTTAGAGATGAGAGTAATAGAAATGGTATGAGAATAGTTATAGAACTTAAGAGAGATGCAAATTCAAATATAGTTCTAAACAATCTATACAAACACTCTCAGATGGAAGATACATTTAGTATAATTATGCTTGCACTTGTAAATGGAGAGCCTAAAGTATTAAACTTAAAGCAAATTCTTTATCATTACATTCAACATCAAAGAGATGTAGTTACTAGAAGAACTAAGTTTGAACTTAGTAAAGCTGAAGCAAGAGCACATATACTAGAGGGATTGAAAATAGCTCTAGACAATATAGATGAGGTAATAAAATTAATAAGATCTTCAAAGACTGGTCAAGAAGCTAAAGCTGGTTTAATAGAGAGATTTAAACTTTCAGATATTCAAGCTCAAGCTATACTTGATATGAGACTTCAAAGACTTACTGGTTTAGAGAGAGATAAAATTGACGCTGAATATGAAGAGTTACTAAAAACTATAAATAGATTAAAAGAAATCCTTGCTAATGAAGGACTTCTTTTACAAATAATTAAAGATGAAATGAATGAAATAAAAACTAAATACAGCGATGAAAGAAGAACCGAAATAGTTCATGCTGAAGGCGAAATAGATATGAGAGACCTAATAGACGATGAAGAAATCGCTATAACTCTTACACATTTCGGATATATTAAGAGACTTCCGTCAGATACTTATAGAAGCCAAAAAAGAGGTGGAAGAGGTATATCTGCTATCACAACTAGAGATGAGGATTTCGTAAGACAGCTTGTAACTACTACTACTCATAGTAGACTTTTATTCTTTACCAACAGAGGTAGAGTATTCAAACTTGATGCTTACGAGATACCAGAAGGAAAGAGACAAGCTAAAGGTACTGCAATAGTCAACTTACTTCAACTAGGACCTGGAGAGAAAATAGCTACACTTATTCCAATAGATGGCGATGATGAGAGCAAATACTTATTATTTACTACTAAAAAAGGTATCGTAAAGAAAACTAAGAAGGACGAGTTTAAAAATATAAACAAATCTGGTCTTATAGCAATAGGCTTGAGAGATGATGACGAGCTTATTGGAGTTAAAACTACAGATGGAAACCAAGATGTATTACTTGTTACTGAGAAGGCTATGTCTATTAGATTTAATGAAAATGATATAAGACATATGGGTAGAACAGCTATGGGAGTTAAAGGTATAACTCTATCTAAAAGCGATATTGTAGTTTCTATGAATGTATGTAGCGAAGGAACTGATGTACTTGTTGTGAGTCAATACGGTTTCGGTAAGAGAACCGATATAGAGGAATACAGATCACAGATAAGATCTGGTAAAGGTATTAAGACTTATAATATTACAGAAAAAACAGGTACTATAATTGGAGCTGAAATGGTTAATGAAGATGATGAAATCATGATCATAAACTCTAACGGTGTTCTTATTAGATTAAAAGTTAATGAAATTTCACTATTCGGAAGAGTTACAAGTGGAGTAAAACTAATAAAAACAAATGAAGAAGTAAATGTTGTTTCTATCGCAAAAATAAATATTGATGAAGAATAGGATGAAAATCCTATTCTTTTTGTTATAATATATTTAATAAAAACTAATTAGGAGGTACATATATGAGTAAAAACAATAAAAAAGGTGGAATTTTATTTCTAGGAGCCATCTTTGGATTTTTATTTGGTATATTCTTTGCACCAAAAAAAGGTACTGAACTTAGAAAAGACGCAAAAGTGAAGATAAAAGAAGTAAAAGAAAACCCTAAGGATGCTATTAAAGAAACTTATGATGAGGTAAAAGAAAAAATAACTAGCTTTGTCGACGATGGAGACGAGGATGAAGATATAAAAATTTCTGAAGAAGATATAGTAATAAGTAAAACTTTTGATAATGAGGGAGAGGTTAATTAATGAGTGCATGGGGATGGCAAATTGGCGCTGTATTAATCGGAGTTTCGACTGTGATAGTAGCTGTGTACATAGCCAAACTATTAAATAGCCTAAATAAATCAGTCGAAAAAGTGTATAAGATAGTTGATCACAATGAAAGAAATATAGAAGATATAATAAAAAATGTGACATCAGTTAGTGATGACATTGAAAATATAAGCAGCTTTATCAGTAAATTAGTTGGACTTATTAATATTTTTAATGTAGTGAAAAAGAGATAAGATAATAGGAGGTTTTATATGTCAATAGGAATAGATTCTAGACTTGATTCTACAAAAGAGTTTTGGGAAATATCGCTTGAAGGTGAATTAGATATTTCTAGTGCTGATAAATTAAAAGAGAACTTACATAGTTTATTGGAAAAGAGTATGTTAAATATGAAAATTAATCTAAAAGAATTAGATTACATAGACTCTACAGGTCTTGGTGTTATGATTGGAGTATTGAAAAAACTTAAACTAAATGACAAACAAATTTATATATCCAATCCTAAAAGCAATGTAAAAAAGATTTTCACAATAACAGGTCTGGATAAAATATTTAAATTGGAGGGATAGAACTTGACTTGTGATACTATAAAAATGGAAATCTCTACGAATCCAGACTACGTAGGTATAATAAGATTAGCTACGTCTGGTGTGGCTAATAAAGTAGGTTTTTCAGTTGATGAAATAGAAGATATTAAAGTTGCCGTGTCAGAAGCATGTACAAATGCAATAAGACACAGTGAGGTTAATAACTTTTTAATTGAATTTAAATTATTACAAAATGGATTATGTATCGAAATTAAAGATCAAGGCAAGGGGTACGACATAGATTCTATTGAAGCTGTTGATTTATCAAATCCAAAAGAAGGAGGGCTTGGTATTTATATAATCAAGACACTTATGGATGAAGTTGAAATAGACTCTAGAGATGGAAAAGGTACAATTATAAAAATGACTAAGTATTTAGGAGTTGATATTTAATGAAAAATGTAGCTAATGCTACAAACTACTTAAATATGGATACGAAAGAGCTTTTTAAATTATATAAAGATAGCAGAAATAGAGAAATTAGAAATATATTGGTTGAAAAATACCTATATTTAGCTAGGCTATTGTCTAAAAAGTATGCTAACAAAGGTGTAGAATACGAAGATATATATCAAGTTGCTTCATTGGCCTTGATTTATGCTATCGATAGATATGATATAGATAAAGGTTTTGAATTCTCTAGTTTTGCGACTCCTACAATAGTTGGTGAAATAAAAAAATATTTTAGAGATAAAGTATGGTCGCTAAGAGTACCAAGAAGAATTCAAGAATTAAATAAAAAAATTAGTGAAGCAAGAATAAAGCTCGAGCAAGAAAATAAAAAATATCCTAAAGTAAAAGATATAGCTGATTATATTGGTTGCACTCAAGAAGAAGTGCTAGAAGCAATGGAAGCTTCATATGGGTATCAACCCATGTCTCTTGATTCTTCAAGTAAAGATGACTCAGATGATAAAGACATCACACTTATAGATAGAATAGGTAAGGAAGATATAGATTTTAGCAATATAGAGTACAATGATTACATTAATAAATTCATGGATACTCTAAATGAGCTTGAACTTAAAATATTTAAAGATAGATTTTTTGAAGAGAAAACTCAGTCTAGTATAGCTAAAGAGCTTGAAATATCTCAAATGTCGGTTTCAAGACTTGAGAAAAAAGTTATAGATAAACTAAAAAAAGATTATAATAAAAATTATTATTAAAAAAAGTGTTGACATGTTCTTTTGTGCGTAGTATAGTATTACTTGTAGCAAGTGACCACGAGGTCGCAGCACAAAAGAACAAACAACACTTAAACAAATAAGTGTTAAAAGAAAAAAGAACATTGAAAATTAAACAGTAGGTTAATTTATAAGAAAACAAGAAACAAACCATATAAAGCCAGATATTAAAGATAACGATAGTATCTGAGCAGGTCAAATTATTATTGAGAGTTTGATCCTGGCTCAGGATGAACGCTGGCGGCGTGCCTAACACATGCAAGTCGAGCGAACCCCTTCGGGGGAGAGCGGCGGACGGGTGAGTAACGCGTGGGTAACCTACCCTGTACACACGGATAACATACCGAAAGGTTTACTAATACGTGATGACATATCAGACAGGCATCTGTTTGATATCAAAGGTCAGCTGGTACAGGATGGACCCGCGTCTGATTAGCTAGTTGGTGAGATAAAAGCTCACCAAGGCGACGATCAGTAGCCGACCTGAGAGGGTGATCGGCCACATTGGAACTGAGACACGGTCCAAACTCCTACGGGAGGCAGCAGTGGGGAATATTGCACAATGGGCGAAAGCCTGATGCAGCAACGCCGCGTGAGTGATGAAGGTTTTCGGATCGTAAAACTCTGTCCTCAAGGAAGATAATGACGGTACTTGAGGAGGAAGCCCCGGCTAACTACGTGCCAGCAGCCGCGGTAATACGTAGGGGGCTAGCGTTATCCGGATTTACTGGGCGTAAAGGGTGCGTAGGCGGTCTTTCAAGTCAGAAGTTAAATTCTACGGCTCAACCGTAGCCAGCTTTTGAAACTGGAAGACTTGAGTGCAGGAGAGGAGAGTAGAATTCCTAGTGTAGCGGTGAAATGCGTAGATATTAGGAGGAATACCAGTAGCGAAGGCGGCTCTCTGGACTGTAACTGACGCTGAGGCACGAAAGCGTGGGGAGCGAACAGGATTAGATACCCTGGTAGTCCACGCCGTAAACGATGAGTACTAGGTGTCGGGGGTTACCCCCTCGGTGCCGCAGCTAACGCATTAAGTACTCCGCCTGGGGAGTACGCTCGCAAGAGTGAAACTCAAAGGAATTGACGGGGACCCGCACAAGTAGCGGAGCATGTGGTTTAATTCGAAGCAACGCGAAGAACCTTACCTAAGCTTGACATCCTGGTGACCTCTCCCTAATCGGAGATTTCCTTCGGGGACACCAGTGACAGGTGGTGCATGGTTGTCGTCAGCTCGTGTCGTGAGATGTTGGGTTAAGTCCCGCAACGAGCGCAACCCTTGTCTTTAGTTGCCATCATTAAGTTGGGCACTCTAGAGAGACTGCAGGGATAACCTGGAGGAAGGTGGGGATGACGTCAAATCATCATGCCCCTTATGCTTAGGGCTACACACGTGCTACAATGGGTGGTACAGAGGGCYGCTAAACCGCAAGGTCATGCCAATCCCTTAAAGCCATTCTCAGTTCGGATTGTGGGCTGAAACTCGCCCACATGAAGCTGGAGTTACTAGTAATCGCAGACAGAATGCTGCGGTGAATGCGTTCCCGGGTCTTGTACACACCGCCCGTCACACCACGGAAGTTGGAAACACCCGAAGCCGATTATCTAACCCTCTGGGGGGAAGTCGTCGAAGGTGGCATCAATAACTGGGGTGAAGTCGTAACAAGGTAGCCGTATCGGAAGGTGCGGCTGGATCACCTCCTTTCTAGGGAGAATTGCCTACTGTTTAATTTTGAATGTTCTTGACTTGTATAGTTAGCCGCGCTAGCGATTACATATAAACTCTCATCTATACCATAAGGGAAGAATTAAATGGATGAAATTTTATACGTGATCACTCTTGCTGTGAAACTAAACAGGTCTAAAATAATTCAAAGAACTAATTCCGAAGGGGAGAAGATTCTAAACTTTAAAATGAAATAAATATCTTGGGGGTGTAGCTCAGTTGGGAGAGCACTTGCCTTGCACGCAAGGGGTCAGGAGTTCGACTCTCCTCATCTCCACCAAAAGGATTCTGTTTAAAAAAGATAAATCTTACAGGGCTGGCAAGCCCGAACACTAAGCATTTGACTTGCCGCGAAGCGGAACAAACAATAGCCTAACGGCTAAAAGAATCTGTATATTTTAAGCAATTGATATATCTGAGTGTATACGAAGATGTAGACTTTGCGACGTGCGACAGCACTTTAGTACTTTGAAAACTGCATATATATTTAGTGATATGACATCTATTATATAAGTTTGATAATACTTTAAATTATCAGTTGATGACTTAATCATCAAAGATTTAATAACTTCTGGTCAAGTTATTAAGGGTGTAGGGCGGATGCTTGGCACTAGGAGCCGATGAAGGACGCGATAAGCTGCGATAAGCTTCGGGGAGTTGCACGTAAAC
>NZ_AXUS01000016.1 GCF_000498755.1 Clostridioides mangenotii TR | reverse complement strand
TTATATATAATGAATAATTATTTAGTCGTTATTTTGGAAATATCTTATATGAAGATTAGTACTAATATATGTTAAAAAATTAATCTAAATATATATTAATCATCTTCGATTTTTTTATTTCTATATCAATATATAAGTTATGATTTTTTAGTAAATATTGCAATGTAGTAGAAATTCATTTTTTAGAAAACATTGATTCCGAATTTGATATATTTTTTAACTCTATACAAGATAACTTATTAAAAACTTAGATTATATAGACAAAAAATAAGTTATTAATTAAACTATAAATACAATACATAAATTTATTTATATATATCTAGATAAGCGTGAAAAATAGTAAGATATAATTAACTCTTTTTCAAAACACATAAGTTTTATGGTAAAATTATCTTTATTACATTTCTCTACAGGAGGTCTAAACTTGAACAAAATTGATGCACTTAAAGTAATAAAATTATCCCTTGGAAGTTCACTTGCTATATTTATTGCTTGGTTGTTAAACTTAGAATACTCAATGGTTGCTGGGGTTATAGTCCTACTTACAGTAAAAAACACTAAAAAAGAAACTCTTAAAGGTGCTATTGGAAAGGTTTATGGTTTTCTCCTATGCACTATATTTTCCTACTTATGTTTTTATATTTTGGGATACCATTTAACTTCATTTTCAATATTTATATTTATAATTATATTTCTTTGTTTCTTGTTAAAAATCCAAGATGTTATTGCTATGTGTGTAGTTATTTCATCCCATTACTTCCTTCAGGGAGAAATATCTGCTACATGGATTTTAAACGAAGTTGGATTATTTGTAATAGGTGCTGGAATAGGAGTCATAATAAATATGTACATTCCAACAAATATACATAAGATCTACGAAGTCCAAAAAAACTACAAGAAGAAGTAAGCATTGTACTTATAGATATCGCAGCTCTTATTTTAAATCCTAAAAAGGAAAATAGTTATTATAAGGATTTACATACATTAAATTCACTTATTGATAGTAGTATTTCTGAATCTTATGCTAATATTAATAATAGTTTATTAAGTGACACTAGATTTTTCTTAGACCATATAGAAATTGTAAAAAGACAACGGGATATCTTAGAAAACTTGTATAGTCATATATCACAATTAAGTTATGCACCACCACAAGCTCATATTATCTCTGCTTTTATACATAAAATAGGTCATACTGCATTTGAAGCAGAAACTGGAAATATACTTCTTGAAGAATTGAATACGCTAATGCTAAATATGAAAAATCAGCCTCTACCTATAAACAGAATGGAGTTTGAGAATAGGGCTATTTTGTTTTCGTGTTTAAATGAATTGAAGCAGTTTTTAATTAACCGTAAATATTCCCAGACAATTAGAGACAATCATTTTTATAAATAACTTTCTTGGATCTTATTTGATATTATACTATACAAACTGAGGGTTTCATTGCAATATATTTGATTTCCATATAGGAAAATTTAGAGATAAGTTTTTAAGTATAAATACTAAATTGAAGGTTTGAGGTGCAATAATATTTTAGTCAGGTAGATAATACCTGATTTCTGATTTTTACTACTTTTCTAAAGCTTAGTTAACACTTCTTACAGTAATCATACCCACGATTTTGTATAAAGTCTATTTTTTATAATAGTTATTTTATTCCTAAGCTATATCCTATGTGATTCTTGATAAGTATTTCATAGATTATTTTCTCAAGATCAGATTTAATTATTCAAGTTTAGAGCTTTACATGGTTATTAAATAGTATCTATATACATGTATTTTCAGATTTTATCTATCAATATTCCTATATCACTCCCCTAGGTACAAATTTTAATGGGGCATTATGATATCAGCATAACCATGGACATTTACACACATGTCATGGGCGATTCTAAACTTGAAGCAGTAGAAAAAATCTCTAGGTGGTCATATGGTGGTCATAAACAATAAAAATGCTAGAGTTTATTTTTTAAACCCTAGCATTTCCAATATATTCATTGTGTTTTATTCAAAATTGGTGGAGACGATTCACGAAAATAATACCCACAATTTTACCTATATATAAATTTTCTACCTAAGTTTACATCCACGTACATGTAATCTCGCTTAATTATTTCATTAAATGGATTATTTTTTTCTCATCGACTCTATCTATCTCAAATTTAAATATAATAAACGCATACTTTATTTAATTTTTAATGAAGGGTTAGCAGAAGATAATATCTCAACAAATTTTATAGAAGCTAATGAAAGTGGAACGCTCTTTAAATAACAAACACCAATGCTTCTACTAGGTATCTCTTCTGAAATATTAACCTCATATAATAATCCCTTTTCTAAATAATCCCCTGAGAACTCCTTTACTACACAAGCAATACCTAAATTTATCTTTGCAAACTCCAATAATAAATCAAAAGATCCAAGTTCAAAATCTGAAGAGATTTTTATCCCCTTGGATAGCATGAACTTTTCTACATACTTTCTTGAATTTGAATTAGGTTCTAGGAATATTAAAGGATATTTTACCAATTCTTCTAATGAAACTTTCTCCGTTGATAAATCCTTATACTTCTCTCCACAAACAAAAATATCTCTAACCTCTCCACAAGGTATTAATTCTAATGAATGATCATCAATTGGAAAATTACAGATTGCAATATTAATTTCTCCTGACTTAATTAAGTCGCAAGTTCTAAGGTAGTACCATTTATAATCTTAAACTTAAGATTAGGATATCTATTATGGAAGAACTCTAAATATGGAAGTAAAAAATACTTAGATATAGTATCTCCTACTCCAATCTTTAACTCTCCCGCAGTTAAATCTTTAAATTCTAATATTTTTTCTTCTCCAGCATTGATTAAATTAATTGCTGAATTTACATATTCAAATAAAAGATTCCCCTCATTAGTTAAGGATACACCCTTAGGTGTTCTATTAAAAAGTCTAATATCTAGTTCTCCTTCTAATTGCATTATCGCTTGGCTTACTGCTGGCTGTGTCATGTAAAGAGCCTTTGATGCCTTTGTAAAGCTTTTACTTTTTCCTACCTGACAAAACACCTTATATAAATCTAATTTAGTAACCATATAAGCACTCCTTATATCATATATTCATTCTATTTATTTTACTTATATCATTTATTGGTGTATATTACAATAGTATTAAATATTTGAAATCAATTTTAAATTGTTAGGAGAGATTATTTTGGAAAGAGTTATTGGTACAGTTGTTAGGGGACTACGTTGTCCAATCATTAAAGAAGGCGATAAAATTGAGGATATAGTTATAGAAAGTGTACTTAAAGCTTCAGAAGTTGAAGGATTTACTATAAATGATAAGGACATAATTACTGTAACCGAATCAGTTGTTGCACGTGCTCAAGGAAATTATGCTTCTATAGATAATATCGCTAAGGATGTTAAATCTAAATTTGGTGATGATACTATTGGTGTAATATTCCCTATCTTAAGTCGTAATCGTTTTGCAATCTGCCTTCGTGGTATAGCAAAGGGAGCTAAAAAAATAGTATTAATGTTAAGCTATCCATCTGATGAAGTTGGAAATCATCTAGTTGATTTAGATATATTAGATGATAAGGGCGTTAATCCTTGGACAGATGTTTTAACAGAGCAAGAATTCCGTAATCTGTTTGGGTATAATAAGCATGCTTTCACAGGTGTTGATTACATTGATTATTATAAATCTTTAATTCAAGAATATGGTGTTGAGTGTGAAGTAATATTCTCAAACAATCCTAAAACTATCTTAAATTATACAAAGAACGTTCTTACTTGTGATATTCATACAAGATTTAGAACTAAGAAAATTTTAAAAACAAATAGTGGAGAAAAGATCTATAGCCTTGATAATATATTATGTGAATCTATTGATGGAAGTGGATTTAACGAAGCTTATGGACTATTAGGTTCAAACAAATCAACAGAAGAAACAGTTAAGCTTTTCCCTCGTAACTGTCAACCTATCGTTGATAATATACAAGCTATTCTTAAAGAGAAGACAGGAAAAGATGTTGAGGTCATGATTTATGGAGATGGAGCTTTCAAGGATCCAGTCGGTAAGATTTGGGAACTTGCTGACCCAGTTGTTTCACCAGCTTATACATCAGGCTTAAATGGTACTCCAAATGAAATAAAATTAAAGTATCTTGCTGATAATAACTTCGCTGATTTAAAGGGTGAAGAGCTTAAGAAGGCAATATCAGATTATATTAAAAATAAGGAATCAGATTTAGTTGGAGCTATGGAATCACAAGGTACTACTCCAAGAAGACTTACTGACCTTATAGGATCATTATCTGACTTAACTTCAGGAAGTGGAGATAAGGGAACCCCTATTATATTCATCCAAGGTTATTTTGATAATTACACAAAGTAATAAATTAAAAAAGTGGCTACCGTTTCAGTAAATTAGAAATCAATTAGTGGTAGCTCCATTTTTAGTTATTCAAATAATCAGCCGTGTAAATAATTTTATAATTAATTTATATCTATAAAGTAAAAATCCACGATATCTCTATCGTGGATTTAAATGGTGGAGACGAGGGGAATCGAACCCCTGTCCGTAAGTCTTTTCCTTGTTGCATCTACGTGTGTAGCCGGCTTAATTAAATCTCGCCTCACATACAAATAAGCGGCAATCTATATATGAGACCAGCCCCGATTAATCTACTTTAGTGTCGAGACACCCACAAAGTAGTTCCCTGCATAATGGCGTCCAGTCTTAGCCGGCAGGAGGGCTAAGAGGGACGAGCAGCATTAGGCTGCTAACGCGTAATTATCGTCTGCGTTTGTTTTAAGTTCCCCAGTTTTTACGTGACCCAGAGTAACACGACACGCAGCCCCAAGTGCCAAACCCACGTCGAAACCTTTACGCCCCCGTGATGGTTTATAGTCTTAGAGACTTCTTATTACTTTTGCAAACAATCTTTACTTTTTTGTTCCTTTATAAATTATCTAATTTTTAATTAGTATTTACCTGTCATTTCTCTTTCCATACGTCTTTCTGCATCTTTCTTTGCCATATCTTGACGTTTATCGTATAACTTCTTACCTTTTGCTAGTGCTATCTCTACTTTTACTTTACCATTTTTTAGATATAATCTAAGCGGTATTAGTGAGTATCCTTTGATTGTTGTTGCGCCAATTAGTTTTCTTATTTCTGATTTGTGAAGAAGTAGTTTTCTTACTCTTAAAGGATCTACATTAAATACATTTCCTTGCTCGTATTGACTTATATGAACTTGTTTTAAAAATACTTCACTGTTATCTACAGACGCATAACCGTCGCTTAAGTTTGCTTTACCTTGTCTCAAAGATTTTACTTCTGTGCCTTTAAGCTCAATTCCACATTCGTAAGTCTCATCTATAAAATATTCATGTCTCGCTTTTCTGTTTGTAGCTAAAACTTTTATGCCTGCCATATAAATCACCTTCTTCACTGTTTAATACTAGTAAATATAGATTCAAAATACTATACCTACGATAATCTATGATATCATAATTGATAACTATAGTCAATATGCCCACAACTAGTAGTATCTTCATATTAAGGATTTTTGATTCAATTTTTATATATTTTCTTGAATTTTTAGATATAAATTAATGATTATAAGTATACATTTTTACAAAAAAATTGTAAAATAGACATAAGATGAAAAATTTCACCTTTAGGACTTGCAAATACTGCATTTCTAGAATTTATGAAATTATTTCTAATAATGAAGATTTAGCTACATATAAAAATAATACTGGCTAGTTACAGGGAGGAAATTGAAAATGGATTTAAGTAAAAAAGTAAGGGTATTAGAAAGTTATTCTGATGGAAGAAGTGAATTTGAGATATTAGAATACGATAAATTAGAAGGGGCAACTGATCCACTTATGGCAATGGCGCTTCACTTTTCAAAAGAAGCTGGTCTTAAGGGTAGACAAGTAAAAATAAAGCTAAACAACTCTAGTATAAAAACTGAATCAGGCGCTTTATACTACTATAAAGGTCAAATATCATCAGATGCTAAAATCGGAGGAGTTGGGGGATTCTTCAAAAAGAGCATTTCTGGTGCGTTAACTAACGAGTCTGCTATGAAGCCTCAATATACAGGTACTGGTGAAGTATATCTAGAACCATCATTCAAACACTATATGGTTATGGAATTAGACAATGACTCATTAATAGTAGATAAGGGAACTTTCTATTGTTGTTCTGATACTATAGAAGTTAGAACTTTCGCGCAAAAAAACGTATCATCTGCACTTCTAGGTGGAGAAGGTATATTCCAAATAGAATTAAAAGGAAGTGGAACGGTTATTCTTGAGCTTTACGTTCCTAAAAATGAAATCATAGCTTATGAAATAAAACGTGGTGAAGAGCTAAAGGTAGATGGTAACTTCGCACTTGCTAGAACTTCTGGTGTTAACTTTGCTGTTACTAAATCAGATAAATCACTAGTTGGATCTATGTTAAATGGAGAAGGTCTTTTAAATACATTTACTGGAGAAGGAACTGTATGGTTAGCTCCAACTCAACCAATGTACCAATCTTTATCTTTTGGATTTATGCCAGGAAATAAATCAATGAATAATTCAGCAACAAATGCTAAAAACATTTTCGGCGGTTTAGGAAGCTTAATAGACTAAGTTTTAAATTTTAAACTAAAAACCAAGATGACAGCTTAGGCTAACATCTTGGTTTTTTAATTTATTTCACATTAATTTAATTATTAATTTAAAAACTAATCTATTTTTTCCTCTTCTTTTTTAACAATAGAAAAATCAATCTCTCTCAAATCTACATTGACTTTATCAACTTTTATTCTAAGTGGATCGCCTATTTTGTAAACTCTCTTAGTATGCTCTCCGATTACACAGTAGTTTTTCTCGTCAAATATATAGAAATCATCGTCCATATCAGCTAATCTGACCAATCCTTCTATTGTATTTTCTAACTCTACAAATATTCCAAATGAAGTTACTCCTGAAATATTTCCGTCAAATTCTTCGCCAACTTTGTCATTCATATACATAGCTTTATAGAAATCATGTACATCTCTCTCTGCTAACTCTGCTTTTCTTTCTTGTTCCGAAGACTGAGTAGAAGCATACTCTACTATTGTAGTAAGCTGCGTTTGTCTTTTTTCATTTATCTTATTATTTAATGACTCTTTTATAATTCTGTGAATTTGTAAGTCTGGATATCTTCTAATTGGAGAAGTAAAATGTGAATAAAACTTAGCTGCAAGTCCAAAGTGACCATGGCATTCTGGAGAATACTTAGCCTGTCTAAATGAACGCAACATTATTGAACTTACGGCTCTCTCTTCTTTTTTGCCTTTTATTTGCTCAACCACTGCTTGCAATGCTTTTGGATGAACTTCTTCTAAGTCACCTTTTATATGGTATCCAAATGCGGAAATAAAATTATTTAAATTTTCCATCTTCTCTTGAGACGGGTTTTCGTGAATTCTATATACAAAAGGAAGATTCATCCAATAGTAATGCTCTGCTATTGTTTCATTACTTATTAGCATAAACTCTTCTATTATCTTATTAGAAATCCTTCTCTCATAATCTTTAATATCTGCTACTTTTCCTTCACTATCTAAGATTATTTTTGCTTCAGGGAAGTCGAAGTCTATCGATCCTCTTCTCTTTCTCTTTTCCATCAAAATTCTTGCAAGCTCTTCAGATATTTTAAACTCATCTACTAGATTTTCAAAAGTCTTTTTAAGCTTTTCATCATCTTTTTCTAGAATATCTGATACTTCAGTGTAAGTCATTCTAGCTTTTGAATTTACAACACTTTCAAGTATATCATGCTTGACAACATTTCCTTTTTTATCAATTTCCATAATTATAGAAAGTGTAAGCTTGTCTTCAAAAGGATTCAAACTGCATACTCCATTTGACAATACCCTCGGCAACATCGGTATAACTTTATCTACTAGATATACTGAAGTGGCTCTTTTTAAAGCTTCTTTATCCAATTTACTTTTTTCCTTAACATAGTGAGTTACATCGGCAATGTGAACGCCTAGTTTGTAGTTTCCATTTTCTAATCTCTCAATAGAAACTGCATCATCTAAATCTTTTGCATCTTCACCATCTATTGTAAAAATCTTTAAATCTCTTAAATCGCTTCTTCTGCTAATTTCTTCTTTTGGAATTTCCACTGCAACTGATTCTGCTTCAAAAACTACTTTTTTAGGAAATTCTTCTGGTAGACCGTGTTCTCTAATTATTGAGTCTATTTCAACTCCACGATCACCTTTATGCCCTAGGATCTCAATAATCTTTCCTTCTGGTTTTTTTCCTTCTTCTGGCCACACTGTAATTTTACATACTACTTTGTCTTGTGCTCTAGCTCCACTAAAAAATCTCTTAGGTACATATATATCCTTGTTGAACTTCTTGTTGTCAGGGACTACAAATCCAAACGCTTTACTTGGCTCAAATACTCCAACAACAGTATCTACCTCTCTTTTTACTATCTTTACAATTTTTCCTTCTGCTCTTTTATCATCGTGTGCTGGAACTACTACTTCAGCGATTACTTTATCATTGTGCATAGCACCATTTACATCGCCAGCTGGAATAAACAGATCCTGTTCATTTTCTCCATCTGATTCTACAAATCCGAATCCCTTTTTATGTGAAATAAATTTACCAACAAAATTACCAACACTCTCTGGTGTAACTATTTTTTCTTTTTTAGTAATATTTATATGGCCCTCTTCTTCTAATTCACTTATAAAATTATAGAATAGAGGCATCTCTGATGAATGTATGTCAAATATAGTAGCTAATTCTTCTTTTCTTAGCGGCTGATATGATTCTTCATTTATCAAACCTAACAGGTTCTTTCTAATTTCTGGTGTCATCTTGACCTCCTTACATTTATTTGCGCTTCTACCATTATACACCAATTGAAGTATATTGGTAAAATCATATTGTAGTTCTAATTATTATATTAGTATGCTCAAATTTATTTATATTAATTTACAAATGTAATTAATTTATAGACAAAGTTATCTATAAACGAAATTTTCGAAAAAAATACATTATAAAAGCGATATTAAATACGATGTACAATATAGAATTTACTCTAACTGTATAACGTGCTTAATATCGCCTTCTTAAACTTTACTCTTCACTTAAATAATTTAGTTTTATTTTGCCGACATCACTTCTAACTTTAATAGTCTTTCCGCTATCTCCAAAGATATTTTTATCTACGTTGCTAATTACCTTTCCAACGTCACTTTTAGCATCTAACATAAACTTCTGGCTTTTTTCAATGTTTATGATTATCTTTCCTACATCTGTTGAAACATCTATATCTCCATCAATTCTCTTTAAGTTGCATATTACATCCCCTACTTCTGAATGAACACTTCCTTTACCAAGAATACTCTCTAAAACTACCTTCCCTACATCAGACTGTATTTTATAATCATCGGCTTCAGCTCTACTTAGTTTTATATCGCCAACATCACTTGTAACTTCTAATTTTTTAGTATTGATAGCTCTTTCTACTAAAATCTTGCCGACATCGCTTTCTAAAGTTATTTCATTTAGATCCAAGTCGCTCTTTACATATAAATCCCCGACATCTGTTTGTAATTTAAACTTCTCTTTATATTCTTTTGGTAGATATATCTCCACAACTTTTTTATCAGTTGACCAAAATATGCCGAATCCTGTAAATCTCTTTTTTGGTTCAACATAACTAAGTTCATTTCCCTGTTTTGATATATTTAGTATCCTATCATTTTTAAGTTTTTTATCCGATCTCTCTATTACTTTTATTTTATTACCATCAGTAGTTTTTAGTATTATTTCACTTACATCCATTTCAAAATTTATTTTTTCAATTCCATCTAAGTTCTCTTCTCTGACAATCTTGTTTTTATATGCCCAACTTGGATTATTTCCACTTTTACCAAACCAATTCGAGCCTCCGTTAAATTTTAGACCTGTTATTAAAATTCCAGTCATAACTACTATAAGTAATATCAACGATATTATCCTTATTTTCGTAAATTTTCTAAACATAATCTTTTTCCTCTTTCAATTCGATAAATGCACTTATAATTTGATCAACTGCATAACCTATTATAAATACAACCCAAGTAACGTACCAAGCATTAGTCAAAAAACTTATTATAAAGTACGCTGATATTACTATTGCCCATACAGCAGATGAAGTCGCCTTTCTAACTCTATTCTTTTGATATCTTACTGTTTTCTTTTCTTTTATTTCTTCAACTATAGATTCATCTTCTCTATCGTATTTTTTTATTTTTGACATATTGTTATACACTAACATTCCCGTTGCAATAGCTACAATAACAAAAAATATTACTATGGCAAATTCTTCTACCCAGCCAAAGGCATCACTTAGAATAATTCCAACTGGGCTTAGTATATAAAGCATTACTGATATGGCAGTAATCTTAGCAGATTTCTTTCTTTCCTCTGCTTCTTTATCGTTGTATAAATTATAATCAAATATAAGATTCTCCACATTACCTATATTCCCTACAACTGACGTATATGCTTCATTTTTATCAATTCCCGCATCAATTAAATCATTATATCTATCTATTGAATTCGCAAGTATCTCCTCTTTTAGTTCTCTAGTTCTTCCATTTGATGGTGCTTTTTCAAACAATCCATCTACATATATTTCAATCTCTCTTCTCATAATATCCCCCCTATTTAATCAAGTTATCGATCAATTTTTTAGCTACTGACCAATCTTTTTTATTTTGTTCATACACTACAGACCCCAACTTTGTAATTCTGTAGTATCTTCTTCTAGCCCCTTGGTTTTCATTTCCCCAGTAAGATTCAATCATGCCACCTTGCTCCAATCTTCTAAATGCTGAATACAATGTGGCTTCCTTTAATTCATACTCGTTATCTGTTTTTTCTTTTATTGATTTATTTATCTCATAACCGTAGCTATCTTTTTCTATTAGTCTAGCTAAAATTATTGTTTCTGTATTTCCTCTAATTAAATCAGATGTAATAGACACATTATCTCGCCTCCTTGTCTTTAATCAGCTTATCTTATATTCACTATTATAATTATACATACCTCGCCTGTCAATGTATCTTTTAAAATTATATATAATATTTAATAAGCTATGTCTATTCATATAGGATCTTATAGTTTTTTTGTGATTTTATGGACTTATTAATTTAAAAATAAATAGCTATCTACTAACCTATTAAATCGTTAAGAGACAGCTATTTGTTTTAAATGTTGTATTATCTAATTAAATATTACTAAATGCCTAATTTTTCTTATTCATATCATTGCAGACTATCATCCATACAACCAACTTTGCAATAACCAATACCGAAAATAATAAAGATATCTCTCTTTTTCCTAAGAGCATTGATATTATAACTATAAAACATTCTATATACACAAAAATAGAGTAAACTTTTGAGTTGGTTTTTTCTCTAATAATTACATTTCTTTTATCTTTTTTATTTATTTCAACTTCTTCAACTTTTGAAGGATTTCTCAACATTCTTATACTACCTATTGTGCCTACAATACCAGCTGATAATAATCCACAACCCAAACCAAATAAAGAACTCTCTGTGTAGCCATCTGGAAATTTCAATACTATGCCCCTAACGATTAAAATCACTCCTACCACTAGCAATATAAGCGACATTAACAGATTTATTTTTACAGATTTCATACTATTCCTCCTCATCAAATATAAAAACTTCTTCTATGATACAATCAAAAATAACAGCTATTTTATACGCTAACATAATCGATGGATTGTACTTGCCTCTCTCAAGAGATATAATCGTTTGCCTAGATACACTACACATCTTCCCTAGCTCTTCTTGAGTAATATTTTTCTCTTTTCTCAACTTAAGAATATTATTTTTCATTTTAATTCCCTTCCAAACGTTAAGTTATCTTTACAATTATTGTATGCTCTAGTACAATTATATATCAACCTTACTTTACATATTGAAAGGTTCTTTTATATACAGATTATAGAGATAAAACCGTAGAAACAACAAAACTATGTAATTAAAATCATATATATAGAATTAAACGTAAAACTGCGTGATTAAAATCATAATTAAACTTAATACTGTGTAATTAAAATATACTTATAAAATTAAACATAAAAAAAGCTGGAATCATTTGATCCCAGCTTTTCATTTTAACTCAAAAATTAAATTTAATCTTTAAATCACTTATTTATCAAAATAATGGCCAATTAAATTGATATACTACTTATCTAATATAAGTAATACTAAAGCGTTTATAAAAAATAGCACTGCTGATATTTTCGTTATTTTACCAAGAAATGCTTGCTTTCCTTTTGGCTTGAAATACGTTTGATTACCATCTCCACCAAATTGTGAAGGTAAAGCACTCTTTGTATCTTGAGGCATTATACTTAAAATCATTACGATTCCTAATACAATTTGTAATCCCATTAAAAAATTATTCAAGTTCACTTTTTATCCTCCTGTTCACACGTTACTTAAAATCACTACTCTCAAGTTTATCATAATAACTTCTTTTATTCAAGTAATGTCTATAGTTATACGAAACCCTTGAATGAGTCTCAGTATACCTATAGACATAGTTTATTTATTTTGCTTTATCTATTATGATTTTTTAGTTAAATGAGTAATCGATTAAATTTTTACGTATCCATAAATCAATTATCTTAAGTTGTAGAATGAGTCTAAACCACAGTATCTAGCTGGCTCACCTATTATCTCTTCGATTCTTAATAATTGGTTGTACTTAGCGACTCTATCAGTTCTTGAAGGAGCTCCAGTTTTTATTTGACCAGCGTTTGTAGCAACTGCAAGGTCAGCTATTGTAGTATCTTCAGTTTCTCCTGATCTATGAGAAATAACTGCTGTGTATCCTGCTCTTTTAGCCATTTCTATAGCATCTAAAGTCTCTGTTATTGTACCTATTTGGTTTACTTTTATAAGGATTGAGTTAGCTACGCCTGATTTGATTCCTCTTTCTAATCTTTCAGTGTTTGTAACGAATAAATCGTCTCCAACTAATTGAATCTTATCTCCTAATTTTTCAGTAAGTAATTTCCATCCATCCCAATCTTCTTCGTCTAATCCATCTTCTATTGTAACTATTGGGAAGTTTTTAGCCCATTCTTCGTATAATTCAACCATTTCAGCTGCAGTAAGCTCTTTGTTTTCTCCAGCTAATATATATTTTTTAGTTTCTGCGTTGTATAATTCTGTAGCAGCAACATCAAGACCTAACATAACGTCTTTACCTGGAACGTATCCAGCTTTTCCTATAGCTTCTACAATTAATTCTAAAGCTTCTTGGTTTGAATCAAGGTTTGGAGCAAATCCACCCTCATCACCAACACCGCATGCTAATCCTTTTTCGCCTAAGACTTTTTTAAGAGCGTGGAAAACTTCAGCTCCCATTCTTAAACCTTCTTTGAAGCTTTCAGCACCAACTGGTAGTATCATAAACTCTTGTACATCTACGTTGTTATCAGCATGCTCTCCACCGTTTAATATATTCATCATAGGAACTGGTAATTGCTTGGCATTTACTCCACCTAAGTATTGGAATAATGGAAGACCTATTTCTTCAGCAGCTGCTCTTGCAACAGCCATAGAAACACCTAGTATTGCATTTGCTCCTAAGTTTGCTTTGTTATCTGTTCCATCTAACTCTATCATAATCGCATCTATCATTGGTTGATCAAATGCGTCCATTCCTTCTAATTCTGGAGCTATTATTTCATTAACATTGTTTACAGCTTTCTCTACACCTTTTCCTAGGTATCTAGAACTGTCTCCATCTCTAAGTTCTACAGCTTCAAAAGCTCCTGTAGAAGCTCCTGATGGAACTATAGCACTACCTGTGTCTCCACTCTCTAATACTACCTCAACCTCTACAGTTGGGTTTCCTCTTGAGTCTAATACTTCTCTTGCATATACTAAATCTATCGCTGACATTTTGTTTCTCCCTTCACATCAATAAAATTTATTTAAAATTAAAAATCACATCAATCTATACTGTCATTATATTATAATGCCTTACTTTTTGAAAGAAATAAGGCTATGACCATCCATCTCTTTAGGTGCACCAAGATCCATAATATCCAAAACTGTAGGTGCAATATCAGAAAGCCTTCCATCATCTAGAAGATCCGCATTCTTGTATTTGTCACCAGCTAATATAAACGGAACTTCATTAGTAGAATGCGATGTCACTACTTTTCCAGTTTCGTGATCTATCATGTACTCAGCATTTCCGTGATCAGCTGTAATTATTGCATCGCCACCTAAACTAATTATTTTATCTACTATAGATCCGACACATCCATCAACTGTTTCTACAGCCTTTACAGTAGCTTCTATGCTACCTGTATGACCTACCATATCTGGATTTGCAAAGTTTACTACAATAAAATCAAACTTATCTTCATCGATCTTATTTAATGTATTTTCTAAAAGTTCTGAAGCAGACATCCCTGGTTGTAAATCGTATGTTGCAACCTTTGGAGATGGCACCAACATTCTCTCTTCACCTAAATTTGGCTCTTCAACTCCTCCGTTGAAAAAGAATGTTACATGTGCGTATTTTTCTGTTTCAGCAGCTCTAAGTTGAGTTTTTCCATTATTTGATAAATACTCACCTAAAGTGTTTTCTAATGATTGAGGTTTAAATGCAATATAAACATTTTCAATAGTAGCATCGTACTCAGTTAGGCAAACAAAATGAGTATTTATATTTTCTCTATCAAAATCTCCGAAATTTTTATCAACAATAGCTCTAGTCATCTGTCTAGCTCTATCTGGTCTAAAATTGAAGAATATAATGCTATCCCCATCTTTTATTTTCCCTACAGCTTCTCCATTTTTTTGTACAACTGTAGGCAATATAAACTCATCGTTTTTACCTTGTTCATACGAATTATTTACGGCTTCTTCAGCAGATGCAGCAGTTTCTCCCATACCATATACCATAGCATCGTATGAAAGTTTAATTCTGTCCCATCTCTTATCTCTGTCCATAGCATAGTATCTACCCGATACAGTTGCAAATTCACCTAGATCCACATCTTTTAATGTAGATTCTATTTCCTTTACATACTCTACAGCACTTTGACGATCAGTATCTCTACCGTCTGTAAAAGCGTGGATATATAGTCTATCTACACCTCTTTTTTTAGCCATTAAAATAAGTGCTTCAACGTGCTCTATATGGGAGTGCACTCCTCCATCTGAAAGAAGTCCCATTATATGAAGCGCGTGTCCCTTAGCTTTATCCATTGCTTCAGACAAAACATCATTTGTAAAAAAGTCTCCATCTTTTATCGACTTAGTTATTCTAGTTAAATCTTGATATACAATTCTACCTGCACCGATATTTGTATGCCCGACCTCAGAATTTCCCATTTGAAGGTATGGTAGACCTACATCAAGACCACTAGCTTTTATAAGAGTACTAGGATACTCTTTTGATAATCTGCATAGATTTGGAGTCTGCGCCTCAGCTATTGCATTTCCTTCGGCATTTTCACTATAACCAAAACCATCCATAATAATTAAAGCAACTGGTTTTTTCATTGTTTCACTCCTTAAAAGTTGACAAGTTCTAAATAGTCTTTAGAAGCTAAACTTGCTCCTCCAACTAATGCTCCATCTATATCACTTTGTCCCATTATTTCTTTTACATTAGAAGGTTTTACACTTCCGCCGTACTGTATTCTAAGTTCTTGACTTAAATCTCCGTATAAACTTTTTATAACTTCTCTTATGTAAGAAATTACGTCGTTAGCTTGCTCTGCTGTAGCAGTTTTTCCTGTCCCTATAGCCCATATTGGCTCATAAGCAACTACTACTTTTGATAAATCCGAGTCTTTGACTTCTTTTAAAGCTTCTTTGACTTGAACTTCAACTACTTTTTTAGTGTTGTCAGATTCTCTTTGCTCTAGAGTTTCTCCAACACACACTATTGGATTTATTCCCGTTTCTAAAGCTTTTAAAACCTTTTTGTTAACTGTCTCATCAGTTTCGTTGAAGTATTGTCTTCTCTCAGAATGCCCAATAACAACGTAATCTATGTTTAATTCTTTTAACATTAGAGGCGAAACCTCTCCTGTAAAAGCTCCATTATCTTCAAAGTGCATATTCTGTGCAGCAATTTTTATGTCAGTTCCCTTAGTCGATTCTTTTAAATCTTTTAAAAGAGTAAAAGGTGCACATATTACCGCATCAACTTCAGCATTAGTTTTCCCTTTAATATCTGAAACAAATTCTAATGCTTCTTTTATAGTTTTGTTCATTTTCCAGTTCCCAGCAATTATAGGTTTTCTCATGTATTCAAATCTCCTTATAAATAAGTTTATTCTTACTAACGTATCTTTTTTATATTTTTGTATATTTTTTTAAATATAAACAAACTATCTTCTATTTTTATATAAACTTTCCTATTTTTATATAACCTTACTTATCGTCTAAAGATACTATACCTGGAAGATCTTTACCTTCTAAGAACTCAAGAGAAGCTCCACCACCTGTAGATACATGAGTCATCTTATCTCCAAATCCAAGTAGGTTAACAGCGGCTGCACTGTCTCCACCGCCGATTATAGTTGTGGCATCTTTTAGGTTAGCCATGGCTTTTGCAACTTCTAGTGTACCTGTAGCAAAGTTTGCAAATTCAAAAACTCCCATTGGACCATTCCAAACTACAGTTTTAGATTTATTTATAGCATCTACGAAGATATCCACAGATTTAGGGCCTATATCTAATCCCATATATCCATCTTTTATGTTTGCATCCTCAGTAACTATTGGCTTTGCATCTTCTGCAAATTTTTCTGCCATTACTACATCTGTTGGAAGTAGAAGGTTTACTCCCTTTTCCTTAGCCTTCGCTATCATCTCTTTTGCGTATTCTATTTTATCTTCTTCTAGTAAAGAAGTTCCTACTTCATATCCCTGTGCTTTTAAGAATGTATACGCCATCCCTCCGCCGATGATTAGGTTATCCACTTTATCAAGTAAATTGTTAATAACTGCAAGCTTATCTGAAACTTTCGCTCCACCTAATATCGCTGTAAAAGGTTTTACAGGATTTGCAACTGAATCTCCTAAAAATTTAAGCTCTTTTTGAATTAAATACCCACAAGCTCTTTCTTCTAAAAATTCTCCCGCACCTACCGTTGAGCAGTGAGCTCTATGAGCAGTTCCAAAAGCATCGTTTACATATATCTCTGCAAGTGACGCTAATTCTTTTGAGAAGTTTTCTAAGTTTTTAGTTTCTTCTGCTCTATATCTAGTGTTTTCAATAAGGACTATATCTCCGTCTTTCATTTGGTCTACCGCAGCTTTAGCATTTTCTCCTACTACATTGTCATCTGCAGCAAATACTACTTCTTTGCTTAACATTTCCGATAGCTTTTTAGCTACAGGTGCTAGAGATAGTTCTTTTTTAGCTTCCCCTTTTGGTTTCCCTAAATGAGAACACAATATAACCTTTGCATCTCTTGATACAAGGTTCTCTATTGTAGGCATAGCACCTCTTAATCTATTGTCGTCTGTAATTTGTCCGTCTTTAAGTGGTACATTAAAATCACATCTTACTAATACTTTCTTCCCGCTAACTTCTATATCTTCTATATTTTTTTTGTTCAGCATTGACATAGTTAACTCTCCTCTTAAGTAAAGAAATTTATCTTACATTAATAGACATTAATGTATACTTTTATAATATTTAATATATCATATTATTGGTTATTTATGAATAGTATGTCACAATTATTTATGTAAATTCTTTAGTTTTTATAAAATTTTGCAAAAAAGTCCATACCCATGCTAATACATAGATGTGGACTTTATTTAATGTTATATTAAGGTAATCAATTTACCAAATATAGGTAACCGGTTTAGTAGGGATTTTCTTGCTTAACAAATCCTCCAACCAATACCAATAATCTTATTAACTGAGCTGTATAAGACATCTCATTGTCGTACCAAGCTACAACTTTTACAAGTTGCTCACCGTTAACATCGATTACTTTCGTCTGAGTTGCATCGAAAAGAGATCCATAGTAAATTCCAATTACATCTGATGATACCAACATCTCATAATTATATCCAAATGAATCATTTTCCGCTTTTTTCATAGCTTTGTTTATTTCTTCTACGCTTACTTTCTTATCTAAACTACAAACTAACTCTGTAATAGATCCAGTAGGAACTGGAACCCTTTGAGCAGATCCATCAAGTTTACCTTCTAATTCTGGTATTACTTTTCCTATAGCTTTAGCTGCACCTGTACTGTTTGGAACTATATTATTTGCCGCCGATCTGGCTCTTCTAAAATCACCTTTTGGGTGAGGCGCATCCAGTGTGTTTTGATCATTAGTGTATGCGTGTATTGTAGTCATAAGACCTTTTTGTATTCCATAATTGTCGTTTAACACTTTTGCCATCGGTGCAAGGCAGTTAGTAGTACATGAGGCAGCTGAGATTATGGTTTCAGATCCATCTAATGTTTTGTGATTTGTATTGTATACAATCATCTTTATATCATCTGAACCGGGAGCTGAAATAATTACCCTTTTTGCTCCTGCTTTTAAATGTTCTTCTGCTTTTTCTTTAGATGAAAATAATCCAGTACATTCCAACACTACTTCTGTACCTAACTCAAGCCATGGTATATCTGCTGGATTTTTTTCAGAAGTAACTTTTACTTCTTTGCCATTTACTACTATATTGTTGTCTTTTATTTCTATTTTATGATTTAGTCTTCGTTGGGTTGTGTCGTATTTAAGTAAATATACAAGCATCTCTACATCAGTTAAATCATTGATGCCGACTATTTCAAATGCTTCTGGTTGCTCAATCATTAATCTAAATGCCAATCTCCCAATTCTACCAAATCCATTAATTCCAACTCTTAACATAAGTTTACCTCCTGTAGTAAATAATATTTTTAATATAATCATCAATTATATTTAAAAGTCTTATAGAAAATTTTAGTTATAATAACTACTATTCAGGTATTAAGGAAGTCTTTTATTGCTTCTTGTAAAATCTATATTCTCCATATCGTATAGTATTGTCCAGAAAAATTTAATTATATATAAAATGAAAATAAAAGTTTAATCTATGCTATCAATACAAATTTATTTTTAAATTTTTCATATAAATATATACTTATTTTTTCAGAATATATTTATACTTATTGTTTTATATGTAACTTTTTATATTGTTTGTTTGATTGTTTTAGAATATTTTTATATTTTTTTATAAAATAAATTTATTGTAAACATACTATATCGATTATATTTTACAAGATTAGACAGTCATCCTTCTCTTTATCTTATCATAAAAGTTGTCGTTTTTTTTAATTATTTTCTGCTGCAAATTTATTGTTAGTTTGTGATTATTTCAATGTTTTTTTATGATTTTTAGACGATCTTTTTCGCCTTCATCATAGTTCTTTTCCGCTTACTCTTGTTACTTTTTGTCGTTTTTTATGTTCATGTTTGATTGTATTTGTTCTTTTAGATTTTTTAATATTTTTTTCTTCTGCTCGATGATAGTATTCCCAACTCTTCTCGGTATTTAGCTACTGTTCTTCTAGCTATATTTATACCTTTTTCTTTAAGAATTTTTGAAATATGATCATCACTTAGAGGTTTTCTTTTATTTTCGCCTTCTATTATTTCTTCTATCATCTTTTTTATACTGATGCTGGAAGCCTTTTCATCGCTCTCTGTATCTATAGCACTGCTGAAGAAATATCTAAATTCATAAAGTCCATATGGAGTTAGCATGTATTTTCCGTTTACACCTCTACTGATCGTAGATTCGTGAAAACCTAATCTTTCAGCTATATCCTTCATCTTTAGTGGTTTTATATATTTTGTACCCTTTTCTAAAAACTCTCTTTGAGCACTCAGAGTCTCTTCAGCTATTCTAAGTATAGTAGTCTTTCTGTTTTCTATGTTTTTAATTAGATCTGTAGCTGAGTTAAGTCTCTCTTTTATAAAGCTCTTTGCATTTTCATCAGAACTGGAATTGCTCAATATCTCTTTATAATAGCTGTTTATTCTTATTTTATAAGAATCTTTTTCGTTGGTGTGAACTACAAAATCCCCATCTATTTTTTCTACAAATACATCGGGCTGAATATATACGCTTTTTTCGGAAGATTTTGCCCTTCCTGGCCTTGGATCAAATGATTTAATGATATCCATCAACTCTACACATTTTTGCAATGTAATGTTGTATTTTTTGCTTATTTGTTTGTATTTATTGTTAGCAAGCAAAACCAAATCGTTTTTTACAATTTCTCTTAATATCTTATTATTTATATTTAAGTTGTCCATTTGAATCAATAGACATTCGGATAAATCTCTTGCACCGACACCAACAGGCTCTAGTTGTTGTACAATTTCAAGACATTCATTAAATTGTTCTTCTGTAATTTTTAGTATGTTTATTATATCTATCTCATTTGATCTTAGGTAACCGTCTTCATCAAGGCTATCTATTATATACTCACATATCTTTTTTTGTTTTTCAGAAATATTGTATAAGCTTATTTGAAACTTTAAATCCTCGTACAAATTTGAAGAATATCTAATTAAATTTTCTAAATCCACTTCGTTATCCGGATTGTAGCTAGATTCTGTTCTATATGTTGATCTAGAGTACTCCATATCTTTTACATACTGTTCCCAGTTTATTTCACTCTTTGTCTCTACTTCAATTAAAGGGTTGTTTTCCGATTCCTTTTTTATCTCTTCATCTAGCTCTAGCTTGCTCATGTTTAAAATAGTCAATGATTGTTTTATCTGAGTTGTCAAAATCAACTTCTGTGACTGGCTCAATTCTAATCTATTATTAAGGCCCAACTTCGTCACCCCACTTTTATTATAATATAAATAAAAAACCCTTCTTTATAATTACATTCTAACATTTTAGACATGTATTATGCAAAAGGGTTTTTATATATAAACAATTTTTTACTCAGTTACTATTTCTTTTTATTGTAAGGAGTGTTCTCAAGTGGTAATTTAGTTCTAAATTGCTTATCCAATACATAGTAAGCATTTTGAACAGCTGGTGCTGCTGGAACTGAACATATCTCTCCAACACCTTTAGCTCCGTAAGCTAAGTCAACGTCGTTCTTCTCTACTATTATTGTTTCGATTTCTGGGATATCTACTGATTTAAATAATCCTATAGTACCGAATTTTCCAGTAGGAACAGAATCTTTCATTGGATAGTCTTCTGTTAATCCATATCCAAGTGACATAACAACTCCACCTTCTATTTGTCCTTCTAAACTCACTGGGTTTATAGCTTTGCCAACATCGTGTGCAGCTACAACTTTCTCTAGCTTTCCATCTTCGTCAAGCATAACTATTTGAGTTGCATATCCATAAGCAACGTGACTTACTGGGAATTCTTTGTCAGATCCCATCTTATCAGTTACTGATGAGTACTCTCCATAGAACTCTTCACCTTCAAGATCTGCTAGCGTTTTACCAGAATCTAACGCTTCTTTTAACTTTGTACTTGCAACTCTTGTTGCCTCTCCAGTGAATACTGTTTGTCTAGATGCAGTAGTGTTTCCTGAATCTGGTGTAGTATGTGTATCAGGTGCAGCGTGAACCATAAGCTCTGGAGCTAATCCAGAAGTTTCACAAGCTACCTGAACCATAACAGTTCCAAGTCCTTGACCTATACAAGATGCACTAGATCTTAAGTTAACTTTTCCATCTATAATTACTATGTTACATCTTCCTACATCAGGTATACCAACCCCAACTCCGGCATTCTTCATAGCACAAGCTATACCAGCTCTTGGATGAGCTTCATATTGTTCCTTAACTGCTTCAAGTGTTTCAACTAATGCAGTACCTTCATCAGCTATCTGACCATTTGGAAGAACTTGACCTGGCTTTATAGCATTTCTGTATCTAATTTCCCATGGGGAAATTCCAACCATCTCAGCTAATAAGTTTATGTTACACTCTGTTGCAAAACAACTTTGAGTAACTCCGAAACCTCTAAATGCTCCTCCAGGAGGGTTGTTAGTGTAAGCCGCTCTTCCAACTATATCTATATCTTGATAGTTGTATGGTCCGGCAGCATGTGTACAAAGTCTTTGAAGTACTGGTCCACCTAGAGATGCGTAAGCACCTGTGTCAGTAACTATCTCAGCCTTCATAGCTGTTAAATATCCATTTTCATCACATGCAGTTGTGAATATCATCTCTGCAGCGTGTCTCTTAGGATGTATTATCATACTTTCTTTTCTAGTAAGTTGTACTTTTACAAATCTCTTAGTATGGTAAGCAAGTAAAGCAGCGTGGTGTTGAACACTCATGTCTTCTTTACCACCGAATCCTCCACCTACCATTTTATTTATAACTCTTACCTTCTCATGAGGAAGACCTAACATGTCAGCACACTCGTGTTGAGTAGCGAATACACCTTGATCTGTAGAGTATATTAAAACTCCATCGTCATTTGGCCCAGCAACAGCACATTCTGGCTCTAAGAAAGCGTGCTCAGTTGGAGGTGTAGAATAATGCTTAGTTACTACATATTTTGAGTTTTTAATTTTTTCTTCAGCATTTCCTCTTTTTAGCTCTTGTTTAACTAGAAGGTTTCCTGTTTCATGTATAAGTGGAGCTCCTTCAGCTAATGCCATTTCTGGAGTGCTAAGTGGAGTTAACTCTTCATAATCAATTTCTACTAAACTCTTAGCTTCTTCTAAAGCTTCTCTAGTCTCAGCAGCTACTAAAACTATAGAATCTCCTAAGTATCTTGTTTCATGTCCTACTGGAATTAAAGTATCCCAATCTTTTTTTAAGTGACCAACTTTTAATGTTCCAGGAACATCTTCAGCAGTAAGTACTGCGACTACTCCAGGATGAGCTTTAGCTTTCTCAATATTTATACTCTTAACTAATGCTCTTGGGTACTTAGCTCTAACAGCAGAACCGTAGATCATACCATCCATTCTTATATCGTCTACATACTCCGCTGTTCCAAGAGTTTTTGCTACTGCATCTACTCTTTGAAGGCTATCTCCAACTAGACCTTTACAAGCCACTTTTGGAACTTCAGTTCCTTCTCTTAGTATTTTAGCAACTAATTGTACAGCTTTGATTATTTTTACATAACCAGTACATCTACAAATATTTCCTCTTAAAGCTTTCTTTATATCATCCTCAGTTGGATCTGCATTTACATCTAGTAAAGCTTTTGCACTTATTACCATACCTGGTATACAGAAACCGCATTGTACAGCTCCTTGACTAGAGAAAGCATAAGCGTATACATCTTGCTCTCTTTCAGTCAAACCTTCTATAGTAACTATACTTTTTCCAGCTAATTTATCAGTTTTAAATACGCATGCTTTAGTAGCCTTGCCATCAATTATGACCATACAAGTACCACAAGCACCTTCAGAACATCCATTTTTTACAGAAGTAATATTTTTATCTTCTCTCAAGTAGTCTAGAAGTTTCTTGCCCTCTTCTGCTACAACTTTCTCTCCGTTAAGTATAAATTCTACCATCTACTTGGCCCCCTTTGCTTGTCGCCTTTTTACATACTCTCCATTTGGCGATTTGCTAATAACTTTACCTTCTTTCACAACTTCGGTACCTCTTAAGTACACTCTGCTTATTGCACAATCTACCTCAAAATCCTCATATGGAGTATAATCCACATTTTGTACTTGATTTTCTGCCTTTATTACATCTTTAATATTTGGATTTAAAACAGCTATATCCGCATCACTGCCTACTTCTATTGCACCTTTTTCAGGGTACATTCCAAATATCTTAGCGGGCTTAGTTGATACAATATCAACAAGTTGGTTCAAAGTTATTTTGTCTTTACAAACTCCGTAAGTGTATAGAAGTTTTATTCTATGTTCTACTCCTGGTCCTCCATTAGGTATTTTACTAAAATCGTCCTTACCTAATTCTTTTTGCCCTTTAAAATTAAATGAGCAATGATCAGTTCCAATAGTATCTATATCACCATCAGCAATTGCCTTCCAAAGAATTTCATTGTTAGACTTATCTCTAAGCGGTGGAGACATAACGTATTTAGCACCTTCAAACCCATCCTCAAAATATCGTCTTTCATCGAGAAGTAAGTACTGCGGGCATGATTCTACAACCACATCCACGCCTCTAGATTTTGCTTTTTTAACTTCCTCTAGAGACTCTTTACAGCTTAGATGTACAACGTATACTTTTGATTTTGCAACTTCAGCGATTTTCATCAATCTTGATGTAGCTTCTGCTTCTAGTATAGCTGGTCTAGTAAGCGGATGATATCTAGGAGACAAATGACCACTCTCTCTAGCTTCACTTATAAGCTCATCAATTACCTCTCCGTTCTCACAGTGAAAACCTATAATACCACCAATTTCTTCAGACTTCTTTAAGGCTTCGTATATTACATCATCTTTTACTTTAAGATTTTTATATGCCATATACATTTTGAATGAAGACACACCCTCATATATCATATCATCCATCTCATCGCGAACAGAATCATTCCAGTCAGTTATAGCCATATGGAATCCGTAATCTGAATAAGATTTCTTATCAGCTTTCATATGCCATTCTTTAAGTCCGTCTGCAAGCGACTTACCTTTTGATTGAGTAGCAAAGTCTAAAACAGTAGTTGTACCACCTGCTATTGCCGCTTTAGTACCAGTAGCAAAACTATCTGCTGTTATAGTAGCTCCGTTATCTAAGTCAAAATGTGTATGAGTATCTATTCCACCTGGAATAATATAACATCCAGCAACATCCACGATCTCATCTCCACTTACTTCTATATCAGATCCTATAGCTACGATCTTCTCTCCATCAATCCTTATATCTGAATTATAAGTTTTTTCATTTGTTACTATTTTTCCACCTCTAAGTATTGTTCCCATATTTATTCCACCTTAATTTTGACAAATCAGAGTTTTTAAATTCGTGCTTATTATAAAGAGATCTTTTGTGCATACAATTGCACAAAGATGCTTTCATAACATAATACTTTTTTATTCTATATTTCTTTTATTTATAAACTTGTTTTTACTTCTATATTTCCTTTTATTTCTTTATTTCTATACTTTTTTGTACTTCATTATTTTTTAATTTTAATTTAATAATTAATTTTCATTTATATTTCTATTTTAAATTTATTTCGTTATACTTTAGTTATTTTTACTTATTAATTTTATCGCCATAGCTAACGGTCTAAAATATTTTTTTAAGTTTGCTACTTCACCCAAACAAAATCAGAACGGCAACATGCTTCAACAATGTTTTATTATTAAGCTATTATTGCTACCGGTTTAATTGCAGGTCTCAATAAGATAACTGTAATTAATTATTGTGCTAAACAACTGACTAAAATAATTTCTCATTTTAGCAAATCGCAATAATTAGCCACCCCTATCGCCTATCAACCTGCTCTTAAACAATCACTTTACTGCGCTTCTTCTTTTGCTTTCTTCTTATTTCCTAATTCATTAAAGAATATGTTAAGTATTACAGCAGCCAAACTTCCTGTAGTTATACCACTGTGGAATATTGTTTGTACCCATGCTGGGAAGTTGTTGTAAAAATCAGGGTTTACTATTGGAATAATTGATAGACCAACACTCACTGCAACTATAACTCCATTCATAGTTCCAACAAACTGAACTTTGCTTAGAGTTCTTACTCCTCCAACCATTACCATACCAAACATTGCGAAGGCTACCCCTCCAAGAACTGGTTTTGGTATAGCTGCTATAATAGCCGCAAACTTCGGCACAAATCCGAATACTAGAAGCATTATACCTGCGTACACTGCTATATATCTAGATTTTATTCCAGTAAGACCAACAATACCAGTATTTTGACCAAAAGGTGTTATTGGGAAAGAGTTGAATATACCTGATAAAGCTGTAGATATACCATCTCCGAATAACGCTCTTTTTATATTTTTACCTGTTACTTCTTTATCCACCATTTCATGTATAGCAATCATATTTCCTACTGACTCAGTCATCAAAACTAACATTATCAGACACAGAGACAGTATCGCTGATATATCAAATTGTGGTAAACCGAACTTAAATGGAGTGTTTATTGAAACCCAACCAGCTCCAGCAACACTACTGAAATCCGCCATTCCAACTGCCATTGAAAGCAATGTTCCAAGTACTATACCTACAATTATCGCAGAACTGTTCCAGATACCTTTTAGTAATTTAAAAGATAAAAGAGTTATAACTAGAACTGCCATTGAAAGTGCGAAAGTCTTTGGATCAACTGCTTCAATTTTGTTTAGCGTAATCCATTTGATACCTATTGGAAATAAAGATATACCTATAACCATTACTACAGTTCCTGTAACAACACTCGGGAAAAATCTTATCAGTTTTTCAAACACAGGAGCTAACACTATGCAGAAAAGACCTGCAACTATTACTGCTCCAAAAACATTTTGGATCGCAATATTCGGATCATTATATGACGTAGCTATCGCTGTCATACCTGCAACCGCTGCAAAACTTGTTCCCTCGATTACTGGTATTCTAGCACCTATAATATTTCCTATACCAACACTTTGTATGAGAGTTCCTATACCTGCCATGAATAGACAAGCATTAATTAAAAATACAATACTAGTTTGATCTAGTCCTGCAGCATTCCCTACCATCATAGGAACTGCCACCGCTCCTGCGGCCATTGCTAGAACGTGTTGTAGTGAAAATACCCACGAACTTTTAAATGACATTTTTTCATCTACAGGAGCTATTTTAGGGCTGTTATTTTGAGACATAATTGGTCTCCCTTCCTTTTTTCTATTTAATTTTGTCTTATATTATCTTACACTAGGTAAGGATGACAATCCTTTAATGATGCTGCGAAATCAGCTATAACTTTCGGAGCGTCTTCTAAAGCACACTCTTTTGTTTCTCCTTCAAAACGGTACATAACTTTATCATTATCTAATAGTAAAAATCCTTGGTTTGTACTGTCGTCAAAGTAACCTTTGTTTGAGAATAAAGTTATACGATCTTTGTATGGAGTACACTTATCTGGGCAGAATAGGTAACAGTTTCCACACTCATTACAGTAATCATCTATATGAAGTAATTTCTTTTCTCCATCAACTATAGTTACTATGTTAGCTCTGTTTGGACATACGTTAGCACAGCTTCCGCAAACTACTTTACATCCAACTCTTACATTTTTGTTTTCGTCAAAAGATATAAATCCTTTTTCACGAACTGTTGGTGACTTTGAGTATTTCTCATCTGCTATCGATTCTTTAGCTAATTTCTCAACTAATTCTACGTCTACTATTTGCTTTTCGTGGTAGTCGCATCCTGCAACTAAGTCAGCTAGTTGCTTAACTTTGTTGTATCCTGTTGGCTTAAGAAGAGTAGTAGCTACTGTTATTGGCCAGATACCTGTGTTAAATATTTTTTCTATATTTCCAGCATCAGCTCCACCTGAGTAAGACATAGCTAACTTACCATCAAAAGCCTTAGCTAATTTAGCCGCAACATTTATGCTTAATGGATATAAACTCTTTCCTGACATGTACATTGCATCCCCAGGAAGTTCATTTTCATCTATACGAACTTGGAATGTATTTGTAAGTTTTACACCGAAAGCTACTCCCTTACCTTCTGCAAGCTTTAATAGACGTCCTATCATTGCAACTGCATCGTCAAACTTTAGATCTACATCGAATTGCTCTTTATCGAATTTGATATAGTCATATCCCATATCATCCATTATTGTTCTTACAGTATCGTATCCTAATAAAGTTGGATTACACTTTAAGTAAGTATTTATTTTCTTCTCTGTTATTAGATAAGAAACTATTTTCTCTATCTCATCTTCTGGACATCCATGCATAGTTGATAGAGTTATTGAGTTACATATTTTAGGAGATATAGACTTAACAAAAGCTTCGTCTACATTTTCAAATCTATCAAGGTTATCTAGAGCCCACTTTTCGCATTCTTTCCACATATCATTGCTAGAGGCATCTTTTAATCCTTCTATGAAAGCATCTATCTTCTTAGATTGGATTCCTTCTAGGTTGTATCCAACACTCATATTGAATATAAATCCATCTGGATCTCCGAATCCAAATTCTTTAGCTATTAACTTACATCCGATCCAACCTTTGATATACTCCTCTAATGCTTGTGGAATATATAGTTCAGTAGACCACTCAACGTTGTAAGCTTCGTCATCAGCACGTATACATGGCTTTGATATTGGAAGATCTTCACCATCTAATACCTGAACAGTTTTTAGTTCAAGAAAACGACTTCCCCCAACATACGATGCGATTAAGTTTTGCGCTAATTGTGTATGAGGCCCAGCTGCTGGTCCTAGTGGATTCTCTAACTTATGATTGAAAACATTAAGCTCTTTACCATTGTTATGTGTGTATAATTTAGATACCCCATAAATAGTATTGTATTTTTCCTTCTCAACCAGTACTCTATCCATTATATTAGCAAATGGAATTTGTCTCATTATATCGCTCATTACTTTACCCCCTAAAGTTTTTGGTATATTAATTTAACAATATCAAATCTAATTTGATTTATTAATATATTTAAAACTCGGCTCCTTTAATACTTTACACATTTATTTTATAATGTCTTCATAATAAAGGGGCCGAGATTTTCAAAATTTACGGTACTATCTATTCCATAAATTTTGGCTTAATTCTCTACTCTTAGCAAGTATTTGATTTTCGTCTACAACAACTATTTCTCTGTTCTTCATTAGAACTTTACCGTTTGCAATTGTTGTATCAACACACTTACCACTAAGACCAAACAGTATATGTCCAGCTGTTGTGTTTTCATTAAGTAGTGTATGTGGAGTGTAATCAACTACTATAACGTCTGCATAAGCACCTTTTCTAAGTACTCCTAAGTCGTTTTTATAATAAGCTTTAGCTATTTTTTGGTTTGTATCGAATAACATTTGTGTAGATTCTCCAAATCCAACTCTTGGATCACCTAGTCTATGTCTGTGGATTATGTTAGCAACTTTTTGTGATTCTAACATGTCAGCAGTATATCCGTCAGTTCCTAAACCAACATCTATACCAGCGTTTATAAATTCAATAGCTGGGCAGCATCCCACAGCGTTACCCATGTTTGACTCTGGGTTGTGAACTACAAATGTATTAGAATCTTTAAGTAATTTGATTTCATTGTCATCTACGTATATACAATGTACTGCAAGAGTCTTATCTCCTAATACATCGAACTCATTTAATCTTTCAACAACTCTCTTGCCATATTTCTCAAGATTGATATTTAAATCGTCTATACCTTCAGCTATATGAACATGGTATCCAGTATCTTTGATTCCTGCCATAGCAGTAGCACACTTGTTAAGAGTCTCATCAGAAAGAGTAAATGCAGCGTGAAGACCAAACATACCTTTTAACATGTCTGTATCGTCTTTTTGAGCATGTTTTATAAAATCAACGTTTTCCTTGATACCTTGATCCATTGTATTTCCGCCATCTCTATCTGATACCTCGTAGCAAAGACAAGTTCTTATTCCTAAGTCTTTTGCTGCATCAGATATAGCAAATAAGCTTCCTTCAATTGCATTTGGACTAGCGTGATGATCGAATACTGTAGTAACTCCATTTCTTATACACTCTAAATAAGTTGCGTAAGCACTGTATTTAGTGTCTTCTAATGTAAGCTTCTTATCAAGCATCCACCATAATCTCTCAAGTATTTCTATAAAGTTAGCAGCAGGCTCACCTGGTACTGCCATTCCTCTTGCGAATGAACTGTAGATATGCATATGAGAGTTTATAAGCCCTGGCATGATT
The DNA here is from genome assembly GCF_000498755.1 of Clostridioides mangenotii TR. Classification (GTDB taxonomy): domain Bacteria; phylum Bacillota; class Clostridia; order Peptostreptococcales; family Peptostreptococcaceae; genus Metaclostridioides; species Metaclostridioides mangenotii_A. The sequence goes on along the minus strand of NZ_AXUS01000016.1, from coordinate 58,478 downwards.
ATCTTTCCATTTGCGTCAATAAACTCATGCTTTGGGTATTTAGCTTTCATATCTGCAGTAGAACCAATATCTGCTATTTTGTTGTCTTCTATAACAACACAACCATCATTTAAAAATGGGTTTAATGAATCTTGAGTAATAACTTTTCCGTTACCAACTAATAACATAATACATCCCCCTTAAATTACAAACGTTTGCCTAAAGACTACTCCGTTCTTTTAAAGCTGTTATTTGAAGTTTTTATCTTAGAACTTTTCCTGCCTTAATCATGTGGTATTCATTTTCTTCAACTACAACCTCACCATTAATAATTACATAGTCTATTCCTGTTGGGAATTGCATTGAATCTATGAAGTCATCAGATCCGCTAACTGTATCTTTATTGAATATAACTATATCTGCAAAGTAACCTTCTTTAAGCTCTCCTCTTTCATCTATTCTGAAAGCATCTGCAGCTTTTTTACTCATTTTGTATACAGCTTCTTCAAGTTTAAGAACACCTAACTCTCTAACAAATCTGCCTAGTATCTTAGGGAATGATCCGTAAGCTCTTGGATGCGGTTTTCCGCCTAGTAGTCCGTCAGTACAAACATTGTGCTCAGGTCTCTTCATAAACGTAATAACATGTTCTTCTTTTCCGTAGAAGTCAACCATTCCAACTGCATTTTCTTCATCTCTAAGTAAGTCAAAAGTAGCGTCAAGTGGATCAATTCCTCTCATTTCGCCAATTTCTTGTAGACTCTTACCTATAACATCTTTGTTTTTGTCAGTCTTTACACTAGTTACAAATATTTGATCAATACCCGCAAATTGTATAAAGTTATCCCAACCTTCGATTCCGTTAGCTATATCATCTTTCATTTTTTGTCTATCAGCTTCGTTGTTAAGTCTTTCTATAAGATTATCTGTTCCACCAGCATGTGCCCATGGAGGTAAAACAACTCCTAACATAGTACTTCCTGCTGCATATGGATATTGATCTAGAGAAACAGTAAGTCCCTCTTCTTTAGCTTTGTCTAATAATTCTAACATTTGTGGAATGAACTTCCAGTTAGCTTTACCACAAACTTTAAAGTGTGAGAAGTGAATTTTAATTCCAGATTTTTTACCTATTTCGATAATCTCTTCCATTGATGACACTATTGTGTCAGCTTCACTTCTTTGGTGAACAACAAATGGTCTATCGTATTTTGCACCTATTTTACATATTTCAATGATCTCTTCTGTCAATGAGTATGCACAAGGTATATATATAAGCCCACTTGATATACCAATAGCCCCTGCTTTTAATTCTCTCTCTGTGATTTCACACATCTTTTGAATTTCTTCTTTAGTAGCAGGTCTATCTTCAAGTCCCATAGCTTCCATTCTGATATTTCCGTGAGGCACTAAATATGTCTCATTAAGGCCAATCCCATTATCTTCCATCATTTTCAGATAATTTTCAGTAGTCTCATAATTCCAGTCTATTTCATCACTTTCACCATCTAGACCTGCAAGATTTTTTCTCCATGGAGATATAAATTCTTTAGGTAATGGGGCCATAGATATGCCATCTTGCCCCAAAACCTCAGTTGTAATACCCTGTCTAATTTTTACCTCATTATATGGATTTACTAAAATCATCAAATCTGAATGGCTATGAGTATCGATAAATCCTGGGCAAACTACTCTTCCTTGAGCGTCTATAACTTTATCAGCTTGCTCATCTAGTTTAGCACCTAACTTAAGTATTCTGTCGTTCTCGATTAATAGATCGCCTTCATAAGGAACAATATTATTTCCATCTATGATAAGCCCATTTTTTATTAAAGTTCTCACAAAACCATCTCCAATTCTATTGTTCAATACATAAAATATCTCTTATATCTATATCATATACAATGTGTCAGTTTGAATTTATTTTCCGTAAACTGATTTTAATATACCGTAGTATCCTTTTGCACCTGTGAAAAGTTGCTCTAATTCTATATACTCATCTATAGTATGAGCAAGATTTTCTTTTGATGGCCCGAATCCTATAGTTCTTATTCCTGCCTCACCAGCGTAGTGGCTTCCGTTAGTACAGAATGAATATTGAGTTATTTCTGGGTTTATTCCAGCTTCTTTTAATCCTTTGTAAGCAGCTTGAACGAACTCATCATTCTCATCGTATAACCAACCTGGGAAGAATCTTTCACTCTCTATTGTGTTTCCTGTGTAGCAAAGTTCTTTTCCGAATGCGTAAGAAACTTTAGCGTTTAGCTCTGAATCTTCTTTCATCATTTTTTCTAATAACTCTTGAACTGGAGCTAAAACACCTTCTCTAGTTTCACCAACTAGTAATCTTCTATCGAAAGTAGCTTTACAATAATCTGGCACTACTGACGCTCCTGGGTATGGAGAAGATTTTATATCAGTAAGAACTAATATTCCGTCTCCTAATCCACCTTGGTTTGGAGGAGTCAAGTTTTGAATTGCTTGAATTACATTAGCCATTTTGTAAACAGCGTTTATTCCTTTTTCTGGGTTTGCAGAGTGAGCTGGTTTTCCGAAAGTTTCAACAACTACTTCCGCTCTACCTCTTTGACCTATTTTAAGGTTTAATTCTGAAGATTCACCTATAACAACATAGTCAGGTTTAACTGCTGCACTTATTTCTCTAGCAGAAACACCTTCGAATATTTCTTCATGAACAACACCAGCTACATATAATTCACCAGCGAAATCTTTATTAGTATCTTTTGCGAAGTAAGAAACAGCGGTCATCATAGCACTGAATTGACCTTTCATGTCTGAAGTTCCTCTTCCGTATAATTTACCATCAACTATTTTACCTTCGTATGGTGGTTGAGTCCAAGCAGATGGATCTGGAACTGGAACAGTATCTATATGTCCATCAAATAATATTTTCTTTCCTGGTTTATTTCCTTTTATACAACCTATTATGTTACCGTATCTATCTCTTGACCAACTGTCAAATCCTAATTTTTCCATGTTAGCTTCTATAGCTTTTACTACATTTTCTTCTTGCCCTGAATCACTTGCCTGTCTTATAAGATCTTGTAAAACTCCTGTTAATTCTTGTTCTCTTGCTGTAGTTAACATTTCAATTCCTCCAACCAATTCATATTTAATTTTTTTATTTAAATTTTACTATTCTATTTTATAGTCTTTAAAACTTGTTATCTTTTTATATTTCTATCATTTTAACTTTTATTCATTTAAAATTAAAAGTTCTAAACTTATTATTTTCTTCCGTGAGGTCCATGAACACTTGGGCAATTTCCATCCCATACTATGCTTTTGTACATTTCTGGATCAGTGTCACCTTCTGTACTTATAACTAATACTTTAGAGTTAGCATCTAATCTAAGAGCATCTCTTAAGTCTTTCATATCGTCGTTTGTCATTATTTCAGCTACTAATCCTGTAGTAACAGCTCCTGACTCTCCTGATATTACTTTTTCGTCTCCTCTTAATGGGTTACCTAAAGTTCTCATACCTTTAGAAGCTACCCAGTCTGGTGCAGAAACGAATGCTGAAGCATAGTTTTTAAGTACTTCAAATCCTATTGTGTTTACTTCTCCACAAGCAAGACCAGCCATTATTGTAGGCATATCTCCACCAACAGCCACTGCTTTTCCGTCGTTTACTTCAGCTGATTTGTAGTAGCAATCTGCTTCGTCAGCTTCTACAACTACAGTTATAGGGCACTCCTCAAAAGCGTTTGCAACGTAACCTTGAACAGCTCCTGCTAATGATCCAACTCCTGCTTGAACAAATACATGAGTTGGTCTATCTACACCGTACTCTTTTAATTGTTCAACAGCTTCTTTAGCCATTGTTCCGTATCCTTGCATAATCCATGCTGGGATGTCTTCGTAACCTTCCCAAGCTGTATCTTGAACTACTAGTCCTCCTGTTTCATTAGCATGCTTAGTAGCTAATCTAACAGCGTCATCGTAGTTTAAATCAGTTATACTTGCATCAGCACCTTCGTCTTTGATCTTGTTAAGTCTAAATTCTGTAGATCCTATTGGCATGTAGACTACTGATTTTTGCTTTAATCTGTTTGCAGTCCAAGCAACTCCTCTACCGTGGTTACCATCAGTAGCTGTGTAGAAAGTTACATCTCCTAATTCTTTTCTAGTATCATCTGATATTAATTTATCGTAAGGTAGTTCTGATATATCTTTTCCTAATTTATCTGCCATCCATTTACCCATAGCATAAGATCCACCTAATACTTTAAATGCGTTTAAACCAAATCTGTAAGACTCGTCTTTAACGAATAATCCTCCTACACCTAATTCTTTAGCTAAATTATCTAGTTTCACTAATGGAGTTTTAGTATATTGTGGGAAACTTTCGTGGAATTTCTTAACCTTGTCTATTTCCGCATCTTTTAAAAAGTCTATTATTTGTTCTTTGTTATCTGTCTTTGGTAAAGTATTTACTTTCCATTTGATTTCTCTCATTTATTTTTCTCCTTTCGATTTTCACAATTTAAATTATATTTCCGTCTATATTTAATAGCAATTAGTATGCCAACTACGCTTTTGTTAAATAAATATTTTTTATCTAGTGTCTAAGCCATTTATCATTATTGTCGATTTGTCTGTATCTTTATCGATTATTATTTAATACAAAAAATTCTCGTTATGATAACATTTTCCCAATTCGAGAATTATCATAACGAGAATTAATTTATTCGTCTTCTAATTTTCTATAAAGAGTAGCTAAACCTATCCCAAGCTTCTTAGCTAGAAGCTTCTTAGTCTTAGTATCCCTACCATACTTGTCTAGTAACTTATTTATATACATAAGCTCTAAATCCTTTATTTTAATTATATTTTCTTCATTTTCTAGTAAATCTGCAGATACCTCACTTATATAAGAATTAATCGTTATAGATAGTGAAACATCACTTTTTCCATTTATAGGATCCACTTCTTCTTCGTAGTAATTTAAAATATCCACAGGAAGCATATCCTTATAAATCGCGCCCTCATCATCCACTAAATTCATCATATACTCTACAGCGTTTTCTAACTCTCTTACATTTCCAGGCCAGTTGTAATTGATAAGCATATCCATAACGGGCTCTCTAATTTCATTTAGATGCTTGTCTAATTCCACCGAATATTTAGATACAAACATCATCATCATATCTGCTATATCTTCTTTTCTTTCTCTCAACGGTGGCAAATTAATCGGTATTACATTTATTCTATAATATAAATCTTCCCTAAACTCGCCTTCATTAACAAGATGTAAAAGATTTTTATTCGTCGCAGTTATGACTCTTATATCTAAGTCTATAAGTTTATTCGACCCAACTCTAGCAAATTTTCTCTCCTGAAGAACCCTTAAAAGTTTAGCCTGTAAGTGCATAGGCAGGTCACCTATCTCATCCAAGAATATAACTCCTTCATTCGCAAGTTCAAATTTCCCCACCTTACCGCTACTACTAGCACCACTAAATGCACCTTTACTGTAGCCAAACAATTCACTCTCCAGCAAGTTTTCCGGTATGGCCGCACAATTTATCGCAATAAAAGGTTTGTTCCATCTATCTCCTTCAGAGTGTATCGCCTTGGCTATGAGTTCCTTACCTGTCCCACTTTCACCAGTTATCAGAACTGACGAATTAGACTTAGCAAGTCTCTTAGTTCTCTGTTTAACTTTCTTAATAGCCTCAGAACTACCTACTATAGAGTCTATGTTTTTAAATCCCCATCCGCTATTTATCTCTGTACCCTGCTTAGCGGCATACGTCTTATCGAATACTAGTATTCTGTCAAAAGTTGGCACATAAGGATATACGTGGATTTTTTTAGATGTAATATTGAATACTTCTTTTCCTATTTTAAACTCTACCAATTCTTTTCCATTAGAAAATGTTTCAAGCAGTTTTATTGTAATCAGCTTGTCTAAAGCATCACTGTTAATTCCCAATTTTTTCAAAGCTATATTGTTTATATAGGAAATATGGCTATTGCTATCTAAAATTACGACACCTTTTTCGACATGATCCAATATTTCCCTTAGTGTCGTGATCATCTTATCATTATTGTCGCTAATTTCAAACTCCTCCATCTTCATCGATATAAGGTCTGAAATATGATTTATAAACGTTGTATAACTCTCTAGTTTGTTTTTTATTTCTTTTTTCTTATATACATCAGTGCTTATTGCTCCTATTACACCAATAGTATGATTATCATTATATTTAATCGGAACAGCAATAATAACTTTGTTTAGACATGTCTGGTAATGATCGCACTCTACACATACGTCACTGTCACAAATATCTAAAACCGTCATCTGTTCTCCCGATACCATGACTTTATTGTAAATATACCCCTCTGTAACTACACTTTCATCTATTTTAGATTTGTAGATTCCAGAACCGCTTATCCTCATCAATCTATCGTCGACAATTTCTATATCTATATCTAAAACACTTGCAATAGTTTCAGTATATTTTATCATATATTGTTGGAATTCTTTTAATCTACTTCCCATCAACATACCTCCATAAGAACTTAATTTTAAATATAGTACCCACTTATATTTTATCACATATAAGCACGACAGGTTAAGAATTTATTAACAATAAAGGCCTTATTTACAATATAAAATAAAATTTTATAAAAAAATGCCTTTTATTTAGTAAAATGAATTCATTTTGCTAAAAAAAAGGCTAAATGTTTTTAGATAGATTTTTATATATAGATTTAATATAAACTTTTTTTAGTAGACTTAACTTTTATTACTATATTGTTGCTAAAGCTTCTATTTCAACAACAGCATCCTTTGGCAATTGTGCAACTTGTACACATGATCTTGCTGGTGGATTTTCTTTGAAGTATGTTGCATAAACTTCATTTACATCATTAAAATCTTTAAGATCCTTAACGAAAACTGTAGTTTTGAATACTTTATCCATGCTAGTACCAGCTTCTTCTAATATCGCTTTAACGTTATCTAAAGATGCTTTAGTAGCTAACTTAGGATCAGTCATTAATTCTCCCGTTGCCATATCTATTGGAAGTTGTCCCGATGTAGAAACTATGTTTCCAATTTGTATAGCTTGTGAGTATGGTCCTATTGCTCCCGGAGCTTTCTCTGTAGAAATTACTTTTTTTGACATTTACGTCACCTCCTGCTAAGTTAAGTATTGATCATGTTCTTAGAACACGATTCTAAACACTAATAAACCCTTCTTTATCTAATTAAATCATATAACTTCGTTGTTAATGATTTATTAATGCTCTTTCATATTTTAAAAAGCAATTTTCATGCCACTTTTTTCTTTTCACTTTATTTTTTTATTAATTCTATTCTTAATGTAAAACTAATACATCTAGCTACAATTCTACATAATAAAACTTTTTTTAACAAAGTAAACGGCACTTTCTTGCTTATCATTATGAGAATTTTATCATAACGAGAATTTTTTTTTGATAATTTTACTAACTTATCACTATACTAAATCAAATTGATAAAATCGCTCAACCTTATTCGTTAAATTGAATCAATTAGATCTTGTAACTCTTCATCTGAAAATTTATACTTTTGATTGCAAAATTGACATCCGACTTCCGCCTGCTTATCCTCTTCTAATAGTTCTATCAAACTATTTTTTCCTATAGAAATAAGAGCTTCAGCCATTCTTTCCTTTGAACAATCGCACTCAAATGAAACATCACAAGAATCTAGAACCTTTGGATTTAATCCTGATAGTACTTTTTCCAGCATATCTTCTGGCTTATCTCCAGATTTCAACATATCTGTTATAGAAGGAATCTCAGATATGTTTTTCTCCAACTGACTTATGACTTCCTCAGTTGCATCTGGCATAAGCTGTACTATAAATCCTCCAGCATATTCAACTTCATCTTCTCTAGTGTAGACACCAAGCGAAACTACTGAAGGAGTTTGCTCAGACATAGCAAAGTAATTTGTAAAGTCTTGAGCTATTTCTCCACTAGCTATAGGATAAGCTCCATTATAAGGTTCTTTTAAACCAAAATCTTTTATTACTCTTATAACGCCATCTTTACCTACTGCCCCCGCAACATTTAGTTTTCCATTTGGGTAATCTTCCACTACAACATCGGGATTTGACACATATCCCTTTACAGTTCCTCTAGAGTTTGAAGTAACCAATATACTTCCAATCGGCCCTCCACCCTTTATTATTACTGTTAATTTGTCCCCATCATTCTTCATCATCAGACCCATAATAGAAGTCGCCGTAAGCGTTCTTCCAAGAGCAGCAGTTGCTACTTTTGTAGTCTTGTGTAAACCTCTCGCTTTTTCGACCATATTTGTAGTATCTGCTACAAATGCTCTAACCTGACCATCTCCAGCAATTGCTCTAAGTATATAATCTTTCATCTAATTTCCTCCAAATATCACAGCTTTATTATTTTCACTAATTTTGCTTTAATTTATTCTTTAATTTTATTGCTTTTTTAAAATTATTATCAATTTTACTTTTTGATATTTTATTCAAATCATTTCTTACACACAAAAAATATTCTTTGAGAAGTACTTTTAGGCTCTTCAAAGGTAAAATCACCATAAACCTTTATATTGTCAAACCCCGATTCGTTTAACATCCCTACAATTTCTTCTTTTGTATACGCTCTTTGTCTATGTTCTTCTTCAAATTTATCGAATTTACCACCTTCATCTTTTATAAAGAAAGCTAACTCCATATCTAGTGTGTTATCTTCCTCGAAAAAGAAATTTTGCCACATATAAGTTACGTCTTCTCTATTTTCTCCGTACATATTGTTTCCCAGAACTTGAGATAATTTATAGTAAGAGCTTATATCGAATAGAAATAACCCACCGTCTTTTAAAAGATCATAAGTCTTTTCAAATACACTTTTGAGATCTTCATCATCTATTATATAGTTAAACCCGTCACATGCACATAAAACACAATCGAGGTTATCTATTTCAAAATCCAATTCCGTTATATCTTGCTCTAATAAAACAAGCTCTATACCTTCTTTTTCTGCCTTTTCTCTCGCAACGCTTAGCATTTCATACGATATATCTATACCCGCTATATCATAATCTTTTTTTGCAAGCGGTATAGTTATATTTCCAGTACCACATGCAAGCTCAAGTATATTTTTAATCTTTACATCTTCCTTATCTATAATATCTTCAAGGTATTTAACCCAATCATCATAGTCGACCTCATCCATAAGTTCATCGTATACAAAAGCGAACTCAGTGTATTGCTCCATTTTATCTTTGCTCCTCTTTTTTCCTCTTCCTGTTTCTGGATGTTAATATACCGCCGATTTGACCAGCTTCTTTAGCTGTCAACTCAGCCCAACCGTATTCTTTTACTTTATCTAGAAGCCCTAATTCAGAAGCTATCTCGTATTTCATAAAGTCATTGTTAGTGATTATCTTGGTATTTTTTCCATTAACAATCTTAGTTTTTTTGTAAACCGATCTATCTTCTTCATTTATATCTAATTTTCTATTATTTACATTTTTATAATCTTCAATTTTATCGTTATTTTCATCTAAGTGTTTTTTATTATTATTATCGTTCATTAAAACCACCCCTTATATCTTTATTTTTGTCATATAAGTGATTTTTATACAAAAATATAAGGGGATATTTTTTAATCTATAGATTTTTTAAATTTAAGTAGTTTTTTGTATGTTTCTATCGCATTCATTAAGATCTTCTCGTCGAAATTAAAGTTAATATTGTGAAGGCTGTTTACATATCCCTTTTCTTCATTTCTAGCTCCTAGCATAAAGAATAGTCCTGGAACCTCTTTTTGATAGTATGAGAAATCTTCTGAGATCATCAGCGGGTCCAACTCAATGACATTTTCTTTACCTATAGCTTCTACAAATTCATTAAAAAGATTTTTGTCATTGTTTACCGCTCCGTAGTCGTCTATAATCTCCACATCAATCTTACAGTCGTACGAAACTTCAAAACCTGCCGCGATTTTTCTAAGTCTTTCCTTCATTGTGTTGTATACTTCTGGCTTAAAGGTCCTAATAGTCCCTTCCAATCTAATATTTCCTGCAATTATATTTCTTCTAGATCCCCCATTGATGCACCCAATAGTAAGGACTGCATTTTCTATAGGACTGAGATTTCTAGAAACTATACTTTGAATTGCATTTACAAAGTTTCCTGCAATAACAATTCCATCCACACTAGTTTGTGGCATTGCCCCATGCCCGCTCTTTGAAGTTATATCTATATTTAGATCTCCAATTTGAGCTAGAAAATATCCAGGTCTTACTCCTACATATCCCTCTGGTATTTCAGGATATATATGTAGTCCAAATACTTCATCTACATTGTACTTTTTAAATACACCTGCTTTAATAATATCTTCCGCTCCACCAGGTCCTTCTTCTGCTGGTTGAAATATAAATACTATATTGTCGTTTAGGCTTTCTATATTATTTATCACATATTTTATCAGACCTAATAGAATCGATGTGTGTCCATCGTGGCCACATAGATGTTTTGGACCCTCATCACTACAAAGAGCATCTATATCTGCTCTAAAAGCTAGAGTTTTTTTAGGATTTTTCCCTTTTATAATTCCTACTACACCTGTTTCTAGAACAGTATCGTATTCGACCCCTAGATTATCAAGGTGATTTTTTATGTATTTTGAAGTCTCAAACTCATTTCTTCCAAGCTCCGGAATCTTGTTTAAAGTTCTTCTATGTTCCAACATCTGTTCAAAAAATTCATTTTTCTCTCCCATATTTTACCCTCCCAACCTAGTCTATATATTAATTTTTTTATATTTATAACTCATATTTCTTATGTTTATTAGAAACTTATTTCTCTTTATTATTAAAAATTTATTTATACTGATTTTATCATAAAAGCTTTTTTAATACTATTTTAAAATTACATGCTTATAAGTCTTTACACCTTTTATAACATACTATAAAACATAATCTACAATTTATAGACTTTAATGTACTAATCTCTTCAACAATTAAAATATTTGATATATGCTTTGGTTTAATGCATACTTTTTTATATGTTTTGAAGAAATCGATATAAGCGTTTTAGTACATATAACAATGTTCTGTTTTACATCAGCAGGAGCACTGCTTTTGGTTTTTTCAAATGTCAAGGAAATTTTATAGTAAATATAATGGAAACTTTTTAAAACAGTACTCTTCTTATTAATTTAAGCTATAAGTCGTAGTTTATGTTATAGAACACTGAATTTATAAATGAATTATAAAAGGCTGATGAAATTAACGATCGTTAATTTAATCAGCCTTTCTTATTTAATAAATAAATTTCTTATTTCTTAGCAAGAGAAGAAATGCTTTGCAAGTCCACCCTTAGCTGTTTCTTTGTATTTATCCATCATATCTATACCAGTTTCTTTCATAGTTTCAACAACTTGGTCTAAAGTTATTGAATGATGTCCATCAGTTAATAAAGAGTAGTCCGCTGCATCGTACGCTCTCTTTGCAGCCATAGCATTTCTCTCTATACATGGTATTTGAACATATCCATATACTGGGTCACATGTCATTCCTAAGTGATGCTCAAGTCCAATTTCCGCTGCATATTCAATATGTCTTACATCTCCGCCTTTTAAGTATGCCACTGCTCCAGCAGCCATAGAACAGGCCGCTCCAACTTCACCTTGACAACCAACCTCAGCTCCAGAAATTGATGCGTTAGTCTTTATTATATTACCTAACATACCTGCAACACAAAGAGCTTCAACTAACTTTTTGTCATCGTATCCATAATGATCTTGCATTGCAAATAATATTCCCGGGATAACCCCTGCTGCACCGCAAGTAGGTGCGGTTACTATTATATTTCCAGATGCATTCTGCTCAGATGCTGCTAAGGCATACGCATACACTAAAGTCGAGAATTCTTTATCTTCTTGATATTTTTTGTAGAAGTCGCCTGCTCTTCTCTTTAGGCTAAGTTTTCCTGGAATCACTTCATCAGTACTTAAACCTTCTTTAACTGCATTTTTCATAGCTTCTCTAATCTTATCTAAATACTCAAGAATATCGTGACTATCGTTTTCCACTACATAATCAACTAAAGTTTTATTGTTTTCTTCGCACCATTTAATAAGATCGTCCATAGTCTCTAAAGAATACACACTGTTAGCTTTGCTATTTCTTTGACCTTCTTCAGCTAAAGTTCCTCCACCTACAGAGTAAACAGTCCAATCTGCAGTAACTTTTCCGTCTTTATCTAAAGCTTCAAGCATCATTCCGTTTGGGTGGAATTCTTGTACTTCTTCTTCCTTCCAAATGATCTCAACTTTTTTTGGGGCTATCGTTTTCTCGATTATATAATCAGTCAAATGTCCTTTGCCTGTAGCCGCTAAACTACCATATAAATGAACTCTAAAGCTTTCAGCATCTGGATTATCATTTTTAAATCTCTCCGATGCTCTTTGAGGTCCCATTGTATGTGAACTCGATGGACCATTTCCTATCTTGAATAATTCTTTTAAACTATCCATTATTTACCTCCCAATATTTTAATTGATTTTTACATCTAAATTTACATTTTATAATAATAATCTTTTCATTTTGACATCTAATTATATTATACATAATTTAAACAATCAATACATAATAATTATAATAAAAAACTAATTATTGTTAAAATTAGTATTTATTAAAAAAGTTCCATATATTACATATGATTTATACCCCAAAAATCTAAAATTAACATCTATTTATAAAGTCTCAATATAAAAAATAGCTGATTTTTATCTCTTTATTTTAATATATTTAGTAATATTGAATAATAATTTCGAATATTAAGTTGATTTTATCTAATTTATGTATTATCATTAATATAATTAAATAACCTATAACCTAGGGTAGAGGTGCTTCAACTAAGACTATTCAATAGGAGCTGGCAAGTTTTGATCATTGAGGAAAGGGGTTGTGGCCGAAGATAGTACTGTGCAAAGGTACTTTCTGGGATTGCATATAAAATATGTAATACTGTCGCTTTTTTAAAGTGGTGAGCTACAGGGTTTACTTTGAATTAAAATAATCACGTACAAAGTATACCTTTGTACGTTTTTTTGTTTGAAATTTAATTTTACTATAATATAGATATTGTGTTCAAAGAGGATATTTAAGGCATATTTTACAATGTTTTTGGCATTAATCGCAATTTACATAGCAAAATGTTATTCATATAATATAGTAAAGCGAGTTTAAAGAACTACAAACAAAATAGGTTTATAAATATAAATATTAGCAATGAGGTGGATTGTATGAAAAAAGTTAATTTAGCAATTGTCGGCGCAACAGGAATGGTTGGAAGAACATTTTTAAAAGTATTAGAAGAAAGAAATTTCCCTATAAATAATTTATTTTTATTTTCTTCTGCGAAATCAGCTGGATCTAAGGTAAATTACGCAGGAAAAGAATATACTGTAGAAGAACTTACTCAAGACTCTTTTACAAATAGAGGAATTCAGATAGCTTTATTCTCTGCAGGAGGAACAATAAGCGAGAAGTTTGCTCCTATTGCGAGCTCAAACGGTGTCTTAGTTATAGACAACTCAAGCCACTGGAGAATGGACCCAGATGTTCCTCTAGTTATTCCAGAGGTAAACCCAGAAGCTATAAAAAACCATAAAGGTATCATAGCTAATCCAAATTGCTCTACTATACAAGCATTAGTTCCACTAAAACCACTAGATGATAAGTACAAAATAAAGAGAGTTATCTACTCTACTTATCAAGCCGTTTCTGGATCTGGAGTAAAGGGAGTTGAAGACTTAGAAAAAGGAATGGAAGGAAATCCTACAGGATTCTACCCACATCAAATTTCTTACAACTGTCTACCTCACATTGATTCATTTACAGAGAATGGATATACAAAAGAAGAGTTAAAAATGATAAACGAAACTATGAAAATATTAAACAACTTCGATCTTAAAGTTACTGCTACTACAGTAAGAGTTCCTGTAAAAAACGGTCATAGTGAATCTATAAACGTAGAATTTGAAAACAGCTTTGAATTAAGCGATTTAGTAAGCAGTTTAAATTCTGCTCCAGGAGTTGTATTGGTAGACAATCCTGAAAACAACGAATATCCAACTGCATTTGAAGTAGATGGAAGCGACGAAGTATTCGTAGGAAGAATAAGAAGGGACTTCAGTATAGACAACGGAGTTAACTTATGGGTAGTTGCTGATAATATCAGAAAAGGTGCGGCAACTAACACAATACAAATAGCGGAAAAAGCAATAGAATACGATTTAGTGTAAATAAAAATTAATGTTAAGTAACTAAGCAGCAGTATAGTGAAATTAAAAATCTCATTAAGTAAAGAAACAAATTGAATTTAAAAGAATTCAGGGTATAATTTAATTATGCTTAATATAAAAATTGGGAGGTAATTGATTATGTTATTTAAAGGTTCTGCAGTTGCAATCGTAACACCGTTCACAGAGGATGGAAAAGTAAACTTCAATAAGTTTGGTGAATTATTAGAGTTCCAAATAGCCAACGGAACAGATGCTGTAGTAGTTTGTGGTACTACAGGGGAAGCCACTACTATGACTACAGAAGAACAATTAGATCTTGTAAAATACGCTGTAGAAAAAGTAAACAAAAGAATTCCAGTAATAGCAGGCTCTGGATCAAACAACACAATGCACTCAGTATTTATGAGTCAAGAGTGTGAAAAACTAGGCGTTGACGGATTATTAGTTATAACTCCTTACTATAATAAAGCAAACAAAGCTGGACTTAAGCGCCACTTTGAAACTATAGCTGCCAGCGTTAAACTTCCTATAATACTGTACAATGTACCTGGAAGAACTTGTGTAAACATAAGCCCAAGTTTAGTTGCTGAACTTGCTAAAATAGATAATATAGTTGCTGTTAAAGAAGCAAGCGGAGATTTAGGTCAAGTAGCTGAAATAGCTAGCTTAGTTCCAGAAGATTTCGCAATTTACTCAGGAAATGATGATACTATCGTCCCTCTACTTTCAGTAGGTGGTCACGGAGTTATATCAGTTCTTGCAAATATATGCCCTCAAGAAACTCACGACATGGTAACTAAATTTATAGAAGGCGACGTACAAGGTGCAAAAGAATTACAACTTAAATTAGACGCTCTTATAGCATCACTATTTATAGAAGTTAACCCTGTACCAGTAAAAACAGCTCTTAACTTAATAGGATATGAAGTTGGAGATTTCAGACTTCCTCTAGCTGAAATGGAAGAAAAAAATCTGGATGTATTAAGACAAGAATTAGTAAACGCTGGATTTAATGTGGTTAAGTAATTCAGTAAATCATAATTCAGCATTTATTATTTAAGAAATTTAGCGGTTCAATAATAAATTTTAAAATAATATTTAAGTTTATTGTTTAATGTTTAATTGCTTATAGATTATCTACAGTATTAAGATACAGAATCAAGAAAAGTAACATAGGAGGAAAATATGTTAAAGATAATAACAACTGGCTATGACGGTAAAATGGGTAAAATCCTTGCTGATGCGATAAGAGAAGACGAAACATTAGAGCTCGCTTGCGTTTCAGCTAGAGGTATGTCAAGCCAAGAAGGTGGACTTAAAATATACGATGATATGTCTCAAATAACTGAGAGTGCTGATGTTGTAATCGACTTCTCTCACCCTACAAATTTGGATAACATATTATCTTATGCATTAAAAACAAAAACTCCTTTAGTAGTAGCTACAACTGGATACAATGAAGATGAGAACAATAAAATAACAGAAGCTTCTAAAGATATTCCAGTATTCAGATCTTACAACATGGCCATTGGTGTAAATATAATGTTGAAATTAGTAAAAGAAGCAACAAAGCTATTAAAAGGATTTGATATAGAAGTAGTAGAAAAACACCACAACAGAAAAGTCGACGCACCAAGTGGAACTGCTGTAATGATTGCAGAAGGAATAAAAGAAGTATTATCTGACGCCGAGTTTACATACGGCAGACATGGTAGAGATGCTAAGAGACAACCAAACGAAGTTGGTATACACGCAATAAGAGGTGGAACAATAGTTGGAGAACACGATGCAATATTTGCCGGAGACAGCGAAGTTCTTACAATAACTCACCAATCAGAGTCACGTAGAATTTTTGCAAACGGATCAATAGCCGCAGCAAATTCTTAGTTGATCAAAAACCAGGACTGTACAATATGGATGACATGTTAAGTCTATAAAAAACAAGGAGAAAAACTAATGGTAAATTTAAATGACGCTTACGAAATAGCAAGATACATCAAAGAAGTAGAGAAAAAAACACCTGTTAAAATCTATGTGAATTCAACTTCAGTAGAGAAAGTTGCAAGCGATGATTTCAAAGTATTTGGAAACGACGGTTCTTATGTATTTATTGGAGACTACGATAAAATAATGGCCGCTCTAAACAAATACAATGTTTCAGAAAATGATATGCACATAGAATTTGACAGAAGAAACTCAGCAATACCGCTTAAAAATACATTACACGAGCATGCAAGAATAGAACCAGGAGCTATAATAAGAGACATGGTAACTATAGAAAAAAATGCTGTTGTAATGATGGGAGCTGTAATAAACATAGGAGCTTCAATTGGAGAAGGTACTATGGTAGACATGAATGCAGTAATAGGAGCTAGAGGAACACTTGGTAAAAACGTTCATCTAGGTGCTGGAGCTGTCGTAGCAGGAGTATTAGAGCCACCTTCAGCAACACCTGTAATTGTAGAAGATGGAGTAATGATAGGAGCTAACGCAGTAATACTTGAAGGGGTTAGAATAGGTAAAGGCGCTGTTGTAGCTGCTGGTTCAGTAGTAACTTCAGATGTAGAAGCCGGATCTGTTGTAGCTGGATCACCTGCAAAAGTTATAAAGATGAAAGATGAAAAAACTGAAGACAAAACTAAACTTATGGATGACCTAAGAAACTTAGATTAATTAATAATTAAACATAACAAAGACCAAAAAGATCTAGAATTCATATCGCATGAGTTCTAGATCTTTTTATATGTCTAAATAAGCATACAACTATAATCTATATTAAAGTAAACAACTATAAATTTTGAAAGATTCTGTTATTTTACTTTTAGATACTTTATAGATACATCTACTTGTGCTAAACTTGTGGTAGATTGACAATCAGACTGATTAAAAGGATTAATTTATACAATCAATAGGAGGAAAGCATGTTAAAAATAATAGTAAGTGGATACAATGGAACAAATGGATCGATACTTACAAAATGTATTGACGAAGACGAAAATTTAGATCTAATTTGCGGAGTTTCAAAATCACTAAAAAGCGGATCATATGACGGAAAAAACAAACTATACAAAACCATGGACGATGTAGACGAAAAATGTGACGTAATAATAGACTTCTCACATCCAGCAAACCTAGATTCAATACTAAAATATGCTTTGGCAAATAAAACACCTATAGTACTAGCCACAACAGGATATTCCCAAACAGATTTAGAAAAAATAGATAGTGCGTCAAAAAAAATAGCTATACTATTATCATCAAACACGTCATTAGGAGTCAACATATTTATAGACCTAGTAAGAAAATCAGCAAAACTATTAAAAAATTTTGACATAGAAATAATAGACAAGCACCATAAAAGGAAAGAAGACGCACCGAGCGGAACTGCACTAATGTTAGCAAGCGCAATAGAAGAACTAGACACAGAAAAATACAACACATTTGGAAGACAAGGAAGAGACGCAAAGAGAAACAAAGGAGAAATCGGAATCCACTCAATAAGAGGAGGGTCGATAGTCAGCGACCACGACGTAATATTTGCAGGAGACAGCGAAGTCATAACACTCAAGCATCAAGCACAATCAGACGTAATATTCGCAAAAGGTGCACTAGTAGCCGCAGAATATCTTCAAAGCAAAACTGACGGGCTATACGAAATGAAAGACGTCTTAAATATAGACTAAAGTAAAAAATATAGGATATCTTGTATATATAGTAAGGATGATAAAATCAAACCCTGCAAAAATTTATTTTATCATCCTAAACGAAACATGTACAAAAAAGCTTCAAGGCATGGCTCCGCTTGAATACATAAACCATGCCTTGGTAACTTGAAACTAGGTCTGCATTTTTCAATTTTTGCCGAATATATATTACAATAAATATATTTATATTTGATATTTGATTTTATGATATACTTGCCACTACTATCTATATCACCCCATTTGTCATCATATTTTGTAATTATTGAATTTAGTTAATTTTTGATAGTTGTTCGTATAAATATCTAATTGCAGTTTCCTTAGACTCCATTTTACCATGACCTATAACGTATTTATCAAATTCAAGCACTTTAATGAATTCAATATAAGATTTCAATTTCAATTTATCAAATCTACCATTCAAATTATTGTAATCTCCACAATCAGCATCACCTACGAATACAATTTTTTCACTCGGAACATATACTATAACAGCATCATCTGTATGAGATGATTGTATGTGTTTTATAAAGCAGTTAACCCCACCTAAGTCAACAACTAATTCATTTTTAAAAACAATATCACCTGTAACTACTTTAATTTCATTAAGACAATCATATTCTTTAATAATGTTATTTTTACAAAACTCGATATCAATCCCCTTTTCAATTCGATTATTCATATCATCTTCAGTCCAAGACCACTTTTTCATTTCAACTAGCTTAGTATTAGTCTTATCACAAACGATTGATTTTCCTGAAATAGCATCCATTCCAAATGTGTGGTCCCAATGGTAGTGTGTAATTACTGTATAATCAGGCTTAGATAAACCTGATTTATTTAATAAACAATAAAACTGCTCTACATGCTTTTTAGAATTGCCTGAATCTATAGCTAGAGTATACTTCTCTCCCTTTATATAGCTAATTACAGGTCTGTCGGTATCCTCCATAAATTCCATATAATAAATCCTATCTGTAATTTGTTTTAATTCCATATAATCACCTCCTTTAACTATAATTTATCTAAAATATTCTAATTCTTTAAATGGATAAACATTTGCCCATTGATATTGTTGAATTTCATCTAAAGTAATAAATTTTAAAGTATTATTTTTTGCTGTAACACCAATTAATATAACGATTCACTCCTATTACATTTTTTAAATTTTTCAAAGCATAAATAGTATAACATTAAATTTTTTAGTTATGATATGATTAACGTTTAAAAATGTATATTTGTTGATAATATGCATAGTACATGGTAATATCAAATTTCATACATATATAAATTTAACCTGTAATTGGATTTTAAGGATAGTTTAGAATGAGAGTATATTGAGTAAATAGGAGGTTTGTAATATATGATAATAAAAAGAATAGAAAAATATATGATAAATGATTGTGTTGACTTATTTATGTCCACATTTTCAAAGGAGCTTTGGAATGACACTTATGAATCAAAAGATCAAGTAGTATCTTTTTTTAGGAACCATTTTAACAATAATTATTTTTTGGGATATGTTGCTATAATTGATAATAAAATCCAAGGGTTAAGCATTGGTATGAAAAAACCTTGGATAAAAGGTTTTGAATACTATATAGATGAATTTTGTATAAATCATAGCTTGCAAGGTAAAGGTATTGGAAGTGAGTTTATAAAAAATATTGAAATAGATATAAAAAAAGAAGGATTAAATGGAATAATTCTAAATACAGAAATCGAATTTCCATCGTTTAAATTTTATAAAAAAAATGAATTTGAAGATTTTAAAGATTTAGTCATAATGGGGAAAATTTTAATGTAAAATCGAAAGGTGTCATATCTTAACGGTATTGACACCTTTATAACAATCTACCACTCAGTTCCTACACTAAGTTCCAAAGCTTTATCATAAATCATCTTAGCAGTAACAACATCTTGCACAGAAATTCCAACAGACTTAAACACAATTATCTCATCGTCATTCTCTCTTCCCACCAAACTGCCATTAATAACACTGCCAAGCTCACCAGTAAAATCACCCTTAGAAATAATTCCAGCCTCAAGAGGTTTTATAAAATCCCCAGCCTCAGCCAAAACAGCTTCCTCAGAATCAAAGAAAATCTTACTAGCTCTTGTAAGCGTAGTCGGATCAATTTCCTGCATATTAGGTTGATAAGAACCAACACCACTTATAGTGGCACCTTTCTTAACCTTACTCCCATCAAAAACCGGCGTATTCGAATTCGTAACAGTTATAATCATATCCGCACCATCTACAGCAACATCTGAATTATCAACTGCAAGAAACTTAGTATCATAACTAGCCAGCTCCTTATCCATCAAATCTACAAAAGCTTGAGCTTTTTTTAAACTTCTATTAAAAATTCTAACCTCGTCCAAATCTCTAGCCGCTATCATAGCCTCCAACTGAGACTCAGCCTGTCCACCAGTACCGATCAAAGCACCTATTTTAGCATCCTCCCTCGCTAAAACATCAAACGCAGCTCCAGAAGCAGCACCTGTACGAATTTGAGTAACATAAGTTCCATCTAAAATAGAACAAACCTCACCAGTCGTCCCGTCAAGAAGCAGAACAGTCGCTGGAGTAGAGGGAATTCCCTTCTCAACATTTTTAGGGAAAACAGAAACAATCTTAACTCCAGCACAATCTATATCTTCAATATACCCCGGCATAAACAACAAACTTCCCTCATGTTTAGGCGCAGGAATATTTGTTCTAAGCGGAACAACACTTTTCTTTTCAGTAAAAATCCTAAAAGCCTCTTTATCAGCCTCAATAGCATCTTTCATAGTAAAAATACTCTTAATATCTTCCTTGCTAAGCAATAACATAAAAATACCTCCAAATTGTTTCGTAACACATGAAACATATAATAAAATTGTAATGTTATATAAATTACATACAAATACATTATACGACTTTATATAAACTTTGCACACAACATTTTAACTTAAATTCAAGAGTTTTAGGTTCAAATTCTCTTGATTTTGAACTTCTAAAACTCTACAATTAGATTAACACATCGATTTTGGGCTCTTCGCCTAGCTCTTGGGTCTTGAGCTTCCCGACCCTAAGTCATGGAAGTAAAAAACGGGAGGATATCTTGCATATAAAGAAACCCGTGTATTGCATTGCATTCTTAGACGCTCTTTGTCTAACATGCACTACACGGGTTCTTTGTATGCGAGATATCCTCCCGTTTTTTACAACCATTTACTTAACTTTATTCATATCATCCATTACATTTAGTATCACTTCATCTGTAACAGACATTCCCTTATCACTTACTCTACCTAAATTTCTTATACTCTCCTCGACAGTACTACCCACTATACCATTTTGAGAAGGAACTAAACAATCTTGCTTAGCAATAATAGCACTTTGCATAGCAGCTGAAGCAGCTGATGATAATTTAAGAGCACAACCAGGTTTTGCTCCATCACAGATCATTCCACTTAAGTCTGCTATCATATTCTGTATAGCACCTTCTATTTGCTCTTGAGTAGAATCCATCAACCAAGATAATCCTGCTGTAGCACCTGTTGACGCTGCAACACCACATCCGCAAACAGCTGATAATCTTCCTGTAAAGTTTTTAATAAACCCAGTAACTAAATGAGATATAGCTAAAGCTCTAGCTAATTTTTCTTCAGTTTGTGGAAATTTATCGTTGTAAGCGACTATCGGAAGTATTGCTGTAAGCCCATGGTTCCCACTTCCATTAGAACTCATAACAGGCATCTTTATTCCAGCCATTCTGGCATCTGACGCACCTGCTGTAAGCATCATTGCATGGTTAATTAGATCGTCTGTTAAAAGTCCATCTTCTATAGATTTCTTGATTCCGTATCCAACGCCTATACCAATTTTTTGATCTAGACCTAAGCTCGCCATTTCTTCGTTCATTTTAACTCCATCAAGTAGGAATTCTATATCTTTAAAGTTCATGTTCTCAATATTTTCTATAAGCTCTTTTATTGTCACAGTATCCATAAGTTTTTCTTCAGTAACAGATGAAGTTTCTGAAGCATTATGATCTACTTCATTGTTTAGTAAAGCTTCTCCATCCCTCTCTAAATACGTAAAGTTATCGTGTTTTGTTCTTATTATTACTTTTGCAGTATGGTCTTTACCTTTAAGATTAACCTCTATAAGTACTTTTTCCTTAGTATCAGCTGGAGATATTGAGATAGCATTGTTGTCCATGTATTTTTCACTCTCTTCAACTTCTTCAGTTGTTAAAGTTTCAAGCACGCTTAATCCATTTTCAGAATGCCCGCCAATAATTCCCATAGCTGCAGCTATTTTAAGACCTGCTCTCTTAGATCCTGGTATACCAACACCCATACCGTTTTTGTAGATGTTTGGGCTAACAGACATTTCGTTTTCTAATACTTCTTCACCTAGTAATTCTTTAGCTTTTGCACAAGCAAGTGCAAGTGCAACTGGCTCCGTACATCCAACTGCCGGTTTAACTTCTGCTTTTAATATATCAATTAATTCTGCTCTTATATCTCTCATAATGTTTCCTCCTAAAATATAATTATAATTTTATACCTTATTATAAGAGCAAAAACCATGCCAAAATAAAATCGTTTCCATATTTTTTATACACGAGTAATACCAATATTTTGATACAAATTATATCTATGACACAATTATTCATATAAAAAACATATTCAAAAAGAAACAAAATAATCCCAAAATGAGATTCTATGTCAATTTGGGATTATTTCATATTTTTCAAGTTTTCTATAAAGAGTCGATCTAGATATTCCTAAAGACTTGGCCGCTAGATCTTTATCTTTTTTGTAGTCTTTGTATTTATTTAAAGCTTTTATTATCTCTCTTCTCTCTAATTCATCAAGTTTAACAATATTTTCATCTTCTCCTAGAGTTACATGTATATTTTTAACCTTTTGTGGTATTACATTTGTAGTTATTATTGGTGTAGAAGACATATTTACACTGTACTCTATAATATTTTGTAGCTCCCTTATATTTCCGGGCCATCTATAATTAATCATAGTATCTACAACCCTCTCTTCTATGCCTACAACTTCTTTTTCTAGCTTCTTAGAGTATTCCTTTATCATGTAGTCTATAATCTGTGGAATATCCTCTTTTCGCTCTCTGAGGCTCGGAAGTTTTATAGGGATTACATTTAATCTATAGAATAGATCTTCTCTAAACGTCCCCTCTGCTACCATTTTTTCTAAATCTTTATTTGTAGCTGCAATTATTCTTACATCTACATATATATGGGATTTGCCTCCAAGTTTGTTTAGCT
Organism: Clostridioides mangenotii TR; assembly: GCF_000498755.1. Lineage (GTDB taxonomy): Bacteria > Bacillota > Clostridia > Peptostreptococcales > Peptostreptococcaceae > Metaclostridioides > Metaclostridioides mangenotii_A. The sequence goes on along the minus strand of NZ_AXUS01000016.1, from coordinate 35,186 downwards.
CCTTTTCTTGGAGAACTCTAAGTAGCTTTGCCTGCAAATGAAGACTCATATCACCTATTTCATCAAGAAATATGCTACCTTTATGAGCGAGTTCAAATGTACCTATTTTACCACCCTTTTTTGCACCTGTAAAAGCACCTTCCTCGTATCCAAATAATTCACTCTCAAGTAAATTATCTGGTATAGCCGCACAGTTTACAGTTATAAATGGATTATCAACTCTGTTGCTGTGGTTGTGTATAGCTCTAGCAAAAAGCTCTTTACCTGTACCACTTTCTCCTGTTATTAAAACTGTAGAAGCTGATTTCGAAGCCATAGAAGCCTCTTCTTTAGACTTCATAATCGCTCTGCTGTTTCCTATTATATTCTCAAGTTTTATTCTGTAATCCTTATTCATTTTATTGTAGTTTTTGATAGCATCTTTTTTATCTATAAAGTCTATTACATAGCCTTTCAATTTACCTTGAAGCTCTATTTTATTCATATTGTAGAGTCCTTTTGAATCATGACCGTTCCTTCTGTAGAAAAAACTACAAGACTTATTCTTATTAAAGTTTTCAATAGAAGGTCTATTTATAAACTCAAGCTCTCGAAATATATTCTTACCTGCCATTTCACCTTTAAGATTGAATACTTGCATAAATTTAGAGTTGTATTTATCTATTTTTCCATTTACATCAATCGATACGACAGCCTTGTCCATATTATCAAATAGAGTTTCTAGTTTCTTTTTTTCTAAATCTAGTTCATAAGTCTTTATATGAGCTTTTAATTTGCTCGATATTAGATCTGCCATCTTACCTAAGAAATTAATCAGATCGTTTTCTTTATCTTTAATTACATGTGCCTGATCTTCGGTAAATGCTATAAGCCCAATTACCCCATAAGATTTATCTTCGTATACAATAGGGCAACAAACCTCTGCAAACTCCATACACTTTTCGTTTCCACAACACTCTTTACAAATTTCACTACTCTGAGGATCGTCTATGAAAATGATGGATTGATCTGTGTATGATTTTTTAAATGCAGAATACTCATTTACTCTTTCACCTATCTTATCAAGATAAATACCTGTCCCAGCTATTCTTATCAAATCGCTGTTTACTATTGTAACATCTATATTTAGCACAGATTCAATAGCGTATGCTATGTTTTGTATATCTTCTTTTATATAACCTAATTCCATCATATTAATCATTCCCTATTAATTTATTCTATATTGGTTTGCCCTTTAACCCTATTTATTGGTATATTCTTTATCTCTATTCTTTCTTATAAATAGATTCTCCCTTATATCTTTCAACACAACTAAAATTTTATTCAATGTAAACTGAATAGATATCAACATTACAAACAACATTACTATTATTATTACCCTGTATTCTAGACCCATAATCTACTCTCCTTATCGAGAAAAGACTAGGCTATTAGCCTAGTCTTTTCCATGTTGTATCTATATTTATATATTAACTCATTTATCTTCTTTTTCCTATATAAATGTATTTATTTGTTCTAAATTCTTCTAATTTTCCTTCAAAATTTAGATTTAGAAATGCGTTAAACACTTCGTGTGGGTAGTAAAATTTTGAATGAAATCCACAGAATCTATCTTTAAGGTATTCTAATTTCACTTTAAAATTTTTAAAGTTTAAATCCTCAATAATAAGATCTCCTTCATTCTTTAATACTCTTCTAATTTCAAATGATGCCTTTTTAAAGTTTTGTATTTCGTCTAATTGATCTACCACTATTAGTTTGTCAAAATAATTATCTTCAAATGGTAGGTATTCTAATGTACCTTTGACAACATTGCAGTTTTCATTGTGTACTAAAGAATAACAGACATCTTCATAATTACCATCTTCAAGTATTGTAACAGAGGTTCCATACATTCTAAGTCTTTTACCTAAGCTTCCTATTCTGCCTACAAGTAAAATTCTTTCCCCCACATTGTATTTTATCTTCTCTAAAAAACATCTTATTTCATCAGTTTCAGCTGATGCTTTAGCGTTATGCTCATTCACCTGAAGTAACATGCTTTTCACTATATTTCACCTCTTTAATCCTCTCTCTAAAATAATGTACAAGATACATTATACTAAGTGGTCCTCAACTATTCAATAGCAAAATAAAATTATTTTTTTTATTAAAAACTGCACATGAAATATACTCAATTATTTGATTCAATTTTATACAGAAACCAATTATCATTTGCATTAAAATTAGCTTATTAGGCGTTATTATTTTCATAAAGTTTCTTGATTTTAGATATAGAAACTTCATATGCTACCTTTTTAAGTACTTCTCCATTGTCGAGCTTCTTCTCGTACTCTCTGCTCTGTACTCTTCCCCAAAGTTGTATCCTATCACCTATATTTAGGCTTTTAGCAAATTTTGCATTTCTCCCCCAAACTATTGCTGGTATGTAATCTGACTTATTATACGGTCTATTGATAGCCATGAGAAGATCTGTAATTTCTCTACCCAGAGGTGTTTGTCTATAGACTGGATTTTTGCATATGTAACCATCCAAAAATATACTATTTGGATCTTTATTGTCATCTTCTATTTGAGTTATTTCTCTAACGAAGATTGTTAGTATCAATCGGTTCTTATTATCTATTGATTTGTTATAAGATCTAAGTTGACCTGTAACACTAACAAAGTTTTGTTCTTCAATATCAATATCTTGAAGCAGTCTTTCTGAGATTGTTATTGGAAGTATATCAAATGAATCACTCAATCTATTTATTTTTATATCAATATTATAAAATTTTTCTCCAAAAATTTCATGGCTGAACTTTAGCTCATTTTCTAGCTCCCCTCTTAAGTTTACAACGTTATTCTCAGTATTAATCGATATCATATTTTATCCCTCCAAATTTGTTAAATTCTTATGTTTTCTTGTTTACTTATACAATAAATATATTTAACTGGAAGGCCTTTTATTACAAATACTTAAGTATTTATTTTGCAAAAATCCATTCTAAAACTCGACTTGAGCTAGAATGGCTTTTACTTAAATTTATATTCTGTTTATATTACATATATATAAGTTATTAATTATTTATTAACTTTTCCTTCTTTGAAACTGATCTAAGCATAGTTGATGAAGTATATGCATTATAGGATATACAACTGTTGGCGACATTCCTAAAAAATCACCATAGCCATGCAAGGTCCATAAAGACCTATTCCAGCTGTTATAAGAGCGCCTAATATAAAGTTACCTACAGCTCCTATTAAATCTAAGTACCTGTAAGTCCTGTCGCTGTACCACCTTCTGGCATCTTATCTATACAAGGATGTGATAAAAACATTATTGCAGCTGCTACTGCAAGTGCTTCCATTACATTTCCTCCGATGTTAAAGTACTAAAATATGATATTAATTCTAAATCAACAATAAAAATAGTAGATTATCAATAATCTACTATTTTTAATATAATGACTACAATAGCCATTTAATAAATTTTTAACTAATAAAATCTTTTTATTTAACTTCAGCTTTTTTTTTAGTTGCTGACATTAACATTGTTACTGCTGTATAAGCTATAACTACAATTACCATAAGTTTTAATATTTCCATTGGTAATCCAGTAAAGAATTTAACTGCAACCATAACCCCAATTACACCACCTATAGTTATACCTAAAGATGCTTTTTTACTATAAGCTTCTTCTTTTATGAACTTAGAACTTGCAACTGGCATAAGCATTGCACAAGATCCCATCATTATTGGGAAAGCAACGTCTGGTGACATTCCTAGGAAGTAAACAAGAGCCATACATGGTCCATATAATCCTATTCCAGCTGTCATTAATGCTCCTAGTATAAAGTTACCTACTGCACCTATTATAAGTTTAATACCTGTAAGTCCTGTTGCAGTTCCACCACCTGGCATCATATCAACCCAAGGATGAGATAATAACATTATTACTGCAGTAACAGCTAGTGCTATTCCCATAATTAATTGTACTTTCTTTTCGTCAAGTTTAGCTATTATTCCTGCACCAATATATGATCCAACAACTGCAGATGCAATTAAAACTGTAAGAGTAAGTGGATCAACTTTTATAACTGCTGTAAATATAAATGCTTCTAAAAGTACTGGTATTGTGTGACAAACATTTAATGTTCCTGGTAATAATCTATCAGGCACTTTTATTTTTAAAAACTTAAACATCGCTACTGTAGGTGCGAATGAACCTATGCCTAAAGTGTCACCAAAATCAGTCACGAACCCTGTAGCAAGTGATTTTCCAAAGCTAATATCTTCTTCCATTTTTCCTTCTTTATTAGCTTTTACTACATCTCTACCAAATATAATTCCAAAAAACGCTGCAAACGCAACAAATAAACCACGCACAATATTGACTATCATTTCAAGTCCCCTTTCTTTTTTTGTTATATTCTGACAATTCCGTCCCTACTGAGTACTTAGATTTTGTTTTATACTATAGAGTAGCGATTTTATTTTGCTACTCTATAGTATTCAAATCAATGTTAAATAATTACTTATTTTAAAATAAATCCGTATTTGACTGGATCTTCATCATCAAACATAAAGTTATTGAATCCTGTCATATAAGCAGAACCGCTTATTCTTGGGATTATAGCGTCGATATTTCCAACTTTAGTAGTTTCTACTATTTCACCTTTGAATAATGTTCCTAGTATACTTTCATATACGAATTTTTCTCCTATTTTTAATTCACCTTTAGCGTWAAGTGTAGCAAGTTTAGCACTTGTTCCAGTTCCACATGGAGATCTGTCTACTTGACCTTGACCAAATATAACAACATTTTTGTAAGTTGCTTCTGGATGAGTTGGCTCATCGTAGATTTCTATAAGGTCTACAGTTTTTATGTGAGCTAAAGTAGGATGTTGTATTTCTATAGTTTCATTTATGATGTCTCTTAACTTCATAGATAATTCAGTTAATTTACCAGCATTTTCTGGAACTATTTTTAATCCTAATTGGCTAGCGTGGATTATAGCGAAGAAACTTCCACCGAATGATATATCGAATTTAACTGTACCAACACCTGGTAAGTCAACTTCTACCCCTTCTTTGTATAAGAAAGATGGTACGTTTAAGAAAGAAACTTCTTTAGCTTTACCATCTACTACTGATACATCTCCTCTTACTATTCCTGCTGGAGCTTCCATAACTATGTGAGTAGTTGGTTCAGTTACTGGAACAACGCCAGTTTCTACTGCAACTGTCATAGCACCAATAGTACCATGTCCACACATGTTTAGGTATCCTCCACCATCCATGAAGATTACACCAAAGTCAGCTTCTGGATCACAAGGTTGAGTCATTACTGAACCAAACATATCGTTGTGTCCTCTTGGCTCTAACATTATACCAGTTCTTATATGATCTAAGTTTTTCTCTAAGAATTCCTTTTTCTCAGCCATTGTGTTACCTTTTATATTAGGTATTCCACCTACTACGATTCTTGTTGCCTCTCCAGCTGTATGAGAGTCAATTGCTTGAATACTTTTGCTGAATTTCATTTAAAAAATCCCCCTTAGTTTTTATTTGCCTATTTTGCATCTTTAGCTTCTCTACTACGCATTTTGAGTTTTAGGAAAAAAGTGCTTTTTAGACATCAACTTCTTCTATATTATTTCGGCCAATCTTTTCTGTATCTACATGGCCCTCTGTCTTATAATAATCAACTATGGTCTTCATATGTTTATTTTACATAATAAAACTATAATTCCCATAATTGTAAGACTAATAGTTGGAATAAATTCTTTTATTTACTATGGTTTCTCATCTTTAATTTCAAAAAAGCAAGTGCTTTCTTGGCATCAATTTCATTTGTATTGTTTTCACCGACAACCTCTGTTTCAATTCCTTCTTCAGACTTGTTTATATCTACTATAGTGTTCATGTACTCATTAGAAACTACAAATTTTGCTTGAACACCATTGAAGGTAACTCCTACAGTGGGTATGTCTCGTTTACCTATTTCTTCAAATGTATTGGCGTAATCGACATGCGAGTTTCCCCAACCATCAGAAGATAGGATAACTCCATCTACACGCATAGCCTCTAACCACGCTGCTGTTCTCTGACCGACAAAGTCTTTGTATTTATTGTCTTGAGGTGTACCAAGTACTATAACCCCTACAAGGTCTACATCTTTGTCTTCTCCTACAACATCTAAAAGAGGATCTCTAAAGTGATGGAGAGAGGTTTCTTTTGTTGAAGGTCCTATTCCCATTTGCTTCTCCTCCTTTAAGTCATGGCTCTAAGAGCGCCATCCCTGTATTCATTTGGTGAAATTATCATAGGCACATTACACATATCTATAATAGATGTACCTCCGTGGAATCCACTAGGTTCATCTGAGAATAACTGATTGTCATACATTGCACCTTGTCCGGCAATCTGCTTGACGATTACTATTTTTTTTGAATTAGGTTTGATTTTGTCAAAATATTCACGAGATTCCGCGGCATTTCGCCCATCTTCTACTTTCAAGATGTCCCTAATTTCTTGTATAAACTCGTCACACACTTTAAATGATTCCAGAGCTAGGCTTCTTGAAAATGGCAACCCGCCTTTTAGTGTAACATCCATATGTATTATATAATCACTTATGGACGGTGTCCCACATCTACCAAAGACCATTTGTTCGCTAAGAATACCTTCAGATGATCCGAATTCATGCATTTGTCTGCCATCTTCATCTACACCTGTAAGCATTATATAGACACCCGTAAGTGTATGTGTGATTCCTTCTCCAATTCTTCCCAGTACTTTAGTTGATATCGGTATTATATCCATAATAGTATTTATTTCTCTATTATGGTCTCCTGGTTTAATTATATCTAGCTTGATATCTGTGATCAATTCACAATTTGCCAGTAGTTCATCAACTTTACTAACATTAATTGTAAGTTTATTTTTGTCAATTTTAGTCTTCGGTCCAGATTTAACTTCGTTAATGTGAAACGGCTTGATTACTAGCCTTCTCAGTATTTTTTCTTCCATTAAATTCACCTTTATTTGTAAACCCTACTTCTTAAAATTTAAGAAGCAGGGTTTTATATTTTGACTATTATCTACTAGATACTAGCATGATACTCATATGGTAATGGAACTATCTTACCAGCTGAAGGTATCGCTACTAATTGTCTTAAAGTATCTTTAAGAATTCCTGTTTGCATTTCTATATTATTTGGTTCACCAGCGTTAGCACCCATTGGAACTAATGGAGCAACAGCTCTAGGAGATCCGTTTTGTCTAACTACTGGAGGAAGAGCTGCTATCATTATTGTTGGTATACCAGCTTCTTCTATGGCTCTCTGCACGATCGCGGCAGTTCTATGGCAAGTACCTCAGCCTGCTGTCATAACTACAGCGTCAACGCCCTCTTCTTTAAGCTTTTGAGCTATTTCTGGACCAGTTTTTTCTGTGAATGCTGTTTGGTCTCCACCACCACCCATGAATGTGTAGTGCATTGGAGCGATAGCTTTTACAAATCCTTCTTTAACTATTTCATGTAATCTATCTATAGGGAACATACAGTTTATGTCTCTATTTGCATCTGCATTATCGTATCCACCATGTGATACCATTAAATCTTCAACTTTAGCACTGTCTGGTACAACTCTGTAAGTTGTATCACCTGCTAAATTGAATCTCTTGTCACTCTTTAAATGTACACCTGCTGCTGTAGCTAAAGCAATTGTCATATCTTTTAATTCTTTAGTTACAGGAGTCCATACTGGAGGAGGTGTTATTGGTACGAAAATTTCAGATTGAAGTCCTTTTACTGATGTAAGACTCATATATTTCCTCTCCCTTCTATATTTAAAACCTTGAATTTAGAATTTATTTATTTTCTAAGTCATTCTTTTCTTGCATTCTTTTCTTGATTGCTTCTCTTGTCTGTCTTTCTCTCTCCATATTGTTGAGATACTCTTGGTTTGGCTCTGGATCCAATACTTCTGGATAGCTTAACAGAAATCCAACTTCCTGACCTATTTTAGGCTTATCTTCAGTTATAAGCATTCTGTGTGGAATTTTAAATTGTCCAAGTCTACCTTTTAAATCTATAGTAACACTTGCCTCAGTAATTTCCACGATAATTCCTTCATACATTCTCTCTGAAGATATATACTTTAATCTATCCATACTACATTTTCCTCTCTTTGCCAAATTTACTTATATATTAATCTTAGTTAGCTTCTACTTCGTATATTTCTTTTCTCTTCTTACTCATTGGTAGAGATTGCTCATTTTCTTCAAGAACTATCTTCTCTCCAGTAGCTTTTTGTATAGCATCCACGTTATTTAACTTAACATTTGGATTCCATTTTCTTTCTGGAGTTTTTACTTCTTCACCAACCATAGCTGTTTTAAGCATAGCCATAGCTCTTACTGCATCTTCTGGAGATAAAGTATTATTTGATAATATTTCGTTCTCTATACCTTGTCTAGACTTGTTGTTATCAACCATATGAGTCATGTACTTGTTACCAACAACTAGAGCACCTTGAACAGCTGAGAATGTAACACCAACTACTGGTATACCTCTCTTACCGATTTCTTCTATATGAGAAGCGAAGTCTATATGGTTATTACCAAATCCTTCTGTAGTTATGATAGCTCCATCTACTTCCATAGACTCAACTAACATACCTAATCTCTTAGATACGTAGAATTTCTCAGAGTTTGCTTGTGGAGAACCAACGAATACAACTCCTACTAAATCTACTTCTTCATCATCCATAGCTCTTATTACTAATGGCTCTCTGAAGTAATGTCTTGACATCTCTTTAGAAGCAGGTCCTATACAAGTAAGTGCATGTATACCACCATCTAATACTTCAAGTGGAGAAAGAACTACTGGTATATTTCCAAGGTCAACGTTTGGATGAGCTCCTAATGTACCAACTGGCTCAACTGGTAATATTAAGTTGTCATGCATTGCACCTTGTCCCATTATCTCTTTTATTACAACTATCTTTTTCTTTCCTGATCTTCTGTATTGCTCTATAACTTCTTCATCAACAACTAGAGAGTTGTCAGCTTTCTTAAGAGCTTCTCTTACTTCTTGTATTACGAAGTCAAATGCCTTATGAGCAGCTAATGGTCCAACTCTTTCCATGTTAGTTCCAGCTTTTATAGTTGCTTGACCTTTGATGAATATTTCACCTTTGTCAGCAGCACCTGGTCTACCCCACATGATGTTAGTTTCAAGAACACCTTCTGAAGAACCGAATTCACCTATTTGAACTCCGTTTTCGTCTGTTCCTGTAAGAACCGCAACAACACCATCTAATACTCTAGTAACACCTTCACCAAGCTCACCTTCTTCTTTAGTAGCTATTGGTTGGATGTCCATTACAGCTTCACTGTACTTACCGTAATCAGCTGGAGTTATTATTTCTAATTGTAAATCTTTAACTAACTCTTCATTAGCTTGAGCATCTGCACAGATCTCTTCAGCTTTTCTTATGAAAAGAGTAGTTCCTTCGATTTTAGTCTCATCAGCAAACTCAACTTTTTCTATTTTATAGTGAGTTTTCTTTAAACTTCTAAGCAGTTTGCTTTCTTCAACTGGAGCTGCAACTTCTGCTACTGGAGCAACTGCTGCACTTTCTACTGCTGTAGCTGGTACAACACCCATTTGAGCTGCTACACCTAAAGGAATTTCTAAGTTGATATCTCTTCCTTCACCTATATGAATCTTAACAGTTTGTCCTGATGCTGCCATTGGAGCAACTGGTGCTACTGGAGCTACTGCTGCTACTGCATCAGCAACTGGTGCTTCTTCTTTTGCTGGTGCTTCTTCTACACCTGCCATTGGAACTACAGCGTCTAAATCAGCAGCTGTTATTGGCATTAAAGCGTCTACAGTTTTCACTAATTTCGCTCCTAAAACTTGACCAATTTTTAAGCATTCGTCTGAAATAGTTAATAATCCTGAATCTTCTAAATCCGCAAATATAGCTGGATCTTCTAAATTTGATGGTTCTAATACTGTCCCTGCCTCAGCTCTACAGCAGCATACTGCTGGGTCATTTTCATGAGCTTTCGCTGTTTCTACAGTTATTGACATATTAAAATACCTCCTCTGTTATTTTTTTCTTCTATATAGTCTATGTCCAGCCGCTCTTAATGTATGGTCTGTACTATGGTATACTGGCAATCCTAACCTAGGTGCCACTTGCATCACTGTGTTAGTTCAATCCTCACAGTTAGCTATAAGTACAGCTTCAGCGCCTTGACTTTTTAGCTTAAGAACTGTTTCTGCTTGTCCTGGACAGATTCCAGGTAAGTCACATCTATATCTTCCATTAACTTCTACCATTCTCTTGCATCTTTCTTCTGCAACTACTTCAGCATTCATCATAGAAGCTATTTCTTCTAATCTTTGCTCTTGAGCTCCACATTCACATGCAATTATTCCTAACTTTTTCTTAGTTGTTGGGAATGGCATAGAAACTAATATTCCACCAAGTGTCTTAACTACAGGGCTATCTTCTTCACCGTGTTTACCTGTGAAAGGTCCACCTAAAACGATTTCCCCGTATGGTTTAACAAATCCACCCGCTTCTTCTATGAAGTATTTTACAGGCATTCCTATTGGAACATCTAAAAATACATGACCTTCGTTTTCAGCGCCTTTAACTCTTCCTGCTACAGTTAAGTCTTTAGTTATAACTGGTCTTCTATCTTCTATTGCAGCAACTATATTTTTTATAGTCTCAACATTTGATATTATTGCATTTGCCTCAAGTGGCAATTGACCAGGTACAAGTTCTACACCTAATAGTTCTCTTATGATAACTCTCTCGTCACCAGCTGGGTACATATTAGATAAAAACTTCACTTCTACCTTAGGCTCATTCTTACAAGCGTTTTCTAAAGCAGCGACAGCCTCTTTATGATGTTTCTTTATGGCTATATACGCTTTATCAGCTTTTGTAATTTCAAGCATGTATTTTAAACCTTTAACTATTACTTCTGGGTGCTGTTCCATGAATCTCATGTTGTGTTCAAGAATTGGCTCACACTCAGCGGCGTTTGCTATAACTACTCCACCAGGTAATTCACCTTTTAATTTAACATGAGTAGGGAATCCTGCTCCTCCTGATCCAACTACACCTGCTTCTTGTATAGCTTCTAGGTAAGTGTCAGTGTCTTTTATTTTTACAAATTCTTCAGGTTGATCTTCATCAGCCTCTATAAATATAGAAGCATCAGTAATGTCCACTACTTTACCATATACACTTGAGTGAATATTGGCTCCAAGTCCAGTTGGTTCAGCAATAAGTTGTCCTTTTTTAACAGCTTGTCCTACTTCAACGATTGGTTTACATGGTGCTCCTACGTGTTGTCTTAGTTCTAGTCTAAGTACGATTGTAATCACCCCCTCCTAAATTTATCACTACTAGAATATATTAAGCAACTTGCGTGCCAACTTTATCAGTTAAAGTTTTTTTCTATAGTGACATTTTATATTATAGCATTTATTAAGGTGTTTGCTATATTTCAAATTTTACCTTTTTTAATTTCATCATAGATTTAACAAAATAAATCATTTGAGTTTCTAGACTTTACAGGGATATTTTGTCGGATTTTGGACACTTTTGTTGTATTAATGATCAAATTCATTGATAAAAAATCGTCAAACCTATGATTTTACTAGATCGTTAATTTTTTTTCATATTTCGTCAAGAATTAGTCATATGTCTGTTTTTCGACAATTTAATTTTTCTGGAATTTTATATTGTATTGTTCTATCTTATAATAAAGTGTTGTTCTGGGTATATTCAATATCTTAGCGGCTTTTGCCTTATTGCCATTAGCCATTTTCAGAGCTTTATTAATATTTTTTATCTCTAGTTGTTGAGTGGCTGTAGTCAAATCTAAAGGGTAGTCTTCTTCAATAGCTATCTGTTTTGTCTGCTCTATTAAATAGCTCGGGAGGTCATTTACATCTATTGTATTTGAATTAGAAAGAACTACAATATTTTCAATAGTATTTCTAAGCTCCCTTATATTTCCTTTCCACCTACAACCTTCTAATACTTCAAACGCTTCCTTAGTAATATTTAAAATAGGTTTGTTATTTTGTAAGCAAATTTCCTCTAGGAAACTGTGTACTAGCAAACCTATATCCTCTTTACGTTCTCTAAGCGGTGGTATATTTATCTCTACTACATTTAATCTATAATATAGATCTTCTCTAAATGTTTCTTCTTTTACCATGGCCTCAAGATCTTTGTTAGTGGCAGATATAACTCTTACATTTATTTTTATAGTAGTATCCCCACCGATTCTTCTAATTTCCTTTTCTTGAAGCACCCTAAGAAGTTTTGCTTGCATATTTAACGGTAAATCTGCAATCTCATCCAAAAATACTGTTCCATCTCTGGCCAATTCAAAAATTCCAGACTTTCCCTTCTTGCTTGCTCCTGTAAATGCACCTGATTCATACCCAAAAAACTCACTTTCAAATAGTTCATTTGGAATAGCACTACAGTTAACTGGTATAAACTGGCCTTTTCTATTGCTGTAATCGTGTATTGCTCTAGAAAAAACTTCTTTCCCCGTACCACTTTCTCCGCAAATAAATATACTACTGTTGGTCTTTGCAACTTGTTTTGCTATTGACTTAGCCTTTTCTAGTTTGTAACTTTTTCCTAATATATCGTTAAAACTTCCCTTTGATAGGTTTTTAACTTCATCTTGTAGGTATTTCAACTTATCATGAGTTTGTTCTAGTTCTATTGATAAATTTTTAGCTTCAGTTACATCGACTTCCGTACAGACAACTCCAATAAATTCATCTTTGAAAAATATTGGTTTCGCATGAACAAGTCCGTGCATTCCCTTCTTTTTATATGTGTAGTATACATCGCTCATACTCTTCTTAGTATTCAGTACTTTCTCAGAGACCGTTCCCTCTAGAAAATCACTCATCTTACTTCCAACTATTTCTTCAGATTTAATATTATAACGATCCTCCATGAATTTATTCCACAGTATTACAACACCCTCTTTATTTATAGCGCATATACCCTCTTTTATCTCACCTATGATATACTTCAAAGTTATTCCGTAGTCTTCTAAGTGCATGTAAAGATAGTCTCTGATATGCTCTTGTGTCAGCACTCCAATTATCTTTTTATCTTCCATAACAGGAAGTATACCTATTTTGTTTTTTATCATTAGGTCTCTACACTCGTCGAGATTTATCCCTTTTTCTACAGTGATCACATTTTTCTTCATAACTTGATCTACTGTTTTGCTTTTGCTCTCTTTAGAATTATCTAGATGATGTATATCAGTCATAGATATAATACCCTTTAAATCATTCTGGCCATCTATTACAACTAAAGTTTTTCTATTTGTCCTTATCATTTCGTTTATAACCTCTTGAATAGACAAACTTGTATTTACAGAAGCGATTTCCAAATCCATTACTTCATCTACTTTTTTTACTTCTGGAATAGAAAACATAACTTTCCCTCCCCCGATTGATGTATACTTTAATTTTAACACAATCTACAGTAAAATTATTAAAAATAGACTTCTTAATATTAATTATTTATTTTCGCTTCTGTTCGCCATTCGAATCTACTGTGTAATTATCTTTATATATAACATTTGACACGTTATCCATTTTATATCCATCTTTTTCAAGTGTAGTAAGAATTGTATCTAAATAGTTTTCTACTCCTTCAGCATCGGCGTGAAAAAGTATAATAGATCCAGGTCTAACATCCTTTACAACTTTTTCAATTACATGATTTGCGCCTATTTCCTTCCAGTCTGTCGAATCCAAATCCCATTTCACTACTTTATATCCAAGTTCTTCACATACTTTTAGAGACTTAGAATCTGTATCTCCATAAGGTGGTCTAAAAAGCATTGTGTCTACACCAGTTACTTCTTTTATTTTTGTTCTAGTAGTTTCTAATTCATTTTCAATGTCTTCTTTTGAAATCTCTTTTATATTTGCATGTGTATTCGAATGGCTACCTAACTCATGACCGTTTGCAGATATTTTTTTTGTGTACTCATTATTGTCATCTATCCAACTTCCAACTAAAAAAAATGTTGCTTTTACATTGTGCTTTTCCAAAATATCCATTATTTTATCTATATTATCAGTACCCCATGCAACATCAAAAGTAATGGCAATTTTTTTCTCATCAGTATCAACTCTATAAATCGCCATTTTAGAATTATCATTTACATCATTAAAGTATTTAATACCATAAGAAAAAGAAAAAACTAATCCAATAAGCATACAAAAGTAAACAACACTATTTATCAATACTTTGGTCCTTCTATAATTTGATCTCATATTATCCCTCCATTAAAAATACCGTATATTTAAACTTATTTTTTAAATGCACAAAAAATTACTGTTAATTCATATAACCTATTTAATTAATTTTAAGATTTAAATAAATAGGTTATATGAACTTTATTTTTTAATTATTTTGACATTATTGCATATTTTTCTCAGTATATATTGTATTTCATTTGGACAAATTACTATTAACATCACATTGATAAAAAAGTTGTCAGGCTAAATTGTGAAGAGTATGTTCTTGGACATTATAAGCAGGCATTCAAACAACATCGTTTACAATCTGATATCTCTTTTATAAAAGTGTTGTTGACATCAAATACCAAGGAGGATGATTACTATGACAAATTCAAGTTCAAACAACAAAACAGTTGTACCAGAGGCTAAAGCTGCTTTAAACCAAATGAAATTGGAAATAGCTAACGAATTAGGTTTATCTAACTACGAAAGTATAGATAAAGGTAATTTAACAGCTAGAGAAAATGGATATGTTGGTGGATATATGACTAAGAGATTAGTTGAAATGGCCGAAAGACAAATGGCTGGAAAATAACTGCAAGTAAATAGTAATTTCTGACATCCAGGGATATAAATAGGGTACCTATATAGGTACCCTATTTTACTTTTATCTTTATTAAACATTATGAATTATCATTAAATTGTACTTTCAATTTTTTGCTTTTTAGTTTAATATATTAGTAGATTGTAAAATAGTTTTGGAGGATGATAAGTATGTTTGAAAACTCATCTGAGGAATTAGCATACCACAAGCTTTTAGTTTTATATATTTTAAGGAAAATTAACACTGATTTAACTAACTCTCAAATAACACAAGTTGTTCTTGAGACAGAAATGATAAATTATTTTTCACTTCAACAGATGCTATCTCAACTGATGGATTCAAAACTTTTAAAGATCCACAAAAAAAACGACAGAGAGTACTACACGCTTACTCAAAAAGGGTTAGAGACTCTTGAGTGTTTTTCTACAAGGATACCTGAAAACGTTACTGAAAAAGTTGACCATTATATAGATGTAAACGGTGAAAGTCTTTTAAATGAAACCCAAGTGAAATCGAGTTTTGTAAAACAAAGTGAAAACGAATTTATCGTAAATCTAAGAGTTATAGAGAATCAATCGAATTTAATAGATTTAAATTTAAATGTTTCGTCTCAGAAACAGGCAAATCTAATTTGTAACAATTGGAAAAACAATGCATCTTACATGTACGCTCAGGTAATTGACTTACTTGTTCGCGATACAAAAGAGCCTACAGACACAATATAGCTGTAGGCTCTTTGCCTACTTTAATAGTCTTTACCAAATTGTGATTATTGGTTTCGTACACCTTAATACAGTTTCTATCCGTATCCGACACCAAAAGAATCTCCTCATCTTCTGGTATTGCAAGACCTTGAGGAACTCCGTTCACGCCTATGTCGTCAATTTGTTCTCTAGTTTTATAATCAAATATCTTTACACATCCATATCCTAAGTCTGTTATATATATCTTTTCTCTAGTATAATTAAACCTAACTTCTACCGGCAATAGGAAATTATCCATAACTTCTTTAATCTGTAGATTAATTTTATCAAATATCACAACTTTTCCATCAAGTGTTGGAACATAAATATCTCCATTTAAATGATCTAACCTCAAATGCCACAGTTTATAATTTAAAGTTACACTTTTTTCTACATATTTATCTATCATATCTATACATGAGATGGAGTCATTAGATGGAACATACAACTTTTTATCTCTTTCACTAAAATCAAATCCATGCGGCATCTCACCAACTTTTATAACCGCCACAGGTTCAAGTGTCGATCTGTTTAATACATAAATGCTGTCTGAATCCCCATTGGATATAAATATATCGTTATCATTTAGCAAAATTTGATTTAAGCTTCCTCCTATCGATGCACTCTCTACAACTTTCCCACTCGATAAATCTAAAACGTAAAGTACTCCATCAGAAAGACTTGGCACATAGATATAGTTTTTATCTTTATCAATGCAAAAATGATGAGGGTAAATATTTTCGTCAAGGAGAATCTCTCTTTCTAATTCTAGTGTTTTTCTGTCTATTACACTTATACTCTTTGACAAATAATTAGAAATATAAATTTTCAAGTTAAACCTCCTCTCACAACCCCTAAATTATATATACATACTTAAATAAATATGATATCAAAGGCAATAATGTTATCAATTAATTTAATTTGCAATAATATAGTTAAGTTGGTATCATGTTAATATTAATATATAAAAATATCATAGAATTGGAGACTTAATAATGAAAATAGTTTTTAAACCATCTGGAGTATGTTGCAGAGAAATGAATTTCGAAGTGGATGATAACAATATAATTACAAGCGCTGAATTTATTGGCGGATGTAGTGGTAATTTATCAGGGCTAAAGAGCCTAATAATTGGACAAGACGCAAAAGATGTAGCTACTAAACTTGAAGGGATTCACTGTGGTGATAAATCAACTTCATGTCCAGACCAGCTATCAAAAGCAATAAATCAGTCACTTTAATATTAAAAGTGACTGATTTTTTATTTTTGCTATATAGATTTTATTTTACTTTGTATTTATCTTACTTATCTGTAATTTGCCTGTACTTATAGGCATTAATTTTCTTCTTTTATTATTGCTCTAATCGAACCTATCATATATAATGATCCCGCTGCAATTATTACATCGTCTTCATTTGATTTACCAATAGCGTATTCTACAGCGCTATTTATATCTTCAATTGCAACTACATCTTCTACATATTTAGAAATCTTTTCTTTTAGTAATTCCGGTTCCATAGATCTATCACTTAAAGGATATGTAGCGACTACCTTTTTAAAATATGGAGTTAATACTTCTAAGACACTGTCCACGTCTTTATCCTTTAACATCCCTATAATCAAAATACATTTTTTACCCGTAAAGTTCTTTTCTAACACTTTAGCCAAGGACTTTGCTCCATCTAAATTGTGAGCTCCATCTATTATAAATAGAGGTTTTTCTTTTATAACTTCGATTCTACCTGGCCACTCCGTTTTAAGTAGCCCGTTTTTTATATTGTCTATGCTTATATTAAATTTATGATTTTTATTTAAGTACTCTATTGTATTTATAGCAAGAACTGAATTTCTTATCTGATGCTCTCCAATAAGAGCTATCTCTATATTTTCATACTTAAAATCAGAGCTGGTATAGTTAAATACTTGTGACTTTACATCACTTTTAACAACTTCTATGGAGCTAAATTCAACGTCTATAAACTCTGCATTTTTTTGTTTACAAATATCTTTGATTACTTCTTCAGCTTCTCTTAATTGTTCATATACAATGACCGAACCATTTTCTTTGATAATACCAGCTTTTTCGTATGCTATTTTCGGGACAGAATTACCTAAAACTCCAATGTGGTCTAAGCTTATCGATGTTATTACACTAACTAACGAACTGCTTATTACATTAGTTGCATCATATCTACCGCCAAGTCCAACTTCCAGTACTACATAATCAACTTTACAATAATTATAATAATAAAATGCCATAGCTGTTACTATTTCAAACTCTGTAGGATTTGAATAGCCTTCTTTTAACATAATAGAAATCTTTTCATCTATTAGTTGTACTATTCTTGTAACCTCTTCTCTTGATATTTCCTTTTTATCTACTCTTATTCTTTCAGTAAAATTTTCTAAATAAGGAGATGTGTAAAGACCTACACTGAAACCTCCATCTATTAGTATGTTGGATATAAATGAACAGACAGATCCCTTTCCATTTGTCCCAGCTACGTGAATTATATTTAAATTTTCTTGAGGGTTCCCTAGCAACTCTAATAACTTAGATATGGTTTCTAGACCTAATTTTATTCCGAACCTATTAGTATTCGAAATATACTTTAATGCTTCATCATAATTCATTTTATTTCCTCCGCTGTAACTATTAACCTTTTATATACGTCTCAACAAGCTCTGTAATAGAATATATTGATAATAAATCGTGTCTCGATATATTCATAAAATCAAACTCAATGCCAAAATATTCTTCAAACTTTCTCAATAAACAATAACAATTGTATCTGTTTAAACCAATATGTTTATTGAACAAACTACACTCATAAATAAAATTATCTACTTTTGGTATATTTAAAAACTCTTTGATAATATCTACAACAGTTAAAAATAATTGATTATCATTTTTGTATAGATCAACTTTAAAATCTGGATACCTCTGAGCCTCTTTTAAATCACTGCTAGTCCAATTATTTTTCTTAGATAGAATTTCAAGCTTTTTATTTAAACTCTCAAACGACAACATTGGGTTTTCGTTTAATAGCCTTGCGACTTTACCTGTTAACTTTGCAGCTGCATAGCTATTGCAACAGTCAGATAGAGTATAGTTATTATCTGTATTGCAAACCATCCTTGGGATTGAATCTATAACGCACTGTATCTTTGCTTTTTCATTGTACCAAAAGATATTTTTTTTATTTAGTATACACCCTTTTACACCTATAACACCTGAAAAAATAGCTGGATAACTTTCATAAGCTGTATTATCTGTAGGACATATAACTATTTTGTCCTTTTCATAAAGCTCACAACATATTTCATGAAGTCTTTTGATATCTTTGCCGTCTTTTACCGAAATATTCATAAGAACTATTCTTATATCACTTTCTAATATGAAGCGCAGTCCTTCCTCTATAAGCTCTAAATTTGAATTTCCAAACTTATCTAGTACCTTCACTGCAATTAACTCAACACTGTTAAGCTCTTTCTTTATTATAGAAGCACATGCGGTTCCATGTCCATTCTCATCACCATAGCTATCTGTTTCAAACATATAATTATGGATACATTCATAACTTATTCCTGTAATCTTATTATCTTTTAAATAGTCATGATACCTATAAATACCTGTATCAAAAATTGCTACTTTTACTTTATTATCCATATAAATAGACACCCCATCATTAAGATATTTACTATTGATCTACAATCATCAAAACTTTAATAATGCAGCTAAAAAATAGTATGAAGAAATTATCTACCCCTCTAATATATTTTTTAAATACAAAAGCTTTAATAAAGAATACAAACATATACATATAAATCAAACTTTACACTTAATAAAAAATCGGATCTATTAAACTACAGCTATATTTCTACAATGTTGCTCCTAAAGCTGAAGCTAGTTTAATCTTCAAATCCTTCAATCTGTGTTTACTAATTGGAATTAAATTATCTCCCAGTGTGATCGTATTGTTTTCGATTATATCAATTTTTAATAAATTTACAATATAACTAGTATGACATCGATAGAACTTCTTCTGATTTAGCATCTTCTCTATCTGTTTCATACTCATGCTATGTCTATAATCTCTATATTCAGTATGAATTACAACATCTCTTCTATCAGTTTCAATAAACAGAATATCATCTACAATAATTTTAGTTGACTCTTTTTTACTATTAAGCAGTAAATACTCGTCTTTTTTCTCGAGCAACATGTCAATACAAGGATTTAAATTATCTTTAAACTCTTCATAGCTTTGGCATTTCATCAAATATCTATATGCGTTTACTTCGTATCCATACCTTGCGTAATCAGCAGAAGCAGTCATAAAAATTATTTCGACTTTTTTATCAAATTTTCTAATTTCTTTTGCAGTTACAATACCATCCATCTTATTCATTTGAATATCTAACAATATAAGATCAGCATCTTTGGGATAATTATCTACTAATTCCTCACCTGAAGCGAATTCTATGATTTCATATTTAAGTTTTCTGCTTTTGAGAACACTATCTGTCAGATCTCTTACAACTTTCCTAGCTACGGCCTCATCATCGCAAATTAATACTGTTAACATCATTAATCACCCCAATTGTCAATTACTATACTTCAATCAACATGATAAGTTCTATTTAAATAGATTTTAACATATATTGACAATTATATCACTCATTATATGCGCTTATTTCAATATATTCTGACTATGTAAAATTGCACTAGCATGAATATATTGGTTTATCAAAAGCTTGAAAATATACTTCTTTTAAGACTATATTAAAAGGAAATAGACGTACCAAATATAATTTGATACGTCTATTAAAACTATAAGCTATCTTTTTACCCAATAAAAATTAATTAGTTTTCGCGTTTAAATTTATAAGTCTTTCTTCTACAGATTTAAGCATATCCTCAAACTTATCTTTTTTAGCCTTTTCTTCATCTACTAAGCTTTGAGGTGCTTTAGCTAAAAATCCTTGGTTAGAAAGCTTTCCATTTACTCTCTTTATCTCTTTTTCTATATTATCTTTTTCCTTTGAAAGTCTTTCTATTTCTTTTTCGAAATCTACAAGTTCTGCAAGTGGTATAAATATTTCTCCTCCATCGTTAACAATACTTACAGCATCTTCTGGTATTCCAGATTTATCTCCTATTATTTCTACTGTTGAAGCAGAAGCCAAAGTAGTGAAATAGTTCTTTCCAAGTTCAAAAGCTTCTTTTGAGTCATCATTAGGAACTATAATAACTTTAGCTTTCTTAGATGGTGGAACATTCATCTCAGATCTAACATTTCTTATACTTCTAATTCCACTCATTATAGTTTCCATCATGTCTTCTTCTCTTGCCATGCAATCTTCTTCAGTATATTTAGGCCAATCTGCTACTATAATAAATCCTTCCGAACCAGGTATATGAGTGTAAATTTCTTCTGTAATAAATGGCATATATGGATGAAGTATTTTTAATACTTTCTCTAAAACATAAGTTAATGTATAAAGAGCTGATTTTTTAGCTTCTATATCTTCACCATAAAGTCTAGGTTTTACTATCTCGATATACCAATCGCAGTACTCTGACCATGTGAAATCCGAAATTTTTTGTAGAGCTATCCCTAAGTCGAATTTATCCATATTTTGAGTAGCTTCTTTAACTAAGTCATTAGCTCTAGATATTATCCACTTATCTCCTAGAGTTAAACTGTCTTTAACATCTTCTCTAGTTATATTTTTAAATTCATCGCCTTCTATATTCATAAATACGAATCTAGATGCGTTCCATAGCTTATTTGCGAAATTTCTAGCATATTCTACTCTTTCCATGTAGAATCTCATATCATTTCCCGGGGAATTTCCTGTTATTAATGTATATCTTAGCGCATCTGAACCGAATTCACCGATTATATCAAGAGGATCTATACCATTTCCTAGAGATTTACTCATTTTTCTACCTTGAGAGTCTCTTACAAGCCCATGAACTAGTACGTGATCAAATGGTTTTTCATTCATACAGAACATTCCTGCAAATGCCATTCTTACTACCCAGAAGAAAATTATATCGTAACCTGTTACAAGTACACTTGTTGGATAGTAGTAATCTAATTCTTCTGTTTTATCAGGCCATCCAAGAGTAGAGAAAGGCCAAAGCGCAGAACTAAACCATGTATCTAGAACATCTTCATCTTGTTTTAAATTAGCGCTTCCACACTTACTACATTTTTTAGGTGCAGAATTAGCAACCATTATTTCCCCACAATCTTGACAGTAGTAAGCAGGTATTTGATGCCCCCACCACAACTGACGAGAAATACACCAGTCTCTTATATTCTCAAGCCACTGTAGATAAGTCTTATCAAACTTGTCTGGTACAAGTTGAAGATCTTTATTATTTAATATATCTATAGCTGGCTTAGCAAGTTCGTCCATCTTAACGAACCATTGCTCAGATAATCTTGGCTCTACTACAGTATGACATCTGTAACATGTACCAACATTGTGGTCGTGCTCTTTTATTTTAATTAAGTATCCAGCACCTTCAAGATCCTTAACTATGGCTTTTCTACATTCAAATCTATCCATGCCTTCGTATTTTCCACAAAGCTCATTCATAGTTCCATCTTCATTCATTACATTTATCTGCTCTAGATCATGTCTTTGACCAACCTCAAAATCGTTAGGATCATGCGCTGGAGTCATCTTAACTACACCTGTTCCAAACTCCAAATCAACATAGTCATCAGCTACAATCTTTAATTCACGCCCTACAATCGGTAGTATTGCTGTTTTCCCTATATATTTTTTATATCTTTCATCTTCTGGATTTACTGCTATACCAGAGTCCCCTAAAATAGTTTCTGGTCTTGTAGTCGCTATTTCTAAGAAATCATCGCTATCTTTAAGTAGGTATTTTATGTGATAAAAGTTTCCATCTTGATCTTCATACTCAACTTCGGCGTCAGATAGTGTAGTCTTACAATCTGTACACCAGTTAATTATTCTATTTCCTCTGTATATTTGACCTTTTTCATAAAGTTTTACGAAGAATTCAGTAACAGATTTGTTACACCCTTCATCCATTGTAAATCTCTCTCTATCCCAGTCGCATGAGTTTCCAAGTTGTTCAAGTTGATTTACTATTTTTCTACCGAATTCATTTCTCCAGTCCCAAGCTCTATTTAAAAACTCTTTTCTACCAAGTTCGTACTTAGTTTTTCCCTCTTCTGCTTTGATTCTTTCAACAACCTTAACTTCAGTCGCTATAGATGCGTGATCTGTTCCTGGTATCCATAGTGCTTCAAAACCATCCATACGTTTCCATCTGATAAGTATATCTTGAAGAGTGTTGTCTAGTGCATGCCCCATGTGTAACTGTCCAGTTATATTTGGCGGCGGCATAACTATTGTAAAAGGCTTCTTATCAGGATTTGGTGAACTCTTAAAGTATCCTT
Organism: Clostridioides mangenotii TR; assembly: GCF_000498755.1. GTDB lineage: Bacteria > Bacillota > Clostridia > Peptostreptococcales > Peptostreptococcaceae > Metaclostridioides > Metaclostridioides mangenotii_A. Next base: position 12,064 of record NZ_AXUS01000016.1, on the reverse strand, counting down.
TATCCATCCATGTCTTATACAGTCTTGATTCAAAATCTTTTGGATTGTACGTTTTTGCCATATTGATTTCTTTCATAAATTTTACCTCCTATTTTGTTAATTTTCGACAAATAAAAAAGAGCTTTAAGTCCAACAAAGGACGAAAAGCTCGCGTTACCACCTTAATTCCAAAGCATATCATATACTTTGGCTCTCAAAAGAATTTAACGGTTCAACCCGTCCAAACCTACTATTATTTCAGTCTAGAAACTCCGAAGCTACCTTCAGTAAATCTGTACTTAGGAAATCTTTCAGCCGGTGAATTTCCCTCTCTTAAAGCAGTTTTTACTTACTCCTCTTCATCACAGTATTTAATGTAATTACTATTATACAACTATTATTCATTTTGTCAATTACTTTTTGATTATTTTCAGAATTTTCTAAATCAGTTATCATAATTAATCTATATTTGAATAGACTCTCTTTAGTTTATCTTATAGACCTTATTCTCAATTTTAAAATTACTTCAAATTCTCTCTCCAGTAGTTTTTAGGAATTTCATTTTCACTTATAGGAAGAATTGTGTAATCTCTCTCTTTCAATATTTCTATGATACTGCTTAGAGCTTTTACGCTCTGTTCTTTTTCATGTATGAGAACTACAAGTTCATCCCTCTCTCTGCCATAATAAAGTACATTGCTGACTATCTGATCCTCACTGGATTTCCAGTCTAGTGTATCTAAATTCCAGTCCCAAATCAAGTATCCATTGGCAACTAGTTTTTTATAAGAACTCTCTGGCATATATGGCTTACTTCCATACGGCAACCTTATTAAATTAGATATTTGACCACTTATTTCTTTCATAGTATTTTTACAAGTTTCAAATTCATCTAAAGTTGCCTGAGGTGTCTTATAAAGCATTTTTACATCGTGTGATACACTGTGAAAACCTATACTATTCCCCTCATCTACTATCCTTTTGACTTCTTTTTTATAGCTTTTCATATTTCTATCGATGAGAAAGAATGTAGCCTTGACATCATTTTCTTTTAGTATATCCAATAACTCATTAGTATATTTACTAGGACCATCATCTATTGTTATGTAAGCCACTTTTTTCGGAGTAGCTCCAGGTCCTTTATTTTTTTCTTGGGAAGTTTTGTACATTATCTCACTCAGGGTCTTCTTTTGTAAAATTTGGTCAACCTCATTTTTATCAAGCTCAACTGCTGTTGAAGTCTGTACACTTTTACTGCTTTGCTTAGCGACTTCTCTTACACCAATAAAACTAATAAAAACGGCTAGACCAATAATCAAACTAATAATCATCTTCTTGTTTTTTAAATTCATCCCCCAAATCTCCCTCTACTACATACATTAAAACTGCTCAAAATAATGCCTTTTTTAATATTCTATTGTAAATGCAGAAGGTTTATAACTTTATTTGATCTATTTTTTATTTATAAAGTCTCTACTAAATATCTTTTTGACTTGTTCTTCTTCTTTTTCACCTAAAGACTCTAACCTTTTTATACCAAGTGACGTTAAAAATTGAAGTACATTGACATTATCAAATGGCGTCTCCATATTTGTAGCATCACAGTAGTCGTTTACATTTTGAGTCCCTTCTTCTACGCTAATAATCCTCTTCGGTCCTCCGACACATCCTCCGACACATCCCATTCCTTCTATAAATGTAGCTTCAAGCTCTTTATTAATTACTTTCTTCATTCCCTCTTTGCAGCTTTTAGCTCCATCAAATGATGTAGCTACAAATGGGATATCTTTATTCAGTCTCTTAACTGATGTCTCTACTGCTTTACTTACTCCACCAGTCCTAGCATATACTCTTCCAGCCGCTGAAGCTTCAGATCTCTCTTCATCCTCTAGTTCTTGAGGCTTTATCTCAAGGGCGTCAAAAATTTCTTCCAACTCTTTAAATGTTAAAACGTAATCAACTGCGTCTTTAATATCATCTAGAGTAGCCTCTTTTTTCTTCGCAATACAAGGGCCTATGAATACTACTTTTGCATCTGGATCTAAAAATTTAATCGCCCTTCCACAAGCCACCATCGGCGATACAGATGGAGATACATTTTCAATTATCTCTGGAAAACTATGTTGTATTAAGCTGACCCAAATTGGACAACAGCAACTTGTTATAAAGTACCCACTATCTTTATTTTCTATATGGTGTTGATATTCATAGGCCTCTTTCGCAGTCAACATGTCAGCGGCTAGAGATACCTCTATCATATCCTTAAACCCCATCTCTTTTAACGCTGATCTCAATTTTCCCGGAGTAGCTTCCTTGCCGAATTGTCCTACAAATGCTGGTGCAACTATAGCATACACAAGTTTATTATCATCCTTTAGCAGATCAATCATGGGAACAAATTGGATTTTGTCTGATATAGCTCCTAACCTACATGCTGATATACAGTCTCCACATGTGCTACAAGAGGATTCTTCATGGTGACTCATATGTTTATCCCTAACCGAACACGATTCATCCTCTCCGTTGTTTTCGCAGTATTTACACGCATCTTTTATTACCGAAACTATTGGTTCCTTAACTTCTCGCAAATCTTTTGCCTCTTGTAGTATATCTTTTACAGTTTTAGGTGAATCATCAGCCGTCTCTAATCCCATTACTATTCTTATTAGATTTACTATAGTCTGTTTATCAAATTTTTCTTCATAAGAGCTATCTTCATTTAAGATTCTATCTGGTATCTTATCTATATCATCAGTTTTATCGTACCATATTGACTTTACCAGCTCATTGAAGATCAACATCTTATACTTATCGAGTACTTTTACTTCGTTTTTTACATTATTCATAAACTTCCTCCTTGGCTTTGAGCAATTTATTCTATTTATCATTGTTATATTAAAAATAAATAAAAAAAGTATTTCCTGGATTTATACTCAATATAAGTATAATGTTTCCGGAAATACCCTAATTTATTTACATATTTTATAAATCTTCCTCTAAAGTTATAGAAGTGTTCAATTTATTTAAAAATTCGATCTCATACAGTATTTTCATAAGGTGATAATTGAATACAGGACTTTTTTCCTCATCAATAGTCCAATCAAGTTTTTCTACGCCAAAAGTGTCCTTCAAACAATTATAAGTCTCTTCTTTTAAGTACAGTTTATCTTCAAGCAAACATATCGACTGCATATGGAAGTAAATTTCTCTGCATGTATTTATAGTTTTTTCTAATATATCCACATTTGCTTGGCTTAGACTATAGTCTACTTCATCCAAATACTTTGAGTAAATGCTCTCTAATCTTTGAATTACCTCTTTTATCTCAGACGCATCCTTTTCTTCTTTATCGACTATTCTATTCTTAACCCATTCAAGAGTCATATTTTCAATCATCTTAAATTTATCTAATGTATTATCAAAATAATTTGGTCTGGCAAGTACGTAGTTTACTACGACACCAAATACTACTCCGACAGATGTATCCAAAACCCTGTGGATAGAATAATATACTGGGTCGCTTGTTCCAACTCCTAGATGTATTGCCAAAAATGTAACACATCCTACAACAATAGTATTTGCCTTTAAGAGATTACATATATATATTGTAATAATTATACCAATACTACATAAAAACGGATCTCCCGGCTTTATAAGTGCAAATAAAAATCCAATAATACCGCCCAATATAGTCCCCGCAACTCTATTAAATCCAGATTTAAGTGACCCTTTTACAGTATCTTGAACCGAAATAATACATGCAACTGCTGAAAAAAATAAATTTTCTGCTACAAATTTCCCAAGTAACATACAGAAGAATACAGCTATCCCAGTCTTTATAGTTCTCATTCCCAATTTTGGTATTCTCAAAACAATAACCTCCAAAAAGATATTAATTTAAATAATGTCTTTTTAATAACTTTTCATTAGTATAACACATATCGTTATTTTTTTCATTTTCCAGAAACATATACTAAACTTTCAAAATAATTAAAAAAAGAGATAAGATTAACCTATCTCAACCATATCTCCATCTACTGCATATATAATTTGTTCGCATACATTCGTTATGTGATCGCCGATTCTCTCTAAATATCTACCTATAAATAAAAGTTTAACCCCTTGATCTATAGTCTCAGGTTTTCTGTGCATTATACCAAGTGAATCTCTTTTAATAAGAGTATATAAATGATCTACTTCATCATCCATATCACCAATACTATAAGCAAGCTTTGTGTCTAGAGTTTCTAGTGAATGTCTCGTTTTAGCCAACATCTCTACGCATACCTCAGACATCTTAGGTATATCTACAAGGTCTTTTATATATGCTTCCTTAACGATTTCCAACATTTCTTTTGAAATATTTGCTGCATAATCACCTATTCTCTCAAGTTCTATCGCTATATTTGCAAATGCGTATATAATCCTAAGATCTCTCGCCATAGGCTGCTTTAAAACTATAAGCTCAATACTTTTATCTCTTATTTGTTCTCTTAATTCATTTATGATATCGTCGTTTTTAATAACTTCTTTTGCACCTTCTATATCTCTATTTACCATACAAGTAACCGACTTATCTATCGCCACTTCACATTTTTCCATCATAGTGATGATGTACTCTTTTAAATTGTCTATGCTTACATCCAAACTATTAATTTTCATACTTAACACTCCAATTATTTAATATAAAATTATTAACCAAATCTACCTGTTATATAATCTTCTGTACGTTTATCTGTAGGATTAGTAAACATAGTTTTAGTATCTCTAAATTCTATTATCTCTCCATTTAAGAAAAATGCTGTCTCATCAGATATACGTGCTGCTTGTTGCATATTATGAGTAACTATAACTATTGTATACTGTCCTTTTAAACTTGCTATAAGCTCTTCTACCTTAGCTGTAGAAATTGGATCTAACGCAGAAGTCGGTTCATCCATTAGTATAACTTTTGGTTTCATCGCCATAGTTCTAGCTATACATATACGTTGTTGCTGGCCTCCTGATAGACCTAAAGCTGATGATTTCAAACTATCTTTTACATCATCCCAAATAGCCGCTCCTTTTAAACTCTCTTCAACTATTTTATCTAATACTTTTTTGTCCTTTACCCCTTGTATACGAGGTCCATAAACTATATTATCATATATACTCATAGGAAACAAATTCGCCTTTTGAAATACCATACCAACCTTTGTTCTAAGATCTATAACATCTTGAGACTCATAAATATCTTTTCCATCAATCACTATTTTACCGTCTATTGTAACATTTTCAATAAGATCGTTCATTCTATTTAAGGTTCTTAAAAAAGTAGACTTTCCGCATCCTGATGGACCTATCAAAGCAGTTACTTTGTTTTCCTTTATGTCTATGCTTATATTCTTTAGAGCTTGTTTTTCTCCATAAAATAAATTTAAATCTTTAACACTAATTTTCATATTGTTGTCCAAATACATAGTTACACCTCTCGTTTAATAATTAGCTCTATTGAACTTTTTAACTACAAATTTTGTTAAAATGTTTAGTACAAAGACTAGAACTATTAAAACTATACCGACGCCGGTTGCTGCTGATATATCTCCACTTTCTTTTGTAAGCAGATATGAATGAACTGTCAAAGTTCTTGCACTGTCAAAAATTCCACCTGGCATATTTGCTACCGTACCTGCTGTTAAAAGCACTGCAGCAGACTCGCCTATTATTCTACCTACTGATAATATTATACCAGATAATATTCCCGGTATTGCACTAGGAAGTATAACTTTGTACAAAGTTTGAAATTTTGTCGCTCCAAGAGCTAAAGACCCCTCTTTATACACTTGCGGTACTGTCTTTAGAGCTTCTTCAGTAGTACGAATTATCACTGGAAGTATAATTATAGATAATGTCAGTGATCCCGCTAGTATCGAATATCCGATACCTAAAGTAACTACAAAGAATATTCCCCCAAACAATCCGTATATAATAGATGGAATACCTGCTAGTGCCTCTGTTGCGAATCTAACTAATGTAACTAGCTTGCCTTGTTTAGCATACTCTTGTAAATATATAGCACTTAGTATGCCTAGAGGTGTTGCTATTAAAATAGATACAGCTACAGTGTAAAGTGTTGTTATAATCATAGGAAGAATACCACCAGCTCCACTTGAAGAGTACCCACTAGTCAAGAACTGCAAGTCTAACTTCGATATACCTTTTATAAAAATAAAACCAACTATTGACACTAAACATGCGATTGTGAAAAACACTGATAAAAATATTAACGCTTTTAGTAAGTTTTCTTTAAACTTTCTCATTCTATTTAACCACCTTGTTGGAAATTTTATTTAATATAAGATTTAACATTAATATGAATACAAATAGTACTACCCCTGCTGCAAATAACATGTCTTGATGAGTTCCATACGCATAACCCATTTCAAGGGCGATGTTTGTAGTAAGAGGTCTTACACTGTCTAGTAAAGATGTTGGCAATATAGTTGAATTTCCCGCAACTAATATTATAGCCATTGTCTCTCCCAGAGCTCTTCCTAATCCTAAAACTATAGCAGATAAAATTCCCGATTTAGCTGCTGGTATAACTACCTTAAACACTGTTTCGATCTTAGATGCACCAAGTGCAAGTGAACCTTCTTTATATGCTTTAGGCACCGCTCTAATAGCCGTTTCTGATACAGATACAATTGTAGGCAAAACCATAATTGAAAGAACCACTATAACCGCTAATAGAGTTTGTCCCTTTGGCGCATTGAATACACTTTGAATAACTGGCACAATTACCACAACTCCAAATATACCGTATAGAACTGATGGTATACCTGCTAAAAGCTCAATTGCTGGTGAAATTATCTTAGCTACTTTTTTAGGTGCTAATTCTGCGATATACACTGAAGTAAGAACTCCAATTGGGACACCTATAAAAAGAGCTCCTAAAGTACCTACTATTGAAGCAACTATCATCGGTGCAATTCCGAAAACACCTATCGAAGGTACCCACTCATTTCCAAATAAAAATTCTGTAAACGAGTAATGTTCAAATATAAATGGCTTTAACCCTTTATAAAATACAAAACCTATTATTATAAATAAGCACGCTACACCTAAGAGTGCACTGATCATAAATACATGTTCAGCGATTTCATCAATCAAATACTTCAATTTATTCTTGTTTGGTGATTTACTTACGCTTTTTTTATCAAATTTAACATCTCCTGATTTTGCCAACATTTATATCCTCCTTTACAAACACCTACTATATTTAAGAAGCTATAATACTCTGCTTGTTTAAGTTTATTTTTTGTATGTATTATCTATCTTTATTTTATATTTTTAAAGTTAAATTGATGTTATAGAGAAGTTAAGCATCCGTAAAGTTCGTTAAGGTTTATATATCGCCTCTTGAAATATCGAACTATAATATAGGTTTTTATGCAAATATTTCGACCAAGTTTACTTATCTATAATAATTCAAGCGTCTTTCTCCCGCAAACAAGGCCGTTATCTCACTCGAAATAACAGCCTAAAATTAACAAAGTCTATAATATAGAATACCCAAATCGAGCTTCAATTAATCCTCTATTAAATAACTTATAAAAAAATATTTAAACGCTATTTTACACTTACAAATCCGTGTTTTTCGACTACTTTCTGACCTTCATCACCAAGTATATAGTCTATAAATTTCTGACCTTCTTCTGTAAGCTTTTCATCTTTGTATATAAGTAGAAACGGTCTAGATATAGCATATTTATGTGTTTTTACATTTTCACTACTAGGGGCAACACCGTCAATTGATACGCTCTTTACAGACTTGTCCACATATCCCAGTGAGATATACCCAATTGCATTTTTGTTATTTGATACTGTCGTCTTGATATTTCCAGAACCATCGCTTATAAGTGCGTTTTTAACAAGTTCTTCTGGGCCATATCCTACTATTGATTCAAATCCTTCTCTCGTTCCAGACCCGTCTTCTCTAGAAACCACTACTATAGGGCTGTCGTGACCACCTAACTCTTTCCAATTAGAGATTTTACCTGTAAAGATATCTTTAACTTGCTCTTTAGTTAAATTACTTACTTTGTTGTCTCCATTTGTGATTATGGCAATTGCATCAAGGGCAATCTTTGTTTCCGATAAATCCGCTTTTTTCTCATCGCCTTTTAAATCTCTCGATGTCATACCTATCTCAGATGTTCCCTCAATAGTATTTTTTATTCCAGATGAAGAACCTATTTGCTGAACTTCTAAATCAATATCATTGCTCAAAGTTATTTTGTACTCTTCTACTAGAGGTTCCATTACAGCCCCTACTGATGTAGACCCGGATATCGTCACTTTATGTCTATCTCCGTTATTATTATCTTTACTACACCCAACAAATAAAACTCCTGTCAATAGCACTACAGATAAAAATAGTACCTTTTTATATTTAAACATAGATGTTTTCCTCCCATAAAAAAAGTTATTATATAAATAAAGCTCTATTTACATAATAACTAATTTTTGTTAAGCCGATATTACATACTTGTTAAGAAAAAGTAAATACAGCCATTCCTATATTTTTCAATTTTTATAAATTTATTTATCCTTAAAATTATGTTTAGTATTTTTACAGTTCTTTTTCTAATTCATCTACTAAACTTTTAAATACATTTATCGCTTCTTCTACTGATTCTTTTTTCTCCATATCCACTCCAGCAACTCTTAGCTGATTAAGCGGAAAATCAGAACCTCCGCTCTTCAAGAAGTTTATATATCTTTCTTTTGCAGCTTCTTCTCCAGTTAAAATCTGTTTACTTAATGCACTTGCTGCTGAAAATCCTGTAGCGTATTTATACACGTAGAAGTTAGAGTAAAAATGCGGTATCCTAGCCCATTCTAATCCAATTAATTCATCTACTACTGTTGATTTTGAATAGTACTTCTTGTTTAAATCGTAGTATATATTTGTAAATTCCTCTGCTGTAAGAGGTTCTTCTTCCTCTATCTTAGCGTGTGTTATCTTCTCAAACTCAGCGAACATAGTTTGTCTATAAACTGTAGTTCTAAACTGCTCTAGATAATAGTTTAGAAGATATATTTTTTCTTCTTTTGAGTCTGATTTTTCTAGTAAATAATTGATTAAAAGCAACTCATTTAAAGTAGATGCTACCTCTGCTACAAATATCTTATAACTAGAATATATATACGGCTGTGTAGATTTTGAGTAATAGCTATGAACCGAGTGACCAAGCTCATGTATCAATGTAAACAGTGAGTTTAGATCATCTTTATAGCTCATAAGTATATAAGGATGAGATCCGTAGCTACCCCAAGAGTATGCCCCACCTTTTTTACCTTCATTTTCATATACATCTATCCAACCCTCTGAAAAGGCCTTTCTAATTACATTTAGATAGTCTTCCCCAAGTGGCGCTAAAGCGTTTAAAATTATGTCTTGAGCTTCTTCGTACGGTATCTTTATATCATATTTTTCAGTAAGTGGAACGTATAGATCATACATATGTATTTCATCTAGTCCCAAGAATTTTTTCTTTAATTCAATATATTTATTTAGAGTAGGCAAACTTTCATCTATAGCTGAAATCAAGTTGTCATAAACCTCTACATTTATATCGTCTTCAAATAGAGATGCCTCTATCGCCGACTTGTGATTTCTCACTTTAGCATAAAATATTTCAGATTTTATAGCACCGTAAAGAGTCGATGCAAATGTGTTTTTATACATTCCATAAGTATTGAACTCTGCCTCAAAAGCATCCTTTCTAACTCTTTTGTCCTTGTTCTTAATGTATAGAGAGTAATTTGAATGAGATATTCTAACCTTTTCTCCATTTTCGTCTTCTATCTCTGGAAACTCCATGTCTGCATATGCAAGCATATCATATACATTTTCTGGAACCGATGATATTTCTGATGTAGCTGCCAGAAGCTCCTCTTCTCTCTCACTAAGTGTATGAGGTTTATCTCTAAGCAAATCATCGACAAACTTTTTATAGAAAGAAACTTTTTCATCTTTTAAAAATTCATTTAGCAACTTTTCATCCATAGCTAGTATTTCAGGTACTATATACGATGTTGCCATGCTCAGCTCAGCAGATAACATTTCTGTTCTTGAAGCGTCTCCTTGATACGTATTGATTCTCGTATCTTCATGTTGCTTCATATGTGTGTAAACGTATAAATTCTGAACTAATTTAGACGCATTTTCATAAACGCTAAGTGCATTTAAAAAATTTTCTTTATTTTCGCCTAATTTACCTTTGTACTCTTTAACTTCATTTATATATTCTTTTACAGTCTTTATGTCCTTTTCAATGGCTTCTTTGCTCGAATACATTTTATCAAGTTGCCATTTAAATTTATCATCTATTTTACTTCTATCTGTTCCCAATACTAACACTCCTTTTATAATGTTATAAGACAGCTACAAGTATCGCTCCTTCTGATGTAAATGTTCCCATTATAGGTCCTATACTTGCGGTTAATATCTCTTTAAAATCATAATGATCTTCTATATACCTCTTTATTTTTGTTACTTTATCTGGGCAGTTTGAATGTGCGATTGTAATAGATTTACCAGTAACATCTCCGACACTATTTTTCACATAATCAAACAGCTTTTTAAGGCTGTTAACTTCCCCTCTTGCCTTGTCTATAGGTTTTACTAGACCTTCATCTATTTTAATCAAAACTTTGTAATTTAATACACTGATTATTTTTCCTGCAATAGGATTAACTCGACCGCCTTTAACTGCATTTTCTAAAGTATCTAAAACTCCATAGAATACGATATCCTTTTGCTGTTTTTCTATATCTTCGAGTATTTCATCCATACTTTTGCCTTCTTCTATTAGTTTTGCACACTTTGAAATCATTAGTGCAACTCCTATAGATCCGCTTTTACTATCTACTACTTCTATTCTTTTTTCTGGATGTTCTTCTAGGTATAATTGTTTAGCTAGAACCGCATTGCTGTAAGTACTAGATAGTTTAGAAGTCAGTGTTATTACTAATAGCTCTTCGTGATTTTCATTTTTAAAAAGTTCTATAAATCTTTCTGGTGAAGGGCTAGAAGTCTTTGGTAATTCAGCACTTGACCTCATTTTTTCATAGAAAGTGACATCATCAATCTCTAATCCCCCAACGTAAGATTCGTCTCCAAAAGAAACATTTATCCCTACTAAGTCCGGATTTGCTCTTTTTAATATTTCTTTTGGGAAGTCACAAGATCCATCTGTAACAATCTTAATATCTTTTTTCAAACTCTACACCTCAGTCTCATTTGTAATGTATTTATATTGTATTTTTATTATTTGATATACCTTATATTCTATACACTTTGATCAAAATATTCCATCTTTATTTTTTATATATTCTAAAATCTATTCAGTATACTCTATACCTATTATACCATCTAGGTTTGTAATTTCGTGAGTTATAAGTCCTAAAACTATTCTCCTATCGTGAAGCACAGTTAACACAAGTTCCCATGAATCACTATTACAGCACTCTACATTGATATTTTTTATAACAATTTGCCCTTCCTCTAATTTTTTACATATAATAGAAAGCATTTTTAAATCTTCAACTTTTATCCTTATAGTATTTTTTTCATTTCTAAATAAAAATTCAGAACCAACTCTAAGCAAAAATAACGTTATTACTATAGAAAGCCAACCCAATATAGATAGAGTATAATATCCACATCCAATAGCCAGCCCTAGACATGCAGTTGCCCACATTCCTGCGGCAGTTGTAAGACCTTTAACACCCCCCTTAGTCTTTAGTATAGCCCCGGCACCTAAAAACCCTATCCCTGTCAAAACTTGACCTGGTATTCTAGAAGGATCACTGCTTGCATAATCAGCTACAAGCTCAATAGATACTATTGCAGATATACATGCCCCTAGGGCAATTAGTATATGAGTTCTAAATCCTGCAAACTGATGTATCTTCTCTCTTTCTAATCCTATTAGCCCTCCAAGGACTAAAGCTAACACTAATCTAGAAACTATTTCCAACGTATTCATATTGTGTCCCCCCTAGTTTTTATTTATATCTTATATAATTATCAATA
>NZ_AXUS01000015.1 GCF_000498755.1 Clostridioides mangenotii TR | reverse complement strand
ATAGCTCAGCTGGGAGAGCACCTGCCTTACAAGCAGGGGGTCACAGGTTCGAGCCCTGTTAATCCCACCATTTGCGGCCTGGTAGTTCAGTTGGTTAGAATGCCAGCCTGTCACGCTGGAGGTCGAGGGTTCGAACCCCTTCCAGGTCGCCAAACTAATTTTATTAACTAAATAATATAAATAGCATTTTAAATTTTTGTGCTGGTGTGGCTCAACGGTAGAGCAGCTGACTTGTAATCAGCAGGTTGTAGGTTCGATTCCTATCACCAGCTCCACAAAAACATGGAGGATTTCCCGAGTTGGCCAAAGGGGGCAGACTGTAAATCTGTTAGCTTCGCTTTCGGTGGTTCGAATCCACCATCCTCCACCAGAATAAATAAGATGCGGATGTGGCGGAATTGGCAGACGCACTAGACTTAGGATCTAGCGCCTTTGGCGTGGGGGTTCGACTCCCTTCATCCGCACCATTTTATTTATTTCGCGGGAATAGTTCAGTGGTAGAGCGCGACCTTGCCAAGGTCGATGTCGCGAGTTCGAATCTCGTTTCCCGCTCCATATCACAATGTGGGTGCATAGCTCAGCTGGATAGAGCAACGCCCTTCTAAGGCGTGTGTCCGGGGTTCGAATCCCTGTGCGCTCACCATTTAAATAAATAGGGGATTCGCCAAGTCGGTAAGGCACAGCACTTTGACTGCTGCATGCGTAGGTTCGAGTCCTGCATCCCCTGCCAGTTAAATACGGAGAGGTGTCCGAGTGGTTTAAGGAGCTGGTCTTGAAAACCAGTGATGCTTAACGGCACCGTGGGTTCGAATCCCACCCTCTCCGCCAGAGCCCAAATAGCTCAGTCGGTAGAGCAGGGGATTGAAAATCCCCGTGTCGGTGGTTCGATTCCGCCTTTGGGCACCAGTGTGGCGGTATAGCTTAGTTGGCTAGAGCGTTCGGTTCATACCCGAAAGGTCACAGGTTCGACTCCTGTTACCGCTACCAATAAATGTGGACCATTAGCTCAGTTGGTTAGAGCGCCCGGCTCATAACCGGTAGGTCTGGGGTTCGAGTCCCTGATGGTCCACCACATTTAAGTTATTTTCGAGGTGTAGCGCAGTTTGGTAGCGCACATGGTTTGGGACCATGGGGCCGGGGGTTCGAGTCCCTTCACCTCGACCAATAGTGGTGGGTATAGCTCAGTTGGTTAGAGCGCCAGATTGTGGCTTTGGAGGCCGTGAGTTCGAATCTCATTATCCACCCCAAAATAAGGTCTATTAGCTCAGCTGGTAGAGCACCTGACTCTTAATCAGGGTGTCCCGAGTTCGATCCTCGGATAGATCACCAGATTAATTGTAATTTTATAAGGCGGCGACATAGCCAAGTGGTAAGGCAGTGGACTGCAACTCCTTGATCCTCAGTTCGAATCTGGGTGTCGCCTCCAATATTGCGCCCATAGCTCAACTGGATAGAGTGTCTGACTACGAATCAGAAGGTTAGGGGTTCGAGTCCCTTTGGGCGCACCATATAAGTTTATATAAGAGACTACTTTGTAAGGGATTATAGCTCAGCTGGGAGAGCACCTGCCTTACAAGCAGGGGGTCACAGGTTCGAGCCCTGTTAATCCCACCATTTCATCCTCTAGTGAATATTTGCTAGAGGATTTTGTTTTATTCAATATTATTAAAAGCGGAAAAACATCATAGAGATTAAATAAATTAAATCAGCACGGCAATAAAAAATATATTAAAAAAAATAGAGATATTTTTAGGAGGAAGCGACTTTGTATATTATTATAGGGATGGATATAGTGGACAGTGAAGAGTTAAAGTCTAGTATAAAAGAAAACAGTGTATTTGAAGTAGAAACAGATTTATCTAAAGCATCTAAAAGAGAAGATGTTCTTGCATACAAACTCAAAGTTGATATAGATGAATTAGACAAAATTTTAGATAAAGAAGGAAAGTTTATTAAGGATGAAGTAAAAGGTATGGATGAAGAGGAAAAGTTCGAGGTTTATATGAATTTAAGTGAAAATCTTGTTTTAAGTATAGAAAAATTAATGCCTAAATACACAATAATGAAATATAGATCGTACAAATTCGATTTATCAGAAAATTGCATTAAAATAGTGGTTGCAATATCGCATACAGACTTAGGTTTAATCAAGCTTACAGATGTTTTAAAAAGATTGCTATCACAAGTGGATTAAAAAGAAGAAATTTATATATAAAATAATTCATATTTAGTATAAACTGTAATTTTTCGTAAAAAGAACCCTTAAAAAATGATTGGTAAAATCGAATATTACATATGGAAAATTACTTCTTTATACGTATTTGTCTTATTAATTAAGGAACTTGCGAAAAAGTATTCAAAAATAAAGTAATTTAGTCTATACTCTTTATATTATATATTTTTAAAAGGAGAAGAATGCCATATGCTTAAAAAGTTTAACAAAGTGTTAGTTGCAAATAGAGGCGAAATTGCTATCAGAGTATTTAGAGCTTGCTCTGAATTAGGTATAAAAAGTGTTGGAATATATAGTAAAGAAGATAAATATGGTTTATTTAGAACAAAAGCTGATGAATCGTATCTTATAGGAGAAGATAAAGGTCCTATAGATGCTTATTTAGATATTGATGGAATAATAGATTTAGCAAAGAGAAAGAAAGTAGATGCTATACATCCTGGATATGGGTTTTTAGCTGAAAATGCTGAGTTTGCACGTAGATGTGAAGAAGAGGGAATTACATTTATAGGACCATCATCAGATATTATGCATATGATGGGAGATAAAATAAACTCTAAGAAGATCGCACATGAGGTAGAGGTTCCTACAATACCTGGTGTAGATAAAGCTATCAAATCTACTGATGAAGCAAAAGAAATTGCTAAAAAAATTGGTTACCCTGTGATGATAAAAGCTTCTAACGGCGGTGGCGGTAGAGGAATAAGAATCGTAACTCGTGAGGAAGATTTAGAATTAGAGTATGAAACTGCTTGTAGTGAATCTAGAAAGGCTTTTGGTGAAGATATAATATTTATAGAAAAATATATATCAGATCCTAAGCATATTGAGGTACAGATACTTGGAGATGAGCATGGAAATGTAGTTCATCTATATGAGAGAGACTGTTCAGTACAGAGAAGACATCAAAAGATAATAGAGTACGCTCCAGCATTTTCATTAGATGATAAAATTAGAAAAGCTATATGTGATGATGCAGTTAAGCTTGCAAAACACGTTGGATATATAAATGCAGGTACACTAGAGTTCTTAGTAGATGCTAGTGGAGAGCATTATTTTATAGAGATGAATACTAGAGTTCAAGTTGAGCACACTGTAACAGAAATGGTCACTGGAATTGATATAGTTCAAAGCCAGATACTAATAGCTCAAGGATATGCTCTAGACAGTGATGAGATAGATATAAAATCACAGGATAGTGTTGAAGTAAGGGGTTACTCTATACAATGTAGAATAACTACTGAAGATCCTAAAAATCAATTTATGCCTGATACAGGAAAAATTCAAGTTTATAGAACAGGATCAGGTTTTGGTATAAGACTAGATGGTGGGAATGGGTTTACAGGATCTAATATAAGCCCTCACTATGACAGTTTGCTAGTAAAGACTATATCATGGGATAGAACTTTTAAGGGAGCTGTTAGTAAGACTTTAAGATCTATAAGAGAATTTAGAGTTAGAGGTGTTAAAACGAATATTGGATTCTTAATAAATGTACTAAACAACGATAAGTTCCTACATGGTCAGTGCAGTACTAAATTTATAGACGAGAACCCAGAATTATTCGATATAAGAGAGAGCAAAGATAGAGGTACTAAATTACTTCAATTTATAGGTGATGTTGTAGTCAATGACAACGCATGTAAAGAAAAACCATTCTTTGATGCACTACACGAGCCAAGATTAGAAGTACCCGCGATCCAAACAGAGGGAAGTAGAGATTTATTCTACAAATTAGGAAAAGAGAAATACTTAGAAAAGATTAAAAATGATAAAAAGATTCTTTTAACTGACACAACTATGAGAGATGCTCATCAGTCGCTTCTTGCTACAAGACTTAGAACTTACGATTTACTTCAAGCAGCGCCTGCAACTGAGAAATACATGAAAGATTTATTTTCACTAGAGATGTGGGGTGGAGCGACTTATGATGTTGCTTATAGATTCCTTAAAGAGTCACCATGGAGAAGACTTCAAAAATTAAGAGAAGAAATACCGAGCATAATGTTCCAAATGTTACTTAGAGCATCAAACGGTGTAGGTTACAAAAACTACCCAGACAATCTAATAGCAGAGTTTACTAAAGAATCAGCTAAACAAGGTATAGATGTGTTTAGAATATTTGACTCATTAAACTGGATAGAGAATATAAAACCATCTTTAGAGACAGCTCTTGAAACGGGAAAAATTGCTGAAGCGGCAATATGCTATACTGGTGATGTACTAGATAAAACTAAGACTAAGTACAATATGGAGTACTATGTAAGAATGGCACAAGAGCTTGAAAGTCTTGGAGCTGATATAATAGCAATAAAAGACATGTCAGGCCTTTTAAAACCATACTCTGCGTATATGCTAATTAAAGAGCTTAAGAAAAATGTTAAGACTCCAATACACCTACACACACACGATACAAGTGGAAATGGTGTTGCTACATGTTTAATGGCTTCTGAAGCGGGTGTTGATATAGTAGATGCTGCATTAGAATCTGTTGCAGGTATAACAAGTCAACCATCATTAAACGCTATTGTTGAGGCTCTTAGAAATACAGAAAGAGACACTAATATCGACTTATACGGATATGATGAGCTGAGCATGTACTACAAAGATTTAAGAAAAGTATATGGAAAATTTGAAAGTGATTTAACTACTTCATATGCAGAAATATATAACTACGAAATACCAGGTGGACAGTACACTAACCTTAAGCCACAGGCAGATAGTTTAGGTCTAGTAAATAGATTTGATGAAGTAAAAGCTAACTACAAAGTAGCAAACCAAGTAGTTGGAGATATAATAAAAGTTACACCATCTTCAAAAGTAGTTGGAGACTTAGCTATATTTATGACTAAGAACAAGCTTACACAAGAAAATATAATAGAAGAAGGAAAGAATTTATCATTCCCTGATTCGGTTGTTGATTTCTGTAAAGGTATGATAGGTCAACCTGAAGGTGGAATACCAAAAGACTTATCAGAAGTTGTTCTGAAAGGTGAAAAAGCTATAACTGAGAGACCAGGATCTTTACTTCCAGATGAAGACTTCGGTAAGATAAAAGAACACTTAGAAGACAAATACAAAATGGAAGCTAACATCAGAAATATATTGAGCTACGCTCTGTATCCAAAAGTTTATGAAGACTATTTAGGTCATCTTGAAGAGTACAATGATATATCAAAACTTGAAAGTGATGTATTCTTCTATGGACTAAACAAAAATGAAGAATGTGAAGTTGAGATAGAAGAAGGAAAAGTTTTAACAATAAGATTAGTTGAAATTGGTGAAGTTAAAGAAGATGGAATGAGAACTATCGGATTTGAGCTTAACGGAATGTTTAGAGAAGTTGAGATCAAAGACACTAATTACACTGGTCAAGTCGCAAATATCGAAAAAGCTGATATGAGTGATCCTCATCAAGTTGGAGCAAGCATACCTGGTAAGGTTGTAAAGATACTTGTAAAAGAAGGGGATACTGTAACTGCAAATCAACCGTTGATTGTTATAGAAGCTATGAAAATGGAAACAAATATAGTTGCTAAAGCTGCTGGAGTAATTAAGTCTATCAAAGTTGCTCAAAATGACATGGTTGTAGATAAACAGTTATTAATGATGACAAGCGAAATTTCAGAATAAAATATAATTTTATATAACAAAAGTAGAGAGTTAATTTAAATATTAACTCTCTTTTTATCGTAATATAAGATGCTTAATTATAACAAACTAATAAAATAACCTAATAATGCGTCTTATATTATTAAAAAGGATTGCAATACAAATAAAAACGATATGAAATTAGAGAAATCTAAAAAAAAATTAAGAAAGATAAGTTTCAAATGTAACAAGACTATTTGGAATGGATAGAAATGAGACAAATGCAAAATTGTATAGCATTTTTATACAAATAAAGATTCAAAATATATTTATGTAGTAAAGAATTAAATGGTAAAAGATAGTAATGTGTTAAAATCCTTTTCAGTAGGAACTATGGCATTTTAATAATCAAAAATAGTAACAATGTCGTCCATTATTGTCATTTTTTATTTCTCAAATTTATAAGTATGATAGAATATTCAAAATATAGAAGGGGTTTGAGGGGTGTATATAGAAATACTTTATTGATATCTGTACTATTTTCAAAAATTATTAATAAAATATTAGAAGGTATTTCTTAGGAAATAAAAACAAAATACATAATTAAAGGTGGGTGCTTATATGAAAGTCTATGAGAGCAACAAGTTGAGAAATGTAGCAGTACTTGGACACAGTGGATGCGGTAAGACTAATCTTATAGAAACAATAGCTTACACAGCAAATACAAATAAAATCCCAAAACTGACAGATAAAGCAAACATGACTTACCACATGTCGTTAAAACCTATTGAATACAACGACTATAAATTTAATTTATTGGACACACCAGGGTATTTTGACTTTAATGGAGATGTGATTTCAGCTCTTAGTGCTAGTGATGCGTCAGTGATAGTAATTGATGCAACTTCGCCAATTCAAGTTGGTACAGAAAAATCGCTAGAGTTAACTGAAAATATGCCTAAAATAATGTTTATTAATAAAATAGATAATGAAAAAGCTAGATATAAAGATGCAATAGCAATGCTTAGAGATAAGTACAACAATAAGATAGTACCTATGATAAGTCCTATATACAAGGATAAAGAGTTTGTTAAGCTTTACAATGTATTTGAAAATGTAGATGATTTAGAAGGCGATTTCAAAGAGCAAGCAGTAAGTGTTAGAGAAGCACTTATGGAGTTAATAGCAGAGACTGATGATGAAATACTAGACAAGTACTTTAGCGGAGAAGAGCTTACCAAAGAAGAGATCCAGAGAGGAATTATAATAGGTATTCAAAGAGGAGATATAATTCCTGTAATATGTGGATCGACTATAAACAATATAGGTACAAAAGAAATTTTAGATACGATTACAAACTTCTTGGCCCCTAGAGTTAAAGAAAATAAAAAAGGATTTAACGGTTTTGTATTCAAAACTTTAATGGATCCTTTTGTAGGAAAGATGTCTTATATAAAAATTGTAGACGGAGAGATAACTAAAGATACAGAGTTCTATAACTTGAACAAAAAAAATAAAGAAAGATTAGCAGGACTTTATACTTTAAAAAATGGTGAGCTTGTAAATATAAAAAAAGCTAAAGGCGGAGATATTGTAGTAGTTACTAAGGTTGATTCATTAAAAACAGGTGATTCACTGTCTACAGATAAAAATGCAGACTTACGAGAGGGTATTGGTTTTCCGAAACCACAGATATATTACGCCGTTGAAACTAAAAATAAAGGCGACGAAGATAAGGTAGGAACAATTTTAAATAAACTTGTTGAAGAGGACCCAACACTTCATTGGTTCCGAAATGTGGATACCAGACAGTCACTACTTGGCGGTCAAGGGGAGCTACATATAAAGACTATCAAAAATAGAATGAAGGATAAATTTGGAGTAGATGTATCATTGACCGATCTAAAAGTTCCATATAAGGAGACTGTAAAAGGAAGTGCGGATGTTCAAGGTAAGTATAAGAAGCAATCTGGAGGCCATGGACAATACGGCGATGTTAAGATAAGATTCTCAAGATCTATAGATGATTTTGATTTTTCCGAGGAACTATTTGGAGGCTCGGTTCCAAGACAATATGTTCCAGCAGTAGAAAAAGGATTAAAAGATTCAATGTCAAAAGGTATATTAGGGGGATTCCCTGTTACTAATATAAAAGCGGTTCTTTACGATGGATCGTATCACGATGTTGATTCATCTGAGATGGCATTTAAAATGGCTGCTAGTGTAGCTTTTAAAAAGGGAATGGAAGAAGCAGACCCAATACTGCTTGAGCCAATTATGAAGCTCAAGATAACAGTTCCAGACGACTATATGGGTGATGTAATGGGAGATATAAATAAGAGAAGAGGTAAGATTCTTGGAATGGAGCCAGACGGAAAAGGCAAACAAATTATATTTGCTCTTGCGCCACAGGCCGAGACATTTAAGTATGCAATAGATTTGAGATCTTTGACTCAAGGTCGAGGGGTATTTGAAATGGAATTAGAGAGTTATGGAGAGGTTCCACAACACTTATCAGAGAAAATAATTGAGGAATCTGGAAATCTTAAGAAAGAAAAAGCCCTTTCATAATAGCTGTGGATATTTATATAATAATAAATAAAGAAAAATATAAAAAGTTGATTCCACTTTAATAGTGAATCAACTTTTTATTAAACGATGATAAAAAACCTTTATATTCAAATATATAAAGGTAAAAATCAAATATGATACAGCAGTAAAGATATCAGAAAGACTTTCTCAGGTAAGTATATCAATAGATAATAAATAATTAGTATAATTTCATATTAAACTTAAAAACATATTAAATAAAATAACAAAAAGGCAGAGTATCGATTAAACTCTGTCTTTTTGTGGTAAAAAGTATATTACAAAGTGCATAAAACTGCTATAAATAATAATGTTATAAAATAATTTATAAAAATATTAAAAATTATTTATTAGACACTTTACAAAAAATCAAAAAGGTGTAAAATAGTAGTCAAAGATAGTCAAAAGAAAGTAAGTGGTGATAAAAGTGGCGACAATGACTGATATAATAGAGAATTTTATAAAGGAATTAATGAAGGAAAGTAATTCAATTCAGATTCAAAGGAACGAGCTTGCGAGTTTGTTTTCTTGTGTCCCATCTCAGATAAATTATGTTCTTACAACAAGGTTTACCTTAGATAGAGGGTATTTTGTAGAGAGCAAGCAAGGTGGAGGAGGATATGTTCAGATTGCAAAAATACAGCAAAACAAAAAGGACTATATAAAAGACCTTCTCAATGAAAAGATAGGAAACCAGATATCTTTTAAAAGAGCTAAAGATATTGTAGAAAACTTAAAAGATACTGAATTAATTACCGAAAGAGAGTCAAAGATAATACTGTCCTCGATTGATGAAAAATCACTGATTATTCCAATTTGCGATATGAAGGAAAAAGTGAGGGCAAGCATATTAAAAAATTTAATAATACTTTTAATTAACACGGGAGAGTGATAATTATGTTATGTCAAGAATGTAATAAAAATAAAGCATCAGTTTACTACAATGAAAATATAAATGGTGAGAAATTAGAAAAATACTTATGCAGTGAGTGTGCAAAAGAGTACACAAATGTTGATTTTGATTTTAATATGCCATTTTCTATGATGGATGTAATATCAAAATTAGGATTTCAACCTGAAAAAGAAGCTGAAAGCAAGCTTATATGCCCAACATGCAATAGCACTTACAGCGACTTTAAGAATACTGGTAGATTTGGATGTAGTGATTGCTACGAAGCATTTAGCAGTCAGATAAATCCTATGCTTCAAAATATTCACGGTCATTTAGATCATGTTGGTAAAGCGCCTAAAAAATCTTATCACAGTATAAGTGTAAAAAATGAAGTAAAAAAAATTAAAGAAGAATTGGATAGAGCAGTAAAATCTGAGGATTACGAAGAAGCTGCAAAATTAAGAGATAAAATTAAAACTTTGGAGGATTCAATAGATTAGGAGGGAGATAGGTTGTGGAAAATAAAATAGTTATAAAATCTAGAGTGAGACTTGCTAGAAATCTAGCGGACTTTCCATTTCCAAATAGACTTGATGAAGATAAGTCTTCAGAAGTCATTGATAAAGTTAAGGAAGCCCTCTTCAAAGATAATAGCGGACTAGAAAGAGAATATGATTTCTACAAAATGGCTGATTTAAGCCAACTGAAAAAAATATGTATGGTTGAAAATCATCTTATAAGTCCGGATTTAGCAAGTAATGTAAATGGTGCTGTTTTGGTAAAAAAAGATGAGACAGTCAGTATAATGATCAACGAAGAAGACCATATTAGAATACAGACAATGTGTGATGGTTTAGAATTAGAAAAAGCTTACGAAATAGCAAATAAAATAGACGATTTCCTTGAAGAGACGTTAGAATACGCATTTGATGTGAAATTGGGGTATTTAACTTCTTGCCCTACAAATACTGGTACAGGAATGAGGCATCGGTGATGATTCACTTACCTGCACTTACTCAATTGAGATATATAAACGATGTATATAAGGTATCCTCTCAAATAGGTGTTGCAGTTAGAGGGATATACGGAGAGAGAACAGAAGCTTTAGGAAATATTTATCAAATTTCAAACCAACTTACACTGGGAAGAACTGAAAAAAATACTATAGAAAATATAAAAGGTATGGCGACCGATATAGTATCTAAAGAACTCCAAGCGAGAGAGATGATCAAGAAAACCTGGGGTATAAAACTTGAAGATAAGATATTTAGAGCTTTAGGGCTACTTGAAGGAGCTAGAATAATCGACACATCGGAAGCCATGGGATATTTATCTGTAGTTAAGGTAGGAGTTGAGATGGGATATATAGAAAATATAAAACTAGACGACTTAGATAAACTTATGATAAATATTCAACCAGCGCATCAAAGCACTATGTTTGAAAATGCAGAGATAAAAAATAGAGACATAAATAGAGCAAAATATATTAGAGAAACGCTAAAAAAATTAAAAGTTGGAGGTGCAAATTATGAACTTCAATAAGTTTACGCAAAGAGCAAAAAAAGCAATAGATTTAGCAATGGAATTTTCTAAGAGACTAGGGCACAACATAGTGGGAAGTGAACATCTTTTATTCGGTCTTTTAGAAGAAGGTGAAGGAGTGGCTGCTAAAGTACTTAAAGAGGCAGGTATTACAGAAGAGTACTTAGAGAGCAGAATTGTAGAAATTGAAGGGCAAGGAGATCCTATCACAGAAGATGTACCTTTTAGCCCTAGAAGCAAGCAAATACTAGAGTTATCTGGAATGTTTTCAAATAAACTACAGACAAATTATATTGGTACAGAGCACATTCTTTTAGCTGTAATTCAAGAAGGTGAAGGAATTGCAAATAGAATTCTCCATGCAGCTGGAGTGAATGACAGAACATTAGCTCAAGCTACAGTTGATATGATGGGAATGGGAAGTAAAAGCGAAGGTGAAAATAATAGTTACACGTCAAACAATAGTGAAAAGGGAGCTAAAACACTTGAAAAATACGGAAAAAATTTAACTCAATACGCAAAACAAAACAAAGTGGATCCTGTAATCGGAAGATCTAAAGAAATTGAGAGAATCATACAAATTTTAAGTAGAAGAACTAAAAATAATCCTGTACTTATAGGGGATCCTGGTGTAGGTAAAACTGCGATAATAGAGGGGTTAGCAACAGATATTTCAAATGGAAATGTACCTGATACATTGAAAAACAAAACAATCTACACTCTTGATATGGGATCGCTTTTAGCTGGTGCAAAGTACAGAGGTGAATTTGAAGAGAGAGTCAAAGATGTAGTAGATGAAGTTATCGAAAATGGAAATATAATTCTGTTTATAGATGAAATGCACACTATAATCGGCGCAGGAACTACAGGTGAAGGATCTATAGATGCTTCAAATATACTAAAGCCAGCCCTTGCAAGAGGTGAAATGCAAATTATAGGAGCTACTACAATAGATGAATACAGAAAACATGTAGAAAAAGATGCAGCTCTTGAAAGAAGATTCCAACCGGTAATGGTCAATGAGCCTACAAAAGAAGATGCTGTTAAAATACTAGAAGGTCTTAGAGATAAATATGAAGCTCATCATAAAGTAAAGATAACTGATGAAGCTATAAAATCAGCAGTAGAGCTATCAGTTAGATATATTACCGATAGATATTTACCGGATAAAGCAATAGACTTAATCGACGAAGCTGCTTCAAGGGTTAGATTAAAAGAAAATACTCCACCTTCTGAAATCAAAGAGATAGAATCAGAAATTGAGAGTATAGATAAAGAAAAAGAAGAGGCAGTAAGATGCCAAGACTTTGAAAATGCGGCTAAGATAAGAGATAAACAAAGTTACCTTAAAAATAAACTAAAAGAAGTTAGGGAAAATTGGAATAAATCTTCTAAAAATGCTGATTTGGTGAACAGCGAAGTGATAGCAGATGTAGTTGGATTGTGGACTGGTATACCAGTAAATACAATAGTAGAGGAAGAAGCAGACAAACTTCTGAATCTGGAAGAAAAACTTCACAATAGAGTAATAGGTCAAGAGCAAGCTGTGGAATCTATCTCTAGAGCTATAAGAAGATCGAGAGCAGGTCTTAAAGATCCAAACAGACCAATAGGTTCATTTCTGTTCCTAGGGCCAACTGGTGTAGGTAAAACTGAATTATCTAAGGCACTTGCAGAAGTTCAATTTGGTGACGAAAACCAAATCATAAGGATAGATATGTCTGAGTATATGGAAAAACATGCAGTATCTAGAATGATAGGTTCACCTCCAGGATATGTAGGTCATGATGAAGGTGGTCAATTAACAGAAAAAGTGAGAAGATCTCCTTATTCAGTAATACTATTTGACGAGATAGAAAAAGCGCATCCAGATGTGTTTAATATACTACTTCAAATACTTGACGACGGAAGACTTACAGATTCAAAAGGAAGAACAGTTGACTTTAAAAATACAATAATAATAATGACATCAAATGTAGGAGCATCTACTATACGAAAAGAGAAAGTTATGGGGTTCTCTACAGGAAAAGCAGAAAATGAGGCTAAAAATAAATATGAAAAAATGAAAGAAAACATAATGGGTGAGCTTAAAAACAAATTTAGACCAGAGTTTTTAAACAGAATTGACGATATAGTTGTATTCCACTCATTATCAAAAGAAGATATAGGCAAGATAGTAAAACTAATGGCCAAAGAAGTGATAAACAGACTTAAAGATATGGATATAGACTTGGATATTAGTAGTGAAGCTGTAGATTTGATTTCAAAAGAAGGTACTGATCTTGAGTACGGAGCAAGACCGCTTAAAAGAGCAATTCAGAAGGCCCTTGAAGACGAGTTATCTGAAGCTATTTTAAAAGGTGATGTTAAAAAAGGAAGTAAAGTAGTTGCGGACGTAGAAAACGATAAAATTGTATTTACTATGAATTAGATAATTTATACTATTTATATTTAAAGGTTATTCCAAAGGTATTTATTTAGCTTTGGAGTAGCTTTTTTATTTTAATTTTAATATCCATAATTCAAAAAACTATTTTAATAAAAGGTTATAACAATAAGGTAATAATAAAAATGAGTACATAGTAAGTAATGGTATAATTAAAGGACGGATCTAATAAATTTATACATTTAAAGGAGTGCAGTTTATGTCGAAAAAGGTTAAGGTTTGGACAAAGCAGCATAAAGATATACTTAAAGACTTAAATGATAATGGCAGATACATAGTAAAAAAAGAATATATAGAAAATAAGATGGAAGATCACTCTAATTTGTATTTTAACTCTTATAACTGGTTTAGAAATATGGCAAAAGAAATTGTACCTGTTCCAGATGACGTTGTATTTCCAATCTGGGTAAGCGTTACAGAAGAATCTAAAATTCCAAATAGCGAAGGAAATGTGCTTCTTGAAATTGAAGTAGATGAGAATCTTCTTATCACAATGGATTTGGATAAATGGGGCTATATAGTAAACTATATGTATATTGCAAAAGACAAAGAGGACGAAGAAAATCATGCAAAATTTCTCAAATCATATGGAATAGATGATACAAAAGCATATATGAGCAATTTCTATCCAAATATAAAAAATAAAATAGTAAAAAGCTGGGAAAGGTTATTTGACGATAGCATAATATTAAGTGATGCAAGGGTGGGAACTCTGTGGGAAATAAAAAAAGAATGGATAACTAAGATAAGCAAATAAAAGCTTTTATATATTATAAATCCAACATAACAATCGAACATATGTTAATATTAATATACAAGATTAGTTTAAACTGAAATAAAATAAATTAATGGAAAATATTAAAATATATAACTAATATTCAAAAAATAGGGGAAGATAATAATGGCAAAGATTAAAACAAAATATGTATGTCAAAACTGTGGTTATGAAGTAGCTAAATGGCTAGGAAAGTGCCCTGAATGTACAAAATGGAATACATTTGTAGAGGAAATAGATGATAAAAGCGCAAAAAAAGAGACATTCATAGTGGATAAATCTAGCTCTAAGCCAATGTCAATAAACACTATTGAATCAAAAAATGAAGAGAGATTTAGCACTAGTATAAATGAGTTGGATAGAGTTCTCGGAGGTGGAGTTGTAAAGGGATCTTTGGTACTTGTTGGAGGAGATCCTGGAATAGGGAAATCCACTTTGCTTATTCAAGTTTCTAGCAATGTTGCAGAGTCTGGAAAAAGAGTTCTGTACATTACAGGAGAGGAATCCGAATCTCAAATAAAGATGAGAGCTCAAAGACTTGGAATAAACTCAAACAACTTGTATATATTTGCAGAGAACAATTTAAATCTAATTGAGGCTCAACTAGATAAAATAGATCCTGAGATGATAATACTCGACTCTATTCAAACTGTTTACAGTCCTGATATAGCGTCTGCTCCTGGTACAGTAAGCCAGATAAGAGAAGGAACTTCTAAGTTTATGAAAATAGCTAAAAAAATGGGAATATCTACTTTTTTAGTTGGTCACGTAACAAAAGAAGGCTCATTAGCTGGACCTAAATTACTGGAACATATGGTGGATACTGTTTTATACTTCGAAGGTGAAAGGTACAATACTTACAGACTAGTTAGAGCCGTAAAAAATAGATTTGGATCTACCAATGAACTAGGAGTTTTTGAAATGAGAGACACTGGTCTAGAAGAACTTGAAAATCCTTCAAAAGTGCTTATTTCAGAAAAGCCAAAAGACGTTTCGGGATCTGTAATAATTTCTACAGTAGAGGGAACAAGACCTATGCTTATAGAGCTTCAGGCGCTTGTATCACCAACTAGTTTTGGTATACCTAAGAGAACTGCTACGGGAGTAGACTATAATAGGGTTGCAATGCTTCTTGCAGTACTTGAAAAGAGGGTTGGTCTTCAAATTCAAAATCAAGATGTATACTTAAATATTGTAGGAGGAATCAAAATAAACGAACCTTCTATAGATTTAGGGATAGCAATTGCTGTAGCATCTAGCTTTAAAAATATAGCTGTAGACGAAAATATAGCTGTTACAGGTGAGGTGGGACTTACTGGAGAAATTAGAGCCGTAAGTTTTATTGAGAAAAGAATAGCAGAATGTAAAAAGCTTGGATTTAAACAAATTGTAATTCCGAAGACCAATTACGACTTAGTAAAGGACACGAAAGGAATAAAAATCTTGCCAGCAGAGAATTTAAGGCAAGCTATAAATATAGTGTTAGGAGGCTAGTTATATATATGGATGATATTTTGAACAATAAAGATATGTTAGAAGCTTTAAAAATGATATCTCCAGGAACTCCTCTCAGAAGAGGTCTAAACAATGTTCTAAAAGCAAAAACAGGTGCTTTAATTGCACTTTCAAAAAAAGATGAGGTTATGAGTTTAGTCAACGGAGGTTTTACAATAAACGCCGACTATTCATCGGCTTATCTATACGAACTTGCAAAAATGGACGGAGCTATAATTTTAAGTGGAAATTTAAAAAAGATACTTTGCGCAAATGTCCAGTTAGTTCCAGATAACTCGATACCTTCATCTGAAACGGGTACAAGGCATAGAACAGCTGAGAGGGTTGCAAAGCAAACTGATGCAATTGTAATAAGTGTTTCACAAAAAAGAAGTGTTATAACAATTTATAGAGGAAATCACAAGTATGAAATAGAAGATATATCTAAGATATTTACTAAAGTAAATCAGGCGATACAAACTTTAGAGAAGTATAAATCCGTTTTGGATCAAGTTATCGCAAATTTAAATACACTAGAATTCAACAATTTAGTTACTGTTTACGATGTAGCATTGGTTATGCAAAAAATTGAATTGGTAATGAGAGTTACAAATATTATAGAAAAATATGTTATAGAACTTGGAGATGAAGGAACTCTTGTAAGTATGCAGCTAGAAGAACTTATGGGAACAACATATTTAGATTTAGAACAAGTATTTAAAGACTACAATATTTCTAATGATGATATTTCGGGTTTTAAAACTAATATTAAAAAACTTTCTTCAGAAGATATAATAGATTTGACTAAAATAGCAAAACTTCTTGGATACAAAGATACAGCTGAAAATATGGATATGCAAATTAATTCAAAAGGATATAGGATTATGAGTAAAATTCATAGATTGCCAAATTCAATTGTCGATAACTTAGTGCTATATTTTGAGGAGTTTCAGAGTGTTTTAAATGCATCATTAGATGCGCTTTGTGATGTTGATGGGGTTGGAGAAATAAGGGCTAAACACATTAAAAATGAGCTTATTAAAATGCAACAGCTAGTGCTTTTAGATAAGAAGATATAGTGAATTTTAGGTGAATTTTCCTTATTTATGTTGTAAATAGTGTATACTTTAGTCTATAATATTAAAATACAAGGGGGGTGAAAATTTGATAAGGAAAGCCATAAGACTAGTATTTAGTTTAATTGGACTTATAATTGGTTTTACTTCTTACTCAACTCTGGCAAAGTCTTTTGACATATTGACTTTTGGTGGAGAACTATATGGATTCATAGCTGCTATTATATTTGGTATTGTAATTGCTATCTTAGGTTATCTAATTGAGCCTTGGGCATCTAAAAAAACAAAAGATGTCGCAAAGATTTTAGATAAAGAGCTTTCTAAATATCCACAAGTAGATATTTTGCTAGCATCGATAGGTATAATTGGCGGATTTGTAGTTGCTTACCTAATTAGTGGTATTTTTGACAAGATACCAGTAGTCGGGGGAGTTATATCCTTACTGCTTTATCTATGTTTAGGATATGTAGGAATGAAGATTGTGCTTAAAAGTAAAAATGACTTATTTAATATAAATAAGTTATCTAGACTTTCAGGATCACCTAAAGATAAGGACAAGGAATCAAAAAAAGAAAAAATTAAACCAATACCACCAAAGGTATTAGATACAAGTGTAATAATTGACGGTAGAATAGCAGATATATGTAAAACAGGTTTTGTTGAGGGAACATTAATAATCCCTTCATTTGTTTTAGAAGAACTTAGACATATTGCCGATTCATCTGATGACTTAAAGAGGGTCAGGGGAAGAAGAGGCCTCGATATACTAAACATAATACAACAAGAACTGAATATAGATGTTGAGATAAGCGAGAGGGACTTTGAAGATATTGCTGAAGTCGATAGTAAATTACTGAAGCTAGCTCAGGTTTTAAATGGTAAAGTAGTTACTAACGATTACAATTTAAATAAAGTAGCTCAGTTCCAAGGAGTAGATGTCTTAAATATAAATGAACTTGCCAATGCTATAAAGCCAGTAGTAATTCCTGGAGAGGATATGGTTGTTCAAGTTGTTAAAGATGGTAAGGAAGCTCAGCAGGGTATTGCATATCTTGACGACGGAACTATGATTGTAGTAGATGGTGGAAGGAGACATATGAACGAGACTATAAAAGTTTTAGTTACATCTGTACTTCAAACACCAGCAGGTAGGATGATATTTGCAAAGCCAAAAAACTAAAAAGATAAAAGCTAAATCCCTGGATCATTTTCAGGGATTTTTATTTTATAAAGATTTTTAAAAAAATAGTTGACAGAATATAATAGGCATTGTATTATTGTATTAACAGATTAATACAGTGATTAATTTAATACAGTGATACATAAAAATACAGAGGAGGTGCTCTAAGTGGAATTACAATTTGATAATAATAAGCCTATATATATTCAATTGATTGAATACTTAAAGTTTAAAATAAT
Source organism: Clostridioides mangenotii TR (assembly GCF_000498755.1). Lineage (GTDB taxonomy): Bacteria > Bacillota > Clostridia > Peptostreptococcales > Peptostreptococcaceae > Metaclostridioides > Metaclostridioides mangenotii_A. The sequence goes on along the minus strand of NZ_AXUS01000015.1, from coordinate 71,748 downwards.
TTCTGGTGAATTACAGATAGGTTCAAGACTGGAGTCAGTTAGGACAATGGCAGAAGATGCTGAGGTAAATCCAAATACTATGCAGAGGGCTCTTTCAGAACTTGAAAGAGAAGGTCTTGTTTACAGTCAAAGGACTAAGGGTAGATTTGTAACTGAAGATAAAACTAAGATAGATGAAATGAAAAAGAATATAGCAAAAATTGAAATAAAAAAATTAAAAGAGATATTAAATAGACTAGGTTACAATGAAGATCAGATGATAGAAATAATTATTGAGAGTTTGAAAGGGGAGAACTAAATGAACAGTATTAGGGTCGATAAAGGATACGTAGCTGAATTTAAAAATTTACAAAAAAATTATGGTAAAAAAGAAGCTTTAAAAAATATTAATTTAAATATACCAAGAGGAAAGATAGTTGGACTTCTAGGACCAAATGGTAGTGGTAAAAGTACAATGATAAAAATTCTTAACGGTTTATTACATCCGGACAGTGGTGAAATCTTGATAGAGGGTATGAAACCTTCAATAGAGACAAGATCAATAGTTTCTTATTTGCCAGAAAGAACTTATTTAAATGATTGGATGAAAGTAAAAGATATAATAAAATTTTTCTCTGATTTTTACAGTGATTTTGACATAGATAAAGCAATAAAAATGTTAAAGGATTTAAATATAGATACTGAAGAAAAATTAAAAACAATGTCAAAGGGTACAAAAGAAAAGGTACAGTTAATACTAGTAATGTCTAGAAAAGCTGAATTGTATATACTTGATGAGCCAATAGGTGGAGTTGACCCTGCAGCAAGATCGTATATACTTAAAACAATACTTCAAAACTACAATGAAGACAGTACACTTCTTATAGCGACTCACTTAATAAGTGAAATTGAAAATATATGTGATGAAATTATATTCTTATCTTATGGAGATATAGTTCTACAAGGGAATGTAGAAGAGATCAAAGAGGAAAAAGGAAAATCTATAGATGCATTGTTTAGGGAGGAATTCAAATGTTAGGAAAATTATTAAAATATGAACTTAAAGCTAGTGCAAGAACATTTTTACCGCTTTATTTAGCGCTAATAGTTGTTTCTATTATAGCAGCGGTGTCTGGCAAAACTACTTCTTTACTTGCACAAGGAATATCAGGATTTGTCATGGGTGGATTGTTCATTTCACTTATTGTCTTAACAATAATGGTTATAATACAAAGATTTAGTAAGAACTTATTAGAAGATGAAGGTTATTTAATGTTTACACTTCCAGTAAGTAGTAAAAAACTAATAATATCTAAGTGCCTATCTTCTTGCATATACGGTGCTCTGAGTTTTATAGTAGCAATGATTGTATTATTTATAATAATGGTTAGTACAGGTGGATTTGAAGTTATTAGATTTATGCCACAAGCTTTCGGAGAACTTTTCAAGTGGTTATTTAACTTTGAAAATATGTTAGACTTGCTAATATTGATGTTTACAATGATATTAGGATTTGCATCTTTTATAGTTTTAATATATTTCGTACTTTCATTGGGTCAATTACCTGCATTTAATAAACATAGAAAGTTAGTTGCATTCACAGCATTTATTGCAATAATGGTAGTACTATCGATTTTACAAAGTGTTTTAGGAGAGTTTATACCAGGAATTAACAACAGCATGTATATGTATACAGATACACCAGTGTACAATCACTTATATAACAATCCAGGCATGTTATCAGTATTGGGATGGACACTTGCTCAAGTACTTGCATTTTTCTTCGGAACAAGTTATATTTTAGATAATAAACTTAACTTAGAATAATGTTTAATTAAGAATAACTTAAGATAGATATATATATAGATATGAGGTGACAAACTTGAATAGTGTAGTAGTAGTAGCTGCCGGAAACGGAAAAAGAATGAATATTGGAATAAATAAACAGTTTATAAAACTAGGCGAGAAGGAAGTAATTGCGCATACCATTCAAGTTTTTTACATTAATAAAGACATAGATGAAATAGTTGTATGTATTAAGCCCGAGGAAGAGGAATACTTTTTAGACAATATTATAAATAAGTATAATTTCAAAGGCGTAAAGATAGCATACGGTGGAAAAGAGAGACAGGATTCCATATACAATGGTCTAAAAAAACTAGATGAAAAATGCGACATAGTTTTAATCCACGATGGAGCTAGACCATTTGTAGACGATAAAATTATTGCGGAATCTATAGAAGAAGCGAAAATTAAAAAAGCTGTAGTAGTAGGAGTTCCAGTAAGTGACACCATAAAAATAGTGAAAAATGGGGAAATTGAAAGTACTCCAGATAGAAGTTTACTGTGGGCTGCACAGACTCCACAGGTTTTTGAGTACGACACTATAAAAAAAGCATATGAAGATGCGTACGAGTCTGGATTTTACGGAACTGATGATTCAATGCTTGTAGAAAGAATCGGGCAAAAAGTCAGCATGGTCATGGGATCTCAAAAAAATATTAAGATAACGAACCCAGAAGATTTAAAGACAGCAAATCAAATAATACAGGATATTTAATAGATAACAAATAGTTGTAATTTGCATTACAACTATTTGTTTATTTATATTTGGAGCGTGAATTATGATATATACAAAAACAATACCCAATGCAGATGAAAATTTAAGAAAAATTCTCATATCAGATGGATGGACAAAATTAAAAGAGCCTTCTAGTTTAGTCTCAGCGACTTTTCTATCAATACCATTTATGATTATAAATGGTATTATATCTATTGTTATAGCATTTTATCTATACGCTCCTATAAGAGAAGTTTTAAATAATAGTCACAAATTCGACGTTACATTTACAATAAATTTAACGATTCTGTTGTATATTGTCGCAATGGTTTTATTTATGCTATTACATGAATTTATTCATGCAGCATTTATACCAAATATTTTAAACTCTGATAAAACTTATTGGGGTTTAAATGGATTATTTGGATTCGTTTATACCACAGAAAAAATCAAGAAAAATAGATTTTTAATAATTAGTGTTATGCCATTTATGCTGTTATCAGTTATTTTACCTTTTTTTCTAAATGTATTGGGATATCTAAATTTATTTACACTATTTTTATGTTTACTTAATTCAATGGGCTCTTGTGTTGATTTTTTAAATATGTTCCTAATTGCAACACAAGTTCCAAAAGGTTCCTATATTATAAATAATGGGTTAGAAAACTACTTTAAATAAATTTCAAGTATACAGGTATGTAGTTTGGAGAATTTAAATTAAAAAATATTGATAAATATAAATAAAAAGTTAATTAGGAGGAGATAATATGAGAGTAGGTTTAGGATACGACGTGCACAGGCTAGTAGAAGGTAGAAAACTTATCTTAGGAGGAGTTGAAATTCCTCATGAAAAGGGATTGCTAGGCCACTCTGATGCTGATGTTATTACACATGCGATAACAGACTCTATATTAGGGGCACTGGCGCTAGGTGATATAGGGAAGCATTTCCCTGATACGGATGAAAAATACAAAGGCGCAGATAGTGTAAAACTATTATCTCATGTATTCGAGTTAGTTAAATCTAAAGGCTATAAAATAGGAAATATTGACAGTACGATTATAGCTCAAAGACCAAAGCTGGCTCCTTACATAGATCAGATGAGAGAAGTAATAGCAAAAACACTTGAAACAGAGATAGATAATATAAACATAAAAGCGACAACAGAAGAAAAGCTTGGATTTACTGGATCAGAGGATGGAATTTCTTCTCAAAGTATTTGTTTATTATTATTGACATCTGGCAATAATTAATATATTATATGATATAAGTTAAATATTAATCAAAATATTAATGCAATTATGAAGTAATAGTAGATGGTGAAATCTTCACAGAGAGGAAACGAATGCTGAAAGTTTCTAAGAGGAAAACTTCGAACCTGACTTCTAGCTTAAAGTAAAACTTTACGGTAGGAACCGTTATATTCCAAAAAGTGGGCTAAGTTAGCTAACTAGAGTGGTACCGCGGAAATTATAACCTTTCGTCTCTATATTTATAGAGATGATGGGTTTTTTTTATATTCAAAATGCTTAAACTCACAAGAAACAGATTTAAAACTAATCATGTAATAAATAATTTAATTAAATAAAAATTAGGAGGTCAATACAATGAAAATGTCTAAAATGTTTTTACCAACGTTAAAAGAAGTTCCAGCAGATGCAGAAATTAGAAGTCATCAGTTGATGATTAGATCTGGAATGATCAAAAAAATGTCTTCAGGAGTTTACAATCAACTTCCTATAGGACTTAGAGTTTTCAACAAGGTAGCTCAGATAATTAGAGAAGAAATGAACGCAAAGGGAGCTCAAGAAATACTTTGTTCAGCAATAATACCAGCAGAATTATGGCAAGAATCTGGAAGATGGGAAGCTATGGGAGAGGAAATGTTTAGACTTAAAGATAGAACATCTAGAGACTACTGCCTAGGACCTACTCATGAAGAGGCTTTCACTGATATAGTAAGACAAGAAATAACTTCTTATAAGCAGTTGCCAATGAATTTATACCAAATACAAACTAAGTACAGAGACGAAAGAAGACCTAGATTTGGTGTTATGAGAACTAAAACTTTCACTATGAAGGACGCTTATAGTTTTGATGTTGACCATGATGGAATGGCTAAATCATACCAAGATATGTTTGATGCTTATGTAAATATATTTAGAAGATGTGGACTTGATAATAGCCCAGTTATGGCGGATTCAGGTGCTATAGGTGGTTCAGTATCAGCGGAATTTATGGTTAAGTCAGATGTTGGAGAAGATGAAGTAGTATTCTGTAGCAAATGTGATTATGCAGCAAACGTAGAAAGAGCAGAATCAGTAAATGATACATTAGAAAAAGAAGATTTAAAAGAATTAAAAGAAGTTCATACTCCAGGAGTAGGTACAATCAAAGAATTAGAAGATTTATTTAAAGTTTCTCCTAAGAAATTAGCTAAAACTCTTGTATATACAGCTGATGGAAAAACAGTAGCTGTTGTAGTAAGAGGAGATAGAGATGTAAACGAGGTAAAAGTTGAAAATGCTATTGGTGGAGTTATAGAGTTTGCCCTTGCAACTGATGAAGTAGTAAAAGAGGTTACAAGTGCAGATGTAGGATTCGCAGGACCAATAAATATAAAAGCTGATTATGTATTTATAGATAAAGAAGTAGCAGATCAAAATAATATGATAATCGGTGCTAACAAAACTGAGTACCATATAGAGAATGCAAACTACGGAAGAGATTATGAAGGTGTTGTAGGTGACTTTAGAAATGTTCAAGAAGGAGATAAGTGTTTAGAATGTAGTAGCCCATTAGAAATAGCTAGAGGGGTAGAAGTAGGACACATATTCCAACTTGGAACAAAGTATTCAGAAGCAATGAACGCTAATTTTATAAATAAAGATGGAAAATCTAAGCCAATACTTATGGGATGTTATGGAATAGGTGTTGAGAGAACTGCAGCAGCAGTAATAGAGCAACACAATGACGAAAATGGAATAATATGGCCACTTTCAATAGCTCCATACCATGTGAGTATAGTTCAAGTAGATATGAAGAATGAGGAGAATAGTCAAATAGCTGAAAATATACAAAATAAACTTGAAGCTATGGGTGTCGAAGTTCTTCTAGACGATAGAGATGAAAGAGTAGGAGTTAAGTTTAAAGACTCAGAACTTCTTGGAATACCTATAAGAATAACCGTTGGAAAAGATGCTAAGGATGGAAAAGTGGAGTACAAACTTAGAGATGCAGCTGATAAAGAACTTGTAGAAATCTCTGAAATAATTGAAAAAGTAAAAGCTGAGTTCGTTAAAAACGAAGTTAAATTAGGATAATAAGATAGCAAAGTATTGAAGTCCTCTAAGAGAGGTACTGCGAAAAATCTTTCGTCTCTATAGCACGTTTATAGAGATGGAAGATTTTTTTATTTTTGAAAGTTTCATTACACTTTGGAACTGGAGGGAGAGCGAGTGAAACTTACATATATGCAGCAGCAATGGGATGGGAAAACCTACATGTTATAAATGAGGCTGGTAGTTGGAATTAGATTAAAATCTGGATTAACTAGAGCTATTTTTGATGTTAGCTATATTTTAATCAATAGAATCTGATATAATAGTATAGGAATTTATAACTCGATTATCTTAAAATGTATAATCAACATATCCATGTGGATATACTTGTAATTGTGGATAAGTTTATATAAGAAATAAGGAGTTATTAAGAGTTTTCCACAGATAAAAAATTACACTTGCAAAACAGCAGTGTATTTTAATAATATAAATATATTGAATAAATTAATCAGGAGGTACTAAAGATGGGCGTTAGAGTTAGATTTGCACCAAGTCCAACAGGATTTGTACATATAGGTAGTTTAAGAACAGCTCTTTATAACTATTTATTTGCTAAAAAAATGGGCGGAGAATATATTTTAAGGGTAGAAGATACAGATCAGAGTAGACTTGTTGACGGAGCTATAGAAAACATGCTAAATGCCATGAAATGGGCTGGAATTGAACATAATGAAGGTGTAGATTTAGATGAAAAAGGTAATATAGTTCAAAAAGGTGAATTCGGACCTTATATTCAATCAGAAAGACTTGATATATACAAAGAATACATCAAAGAATTATTAGACTCTGGTAAGGCTTACTACTGTTTCTGTACTAAGGAAAGACTTGATGATGTAAGAGAAAAACAAAAAGAAGCGGGAGATACTCCAAGATACGATGGCCACTGTAGAGATCTTTCTAAAGAAGAGGTAGAGAAGAGATTAGCAGCAGGTGAACCGCATGTAATTAGGCTTAGACTTCCTGAAAATCATGTGATTAAGTTTACTGATTTAGTAAGAGGAGAAACTGAATTTAATACAAATGATCTAGATGATCAAGTTCTTATAAAAACTGATGGTTTCCCAACATACCATTTCGCAGTTGTAGTTGACGATTATCTTATGAAGATAACTCATATAATAAGAGGTGAAGAGTGGGTTTCATCTACTCCAAAGCACGTGTATCTGTATGAAGCTTTTGGATGGGAAGCACCAGTATTTGTGCACCTTCCAAATATATTAAACACTGAAAAGAAAAAATTAAGTAAGAGACAAGGCGATGTAGCCGTAGAGGATTTCAAGAAAAAAGGATATTTACCAGAAGGACTAGTTAACTATGTTGCACTAGTTGGTTGGTCTCCAGAAGATAACCAAGAGCTATTTACTATGAAGGAATTAGAGGAAGCTTTTTCTATAGATAGAGTATCTAAAAGCGGTGGAGTATTTGATACAGAAAAACTAAACTGGGTTGATCAACACTACATTAAAGATGGCGATGACAACCGTTTAACAGAATTAGCAATACCTTTTTTAATTGAAGGTGGATTTATTACTGAGGAAGAAGCTAAGAATAGATACGATTTCTTAAAAGGAATGGTATCTGCCGTTAAGGAAAAATTACAATATATGAAGGAAATAACAGATCACGCAGGTATATTCTTTGGTGATAAAGTTGAGCTTGAGACTGATGAGTGTAAAGAATTCTTAGCACTTGAGCACATTCCAACTTTACTTGGAGCTCTTGAAGAGAAGATATCAAACACTGACGAGCTTATAGAAGATGGTGTAAAAGCTATGCTTAAAGAAGTCCAAAAAGAGCATGGAATAAAAGGTAAAAACTTATTTATGGGATCTAGAATAATATTTACAGGTCAAATGCACGGTCCAGATTTACCAAAAGTCGTAGAGGTACTTGGCAAGGAAATTTGCTTGAAGAGACTTGCTTTTGTTAAAGAAAATCTTTTATAGAAATAAAAATATTATAGACTCTAAAGTAACTAAAGTTACTTTAGAGTTTTTTTATATTCTTATGAAATGACTAAATCTTATATATTTAATTTAGATTTAAATTTGAAAATGATTGTCAATTTGCTTGACATCAAAAATTTAATATGGTAAATTGAAAATGGTTTTCAAATTGGAGGGGTTATATAAGTGAAGAAATCTACAAATTATAAAACGAAGCAAAAGGAATCTATCCTGTCTTACATAAAATCACTTGATGGTAAACATGTAACAATAAATCAAATTACAGATTATTTCTTAGAAAATGATATGAAAATAGGTATGTCAACTGTATATAGATATTTAGATAAACTTGTAAATGATGGTGCGGTTAGAAAATATGTAATCGATGGCGTATCAGGTGCATGTTATCAATATGTGGATGAAGAAGATCAATTAGAGGAGCACTTTCATTTTAAATGCGATGAATGTGGAGGCCTAATCCATTTTCAGTGTGACGAATTAAATAATATACAGAAGCATTTACTAAAAAATCATGGATTTAATCTAAATTCATTAAAGACAATGTTTTATGGTAAATGCGATAAATGTTCTAATAAGAAAATATAAAATAAAAATTATGAGGAAGGAGGTTAATTACAATGAAAAATAATATTAAAATTAGAAATTCACTTGCACTTACGATGTGTATTACTTTTATTGTTATTTACCTCCTTTCATCTTTTTACATATTTGAAGAAACAAATCACAATTGTGTTGGAGATACATGTCAGATTTGCGTACATATACAAGAAGTAGAAAATGCTCTAAGACAATTAAGTACTGGTATAATGCCGATAACAGGAGTATTTCTAGTTATCGGTGCATATTTAAATCTACTATTTTATGCGAATTCATATAAGGCAACACATACGCTGATTACGTTAAAAGTTAGGTTAAATAATTAACTCATACATAAGCTTAAATACAATATTATGGAGGGTTATTATGAAAAAACTTAAAAGAAATTGTTTTCTAACTATGATTACAATTGTGTTATTTAGTTTGTTAACGGGTTGCAATAAAGAAATTGAACAATTAGATTCTAAGGGAGAAGAGCTTAATGTTTTGACTAGTATATACCCTATGTATGACTTCGCTCAAAAAATTGCTGGAAATAAAGCAACAATTATAAATATGGTTCCATCAGGGGTCGAACCCCATGATTGGGAGCCTACTGCTAAAGACATAACTAATTTAGAAAAAGCAGATTTATTTATATATAATGGAGCGGGTATGGAGCATTGGGTTGAGGACATTTTAAAAAGCACACAAAATGAAGATCTCGTTAAGCTTGAAGCATCAAAGAATATAAAATTAACTAAAGGTCACTCTCATGATAAAGAGGATGAAAATCACAGCAGCGCTAATGAATATAATGAAAATAGTATTTCTGATCCACATGTTTGGATGGATCCTAAAAATGCAAAACAGGAAATGAAAGATATAAAGGATACATTTGTTCAAGTGGATCCTACTAATAAAGAATTCTACGAAAATAATTATGCTAAATACGCTAAAGAATTAGATAAATTAGATAAAGAATATAAAGAGGTATTAACTCCGCTTTCAAACAAAGACATTGTTGTTTCTCATGAGGCATTTGGTTACCTATGCGAAGCTTATGGATTAAACCAAGTAGGAATCGAAGGAATGTCTCCTGATTCAGAGCCGGATCCAGCTAGAATGTCTGAGATTATCAAATTCGTAAAGAAAAACAAGGTAAAGGTGATTTTCTTTGAAGAATTGGTGAGTCCAAAAGTGGCAAAAACCATTGCTGATGCAACTGGTGCAAAGACAGATGTGTTAAATCCAATAGAAGGACTCAGTGCAAAGGAAACCTCAAGTGATGAAGATTATTTTTCTGTAATGCGTAAAAACTTGGAATCACTAAAATTAGCATTACAGTAGTGAAGTGGTGATATAAATGAATATTATAAGTGTTAAAAATCTAAAGTTTTCATATAGAGAAGAACAAGTTCTTTCAGATATAAATTTTGATGTATCAAAAGGAGATTTCGTTTCGATAATTGGTTCTAATGGTGCTGGAAAGAGTACATTAATTAAATTATTGTTGGGAGAGCTTTCACCAACAGAGGGCGAAATCAAACTTCTAGGACAAAATATAAAAAATTTTAATCAATGGACAAAAATAGGATATATATCACAGAGCGGATTATCCTATCAGCGTTTTTTCCCAGCTTCTGCTGAAGAAGTTGTCCGTGCCAATCTTTATTCACAAATAGGTTTATTTCGTTTCGCTAAGGAAGAACATAATCAAAAAACTAAAAATTCGTTAGAGATGGTTGGTATGCAGGGATATTCTAAAAGTTTAATAGGTAGTATGTCCGGTGGGCAAAGGCAAAAGGTTTTACTTGCAAGAGCTTTAGTGTCAAATCCAGAGGTAATGATTTTAGATGAGCCAACCACTGGGGTAGATGAAAAAAGTTCTTATTCATTTTATGAGCTATTATCAGAGCTTAATAAAAATAATCGTATGACAATCATTATGATAACACATGACATAAAGCGAACATATAATTTTGTTACAAAGACAATGTTACTTGAAGATGGCGTTTTAAAAGAGGTAAATAATTAGGATGAGCCTATTGGCGACAATTATTTTCCATCAATAGAGAGGTAGAAATTTATGGAGATATTTGAATATGTATTTATGCAAAGGGCCTTTATAGTTGGGATTTTACTAGCCATGATCATTCCGTGTATTGGGGTTATAATTGTATTGAAAAGACTATCCATGATGGGTGATGCATTATCGCATACTTCATTAGCAGGAGTAGCGGCAGGCTTGATATTGGGAATAAACCCCATTTTAGGTGCTATAGTATTTTGTATTATTGCCGCATTGGGGATTGAGTTTATTCGTAAAAAAATTCCTCAATACTCTGAAATATCTATAGCTATTATAATGTCAGCTGGCGTAGGACTAGCTGGTATACTATCCAGCTTTACTAAAAACTCGGCTAATTTTAATAGCTTCCTTTTTGGGAGTATAGTAGCTATTAGTGATTTTGAAATGTATATGGTAATTATCGTAAGTTGTGTAGTTTTAATTACCTTTATTATTTTGTATAAAGAATTATTTTTTATAACATTTGACGAACGATCTGCAAGATTAGCAGGAGTTCCAGTAAATATAACTAATTTTATTTTTACAATATTAACGGCTATTACTGTGTCTATTGCAGCTCGTACGGTCGGAGCTTTAATTGTATCCTCTATGATGGTTATACCCGTAGCTTGTGTAATGCAATTTGCAAAAAATTATAGGCAAACTGTATTGTATTCAATAATTTTTGCGGTTGTTTTTACAATTATAGGCTTATTCATATCTTATTATTTAAGATTAAAACCGGGCGGAACAATTGTTTTAATAGGTGTAATAATATTTACCTTTATTTTATTATTCAAAAGAGTTTTCTTTAAGTTGTTACGTTAATTTTAGAGAAAATGGATTGTATAAAATAAGGAGAAAAAAATGAATAGAGAAGTTTATGTTATATCGGGTTTTTTGGGTTCAGGAAAGACCACATTAATACAAAAACTATTAAGAGAATCGTTTAAGGATCAAAACATAGCATTAATTGAAAATGATTTTGGAGAAGTTAGCATGGATGCAGCACTTTTGAAAGACAATGGTTTTCTGGTTAAAGAACTGAATTCAGGTTGTATTTGTTGTACTCTTTCAGGTGATTTCGTAAAATCTCTACATGAGATTATAGATCAGTATAAACCAGATAAAATAATAATAGAACCTTCTGGTGTAAGTAAGCTGTCCGATGTTATAGATGCATGTAAAGATCCTTCAATTTGTGAATCGATTAAAATAGCAAAAAAAATAACTGTTGTAGATGCCAATAGATGTGAGATATATTTGGAGAATTTCGGGGATTTTTTTGAGGATCAGGTAAAAAATGCAGATATTATCATATTTAGTAGGTATGAAGAAAATAATAAAAAGAGCCAATCTGCTCTGAGTATTATTAATAAAATAAACACTAAGGCAGGCATTTTCACAAATTCGTGGGACGATATACAATTTGATGATTTCCTTACTAGTGCAGAGTTCAATGACTTTATAGATATTCAAGAAGATATACAGAAATGTAATTTATATGAGGATTGTAATTCTGTTGAGAATAATGATTGTCGCGATCACGGAGCGAATGAATGTTGTAGTTGCAGTCATAGTCACAATGCAAATGATGTATTTGATACAATAACCATATATTTTGAGAATAATGTAAAGTGCGAAGAAATCATAGAAAAGATAAATGAAATAGAAAAATTTAATTATGGAACTGTTTTAAGAGCAAAAGGAATCTTAAAAGAGAAAGATCACTTTGTAAATCTTCAATACTTGCCTGGAGAAGTAAAAATAGAAGAATCCGCGGTTAAAGAAAATTTTTTATCTATAATTGGGGAGAACTTAGACCGCCAAAAATTGAAAGATTTATTTAATGAGAGGATATGAGAGCAAGTTATATTCCTGTATACATCATCACAGGGTTTTTGTATTCAGGAAAGACAACATTTTTGAATCAGTTTTTTAACAGGCAAAAGATGTTACAGAAACGATTATGTATAATACAATTTGAGTCAGGTGAAGTAGGGATTGCAGATAAGCACCCAAATCATGATGTTCTTTATTTTTCCAAAAAAGAACTTGATAAAGATAAAAATTGTGTAGTTAGGCAAATAAAGGAATACTTGCTTGATAACGATATAGATGAGATATGGATAGAATGGAATGGGGTTACGTCTTTTTCAATTCTTCAATCGATGTTTTTATATGTACCATCCAAAAGCAACCCAAAAGATGAGTTTTTATGCGATTTGTGCAAGATACAGAAGGTAATTAATATAGTGGATATTGGAAAGTTCGAAGTTATAATAGGAAAAGTAGGTAGTCCGCTAATAGAGCAGATTGCAAATAGTGATATAGTTATGGCGAGAAATATAAATAAAGGGTTCACTAGCTTTAAAAGAATCATTCATAGTATCAATAAAGGTGTAAAAATTTATCCTTTAAAGTCTATTAAAAAGATTGATAAGCTTTTGTATAAAAAAAAATTTCATCCCATAAATGGATTATGTAGTTGCATATTGTTATTTATTGTATTCTATTATGTATTTAGAATGTTATTTAATACGATGTTTATTCAGGTTGATACTACGATAAATATATTTTTAGGGATATTGCTTCAGGGGTTACCTTTTTTAATGATAGGTGTAATACTGTCATCGCTAATTCAAGTTTTCATATCAAAGGAATGGTTAGAAAGAAAGTATCCTAAAAGAATTAGTACAGGCTTTTTATTTTCGATAATAGCGGGGTTCTGTTTACCTGTATGTGATTGTGCTTCTATACCTATTTTCAGAAGTATTGTGAAAAAGGGAGTGCCTATTTCTTCTGCAATAGTGTTTTTATTAGTTGCCCCTATTGTTAACCCAGTGGTAATCTTATCTACTTATGTTGCTTTTAATGGAAACATTAGAATCGTACTTGCTAGAGTTTGTATGGGGGTCATAATAGCTGTATTAGTTGGTATAGTATTTTCTGTATGGAAACCGAGAGGCGAGTTTTTATTGAGCAGTATTGATAATAATCTTTGTAGCTGTGGTTGTTTTGAGGGGATTGAGAATATCACTACGTTGTCTGATAAAATAGCATTATTCATACGTCACTCTCAGATGGAGTTTTTTAATGTGGGGAAATTCCTAATGATAGGAGCATTTATTTCATCATCTTATCAAGTATTTATTTCAAATACGTTATTGATACACAAAGATACTAATTTATACATATCTATTGTAGTTATGATGTTAATGGCGTTTTTCCTGTCACTTTGTTCTTCTTCAGATGCAACAATTGCACGGAGTTTTGCAATTAAATTGCCAGTAGGCTCTATTATAGGATTCCTTGTATTCGGACCTATGATTGATATAAAAAATATAATAATGTTGTCAAGCGGATTTTCAGCGAAATTCATAGTAAAATTAGCTTTAATAACATTCTTTATATGTTATAGTACGGTGGCTATATTCTTTAGCACTGGATTAGGAGGTTATTTACTATGAAGGGGAGAGAGTTAAACTACCAGGTTCTTATAGAAACCTCTTGTTATACTGTTTTTTTCGTTGTAATATTACACTTAGTATATACTGGCAAGTACTTGAATTATGTAACTTCTAAAATGATGCCTTATTTGATTTATATAATGGCAGTAATGCTCATATGGATTATTTTTAGCATTAGAAACTTATATAGACCACAATATAGAAAAAGAGTATACCATTGTTTTGTATTAATTTTACCTATACTACTATTTGTATTGCCTCATGGTTCAGTATCTGTAGAGAATCTCTCATCTAAGTTAATAAATGGAAATGATCTAACTAGTGGTGCTACAAATGATATGAGAGAAAATAATGGAGCACTAAAGAGTCGAGATTCAAAGAATTTATCTAAAAAAAGTAATATGGACAATGATTCAGTGGGTAGCGGAAAATATGTAACCGTAAATGTATTTGGTGAAGAAATACTACTTCATGGATATGATGAAGAAAATAAGAAGATAACAGTATCTCATAATGAATTCTCTCAGTGGTACAATGAAATATATATGGATATTGATAAATATATAGGGTTTAAAATCTCTATAAAAGGTTTTGTATATAAGGATCTAGAAATGGACGAGGACGAATTTGTTGCAGCTAGACTTATGATGACATGTTGTGCAGCAGATTTGTCGCCATGTGGTTTTGTATGTAAGTATAACAAGGGAAGTGAGCTGGAGTCTGATACATGGGTAACAGTGGAAGGAACCATAATAAAAGAAGAAAGAAATGGTATAGAAGATCCACAAATTAATGTAAATAATATATATTCCGCAGATCCAACAGAAGATTATATATATCCATATTAAAAGTAAATATTCATACAGCTTTAATTTGATTTGGGGATTATTTAAGAGATATACTAAAAATAAGAAAAGAACATAGTAATTGAAAGGATCAAGACTAATTCGGCTTTAGGTGTCGTTCCTTAAACAATAAAAATAAATTTAACCGTCTTTGAGACATCTGAATTGCCGTTCAGGTGTCTCTTTGTTTTATGTATTTTATTTTCTAATCTGAGAAAACTTATAGCAGATAACAAACTTCTTTTAGAACTTTGTTTAGAAAAAATAGCAGGTAGTAAAAAATTAATTGAGTTGTTAAGAGAAGAGGTTATTTTAAAAATTTAAGCGTATAAAAGTTGACTTTTACATCTTGTTGATTAAAAAATCTGCGTGTCGATAAAAAAATTACAAATAAAAACTAGATAGCTTTTAAGAAAAATCAACAATATCTTATCATTTACAATAAATTAAATTGAAGTAAGATATGTTTTAAATAATTTTATTGTAATTCTTTATTAAATTTTATCATAAATAACCGAATATGTTTAAATAACTACCTGAAGGAGTTTGGCAGAATAAATTTAATATATTATGCAGACATAAAATACTTGTTTTGTAATAAACATATTAAGTGGGGGCTTAAAAGTATTTTATTAGAGTTGACCTTTTGCATTTGATGAATTCATAAAAAATAGTACTGTTGTTGTTTTTATTTAATTATAGGGGGTAATTAATATGTATAGTAGCATGGATGAAATAAAAAAGGAGTTACAAGAACTTTGTAGTGAGTATTTAACGATTTTGGATGATTTAAAAGATGAGGAACTTATTTCTCAAGATACTTATGAAAAATGTTCAGCGCAAAAGGTTTCATTTCTAGAGGAATAAATAAATGCTAGTATTACTATTATTTGTGTATAAGCTAAAAAGTAGTAGTAATACTATTATTTATACAGATTTTAACTTATAATATAATAATATGATAATTAATAATAATTAAAATAAATACTTGTGAGGTGATTAGTGTGAAGGTATATAATACGTTAAGTAAGTCAAAAGAAGAATTTGTGCCGTTAGAAGAAGGAAAGGTAAAAATGTACGTTTGTGGGCCTACTGTTTACAATTTTATCCATATAGGTAACGCAAGACCTTTTATAATATTTGATACTTTTAGAAGATACCTTGAGTACAGAGGATATGATGTAACTTACGTTCAGAACTTTACAGATGTTGACGATAAAATTATAAAGAGAAGCATTGAGGAAGGGATAACTCCTACTGAAGTTGCTGATAAATATATAAAGGAATATTTTATTGATTGCGATGGTTTAGGTATAAAAAGAGCGGATGTACACCCAAGAGTGACTGAGAATATCGAGCAAATCATAGATTTTATTAAAGATTTAGAAAATAAAGGATTTGCATACGCATCAGAGGGCGATGTATACTTTGATACAAAAAAATTCAATGAATACGGAAAGCTTTCTAAGCAAAATCAAGAAGAGCTAGAAGCTGGTGCAAGAATAGAAATAAACGATAAAAAGAATAATCCAATGGACTTTGTTCTTTGGAAAGCAAAAAAAGAGAATGAACCTGGATGGGATAGTCCATGGGGAGAAGGAAGACCTGGATGGCATATAGAGTGTTCTGTGATGTCTAAGAGATACTTAGGTGAAACTATAGATGTACATGCGGGAGGTCAAGATTTAACATTCCCTCACCATGAGAACGAAATAGCTCAAAGTGAAGCTAGAAGTGGAAAGCCATTTGCTAAGTACTGGATGCACAATGGATATATAAATATAAACAATGAGAAAATGAGTAAATCTAAAGGGAATTTCTTTACAGTAAGGGATATATCTAAACTTTACGATTTAGAGATAGTTAGATTCTTTATGCTATCTGCTCACTACAGAAATCCAGTTAACTTTAGTGATGAAATGCTTAATCAAGCAAAAGCTGGACTTGAGAGACTTTACAACACTAAAAATAAACTAGAGTTTACTCTATCTAATATAACTGATGCTGTTTTAAGCGACACAGAGAGCGCATTACTGCCAGAGTTAGATAAATACAAAGCTAAATATATAGAAGCTATGGATGATGATTTAAATACTGCAGATGCTGTAAGTATAATATTTGAATTAGCAAAATTTATAAATACTCATGTAAATGAAAACTCATCAAAAGAGTTTGTAGAGAAGTCTTTAGCTTTATTTGAAGAGCTTACAAGAGTAATAAATATAGTTAATAAGAAAAAAGATGAAGTTCTAGATGATGAAATTGAAGATCTAATCAATAAAAGAACCGAAGCTAAGAAAAACAAGCAGTTTGAATTAGCGGATCAGATAAGACAAGAACTTTTAGATAAAGGTATAGTGCTTGAAGACACTAGACAAGGTGTACAGTGGAAAAGAGTATAGAAAGTATCTTAGGAAAAAGTGACCTTATAACTATGTCTCCATTAGTACTTGCTTATATTGGAGACACAGTATATGAAACATATATAAGAGATCACTTAATTAAGTGCAACAAGAATAAAAAAGTTAATGATCTTCATAAATTGGCTATAAATTATGTAAAGGCAAAGGCTCAAGCGGATATAATCCATTGTATCGAGGATGAATTAACTGAAGATGAGCATAGAATTTACAAAAGAGGAAGAAATCAAAAGTCTAATACATCTCCTAAGAATGGTGATATAATAGACTACAAACACGCAACAGGGTTTGAAGCTCTTATTGGTTATCTATATCTGGATAAACAGATGGATAGGTTACAATACCTAATTAATAAAAGTATCAATTTTATTGAAAAATAGTATAAATTATAATTTGACTTTAATAGACTGAAACAGTATAAATAGGGTCTAATTAAACAAGAAATTAAATGATATTAATAAGAAACAAAGTTATTTAAATTAGCTGTTGCATAAAACTATATGTTAATTTTTTTCATAAGCATTCGAGCAGTAATTGTTCGAATGCTTATTTAATTTACTTATTTTCAGAAAAGAGTAGTATAACTTTTAACTTACTTTTACTTGGATGTTAAATTTAAGGAGATAATCTCAGCATAATCAAGTGTATTTAAAATTCAAATTTCACAATAAATTAAATTTATTTGTTATTCAAATCTAGTAAATAAAGTCTATTTAACATTTATGTAACCTAGAGTACAGCGACAAAATCTTTGAATTAATGTATAATATAATCAATGAAAAATTCAAGTGATAAGGAATTGTTTTTCGAATAGAATAAAATTTTTATAATAAAAAACTATCACAAAACTAAAGAAGAAAGAGGGTTTCATTTTGAGTAAAACAGATAATATTTTTATAAATATGTGTAAAGATATTTTAGAAAAAGGGGTATCATCACAAGGACAAGAAGTAAGAGCAAAGTGGCTTGATGGAGCGGAAGCTCATACAGTAAAAAAATTCTGTGTTGTAAATAGATATGATTTATCTGAGGAGTTTCCTATACTTACACTTAGACCTACAAATTTAAAGGCAGCTATAGATGAACTTCTTTGGATATGGCAAAGAAAGTCTAACAATATAAAAGATTTAAACAGTAAAATATGGAATTCTTGGGCGGACGAAGAAGGAACTATAGGTAAAGCTTACGGTTATCAAATAGCGCAAAAACACAAGTACAAAGAGGGCGAATTCGATCAAATAGATAGAGTTATATACGATCTAAAAAATAACCCTTACAGTAGAAGAATAATAGTAAATATGTACAATCATGACGATCTACATGCTATGAATCTTTATCCATGTGCATACAGCATGACTTTTAATGTTACTGGGAATAAGCTTAATGCTATATTAAACCAAAGATCAAACGATGTTTTAGTAGCCAATAACTGGAATGTATCTCAGTATGCGATACTTGTTCACATGTTAGCACAAGTTACTGGATTTGAAGTTGGAGAATTTGTACATGTTATAGCAGATGCTCATATTTACGATAGACATATACCATTAGTAGAAGAACTTATTAGCAGAGAGCCATTTAAAGCCCCAAAGCTTAAAATAAATCCGGATGTTAAAGATTTCTATGATTTTAAAGTAGAAGATTTTGTTTTAGAAGGTTACGAAACTCATGAACAAATAAAGAAAATACCTGTTGCTATATAGGAGGTAGGATATATGAAGGCTATAGTAAATGTAGATAAAAACTGGGGAATAGGAAATGATGGTGATTTACTTCAGTTCATTCCAGCAGATATGAAATTTTTTAAAGAAAATACAATTGGAAATGTAGTTGTAATGGGTAGAACTACTTTTGATTCTCTTCCAGGAAAGCAACCTTTAAAAGATAGAACTAATATAGTATTAACGAAGAACAAGTCGTTTCAAAATGATGGAGTTATTGTTTTAAACTCGGTAGAAGAAGTTCTTAAAGAGGTTACAAAGTACAGTGAAGACGAAGTATACATTATTGGTGGGGAAATGATTTACAAGCAACTTTTACCTTATTGTAAAGAAGCGTATATAACTAAGAACAGCAGTGTAAATGATGCGGACAAGTTCTTCCCGAGAATAGATCAAGATTCAAATTGGGAAATGATATATGAGAGCGAAAAACAACAGCACAAAGATATAGAGTATGTTTTTACAACATATAAGAATAATAATCTATAAAATATAAATAGTTTCGATACTAGTAATTAAAAATAGGAGGTGAAGCTTTTGGCATTTGTTGAAGGTAGAAATCCCGTTATTGAGGCAATAAAAAATAATAGGGAAATAGATAAAATAATGATAGCGAATTCAGCAAAAGAGGGGTCTATCAAAAAAATAATTGGTATGGCGAAAGAAAAGAATTTAGTAATTCAATATGTAGAAAAACAAAAGCTAGATGAAATAGGTGAGAGTCATGCACACCAAGGTGTTATAGCTCAGGTAAGCGAGTACAAGTACGCTGATTTAGATGAAGTTTTACAAGATGTTAAATCAAAGGATGAAGATCCGTTCTTTATAATATTAGATGAAATAAACGATCCACATAACTTAGGATCTATAATAAGAACAGCCGACGCAGTTGGCGCACATGGAGTTATTATACCAAAGAGAAGATCAGTTCATATCACTCCAGTGGTTATAAAAGCTTCTGCTGGAGCCATTGAATACGTGCCAGTTTGTAAAGTAACCAATATAGTTAACACTATTAAAAAGCTTAAAGATGAAGGTCTGTGGATTGCAGCTGTCGATATGGATGGAGATGTTTTCTACGAACAAAATATGAAAGGACCTTTAGGGCTAGTTATTGGTAGTGAGGGCTATGGTATATCTAGGCTAGTAAAGGAAAACTGCGATTTTAAAGTTAAAATGCCGATGGTAGGAAATGTTACATCTCTGAATGCTTCGGTAGCAGGAAGTATTGTCCTTTACGAGGTGCTAAAGCAAAGAATTGGCAAATAGAACACTGAGAAAGAAAACCCAGTATTTAATAATAGATGGTTACAATATTATTAACGCATGGGAAGATTTAAGAGCGTTGGCAAGAGAAGATCTAGAAGACTCTAGAGAGAAGCTTATAGATGAAGTTATTGAGTATGCAGAATTTAGTGGATACAAGGCAATAATAGTATTTGATGCTTACAACGTAAAGAATTCTCGTGAAAAAGTAGAAAAACGAGAACATATAACAGTGGTTTATACAAAAGAACATCAAACTGCAGATAGCTATATTGAGAAATTTATCACTACGCTATCTGAGTATGATGATGTAAAAGTAGTAACAAATGATTACGCAGAGCAACAAATTATTTTGGGTAAGGGAGCAGCTAGAGTTTCCGCCCGAGAATTAAGGCTCGATATTGACAATTCTAAAGTGAAAATTAGAGAAAAAAATGTTGTATTTGGTAAAAAAATTGATCGAAATAGATTGGATGAAAGGTTAGATAAGGAAATATTGTCGAAACTTGAGAACATTCGTAAAAAGCGTTGAAATTACTGGATTCTTTAGACTATAATATAGCTATGATTGTTTATTTTGTTTTTATATGGGGGAGATATACATGTTAGTAGCAAAAGAAAAAAGTTTTGAAGAAATGAGTGCTTCACAGATTGATGATTACAACTTGGTCATAAAAGCGAGTGGAGGAGACAAGATCGCACTAGAGTACCTTATTTCTAAGTACAAGAATTTTGTAAAGGCTAAAGCAAAGTCTTATTTTTTAATCGGTGCCGATAAAGAAGATATTATACAGGAAGGAATGATAGGTCTTTACAAAGCTATCAGAGATTTTGATGGAACAAAGACAAATTCCTTTAAGTGTTTTGCCGACATTTGTATAACTAGACAGATCATCACTGCGATTAAAACAGCCACAAGACAGAAACATATACCTTTGAATTCGTACATATCACTAAACAAACCAATTTACGATGAGGAGTCAGACCGTACGCTTTTGGATATAATAACCACTAGTATGGTGACTGATCCCGAAGAACTTATTATTAGTAAAGAAGAAATAAAAAATATAGAATCAAAAATGAATGAATTACTGAGCGAATTAGAGCAAAAAGTACTAGAATTATATCTAAATGGAAAATCGTATCAGTATATCGCGGATAGACTCGATAGGGATGTGAAATCGATTGACAACGCCCTTCAGAGGGTAAAGAGAAAATTGGAAAAACATCTTGAAAACAATAATGATTAATAGTAGAATATTTACCATAAGGACTAAAATAAAGTTTTTAAATATATCAAATATAATAGGGAGGAAAGTAAAATGGCTAAATCTAAATACGAAAGAACTAAGCCCCATGTTAATATAGGAACTATAGGTCATGTTGACCATGGTAAAACTACTTTAACTGCAGCTATCACTAAAACACTACATGATAGATACAACTTAGGAGAAGCAGTAGACTTTGCGAATATAGACAAGGCTCCAGAGGAAAGAGAAAGAGGTATCACTATATCTACAACTCACGTTGAGTACGAAACACCGAACAGACACTACGCTCACGTTGACTGCCCAGGACATGCTGACTATGTTAAAAACATGATCACAGGAGCAGCTCAAATGGATGGTGCTATACTAGTTGTTTCTGCAACAGACGGTCCAATGCCTCAAACAAGAGAGCATATAGTACTTTCAAGACAAGTTGGTGTACCATACATCGTTGTATTCTTAAACAAATGCGACATGGTAGATGATGAAGAGTTGCTTGAGTTAGTTGAAATGGAAGTTAGAGACTTATTAACTGAATACGACTTCCCAGGAGACGATACTCCAATAGTTAAAGGTTCTGCTCTAATGGCTTTAGAAGACACTTCAAGCGCATGGGGAGACAGAATAATTGAATTATTTGAACAAATAGATGAGTATATACCAGCTCCTGAAAGAGATATAGATAAAGACTTTTTAATGCCAGTTGAGGATGTATTCTCTATAACAGGTAGAGGTACAGTTGCTACAGGTAGAGTTGAAAGAGGAATACTTAAAGTTCAAGATGAAGTAGATTTAGTAGGTCTTTCAGAAGCTCCAAGAAAGTTAGTTGTAACTGGAGTAGAGATGTTTAGAAAATTACTAGACCAAGCTCAAGCTGGAGATAACATAGGAGCTCTTTTAAGAGGAATCCAAAGAGATGAGATAGAAAGAGGGCAAGTTCTTTGTAAAACTGGTTCTGTGAAAGCTCACACTAAGTTTACTGCAGAAGTATACGTTCTTAAAAAAGAAGAGGGTGGAAGACATACTCCATTCTTTGATGGATACAGACCGCAATTTTACCTAAGAACAACAGATGTAACAGGTGCTTGCAAATTACCAGATGGAATAGAGATGGTTATGCCAGGAGATAACGTAACAATGGAAGTAGACTTAATCAACTCAATCGCGGTAGAAGAAGGACAAAGATTCGCGATAAGAGAAGGTGGAAGAACTGTTGCTTCAGGAGTTGTTGTTTCTATACTAGAATAATAATTTAGTAATAGTGTACTATTGACTATTTATAAGCCAATATGCTAATCAGATAATAAGGCAACTGGGTTTTTAAATATTAAGAATAGAGTCGTTGTTTAAATGCTCTGATATCCAGTGATAACAGACTTTCCAGATTATAACAAAAAATATTCAAAGAGGAGTTTTAACTCCTCTTTTTTTAATATTGAGCTTTAATTTCTGTTGACTTTCATATAAAAATGTGGTAACTTATACAAGGTAATGATTATGGAAGGTAATAATATCTTGAATTGTGTGTTTTTTTAAATGCGTAGTTTGAGGATATTATATTCAATATATATATACTATTGTATAACAAAGTGGAGGTGTGTCATGAGAGTTAAGATAACATTAGCGTGTTCAGAGTGTAAGCAAAGAAACTATAACACTACTAAAAACAAGAAAAATAACCCAGACAGAATAGAGCTACAAAAATATTGTAGATTCTGCAAAAAACATACAGCTCATAAGGAAACAAAATAGGTTTTTATAAGGATGTGAGTTTGGAGTGACTGAAGAAATAAAAAAGAAAAGATTCAGTTTGTTTAGATATCTAAAAGAAACCCGTCAAGAACTTAAAAGAGTTACATGGCCTACAGGAAAAGAATTATTTAAAAACACTGGGATAGTTTTAGCTGTAGTTGTTTCATTTACTATTATAGTTTGGGGGCTAGATACTGGTTTATCATGGCTTCTATCACTTATAGTAAAATAGTCGAAAAGAGGTGGACAAAATGTCAGAGTTACAAAAAGAAAGTTGGTATGTAGTTCATACTTATTCGGGACATGAAAACAAAGTCAAAGCAACTATCGAAAAGGCTGTTAAGACAAGGGGAATGGAAGATTGCATCACACAAGTAGTTGTTCCCACTGAAGATGTAGTTGAAACTACAAAAACTGGAAAAGAAAAAATTAGACAACGTAAAGTATACCCGAGCTATGTATTAGTCAAAATGGTAATAACTGATGAATCATGGTATGTTGTTAGAAATACAAAAGGTGTTACTGGATTCGTTGGTCCAGGATCTAAGCCAGTTCCGCTAAGTGAGGAAGAGGTTAGATCAATGGGAATAGATATCAATACTCCTAAGATAGTGGATGGAGAGATTGATTTAGAAATTGGAGATACAATAAGAATTGCCTCAGGGCCTTTTAAGGGACAAATTGGAAATGTTGAAGACATTAATATAGAGAAAAAAGAAGTTAAAGTATCTATTAATGCATTTGGTAAGCAAACACCATTTACAATGGATGTTGAAGGTATAGAGAAAATCTAATACTTATTTTATAGAGAGATTTAGAGGAGGTGCGCTAAAATGGCTAAAAAAGTTATAGGTCAAATTAAATTACAAATACCTGCAGGAAAGGCTACACCAGCACCACCAGTTGGACCAGCATTAGGGCAACATGGTGTTAATATAATGGGATTCACAAAGGAATTCAATGCTAAAACTGCAGATCAAGCTGGTATGATAATACCAGTTGTTATAACTGTGTATCAAGATAGATCATTCAGTTTTATAACAAAAACTCCACCAGCAGCAGTGCTAATAAAGAAAGCATTAAACTTAAAAACTGCATCTGGGGAACCAAACAAGAAGAAAGTTGCTAAAATAACTCAAGCTCAACTTAAAGAGATTGCTGAGTTAAAAATGCCTGACTTAAATGCTGCATCAGTAGAAGCTGCTATGAGAATGGTTGCTGGAACTGCTAGAAGCATGGGTGTTGAAGTAATAGACTAATATTAAATGATATTATATAATTAATATTAAAGATTTCGCTTTAAATCAGTGGGAGGTTTTAAAAAACCGAATATTAACCACAAGGAGGAAAATAAAATGGCAAAAAAAGGTAAAAGATATTCAGGAGCTTTAGAAAAAGTAGATAGACAAAAATTCTATGATGCTTCAGAAGCGTTAACTTTAGTTACTGATATAGCAGGAGCTAAATTTGATGAGACTGTTGAAGCTCATATTAAATTAGGTGTTGACTCAAGACACGCAGACCAACAAGTAAGAGGTGCTGTTGTGCTTCCACACGGTACTGGTAAAACTAAAAAAGTTTTAGTTTTTGCTAAAGGTGAAAAAGCTAAAGAAGCTCAAGAAGCTGGAGCAGACTTTGTAGGAGCTGAAGAATTAGTTCAAAAAATACAAGGTGAAGGTTGGTTTGATTTTGATATAGTTGTTGCTACTCCAGACATGATGGGTGTAGTTGGTAGATTAGGTAGAGTACTTGGACCAAAAGGTTTAATGCCAAACCCTAAATCAGGAACTGTTACATTTGATGTAGCTAAAGCTATAGATGAAATAAAAGCTGGTAAAGTTGAATACAGATTAGACAAAACTAACATAATACACGTTCCAATAGGAAAAGTATCATTTGGTGGAGAAAAATTAAAAGAAAACTATGCTGCTCTTATGGATGCAATAGTAAAAGCTAAGCCATCAGCTGCAAAAGGTCAATATTTAAGAAGTGTTACAGTAACTTCTACAATGGGACCTGGAGTAAAGGTAAATACTACTAAATCAGCAGAGTAATTAATGCTTGACGACGCTTGTCAAAAGTGTTAATATAATATTTGTCAATCAAATATAGAATAGATTTACCGTAGACAGTGGGTGCATTAGCTTAATTTCCCACCGAGGTTTTTAGATAAATTATTATGCTAAAGCTTTTGGTGTCTACAATGACAACAAAAGCTTTTTCGGTTTTACGGTGAAAACTAGTCTCAAATTGATAAAGGAGGTGCACGTTTATATGAATAAAGCTATAGAAGTTAAATCAGGTGTTGTAGCTGAGATAGTTGAAAAACTTAACAAAGCTACATCTACAATAGTTGTTGACTACAGAGGGTTAACAGTTGAAGAGGTAACTGAGCTTAGAAAGCAAATGAGAGAAGCTGGTATAGACTACAAAGTATACAAAAATACTTTAGTAAGAAGAGCAGCACAAGAAGTTGGAATAAATGAGTTTAATGATGAATTATTAGTTGGTGCTAATGCAATAGCATTTGGATATGAAGATCCAGTTGCTCCAGCTAGAATATTAAAAAACTTTATAGATAACCATCCTAAATTGGAATTAAAAATGGGTGTTGTTGAAGGTGAATTCTACAATGAGTCTCAAATTGAAGCTCTTGCAAGTATACCATCAAGAGAAGTTCTTATCGCAAAATTACTTGGCAGCTTAAAAGCTCCAGTTTCAAACTTTGCATACTTAGTAGATGCAATAGCAAAAAAAGCAGAAGAACAAGAAGCTTAATAGCAAGTTAAAAAATAAAGAATAAATAAAAGAAAATAATTTCGGAGGTGCGAAAAATGACAATAGAACAAATATTAGAAGCTATAGAGAACATGAAAGTTTTAGAATTAAATGAATTAGTTAAAGCTGCAGAAGAAAAATTCGGTGTATCTGCATCTGCTCCAGTAATGGTAGCTGGTGATGCTGGTGCTGCTGCTGGTGCTGCAGAGCAAACTGAGTTCGATGTTATATTAGCAGAAATTGGAGCTTCAAAAGTTGGAGTTATCAAAGCTGTTAGAGAAGTAACTGGACTAGGATTAAAAGAAGCTAAAGAATTAGTTGACAATGCTCCTAAAGCAGTAAAAGAAGCTGCTACTAAAGAAGAGTCTGATGAAATAAAAGAAAAATTAGAAGCTGCTGGAGCTAAAGTAGAAGTTAAGTAATTTTACTTAAACAACTTTACTTAAACAGTATATAGAGGTTGTCCCAAAACTGATTGATAAAATCGGTTTTGAGACAACCTCTTTTAATTTTGTATTTTTCTTGAAATTTTTGATTATTATTTATTCTTATATCTCCAATGTCGTATTGATTTTAGCTTTAAAAATTAATATACAGTAATTATACCACTTCCATGTAATGTACCTGGAACTTTTACGGATGTAGTCCAAGAGATTGTATAGTTAATCCCTCTAGCCAATGATTGAGTAAGTAAAGTAAGCAGATTAGGCGGATCAGATAGATATGAAGCAGCAACTATCATAAGAGAAGAAGCAAGAGCTTTAAATGGTAACAAGGACGATTTAATACTAGTAGATATTAATAATTTAATTAGACAGTATATTTATTCGGTTAGTTTAAATTATACTATATTGATGTGATAGAAGGATAGTTTAAAATGAAAAATAATTGACACCTCAATAAATTAATGGTAAAATAGTTG
The DNA here is from genome assembly GCF_000498755.1 of Clostridioides mangenotii TR. Taxonomy (GTDB): domain Bacteria; phylum Bacillota; class Clostridia; order Peptostreptococcales; family Peptostreptococcaceae; genus Metaclostridioides; species Metaclostridioides mangenotii_A. The sequence continues at coordinate 44,812 of NZ_AXUS01000015.1, read as the reverse complement.
GGTATGAGACTAAATATGTCTCATTTCTCTGCTCTAAATAAATTTTAGAGCCGTTAGTCCAAAGGGAGGTGAAATAAGTGAGAGATTATGAATTAATTTATGTAGTAAAGTCAAACTCTGAAGAAGAGGTAAAAGAGACTGTACTTAACAAAGTTAAAGACGTTATAGGAACTGATGGTGAAGTTGTTAAAATTGATACTTGGGGAAATAAGAAATTAGCTTACCCAATACAAAAACTTACTGAAGGTTACTATGTATTAGTTAACTTTAAATCAGGTGTTGATGTTCCTAAAGAAATCGACAGAAACTTAAAGATAAACGAAAACGTAATAAGACATATGATAGTTGTTGCTTAATAGCTAGTTTTATTATGAATAGGTGGTGTTTTTATGAATAACGTGACCTTAGTTGGAAGACTTACGAGAGACCCTGAGTTGAGATATATCCCAGGAACAGGAACACCAGTAGCCACTTTCACAATTGCAATAGATAGAGACTTTGTAAAGAAAGATGGTTCTAGAGATACAGATTTTATACCTATAGAAGTTATGGGAAAAGCTGCAGAATTCTGCGCTAACTATATTACTAAGGGAAGACTAGTATCGCTACAAGGTTCAATAAGGGTTGATAATTATCAAAACCAATCAGGCGAAAAAAGAACTTTTACTAAAGTAAGTACTAGATCTGTACAAGCTTTAGATAGTAATAAAAATAAATCTGAGAATTCATTCGGAGATGATTCTCAAAAGTTTGAGCCTAGCTTTGAGCCACAGGGACTTGATCCTCAAGGTTTCCAAGCTATAGACGATGACGACATACCATTCTAAAAAAGAGTTTTAGATGGACCATTTTTAATAGAAAAGGAGGAAACCAGTCATGATGAATAAAAAAAGACGTAAGAAAAAAAGAGTTTGTCAGTTCTGTGCTGATAAAAACGCTAAAATAGATTACAAAAATTCTCAAAGATTGACTAAGTATATAACTGAAAGAGGTAAAATATTACCAAGAAGAATTTCAGGAACATGTGCTAAGCACCAAAGAGAGTTAACTGTAGCAATAAAAAGATCTAGAAACATAGCTCTTTTACCATATACATTAGACTAAGAGGATGGGCAATCGCCCATCTTTTTTTATATAATAAAGGTTTGTTGTATAGTTGACTCAAATTTCGTATTTAAAATAGTTTTCTGTATGATGCGAAAAAACTATATAAATAAAAAAGAGTACTCTGCATTGAGAATACTCAGTTTTGATCGTAGAAATATTAAAGCCGAAAATATTGAATATTTTATTTAGCTTCTGGATATTTTAAATCTTCTTCAGTTATGTCTTTAATTTTATCATAGTAATTTCTTAAATCTTCCTTGGCAAGATCTACATTGAGATTAGCGTAATTACCACATTCTATTTCGCTCATACCAGGCATCTCACCTTGATATGATATAATATCTTCAATCACTTTTTTTATTAGATTTATTACTTTAGCATGGTTTGCATTTCTTACAAGTAAGTAGTACCCTGTTTGGCATCCCATAGGGCCAAAATAGATTACATCATCCTTTAATTCAGAATTTCTTACAAATGTAGCAAATAAATGTTCAGCTGAATGCATTACAGAATTGCTCATTAAGTCATTTGTATTTGGTTTACGTGTTCTTAAATCGTATGTTGTAATATCGCCATCAATACGAGAGATATATACACCGGGATCTATATATCTGTGGTCAACAACGAAACTAGCTATTTTTTCCATTTTATATTCTCCTATCTTAAAATGCTAAGATTTATTTTGTATTATAAATATTATATTTTTTAATTTATTTTAATATTAGCATATATCTAATTTCAAGACAACTCCAATACATAAAGCTATAATTAAGGTATTTTTTATTTTAGAAAGATTGTCTTGGAGCAAAACAACATTTTAATTGGACTATCAAATCTCTATCACGTAAGAATATATTTAATTAAATTTAAAATAGAGTCTTTTTTTGTCATAAATTAACTTAAATTTATTTACCTAAAATTAAGTCAGTGGAGCCGTTTTTTCCTATATATACTTAAATAAATTATGATTTATGTTATAATAATATTTATTAAGGAGGGCTGATTTGTGAGAGTAGATAAAGGTTCTGAGATAACTAGAAACATTAAGATAATTGAATGGATGAAGACGGAAATTTTAATGAGTGTGAGTGATCTATTCAACTTGCTTTTCAAAGGAGTAAAGCCACTAGATGAAGCTATTCAAGATACGCTTGCTAATATAATTATGATTACGTATCTTTTGGCAAAGAGACTAGGTATTAGTTTTAAAGATGTTGATTATAAAGTGAAAGAAAAAATAAAAATAGGTAAAGAAGAAGATCATAGTGTTGAAAGATGGTATGGAGATCTTACCAATCTAGAGAAACATTTAGACAATAGGGAGTGATTCTGAATTGGAGATAAAGATTAGGCCATCTCAACTACTCGGTGTAGTTTTTTGACCATTGCATTAGCAGCAATTTTTGTATATATTCCAGTACTAAGTTTGTTTAGCCCGCTTATTGCAGTAACTTACGTTTTAGTGGGAGCTAAAAACAATGTCAAGCTTACAGTACAAGCGGTGATAATTACATTTATTATGCTTTGGGTTAGTGTAGATATTTCATACACATTAAATATATGTATAACATTTATGCTACCTGGAATATTAATAGGTAAAATGATAAATACAAGTTTTAAAGATGAAAATGCTGATAAACTTGTGCCGATATTTTGGGGAAGTATTATTTTTTTAATAAGTACAATAATTTACTTTTCAATTGTACACTTTGCATTTAAAATTGATCTTATGTCTGGAATAACTCAAATGATTGAAGAACAAATAAAAGCAATGGATATGGAGTCAGGCAATCTTATATTTAAAAATATAAAAGGTATGGAATCAATTAGTGCGGATGAGGTTATGAACAATTTTCTAAACTTTATGCCAATATGGTTGATAGCACAAAATATAATGTATTCCTTTATAGTTTATTATTTGAGTATTTTCGCTATGAATAGGATAAATAAGAAAAAATTAGAATCTGCCAAATTTACTGAAATCTTTCTTCCAGGTCATGCAGTGTGGGCTTTAATATTCATGTACATATCAATCCTGATATTAGATGTAGTTGGATTAAAAATGAATAAGGAACTAATAATTCTTAATTTATTTTCTGCATTTGCTGTATTATTCTTAATACAAGCGATATCTTTATATGCTTACTATATAAAGAATCTATCAAAAAATGGATTAGTAGTATGTGTATTATTGCTAGTACTTTTTTTAGCAGGGATACTTGGGGCAACAGTTATTGGTATGTTTGACTGCGTATTAGATTTTAGAAAAGTTAAAAGTAACAAATCCACTTAGGAGGATGAGAATGAATAAGAGATCGACCTTTAAGATCAATATGCCGGAGATAAATCTATATATAATAGCTATAGGAATTTTAAGCGTTATTTTGATTTATTACAACTTTTTTATAGGTGGCACATTCTTTGTTTGTTTTTTGTACTTAGTTTTCCACAATTGGAGATTAAATACAATGAGAACAAAGGAATGGGCTGATTATATTCAGAGCCTGTCTTTGAATATAGACGAGACAACTAAGCAGGCGATTTTAAATTTGCCAATACCGCTTTGTATTCTTGAATTTGATGGGCATATATCTTGGTTTAATAAGAAGTTTTATGAAATGATGGATGTTAAAGATCTTCTAAATCAGAATATAGAAGAACTGATTAATGATCTTAATTTAAGAAAAGTTTTAAATGAAAATAAAGAGATGTATACTGACATCAGCTTCAAAGATAGAGAGTATACAATCGTATATAATGTAGTAAAAAACGATAAAGAGGATAGTGCAAAGTACTACATGATACTTTATTGGCTGGATAAAACTGATAGCCTGAAGCTTGAGAGTGATTACAACAATGAAAAAAATGCAATGATGTTGATTCAGGTTGACGGTTACAATGAAGTAATTGAAAGTGCTAAAGAAGAGCATAGATCCCTTATTAATATGGACATTGAAAGAGAACTAGGAGTTTTAGAAGCTAATAATAATTGTGCAATCAAAAAAACTGCTAGAGATAAGTATATGGTTGTACTTTATAAAGAAGATTTACTAAAATTAGAAGAAGAAAAATTCTCAATTCTAGATAGAATAAGGGAAATCGACCATGGAAATAACCTCCCAGTTACAATAAGTATCGGGATCGGTGTGGATGGAGATTCTCTAAAGGATAATTTAGAGTTAGCTACTGGAGCTTTGGATTTAGCTCTGGGAAGAGGCGGAGATCAAGCTGTTGTTAAGACAAAAGACAACTTTATATTCTTCGGTGGTAAATCAAAAGCGGTAGAAAAGAAGACAAAAGTTAAGTCTAGGCTTATAGGACACGCACTTAGAGAGGTAATCAAGCAGAGTGAAAACGTATATATTATGGGGCATAAGTATCCAGATATGGACGCAATGGGAGCCGCAGTTGGAATATACGATATATGTAAATCGTGCGATAAGCGTGCAAATATAGTATTAGATAGCGAAAATGAGGCAGTGGAAATATTTATAGATAAACTTAAAGAAGTTGAATACTACAATGGATTGTTTGTGACTTCTGAGGAAGCTGTAGATAATTGCACAGAGGATACCTTAGTAGTTGTTGTTGATACACATAGACCTAATCATACTGAGTGTGAGGAGCTTTTAAATATATCTAGAAAACTTGTTGTGATAGATCACCACAGAAGAGGTGTGGAATTTATCAACGATACGGTTCTTTTATTCCACGAAATTTATGTATCATCTACGTGTGAGATGGTTACAGAGTTGGTGCAGTATATGGAAGACGATGTAAATATAAATAAACTTACAGCGGAAGGACTTTTAGGTGGAATAAGCCTGGATACAAAGAACTTTTCGTTTAAAACAGGTGTTAGAACATTTGAGGCTGCATCATATCTAAAGAAAGTAGGAGCAGATACTGTGGAAGTTAAAAAGTTCTTTAACTCAGATGTAAAGGACTTTATAGTAAAAGCAGAAACAATACAAAATGCAAAAATAATTGATGATAGAATATGTATAGCTTACTCAGAGACCGAGATGAGCAATATAAATATAGTAGTAGCTCAAGTTGCAGATGAACTGCTTAATATAAAGCAAGTTGAGGCATCATTTGTACTTGGACATAAAGATGGTAAGGTATTTATAAGTTCTAGATCATTAGGAAAGATTAATGTCCATGTACTTATGGAAAAGTTAGGCGGGGGAGGACATATGGACATAGCTGGTGCACAGCTAAAAGATGTCACTCTAGAAGACGCGTATAAAATGGTTCAAGACATAATACTAGATTATTTAGAGGAGGAAGAATAGATGAAAGTAATATTACTTAAAGATGTTAAGGGAACTGGTAAAAAAGGGGAAATGAAAGAAGTAAGTGATGGATATGCGAGAAACTTCTTGTTCCCTAAAAAGATGGCTGTAGCTGCAGATAGCACAGCTGTTAAAGAACTAAAAGAAAAAAATAAATCAGAAGAGTTTAGAGCTCAACAAGAGTACGACAACGCTGTACTTTTAGGCAAAGAAATGGAAAAAGTGAGTATAGATATATACACAAAAGCTGGCGAAGGCGGAAGATTATTTGGATCGATAACTTCTAAAGACATAGCAGAGCAACTTAAAAAGCAAAAAGATATAGATGTAGATAAGAGAAAAATAGTACTAGAAGAGCCTATAAGAGTTTGGGATCTACTAAAGTAGAGATAAAAATACACCCAAAAGTAACTACAAATATAAGAGTTGATGTAAAAGAAAAGCAATAATCTCTCGAGGTGATATGATGGAAGATATAACGAGAGTTCCCCCTCATAGTGTCGAGTCCGAACAATCAATACTCGGATCGATACTTCTGGATAAAGATGCAATGATTACTGTTGCAGAAATTATAAATCCAGATGATTTTTATAAAGAGGCACACAAGATTATTTACGAAAGTATGGTCTCGCTTAGCAATAAAAGCGAACCGATTGATATAATAACTTTGACCGAGGAACTAAAAGGAAAAGGACACTTAACTGATGTAGGAGGAATCAGCTATATAACTAGTTTATCGACTGTAGTTCCAACCACATCAAATGTTAAATTCTATACAGATATAGTTAAAGAAAAATCTGTATTAAGAAAACTAATAAAAGCATCAAACGATATAATTAAACTTGGATACGAAAAATCTATAAAGATAGAAGATGTAATAGATCAAGCGGAGAAAAAGATTTTTGATATATCGCAAGAAAAAGCCAGTGATGATTTCAAACCTATAAATGAAGTCTTAATGGATACTTATGATATGATTGAACAATTGTATACAAACAAGAGCGATGTTACAGGTGTGACAACAGGGTTTAAAGACCTGAATAAGAAAATGAATGGATTTCAGAGAACAGACCTCATACTTATAGCGGCCAGACCTGCAATGGGTAAGACCGCTTTTTCTCTGAATCTGGTTCAAAATGCCGCTATAAAGGGCAATGCGTCTGTAGCAGTATTTAGTCTTGAAATGTCTAAAGAACAGCTTGTACAGCGTATGCTATCGTCTCAGTCTAGTGTTGATCTTAAAAGAATAAAGACTGGTACACTAGGGGATAGTGATTGGCCTAGAATTATAGATGCAATGGCTGTACTTTCTGATACTAAGATCCATATAGATGATACACCAGGTATTAAAATATCGGAGCTTAGATCGAAATGCAGAAAACTTAAGATCGAGCAGGGATTGGATTTAGTACTTATAGATTACCTTCAACTTATGGAGGGAGATGGAAAAAATGAGAGTAGACAGCAGGAGATAGCTCAGATATCAAGATCGTTAAAGATACTTGCCAAAGAGCTTAACTGTCCTGTTATAGCATTATCTCAGCTTTCTCGTGCTCCTGAGCAGAGGGCAGATCACAGACCTATGCTTTCAGATCTTAGAGAATCTGGTTCTATAGAGCAGGATGCGGATATAGTAATGTTTTTATACAGAGATGAGTACTACAATTCAGATTCAGAGAGCAAGAATATATGTGAAGTTATCATTTCTAAAAACAGACATGGAGAAACAGGTGCTGTTGAGCTAGTATGGTTAGGTGAAGTTCAGAGATTTGGAGACAAGCTTAGAGATCTTTAAAAATCCGATAAATATACACATATGTCCACAGAACAACCTTTCTTTTTACAACAAAAATGTGGATATATGTCGGTAAAATATCTATAAACATTGAAAAATAGATATATGTTTATACACAGTATCCACAGATAGCCTGTTGATAAATGTGAATAACATGTATATTTATGTGAATAAACTTATAAATCACTGTTATCAAGTGTAAAAAAAGAAGTTTAAAGTTTATATATTTACGTTTTTTATTAATTTTAAAAACGAAGGGTCGGTGAAAATATTATGGAAAAAATAAGCATATTATATTTTTATCCTGATTTTGTTAAGATAAATAACGAAATAAATTTAATTAGAATAGTAGACAATGAAATAAAAGAAGGAATAATTATCTTTGCAGAGGATAAAGGCAATGAAGTAATTATAAACCTTACAAATACAAATATAGGTGAAGTAGTACCTATGCTTAAGCTAGAAAGTGTGGATAAACTAGAAATAGCTGTAAATTATATAAAAGAAAATCAAAACAAGATCAAGTCATTGAAAGACTTGTCAGAGATAGAAAAACATGTATTAAAGTTATTAAGTTGTTAAATTGTTTGAATTAATAACGAATATTTGATAGTATATATATGTAAAACATTCGATAATATATGAGTAGAGGTGGAACATATGAAAACAGTTGCGGTTGTAGGTTCTCAGTGGGGTGACGAAGGTAAAGGTAAGGTTATAGATTATCTTGCAACACAAGCCGATGTAGTAATAAGAGGACAAGGTGGAAACAATGCTGGTCATACTCTAGTAGTTGGAGATAAAAAATATGCACTGCGTTTAATACCATCAGGAATATTAAATCCAGAAGCTATAAATGTAATAGGGAACGGAATAGTTTTTGACCCAAAAGGATTTTTAAAAGAACTAGAGATGTTTGAAAAGGGGATTATAAACCCAGATAACATAAAAATAAGTGACAGAGCGCATGTTATATTCCCATATCACAAGGAAATAGATGCTTTAGCTGAAGAAGCTAGGGGAGACAATAAAATAGGTACTACTAAAAATGGTATCGGACCTTGCTATATGGATAAAACTGAAAGATCTGGAATAAGAATATGTGATCTAATGGACAAAGATATATTTGCAGCTAAATTAAAGCCTCAAATAGAAGCTAAAAATAAAATAGTAAAAAATATATACGGAAAAGAAGAGCTATTCGACTTTGAAACTATATACAATGAATACTTAGGATATGCTGATCAAATTAGAAAATTCATAGATGACACTACAGTAGTAGTATACGATGCTATAAAAGAAGGAAAAAAAGTATTATTTGAAGGTGCTCAAGGAACATTCCTAGACTTAGACCTTGGAACGTATCCATTTGTTACTTCTTCACATCCTATATCAGGAGGATTTGCAGTAGGAGCTGGAGTTGGACCAAACATGATAAAAGACGTTGTTGGTATAGTTAAGTCTTATACAACAAGAGTTGGAGAAGGACCATTTGTTACTGAGTTAAACAACGAAATAGGCGAACAAATAAGAAAGCAAGGAAATGAATTTGGAGTAGTAACAGGTAGACCGAGAAGATGTGGTTGGTTCGATGCTGTTATGGTTAGTTATGCTGCGAGAGTAAATGGACTTACTAGCATGTCTTTCATGTTATTAGACGTACTTAGCGGTTTTGACAAATTAAAAATATGTACTGCTTACAAAATGGGAGATAAGATAATCAAAAACTTCCCAGCATCTTTAGATGATCTTGCAAAATGTGAGCCAGTTTATGAAGAATTAGATGGATGGAACGAAGATATAACTAAAGTTACTAACTACGATGAACTTCCAGAAAACGCTAAAAAGTACATTAAGAGAATAGAAGAACTTATAGGAGTTAGTGCTGATATAGTATCAGTTGGACCAAATAGACTTCAAACGATAGTTAGAAGAAATATATTTTCTTAGGAATTAGAGATAGATTTTATTTGAAATTTATAAACAAAAAGCAAAGAATTTATTAAAAAAGTGGGGAAATCACAAAAGATTTTAGGTACTTTTGTGCTTTTCCCTATATTTTTGTAGAAAATATAAAAAAAATAAATAATTTTGTAAAAAAGTATTGACGAAATATCTGTCACACGATATAATCTTACTTGTGGTAAAACAGAGACAAAAAAATACGGTCTATTAGCTCAGTCGGTAGAGCACCTGACTTTTAATCAGGGTGTCCCGCGTTCGAGTCGCGGATAGATCACCAATAAGTGGCCCGTTGGTCAAGCGGTCAAGACACCGCCCTTTCACGGCGGTAACAGGGGTTCGATTCCCCTACGGGTCACCATTTACTACAACATATAGACTAGCTTAATATTTTAAGCTAGTTTTTTTATTGTCTCAATAATACATATTAAAGTGCTAATATTTAGTTATTTTATTATAATTAATGTAATATAAAGTATAACGAGTTTATAATATTAACTATGTTAGTAATTAACTTTATTAATAATATAGTAATACGAATTTTTTATTGTGAAGCTTAATATAGATTTGTTATACTTAGATTAAATAAAATGATAAAGAGGTGTGTATATGTTTCAAGAGGAGTTTTCGGTAATAGTAGAGACTGCCAGAAAAAAAGTTATGTTTTTAGAAAGTAATTTTACTGGTTATTTAATGGCATCAATGCTAGCTGGCTTATACGTGGGATTAGCTATCTTATTTATCTATACATCAGGTGGAATGCTCGCAGGTGCACCATACGTAAAGATTTTCATGGGTGCAACTTTTGGGATAGCACTTAGTTTAGTACTTTTGGCAGGGTCAGAGTTATTCACAGGGAATAATATGATTATGACGGCAGGAATGTTAAAAAAGACAGTCAACTTAAAGCAAACTATCAAATTATGGGTTGTTTGTTATCTAGGGAACTGGATAGGAGCAATTATAGTATCACTTATGTTTATTGGTGCAGGGCTTGCAGAAGGGCCAGTAGGCGAGTTTATAGCGGCTACAACTGCAACTAAAATGAGCATCGAACCAATACAATTATTTTTTAGAGGTATGCTTTGTAATATACTAGTTTGTTTAGCTGTATGGTGTAATTATAAGCTGAAATCAGAGAGCGGAAAACTTATAATGATATTTTGGTGTCTATTTGCTTTTATAACTTCAGGATATGAGCATAGTATCGCTAATATGACTTTGCTTACAGTTGGATTATTAAAGCCTATGGGTGCAGCAATTACGCTTGGGGGCTACTTCTATAATATTCTTATAGTAACACTGGGCAACATAGTTGGAGCGATCTTATTTTTGACTATACCGTACTACGCAATTTCAAAAGAGAAAAGCGAAGAAAAGGATATGTTGAAAAGTAAGTCACAAAGATGATATTTTTAAAGATGGATAGAACTTTATAGTTTTATCCATCTTTTGTATTATTGATAACGAATAATAACTAGCCTTAAAAATATGATTAAAGATAATAACAATTAAAAACATTTAAATCAATAAGGCTATCTGTTAATGGTAATTATGATAAAGTTATGTATGCTGAATACGACATCAGTTTTGTTAGTGAAAGAGCTCTAGAGGACAACTAGTTACTCTGAGAGGTATAAGCGCAGGTTTATATACATATAAAATGGGAGCAAGCTTTACTATACATCAGTGAGGGTCAATAAAATAAAAAAGCTGTATTAAATACAGCTTTTTTTAGTCATTTATATTTTTATTTACTTAAATCTTTCCCATCTCAAATCACTTCCAAAGAAGTCGAAAATCTTAAACTGATCCAAAATTCTAGAGAGAGTCCTCTGAGTATAGGTCTCGCCGATTTGTATAGGAGTTAAATTCGTAGAAATAATCATACTTTTACCAGCTGTAAGTCTAGTATTTACAATATTGAATAGTTCACTGCTTGTAAAAGTATTCGTAAGTTCAGTTCCTAAATCATCTATTACCAGCAAATCGCAATCGAATAAATTTCTGTAGTTTTCTTCACTGATTTTGTTTTCTGAATTTCTTCTAAATTTGTAATCCTCAAGTATCTCAAGAATTTTAAATGAAGTTTGGTAAATAACAAGAAAGCCTCTATCAAGTAGATCTTTTGCTATGCAGTTACACATATATGTCTTTCCTAGTCCTGTAGATCCGTGGAACAGGATATTATTCGATTCTCTAGGGTTAAAATTACGTACATATTCTTCACAGTAACTTGAAATATCGAGCATATTTTCTCTAGGAGATATGCCTTTTTCTTTTAATTTTTCTGTTGAAAAATTTCTAACTTAAAATTAGAGAAATTCTCTTTATTAAGTACATTTTCTATATTTGACATTTTGTATGCTTCATTTACAATCTCTTGTTTAAAGCAGTTGCATTTCTCTCCAGTAGGTAAAAATGCTTTATCTTTGCAAACATTGCAGTGATACTTCATTTCTAGGTAGTTTTCTGGGATTTTGTTTTCTGAGAAAATTTTGTATTTTCTTTCTCTCAGTGAATCTATATCTTCTTTTGATTTTTTTACGATATGCTCTCTGTCGTCCGGATTTGTAAGTACAGACTTTGCTAATTTTAATCCTATTAAAGATATTTCATTATCAATTGCCTTAATTTGAGGTAATTTATCGTACACTTGTTTTTTTCTTTTTTCAAGTAGCAGTTCGTTTTCATCTCTTCGCTCTTCGTACTTTTTAAGAATTCTTTTAACTTTGTTTTCGTTCACCTAATCACCTACTTAAATTTTTCTCTTTGGCTCTTTCTTATTATTTCATCAAGTTCATCCGATGAGTATTGAGTAAAGGTCTCATTGAAATTGTGAAACTTAGTTTTTTTACTTTGATAGCTTTTTGTATTGTTATTTTGATTGTTTGTAGTTTTAGCTTTTTTGTTATCTTTTTCTTTAGATCTATATTCTTCTTCATCTTTAGCAAGATCTTCAAGGGTCTTAATACTTTTGGTGTTCCAATTTTTAATTATACCATTGATGTAAGAAATAGATGGATTTGAGATATTTTTAGACCTATCACATGCGTTTAATATAAGGTCCATATTCATCTCAAACTTGTCAAACCATTCATCCATAATTTTCTTCTCAGACTTGGTAGGTTGTCTAGAAAATCCAAGCTGGCGGAAAATATCTTTGTACATTGTGTATCTATCACTCTGAAATTTGAAACTTTCCTCGACATCCTGTGGTGTATAAAAGTTGGAATCATACCAATTTCTAAGAATTCCATCGATGTATTTAACCGATTTAGAAAAACCGGATTTTTCTTTTACATATTCATAAGCACATATTATCATATCTGAATTCATGTTGTATTTGTTCATAGACTCCATTAAACTAATCTTTTCACTTGGGTCCAAATACCTACCGACAATTTTATTTATAGAATTAAACATACTTCTAATACTTGGATTTTCAGAAGCCTCTACAATAGTATCTGTACTAGATTTTGTAGGTGATCCAACTGCGGTATTCTCAATATAGTACTTTTTAATATCTAAAAACTCAATGGAATAATTCAAATCATTATATCCTTCGTTTTTATGAATTTTAACTATGTGTTTATCTTCCCAGAACTTCCATGCGTCATGCACATCCTCCAAAGGCACGTCCAAATTCTTAGCTATAGAATTGTTATCAAAATTTGGATTAGCTGATTTATCGCATGCCTGTCTGAAGCCAAGCAAATAAACTTTTACGTATAAACCATTTGCCATTGGCATAAATATATCTATAAAGATATTAGGTATTGCTGTATCACCTAAATCTATATCGTTGACTTCCTTATAAAACATATAATCACCTCAGATAAGATTATATCATTTTTTACTGAGTTATTGGTTATTAAGGAGAAATTTGACGAAGGATAATATTGCAAATATATCAAAGAACTTACGTGAATAGGAGGAGATATTTTGGTTATTAGGATGGACCAAAGGGTAAGAAAAACTTTTTCTGTAGCTATTATATTTATGCTACTAGTTGGAGGAGTGTTAATTGAAAAAACACAGACATTAGAGACTTTTATGATAAAAGGACCAGCTAAAATAAATCAGTATAAAATTGATGCTATTTTTAATGATGAAAGCAAAAAAATCATGTGTAATCAGACTACAGAGTATGTTAACAACACAAAAGAAGTTTTAGACAAAGTATATTTCCATATATACCCCAATGCTTTTTCTAAAAGGGAGTACGCACCATTTGAAAAGGAAGAGATGACTCAAGCTTACCCAAATGGATTTAATGAGGGTTATATAGATATCAAAAATGTTTTGAGCTCAAAGAAAAAATTGCAATATGAAGTTAAAGGTGAGAAAAATGATATACTAGAGATTAAACTAAATAAAAAAATAAAACCAGGAGATAGCGTACCTATTGATTTTAAATACAATGTAAAGCTTCCAAACTCTTTAGGAAGGTTTGGGTATGGCGACAACACTGTAAATGTAACAAATTGGTTCCCCATAGCATGTGTAAATGATGGTAGAGGATGGAATTTAAAGAGTTATGAGGCGATTGGAGATCCTTTTTACAGTGAAACTAGCGACTTTGATGTAAATTTATTGTTGCCGAGAAAGTATAAGTTAGCGAATACAGGTATTGTAGTAAATGATAAATACGACGAAATGAAAAAGATGTATGAAATCGAGGCTAAGAATGTAAGAGACTTCGCATTTGTTATGAGTAAAGATTTCGATATTGCAAGGGGTAGAAGCAAGGGAGTATCAATAAATACATATAATTTAAACAAAAATTTGGCTCATAAAAGTACGGAAGTTGCAGAGGATTCAATAAGAATTTTCAGCGACCTGTTTGGAAAGTACCCATATAAAGGATTCTCAGTTGTTGCAAGTGATTTTTACATAGGTGGAATGGAGTACCCAATGCTAGTAATGATAGATCAGAGTCTATATAACGAAAAAAATAAGTTTTTGCTTGAGTATGTTATAGCTCATGAAGCAGCTCATCAATGGTGGTATTCTGTAGTCGGTAATGATGAAATAAGCGAACCATGGTTGGATGAAGCTCTTACAGAGTACTCTACAGTTCTTTATTTTGAAAATAAATACGGAAAAGATACGGCTGAAAAGCTTATGAAGACAATGGAAGTACAATCGAAGAGCTACAGAAGTGAAAATATATTTAAACCTACAACTGACTATAAAAATTCAACGGATTACAGCTTAAACGTATATACAAAAGGAGCTGTAGCACTACATAATGTTAGAAAAGAAGTAGGGGATAAAGTATTTTTCAGTACTTTAAAAGAATACTACAACAAGAATAAACACCAAAATGTAAACGGTAGGGTTTTTGTAGATCTTTGGAACAGTAAGGGCGTAGATATTGATAAAATAATAAGTGAATGCGAGTAAGTATTGTTAGAAATATAATATTGTAGTGCCTCTACAGAAGTAAAATTAATTTAAAGGCAGTAAGCAATATATAAGTAAAGATAAATAAAGTGAACTAAAGATAAGTAAATTAATGGTAAGTAGTTATAATAAAGATTTATTTAGTATAAAGGGTAAGTTTTAAAGGTATTAGGACTTTTAGAACTTGCCCTTTATATTTTTGTAATATAATTTAGCGACTAAAGTCAACACAAACTGTAAATTTAATACAAGAAATACTTTAAACCGTTTCTAGTATTCTTTTTTGGTATAATGTAACTTATAGAGTAAGGAAGAGAGGGCAGAGACATGATTGAGTATTGTTCAATTGGAAGCGGCAGTAGTGGAAACTGCCACTACGTAGGATATAAAGGAACAAATATATTAGTAGATGCGGGTTTAAGTGGAAAGACTATAACTACAGGTCTAAAGGATATTGATATAGATGCACAGAGTTTAAAGGGGATTTTTATTACTCACGAACATTCGGATCACATAAAGGGTGCGGGTATTTTATCTAGAAAATTTGATATACCTATTTATGCGAATATAAAGACTTGGTGTTCAATGAAGGACAAGATAGGTGAAATTAAGGATAAGAACATGAAGGTTTTTGAAAACGACAAGACTTACGCTCTTGAGAATATTGTTTTAAGACCATTTTCGATACAACATGATGCAGCAGATCCAGTAGGATACAATTTCTATGCTGATAATGATGAGAAGATTTCTATAGCTACAGATATAGGGTGTGTAACAGAGAACGTAAAAAAACATCTTTATAAATCAAGGCTAGTGGTTTTAGAATCAAACTACGATGAAAATATGTTGATGATGGGATCTTATACTTACTCTCTAAAGAAGAGGGTTATGTCAGATATAGGTCACTTATCAAACGATATAGCATCTCAATTCTGTGTGGATTTAATCAATAACGGGACGGAGTCAATCTTATTAGCGCATTTAAGTAAAGAAAACAACTTCCCAGAATTAGCGTTTGAAACTGCGAATGGGACTCTAGCTGCAAACGACATGGCAGTGGGACAAGATGTAACTTTGGATATACTTTTAAGAAACAGTCCATCTAAGATTTACAGAGTAAAATAGAAACGTAAAACGAAGAGTTGAATTTTGAGAGGTTTTTATGAATATACAAATAGTATCGGTTGGAAAAATTAAAGAGAAATATCTAAAACTTGGAATTGAAGAGTTTAACAAAAGGCTTAGCAAGTATTGCAAGCTCGATATAGTAGAGTTAGACGACGAAAAAGCTCCTGAGAATTTGAGTGACAAAGGCAGGGAGATAGTTAAGGATAAAGAGGGAAACAAGATTTTAAGTAAGATAAAGCAAAACAGTTATGTTATTGCACTAGCTATAGATGGTAAGAACCTATCTTCCGAGGAATTAGCAGGCCATATGAGCAATTTGGCTGTTACGGGCAACAGTAGTCTTACTTTTGTGATTGGAGGTTCTCTAGGGCTTTCTGATGAGGTGATGAAGAGGGCCGATTTTAAGTTGTCTTTTTCTAAGATGACTTTTCCTCATCAGTTGATGAGGTTGATTTTGTTGGAGCAGATTTATAGGGCTTACAGAATTAATTGTGGTGAACCTTATCACAAGTAAAGGCAGAGGTTATTCTATAAAAGATAAACTATTTAATGAAATAATAGTCTTCGAATTTGACTTGTATGAATTATTATTTTAGTATAGAATATAGAAATTCAATTTATAACAATAAGGAATGATAATTATGATAAAAAATTATATAAATAAAATAATAAAACAAAATTGTATCGACGGTATGAAACAAATTGAAGACAATTCAGTGGATTTAATTATTGCTGATCCACCATATAACCTTTCTAAAGGGAAAGATTTAAAGTGGAATAATAGTATTAAAGTTAAAGGCTTTGGTGGTGATTGGAATAAGGTAATGGAGAAGTGGGATAATATTCAATTAGTTGACTATTTTAGTTTTACTGTCAATTGGTTAACAGAATGTAAGAGAATACTTAAACCGACAGGCTCTATATGGGTATTTGGATCCTATCACAATATTGGAATAATTAATTTCATATTTCAATTATTGGAAATTGAAATAATAAATGAAGTTATATGGTATAAGAGAAATTCATTCCCGAATTTAAGCGGTAGAAGATTAACAGCTAGTCATGAGAACATTTTATGGGGACATTCAGGAGGTAAAAAGAGATCCTATAAATTTAATTATGACTTAATGAAGGAGTCTGAGTTCCAAGGTGACTTATTAAAACAAAAAGGTAAACAGCTTAGGACTGTATGGGATATTCCAAATAATAAAAAGAAAGAAGAACTAGCATATGGTAAACATCCTACTCAAAAACCTATAAGGGTATGCGAACGTATAATATTATCATCTTCAGATGAAGGGGATATTATTCTAGCACCTTTTGCAGGAGCAGGATCAGAATGTATTTCAGCATTAAAGTTAAATAGAAAGTTTATAGGTTTTGAAATTGAAGATGAGTATATAGAAATAGCGAAAAAAAGAATAAATGGAGAATTAAATAATAAAAAAGAAGTACAAATATATATGAAAGATATAGTTGAGGAGTAATAGTTCATTATGTTAGAAATAAAAAAAGAAAGTTTTCAACCAATTATAAAATGGTCAGGCTCAAAAAGATCTCAAGCTCATATTATTATATCTTATTTTGGTGAATATAGAAACTATTATGAGCCATTTATTGGAGGCGGTGCAGTTTTGTATGCTGCTAATCCTTTGAGTGGTGTTGCAGGAGATATAAATAAACCTCTAATTGACTTATGGAATGAAATAAAGTATAATCCTAACAAATTGGCTGATGAATATGAGTCAAGGTGGAATAATTTGCAAGCAAAAGGTCATTTATATTATTATGAAGTAAGAGAAAGATTTAATAATTGCGGATCGCCATATGATTTGTTATTCCTAAGTAGGACATGCGTTAATGGTCTAATTAGATATAATAATTATGGTAAATTTAATAATTCTTTTCATCATTCAAGGCCAGGTATAAATCCCAAAACCTTAAAAAATACTATAATGAAATGGTCAATAAGAATAGCTAATATACAGTTTATACATGCTGATTATAGGCAAACTACAAAAGATGCAAAAGAAGGAGATTTAGTTTATTTGGATCCACCTTACTTTTCAACGAAAGGAAGATATTTTGGGACTATAGATTACAGTGATTTTATAGAATATCTATACGACTTGAAAAAAAGAAAAATTAACTATATTTTGTCGTATGATGGAACAAGAGATGATATATCATATATAGTTGATATACCAAAAGATTTATACAATGAACATATACTTTTAGAGTCAGGAAACTCAACATTTAGAAAAGTAATTGACAAGAAAATTGAAAAAGTATATGAATCATTATATATTGGTTAGATAATATAAATAAAGAACGAATAGTAACAATGATTTAAAAAATTTAAAAATACCATTGAAACGAAACAAAGCCTCCTTTAAATCAGGAGGCTTATTTTTAAAAAATATTTATATAAATATTTTTACTATTTTTAAGCGATACTATATTTTTATTATACTTTACCATATTTTCAACCCAGTTTTTAACCATTTCATTTCTACTGGATATATCTATTAACACAGTATTTGAGTAAATTGTAATTTCAAAAATAATATCAGTATTCGTTAAATTAAATAATTCAGAGTAATATTCTTCATTGTAATCAAAAAAAGTATTTTCTTTTGTATTAGAGTAATAAATATCATGTGTTTTATTATTTTTTAAAAATGCAATGGCACTTAGATAGTCATAGTTATATGTATTGGCAATTGTATTGTTATTCAAGGTCCAATTTCCAAGAGGATAATTTTTGTAAGCTATAGCTGGAATATTAACTAATTTCCTTACATAGTTTTTCAGTCTAGGCCCTATATTACATTCAAGATTTCTCTTATACAATTTACTTTCAACAATTAAGAATTTGTCTTTAAATTGTACAATATGGTCAGGTCTTTTATCTTCACCAGATACCCTAGGTAGCGAGCTCCATCTAAATAGTATATTTCTAGTTATATCAAGAAATTCAATTCCACTCCAGTCACCGCCGGGAGGGTTACAAAGGCTTTCATATATAAAAGTTGTATCAGAAGAAAAATTATTATTAAAAAAAGTTCTAAAAATAGAATGAATAATAGTATCTATATCGTCTTCACCTAATTTAGGAATAGTACTACATGGGTTATAAATAATGTTATTAGAAGCAATAGTGTATGTATTTGTCCCAAAGATTTTACATAAACCTAAATCTGAGGTTCCTGATATATAATTGTCAACTATTATATAATCGCTTTGAGTATATAATGATTTCCATAATCCATTTGAATTAATTAATTTATGTGGGTTATTAATAAGAGTATTTATTGCTGTATTTTTCATAGGACCAAATATTAATGATAATACAGTATATTCATCTCCAAATAACATTTTAAATAAGGGAAGTAATCCTCTATCTGGTCGAGAATCATCTCCACGAGGTTTAAATCCTGCTATCCAAACTAATGCAATTGGTTTCTTAGAGTTTTTAATTTTATCAATAATATTTTTATCTTTATAAATAGAATCTAATAATGAGATAAATTCGTTTTTCTTATCTTCTGGAATTAGACAAAAAGGAAGAGTTTTACTCCCCATTGCATAACAATAATTTTTACAATATTTAAATATATTTTCCATAGAATCAGTTAGATTTATAGTAATGGATTTACTCCATTTCATTATATCTTTTTCAAAAAGGAGTTTGCTAGAGCTTTTCATTATTAAGTCTAATAACATAAATAGCTGTTCTGAAGTGAGAGTATCTTTAATTCGTCTATTATCTATTAATAGTTTAGTTATTTCTAAAGATTTATTTCGAATATATTTACTATTTAATAAATATATTTCTTTATTTCCTGTTATTAGACCATAGATTATATTTAAATCTTCATCATTAATAAAGCAATTTTTATATAAGTCTAAATTATTATCTGAAATAGTAGGGCTTGGTATATAAATTGGAGCTATTATTGAATCTTCATAATTTATATTAGCCGTAATATATGAAAAAGGAACCAATGGATTAGGTAATCTCCCAGATTTAAGTTTTCTATCAGAATCTAATTCCATACCACCTATTTCTGAATAGTATAAGAAAGGTATTTTGCTTCAGCAAAAGTAATGCTCTCCCACTCCTTTGCCAAGCATTGTTACCAGCGGGTAAAGCACCACAATACTCACAACCAAAAAGTATTTCCTCTCTATCATCCATGAGTTGTGTAACAATTGAATCTGCACCTTCATTTAATGAAGAACCTAGAGATGTTAATTTATCAAGAATATTAGATGTCCACCTATTGTACCCAGCGAAAAGTTGGATTTCAAAAAGACCTTTATTATCATTAGATGATTGTATTATATACAAAGGACAAAAAATATTACTTTTAAAATCAAATTTTAAAATAATTGTACTATTAACTGTATTTATTTTAATGCTTTTATAAATTAAATCCAGTGTTTTTTCACACTCTAAAATATTATCGCCATATATTCTTAATTTCTGCATATTCACTTATACTCCTTTTTACGATATATTCAATTATATCATAAAAAATATATAATCCATAATTTAACAATATTAATAAAATAGATTAGATAATTAATTTTATTCAAAGATATATTATTTAAAATTGGTATTGGTTCATAAAAGTCAGCTTAAAAATGATAATTACAATGGTTTACTAAATCTCACTGTTGACGGCGGATATATTTGTATACTACTGTGTGTCGAAGACGTGAAAAACTCAGGAAAAATATAATAAGAGATCAGATAGAAGAGTACAGCGAAGTGATTTACATGTCAGAGAGAGAAATACAACCCTACACTTTATTGTTTAAAATGAAATATCAGTAGGCGTACAAATTGTACTATTGAATTAAATAGATGAATTAAATATAGATTGTATATAATACAAATAGATAATATTTTACACACTTAATTAATAATAGATTTCCTAAAAATAGTAATATAATAGATTGCATGATAATATATAGTTATGGTACTAAATTTGGAAAGAAAGAAATGCTTTAAGTCATGATATTGTAATACTATATGCAGTATGCCATGAGGTGATTCATTATAGATAGGTTAAGAGAAAAAAGGGATTTCTAGAGTAAATAAAAAAATTTATATAATTAGGTTTGGAATTAGTCGAATAATTACATATATATCATTAAGGAGAGATTACAATGGAGCAGTTATTTGAATTACTAGATAAAAAATTTGAGCCAGTTTGGACAATAATAGCAGTAATAATAGGTGGAGTTATATCCTATGTATCGACGTCCAGAGCAGAAAAAGTAAAAAATAAGATTCAATTACAAAGGGAGAAATTAGAACAAATATTAATTCCATATTGTACTTGCTTAGAAGACGTTATGGCAGAAATTAATAAAGTCTATACAATGGAGAAGAATTTAGATAAAGACATTTTACAACAGTGGTTTATAAATTTGAAAAAACCATTTGAATATTTGAAAGCATCTAAAAGAGTTTACCTTTCTTTAGAATCTAAAAAATTATTAGAGGAGTATAAAGATTTAATTAATTGCTTTGAGGAAGAGTTGCAAAAGGAGTATAGTTTGTTTTTAAGAGAATATGAAGAATTCCTAAAAGAAAGATTAGTAGAGTTTGTAAACATTCCAAAACCAGATAAAACAAATATTTATATGGATAAAACAGCAGAAAACAAAGTTAAATTAGCTATTATTAATAAGACAAAAATAACACTTTTAGGTAATATTGATTTAGTAATAGCTGTGTATGGAGAAGACTCAGAGTGTTATAATTCCACATATATTAATATTGGGAATAAATCTAGAGAAATTGGGATTTAATAAACCATAGAATTGCGAGTCCTGAAGATTATGATATCGAGGATCAGATAGCTTTTTTATTGCTTGATTTTATTTATAATGAGATTAAAGATGATGGAAAGTTGATGGATAAAATTATAAATATTATTTCAATAGAAAGTTTATTAAATAGTATTGAGAAAAAGAGTAGTGATATGACAAAGATTTTATTAGAGGAAATAGATGAAATTACTAAATAAAAGTACAAATAAACGATTTAACAAAATAGCATTCTATTCAAATTATTTGAGTAAAATGCTATTTTATTTATAAAAATTTATAGCTGTATAAAAAAACAAATAAAAATATAATGGTAGATAAAATTTTAGTAAGCATAGGAAGCATAGATTCAGTGATATTTCATCCAAGGGTAATTTTTAAAGCTGGTATTCTGTGTGATGCTTCAAAAATAATATGTTTTCATATCCATCCGTAGGCAATCCAAATTACAGTAGAGAGGATGGAAATATAACCAAAATGCTAAAAGAATATGGAGAATCATTAGGAATAGAGGTGATTGACCATATAATAGTAGAGATTGATACATACTTTAGTTTTAAGTAAAATCATAAAATGTAGTGAGTAGAAGGTATGCATAGCAAATAGCGAAGCATATGTTTTTTATTTTTTAATTTAAAAATGGAGGTATAAATATGATAGATAAAATCTTTCAGACAGAAGATATTATAAGGTTGGAAAAGGAATTACCCGATAGATTATCGGAGTATATAAAAACAATTATTAAAAAACTAAATAACAACTATGGGGTTGATCGAAAGCTTACTGATGATGGAGGTCACATTTGCATACCAAAGAGTATAGAAGAAGTAAAAGAGCTAAAAGAAAATGTACTAAAAGGTCTAATAGAAGAGTATAGTGATGTAATTTACACATCAGATAATGAGATTTATAACTCCACACTATACTTACTATCAACAGATTACAGTGTAGTAGTAATTACAAAAAATAAAATAACAGATGAGCTACTAAAATAGCACTTTACTCAAATAGAGATATTTGTTTAGAGTGCTTTTTATTTTGCCCAAATTAATTGTTTCACAAGCAATTTAAAAACAACGTTCTAATGGAGATGATGTTGTATTTAATCTGAAAAATAGAAAACTAAAGGAGTGGTAATATGTTCAATAAAGAGAACAGATATATGACAGCAGGTGTTCAAAATGAAATACCAGTAAGCGTACAAATTATACTATGGAATAAAATAGATGAACTAAAAGTAGAAAAAGATTACCTTCAGATATTTGAATTAATCCCAATAGAAGAGGGAGCTTTAGAAATTGTACATAAACAAGAGGATTCTAGATATATAAAAGTATCTTACTTAATTACAGATAAAATTAAATCCTCAATTAAGATTTATGTAATAGATGCTGGCTATTATAGCACAATGTTGTTAGCTACAGAGTACTAGAGATTAAAAATTATATAAGAGGGAGAAAGTTATGTGGAGGATAGTAATGGCATTTGTTTTTAGATTGATCGCTGAAGGATTAGATCCTGAAAAAGCGATTGATATTGCAAGGGATAGATTCGGAATATCAGTAAGTGAGATATGGAATAAAATTAAAGATTAGCTAACAATGTATGATAACTATTTAATAGTTTATTCATCTTTAAAAATAGACCTTGTTTCTAATTTAAAGTAACAAGGTCTATTTACAATAAATAGAAAAATCTAGATATAATAATAAATCAGGTCTAAAATGAATAGAAATTTCAAATAAAGCTAATTCAATAGAAACTAGTTGTTTTTATAATTTCTAATCGTTTTCTTAGCCTTAAGGTAATAGATAAGTTCTTCTTTATCACTGTTATTCCAGTTGTCGTAGTCTTTAATGAGTTCAAGAATTTCATTATTTACACTTTTATTAGAAACTATGTCATCAATGAAATAAGATGGGCTTACATTAAAAGCACTTGAGATAGCTTTTAATGTATCAATAGAAGGATTACCTCTTCCATGCTCAATATCACTTAAAAATGTAATAGATATTCCTGTAAGCTCACTCAACGTTTTTAAACTCATTTTTTTAAATTTTCTAAGATCTCTTAACTTTGAAGATATCATAAAAACCTCCTTAATACGTTTATAACGTATATTTGTAGAAAATTATACTATATATAATCAAAAAAGTCTAATTAAAATAAAAAAGTTAATCTTTTATAAGTGTGATTACTCTGGAAACGTAAAAATATTGCTTTAATTACTTTAATAACGTAAAATGAAAATAGGAGGTGAGGGTTTTGAAAGTAGGTCGTAAGATAAAAGAAGAGAGAATGAAAAAGAAGATTAAACAGATTGAATTAGCTAAAAAAGTAGGTATTTCTAATACTTTTTTATCTGATATTGAAGTAGGTAGAAGTAATCCTTCAATTGATACACTTAGAAAAATAGCAGAAGTATTAGAAGTTAGTTATAGTGAATTATTAGATTAAAAATAATAATGAGGGGTGATAAAATGGTAGTCATTGCAATAATTCTTGGTACAGTTATATTTTGGAGAGTCATAAAGAGTGGAATTTTTGAATTTTATAGTTTTAAAGCATTGGGTAGCATCTGGATGATATGTTGTGTAATATCAAGTCTTATAGTTGGTATATTAGGGGAAGGAATAGCATTTTTAATAATTTCAATATTACCTATTATTAAATGGGCTGTTTTAGCAGGAGTAGTGGTTATTACCATTAAATTTATATCACAAAAAGTCTTTAAAAATAGTAATGATACTGATACTACAAATTTAGAGGAATCCGAATTGTTTGAGGAAAATAATTAATAAAAACTTATGGTTTTATATAGTAAATAATTGATTAAGGTTTGTTGTTATCTGTAAGAATCTGCACTATTACTTAGTTATAAGATTTTAGTATAAAAATATTTATAAATTTTTTAAGGAGGGTTTATGAAAAGGTTAGTAATATTAATACATTAACTGATAAGTAGCACTAAATAGAGATGCTATAGTTAGTGAATAACTATATGATGTAGTTTATTGTTTTTTACATTTTTATTAAGAATGGAGGTAGATATTTACATGAAAAAAGTACTGTTAGTTTTTGCTGTGATAATTTCATTAGGATTAGTTGCTTGTTCTAATGGTAACATAGGAAATAACGCAAATAATAAGCAAGATATAAATAAAGAAAAGACAACAAAGATAGTAAATGGAGTAGAGGTTACGTTAACAGATAAAGCAAAGAAGATAGAAAACTATGAGTATGTAGATGAGTTTCAAAATTTATTTAATAAATTGTATAAAAAATATGGTGAAAAAGTCCATCATCCAGATAGAGATAGTATCGAATACTATAAGGCATCTAAAGCTCAACATAAAGAACTTGTTGAGAGCTTATCTAAATTCAGAACAAATGATGAAAACGTTAATAAATACCATGATCAATTAATAGATATATTTTCAAATAGAGTAAAACTAAATGGTGATATGATAAAGTTAATCGAAGAAAAAAATAAATTAAAAGAAAAAGATAACATTACGGATGATGATCAAAAGAATATTGATAAATTTAGCAATCAAATAGAAGTTCTTAAGAAAATGATAGAAAATAGCGGAGTAAAGAATACTAAATGTATAGAGAGGTTAGAGGAGGTTTTAGGAGTTACATTTGAATTTAATTATGATTTAACTCAAGACATAGAATACGATGATAATAATACAAATGTAGACATTGCTGACACTGATAACAATACTAGTAAAGAAGGTTCTCCTGGGTTAACATTTGGTAAAGCTAGAGAGTTAGCTGAAGAGTATGTTCAAAATAATTTGAAAGGGTACGAATTATACTCAGGTATAAGTGGTGAGCAAGGTTATTATTATGAAGTATATCCTGTTGACCCTAGTATTGAACAAGGTGATGGTGGTGTAATAGTATATTGGGATGGAACAGTAGGGGAAGGATCAGATTTCTATTAAAATCAATATTGAATAATAAGTAGCTGAAATAAGAAAGAAAAGTTAGTTTGGATTGGTTTAGCTGAGATGGAAGCTGAATTTTAAGGTTTTTTATCTTAAAATCGAGTGTACTTAATTAGTTAACTTTAGCCCTTGTTAAAGTATATATAAAAATCTGAAATAATAAAAGCGATAGCTATTTAATGCTATCGCTTTTATTATTTAGAAAAGTAGATTGACTCTTTTTAATTTATACCTTTAGATTTTAAAATAATTTTGTGTGCTATTAAAGTTATATCTAAAATCAAATAAATTATTACTTATTACCCTTTTTGATCAAATATAATTCATTGTAGATTCTATTTAACACAGCCAGATTTTTATGATAAACTTGGATACAACCATGTCCAACTGAATAACTAAATGTATTCTTACCAAGGTAATCAGATAAAACTTCATATAAAAAGTTTCAAAACCAATGTCTAATTTTAGAAATAGAAAATATATTTTTCTATCTTTTTCTTCGTTCGCCGTAAAACCATACACCATAGGTCTATTGACAAAAGTATTTGACCTATTCATTATCTCACTTAATCGGCTAGATTTAATCCTTTCTATAGTATCTTCATATAGCCTGCATCACCTTTTACAATATTATTTTCACTTAATATTCTAGATAATGTTGCTTGGGAAATATAGATTCCATTGCTTTTTAAAAAACTTACCATCTGTGTTTGCGTTTCAAATTTTCGTTTTTTTAGATTTTTTTTAATTATTTGTAATGCTATCTCAGAGTCATTATTATCATTTTTTGAAAGGTTTTGATATTTTTTTTCAAATGTCATACAAAGTCCTCCTATTATATATTTTTTTTAATGAATAAATATAAAATGGGTGTGATGAATCTTCTCTACAGTTATATTAAAAAAATACTTATAATTTGAAATTATACCATAAAATTTAATACTAAATCGGTATTTTATTCAGAGATATGAATAATCATTTTAAATGGCTAGATGTAATACTTGAAAATACTAAGTATAGGTGTTAATATTTGATTAATTAAATGCGCATTTAAAAATGGATATATGATTAAAAATTTTTACAAATTAAAATGTGGAGGTAAATAGATGACAAATACGAAGAAAGATTTTTCATATTTATATATAAATAAAAAAAGGTTAACTATAGAAAATCTTTACAGGAAAACAGTTATAGAAGATGAAAAAGGTATCAAACTAGACAAGAAAAAATTTGTAAATGAGTTCAAGGATCTAGTCAATATTAGATGTATAGATGGAACTTTTATGCTATACAACTATAAGACAGGGACTACCGATAAAGTAAAAGATTTAGAGCTTGAGATAATTATAAAGTTTATTATTGATGAAATTGATAGAAGGCTTTGGACTCTTAGTATTAGTAGTATAGTAAAAGAAATTTTAAAGAGAGAGGTAGATATTATGACAGAGATACCTGTTTATAATAACTATATTTTTTTTAATAATGGCATATATGATATAAATTCTATGAGTATTATTGAATATAGTCCAAATATTATAGTCACTAGCAAAGTAGCCAATAACTACAATAAAAATGCGAAGTGTCCTAAATTTATCAAGTTTATTGAGGAGTCTATGTGCGGAGATAATGAACTAATAAACGTTATACAGGAAATGTTAGGTTATATCCTGATTGACTCTAATAAAGCTCAAAAGTTCTTTCTTCTTTATGGCATAGGGAGTAATGGTAAAAGTGTGTTAGCAGATGTGATAATTGATATGGTTGGTGTCAATAATGTATCATCTGTTTCACTTAAACAGATGAACGAAAACTTTACTATTGCTAATATAGTAGGAAAGAAAGTAAATGTATCTACTGAAAATGACGGGGACTTTGAGACAGAAAGGCTGAAAGCTTTAACTAGCGGTGACACAATTACAATAAATCAAAAATATAAAGAACCTTTTGAATATAAACCCACATCAAAGCTAGTATTTATAAGCAATACGCTGCCAAATACACCTGATAATAGTCATGGTTTTTATAGAAGGCTCAAAATTATACCATTTGAAAATATGATATCTGATGAGCAAAAGGATGTCAATTTATTAGACAAGCTTAGAAAAGAAAGAGAGGGTATTTTAAAATGGGCTATTGATGGAATGCATAGGTTGATTAAAAATAATTATATTTTTAGTGAATCTAAGGCAATAAATAAAATTACTAAAGAATATAAAAGTAGTCAAGATCCAGTCAGAATGTACTTTAGTGAAAATATACAATATGATAAAGGAGGAAAAATACAAAAAAAAGAACTTATAGATGATTATAGAGATTGGTGTAACGTAAATTCTGTTGCTACAAAAGGTACTGATAGCACCTCGAAATTTTGGAAAGAGTTTAGACGAGTGGCTGAACTTGAAAAGATAGAAATTGAGGAAGTAAAATCATCTGGAATTAGATATATAAAAAATATAGGGTGAAGATATTAAAAAAAAGGGCTATTGGGGCTACTATAATGAAAAATACTATTGATATAATTTTAAAAAAGTTTTTATTTTACTTGCCACCATTGCCCTAATATTTTTTATACTTTAAAAAGTTTCATAAAGTTAACTTAGATTTAATACATTTTAAATTTATATGGTGATCAATTGAAAATAATGATCTATTTTAATGCTAACGATCAAATACATCAGAAGGGAGATGTTATTTGATTGTTACAATAAAAGATATCTTTATTTCCATAGATCACTATAGAAATGGAACAAAAGCACTTATAAATATATATTATAAAAAGGAAATAGGTGAAGATATGGAGATAGAAGAAATATACAGTGAAGAAGTATTGGAGATTATATGTAGAATCATTCAAAATTATTTGGAAAGTCCAATTAATATATAGGAGGATAAAAACTATGGATAAAAAAGTGGCAATATATTGTAGAGTATCAACTGTTGAACAAGCTGAGGAAGGATATAGTATAGATGAGCAGAGAAGGAAGGCAGAAGAATATTGTAATTCTAAAGGTTATGAAATATATAGGGTATATCAAGATAGAGGTATAAGTGGTAAAAATATATCAGGAAGACCAGGGGTAAGGGAGCTCATAAAAGATGTTAAGGATAAAAAATTTGGTCTATTAATTGTTTGGAAATTAAATCGTTTAAGTAGAGATCTGGCAGATATTCTAAGCATATATAATTTATTAGAAAAAAATAATATCGCATTTAGGTCGTTAACAGAAGGTTTTGAAACAGAAACTCCAGCGGGAAAATTTCAATTAAACATAATGGGTGCTATATCTGAGTTTGAAAGAGGTACTATATCAGAAAACGTTAAAATGGGGATGATTGCTAGAGCAAGAGAAGGTAGATGGAACGGAGGAGTTGTTTTAGGATATGATGTAAAAGAATTTCCTAATGAAGGGAAGAAAAGAAGGAATAGTGCTTTAGTTATTAATGAAGAAGAGGCAAATACTGTGAGAAGAATTTTTGAGCTATATAGTAAAGGAAATGGATATAAAGCAATTGTAAATTCTTTAAACAAAGATGGATATAAGACTAAAAGAGACAATCAATTCTCGGTATCTACTGTGAGGGACATCCTTAATAATCCTGTATACATTGGTAAGATACGTTTTAACGTACACAAGGACTACTCAAAATATAGAAGGAAAAACAAAAATGCTGATCCGATAATTACAGACGGGATACAAGAGCCTATAATTAACCTTGAATTATGGGATAAGGTGCAGGTTCTTCTTAAAGATAGAAGTAAAGTATATAAAAGGAATCATGATAATAATTATCTACTTACGGGTATACTTAAATGCCCTGTTTGTGGGAGTTCGATGACTTTAGGTAGATCTACTTACAAAAGAAAGGATGGTTCTAAAAATGTACTTGAATATTACGTTTGTGGTAAGTGGAAAAATAAAGGTAGCTCAGCATGTACTTCTAACTCTATTAGAGTAGACAAATCTAATCAATATGTTTTGGCTAAGTTGATGGAGATCTTAAATCAGGAAACATTATTAAATAATGTGATAGAGAATATAAATAAAAATAAAACGACCAAAGCAAAGCCAGTTAAAAAAACCTTGCAAAAGATTGAAAATGAGATAAAGTCTAATAAAGATAAAAAAGATAGGGCAATAGAACTATATGAAGATGGAATATTAAATAAAGCAGACCTTTCTGAAAGATTAAATAAGATTAATAATAAGGTTTCATTACTAGAGCAAAGAGTATTAGAGCTTAAGCAAGAAGAAAGTTTTATAGATGGGGAAGTAATTGATCCTAAAATGGTTAAGCTCATAATGGACAAGTTTAAAGAAGTATTTCTGAGTGCAAGTACAATTGAGCAGAGGAAAAAACTAATACATCTTTTAGTGTCAAAGATAACTATAAATAAAGAACGTGAGATTGATAGTATAGAGCTACAAATAAATAGTGATGTTGTAAAGTATCTGATGATGGAGGATAGACTGCCTAAACAAAAGGGCAGTCTATCTTTTTTATCTTTTGAAGAGGTAAATTGTAGAAGTCTGAAGTTTGTTATATAATTGAAGTAAATAAAAATAAAAAAATATATAATAATTCGTTTTACATAAATATCACCTAATTATTTGATTCACTTATGTTTTACATAATTAGCCATATCTTATAGATCAGTTGTAAAAATACTAAATGCTTAGTTTTAATTAAATAGATAGGTAGGTAAATTAAATACCAATATAGCAGTTTATCATTAATGCAAATAAATACATTAATTTCGAAGAAATTTAAACTATCAATAAAGTAAAAAAAGGGGTGTGTAAGATTGGATATAAAAGTACCACTAAAAAGGGCTATAATGCCTCTATATTCAGAGTTGTTAAATAAAGTAAATTCCGAAGAGGAGTTAGGGGTATTCTGTGCACAATGGGGTGATAAGTTTCCAATAAGTGAAAAGAATGGTATTTTATTTGTTGGTAAAGCATCGAATGGGTGGCATGGTAATACGAAGATTCCTATAGAAGTTTTATTTGGAGAAGTTCTATCAGAATATGACGATGATTTAGTGTTTGCAAGAGAGGATCAAATATATTGGGTAAAACAATGTGAAGGCAATAGGGATGGTTATTATAATTCAAATAGATCATCATTTTGGATGTTAATAAAAGAAGTTTACAAGAACCTATTATTAGGTGATGAATGGTATAAGCACGTGGCTTGGACCAATCTGTATAAAATTGCACCTAAAGAGTCAGGAAATCCAAAATCTAAATTAATGAAAGAGCAAAAAGATTTATGTAAAAAAATACTTATTAAAGAGATTGAAGTATTTTCACCTAAATTTGTAGTTTTCTTAACTTCAAATTGGGAGAAGGATTTTGTTGTAGACATATTTGATACAAGTAAGGAGAAGGCGCGAGAACTTGTATGGGACAATGGTAATCGAAAAATAAATTATTATAAAGTGAATGGAATAACATATATTTTCACAGTTCACCCACAGGGAAAGCCAAGAGTTGAACATGCTAAATCAATTTGCAAGATTATGAAGGAAGGCTAAGATCAAGAAGTCTTAGATTGATAGATAAGAAGAGTACATGTATGTGAATTTTAGGTAGTGCAAGGATTATAATAAAGTAGACCTTTCTGAAAGATTAAATAAGATTAATAATAAAGTTTCATTACTAGAGCAAAGAGTTTTAGAGCTCAAGAAAGAAGAAAGTTTTATAGATGGGGAAATAATTGATCCTAAAATGACTAAGCCCATAATGTACGAGTTTAAAGAAGTATTTCTAAGTGCAAGTACAAATGAGCAGAGGAAAAAACTAATACATCTTTTAGTGTCTAAGATAACTATAGATGAAGAACGAGAGATTGATAGTATAGAGCTACAAATAAATAGTGATGTTGTCAGATACTTAATGGAGGATAGGTTGCCTAAACAAAAAGGCAACCTATCTTTTTTGTCTTTCAAAGATATAAATTGTGGAAGTTTGAAGTTTGTAATTTGTATGAGAAGTCTTTCAGATAATTTTACTGCTGTTTCATATCTATCTTGTCCAGCAACTCTCTCAGCTTATTTGTTCTCAATATACTGAAATTATTATACCTCCAGCTTTAATCTTTTTATTTCTGATAGAGTTTTGTCATCTACTCTATCTTTTTGAGAAAGTAACATTGTGAACTTACATATTTTCTGAATAATAAATACCTATCAGTTATAGTGTTTATATCGATATTATCAATTGGAATCAAAATAATATCTCATATATAATTAAATATGACAAATATCGATATAAATTTTATAGTTTTTTATTAATATAATTGTTATTCAAGAAAGGAAAACGTTATGATAAGTATTAAAAATTTAAATAAAAAGTTTGGTGACTTAGTCGTTCTTAAAGATATAAGTTTAGATATCGAAGAAGGTGAAGTTGTTGCTTTGATAGGTCCATCTGGTACAGGCAAATCTACATTACTCAGATGCTTAAATTATTTAACTGAACCTACGGAAGGTGTAATAACTATTGATGGATTTACTATAGATGCTAAAACTGCAACAAAAAAAGATATCTATAATCTACGAAAAAAAACCGCAATGGTATTTCAAAATTACAATCTATTAAACAATAAAACTGCATTACAAAATATTATTGAACCGATGATTACTGTGCAGAAAAAACCTAAA
The DNA here is from genome assembly GCF_000498755.1 of Clostridioides mangenotii TR. Lineage (GTDB taxonomy): Bacteria > Bacillota > Clostridia > Peptostreptococcales > Peptostreptococcaceae > Metaclostridioides > Metaclostridioides mangenotii_A. The sequence continues at coordinate 12,646 of NZ_AXUS01000015.1, read as the reverse complement.
AAAGAATCAGAAAAAACGGCTTTAGATATATTGGATAAAGTAGGCTTATTAGATAAAAAAAATGCTTATCCTAGAGAAATGTCTGGCGGTCAACAACAAAGAATAGGAATTGCAAGGGCTATGGCAGTATCAGCGAAAGTAATATTATTTGACGAACCGACATCTTCTCTTGATCCTGAATTGGTAGGAGAAGTATTAAATGTAATAAAAAAATTAGCAGAATCAAACAAAACAACTATGATAATTGTTACTCATGAAATGAAATTTGCAAAAGAAGTTGCAGACCGAATGATTTTTCTTGAAAATGGATTAGTAGCCGGCATGGGTACTCCCAAGGAGATATTTGAAAATTGTAAAAACGAGAGAATTAGAAAATTTGTTAATACAATAAATGGCATAGAATAGAAAGGAAATTTTATATGAATTTTAATTTTGAATGGTTTTTTAATTTATTTCCAATAGTTTTACCTTCTTTAAAGATGACAATTGGAATTTCGTTATTATCTTTAATTTTTACTTTGTTTTTATCTATCGTTATATCTATTTTCAGGTATTATAGGGTACCGGTTATTAACCGTTTATTTGGATATTATATAACATTTTTTAGAGCAACGCCATTAGTTGCTCAGTTATTTATCCTTTATTTTGGATTACCTACTGTAATAGTCTCATTGCAATCAATGTCTGCTTTCCAAGCAACTGTTATTGCATTAACTCTTAATACATCGGCATTTATGGCAGAAAACTTTAGGGCTGCATTGGAATCTGTAAATAAAGGACAACTTGAAGCCTGTTATTCCATGGGTATGACAAAGTATCAAACTATGATAAGGGCTGTATTACCTCAAGCGTTTGTAGTAGCTTTGCCTTCCATCGGAAATCAGTTTATTGGAATAATAAAGGGATCTGCGCTTGGATTCACAGTTGGTTTGGCAGACATTATGTCTGCAGCAAAAATTGAAGCAGCATTAAGTACACGTTTTTTTGAAGCATATTTATGTGTAACAATAATTTATTTGATACTAGTTGTTTTAGTAGAGAAAGTTCAAAATATATTAGAAAATTATGTGGCAAAATTATATTAAGTATATAAATAAACTTTATATAAAAATAATCATTAAGGGAGAGGAACTTAATAATGAAACTAAAAAAAGTAACAGCAATTCTACTATCACTATTAATGGCTGTTGGATTTACAGCTTGCACTAGCAATAATAACAAAGAAAAGACTGACGCAGATACTAAAGCTGAAAAACCAACTAAGATTGTAGTTGCATCTGGATCAAGTTCAGTACCTAATTCATATGTAGAAAGCGGAATTCATAAAGGGCAAGAAGCTGATATATGGAAAGAAATATCAAAGAAAACAGGACTTGAAGTAGAGTTTATTACAGGGGAATTTAATTCATTATTCGGCTATTTAGATTCAGGTAAAGCAGACACTGTTGGAAACACTATTACTATAAATGAAGACCGTTTAGAAAAATACGATTTTTCTGAGGCCTATGCATATATTCCTGAAAAATTAATAGTTCATGCTGATAAAACAAATATCAAAAAATTAAAAGATATTGACGGTTTAGTTTGTGGATTTACATCAGGTTCAAATGGTAAAAATTTATTTGAACAAGTAGCTAAAGATCAAGGTATAAACATAGATGTAGTTGCTTATGACAGCGCAGAACTTTTAGATGAAGCTTTTAAACAAAAAAAGGTGGATGTTATGCTTCTTGCTGCTGGAGAAACTGCTTATAAGATAAAAGAAGGAATTTTAGATGCAAGAATGGTTGAAGAAGATGTTACGGTAGGTGCCAAAGCTTATCCATTTAAAAAAGGAGATAAAAAATCTGAGGAACTTCGTAAAACAGTATCAAAAGCAATACAAGATATGAAAGAAGATGGAACTTTAGCAAAGATTTATGATAAATGGTACGGAATGGATTTTTCAAATGCACCCGAAGGAGTAGAAATATTACAATAACAAATAACAAAATAGCTGTAGTTTAGAAATCTAATCTACAGCTATTTTATTTGAAAAGAGGTTTATATGAAAAAAGAAATCTTAAAATATATGAACGAAATCCAAAATGAACTTGTTGATATCAGAAGAGAGCTTCACAGTATACCTGAACTATCTATGCAAGAATATTTAACTTGTAATACTATAAAAAAATATCTAAATTCTATTGATGGAATTGAAGTTAGAAGTATTGAAGGACAAACAGGATTAGTTGGTATTTTACAAGGTGAAAAAAAAGGAAGCGGCAAATGTGTAATGTTAAGAGCCGATATGGATGCACTTCCAATTACTGAATCTAATGATTGCGAATATAGATCATTAACTGAAGGTATGATGCATGCATGTGGGCATGATGCTCATATGACTTGGCTACTAGGGTCAGCTATGATTCTGTCTAAATTGAAAGAAAGATTTTCAGGCACAGTAAAATTTGTGTTTCAACCAGCTGAAGAAACTGGTGCTGGTGCAAAGTTAATGATCAGTAATGGAGTATTAGAATGTCCTTATGTTGACACTGTAATTGGAGCTCATTGCTTTCCTGAATACCAAGCTGGTAAAATTATTATACCAGCTAAAACTGCCTTTTCTGCTACAAGACCATTTAGTATAATAGTTGAAGGTAGAGGTGGCCATGGTTCATGGCCAGATAAATGTATAGATCCAATAGCTGTATCCACTCAGATATACAATGGATTACAACAAATTGTATCTAGAAAATTAAATCCAATGGAACCAGCTGTTCTTACTATCGGGTCTATACATGCTGGTCCTATTGATAAAGGTAACATTATACCAAATACGTGTACAATGAAAGGTACCTTACGACACACAGCTAAAGAAGGTTTAGAAAGTATGATTAATAACGTAGATAGTATGGTTTACAATATGGCAAAAGCAAATGGTGCTATGGCTAATGTAGTATGGTCAAATGGAGTTAACCATGTTATTAATGATAAAGAATGCACTGAAATAATATATAATTCTACTGTTCAGCTACTACACAGAGAGAATGTTGAGTATTCACACGAAAGTTATCTAGGCGGTGAGGATTTTTGTTTTTATTCTGAAGAAAGAAAAAGTGCCTACTTTTTTGTTGGATGTGTACCCTTAGAAAATGTAGGAAAAGTTTCTCTTCATTCTTGTGACTTTCGTATATGTGAAAATATATTAAGTAAAATATCTGGTATATTTGCTATGACGGCTGTTAATATATTAAATGGTAATAAACACCCATTTTAAATATTATAAAGAGCTAGTAATGTTAAATTTCAACATATTTACTATAAGTATTTATTCGTATAACATGTATACAGGGCAAAAGATTAGAGAATTTGACTGACCAATTTGAGGATTTAAAAGCGGCAATACTTACATCAATAGGTACAAATAATCAAAAAGACATAGCTATGGGAGTAGTAAAATATAGAAAACTATTTGAGTTTTTCCAAAGATTGAGGATTATAGAATTTAATGCGATAAAGATAAGTATTAGCTTGGGATGATTTACTTGAAGATTACGGAATAGTTAAAATTTTAGATTGCCGAGAAATAGATGGGTTGAGAGAACGAGGTTCTATGGGAAGAGGTAGTGCTTTAGTTAAAGATGACAATACATTTTATTTATGTAGGTATTCAATAGAATTAATAAATGAATTATCATTAGATTGGGAAACGTTTACTAAATTAAATAATGATACTAGAGCTATAATAGCAGATGCATTATTTGAGATACCGAACAGAGGAATATTTATGTCTTACTTTAGAGAAGGCCTAGATGAATATATAGATAGAAAAAGTAATAAATATTCAATTTCTGAGTATGTTGCAATGGAATAATCAATAATAGTTAATTTTTATTCATATTTAAATCATAATTATTACGAGAATATTGTCACAAATAATGTAGTTTATTAGCATTAACTATTTATACTTCTTGGTTAAGGCTATTTTTATACATAAAAAAAATGCCATATTATAAGTAAAATAAATTCTAATATTTATTTGAAATGTTTCAGTCTTCTAATAAGGATGGTTTATACAACCATCCTTAATTATTTTACATATGATAATATGTTAATAAATAGCTTCCTTAACAATGATACGGAGAACCTTATCACAAGTAAGGGAGCATGGTTTTAACAAAATAAAGTTTGATATATTAAGTAGTACTAAATATTGAGATGTCGTATTGCAATTTGCAATACGTTTATCAATAATATTAATATTGTTGAATCGATAGTAATAAAGAAGAGAGCTGTTTATGTAGATGAAGTCATTGTCATTTTCTCTAGTGATGGTATAGGTGAAATATATTTAGAAGATATAGATGTAGTAGTAGCAAATGAGTTGATTGAAAAGTGATGTTGTAAAATACTTAATGGAGGAAAGGTTGCCTAAACAAAAAGGCAACCTTTTTATGTAGTACCTAAAGAAGGTGCAAACTTCCAACCCAACTGTATATAGACTAAGCACAAAAAGTTATTAAACCTAGAAACTTGTAAGATCGTATATATAAGTGTTACTATATTATCATAGTTGTAAAAACTGTTTAGAAGTATACTATGGAGATGTTTCAAAAATATAAAGAAACAATACTTTATTTGATATTTGGAGTACTTTTAACATTAATTAATATAGGGACATATGATTTTTGCACACAAGTGTTCTCGGTATTAATTATTATATTTCAAATATAATAGCGTGGCTTGTTGCTGTAATATTTGCATATATAACAAACAAGTTTTATGTTTTTGAAAGTAAATCTATTGAATATAAGTATGTTATAAAAGAGTTGTTATCATTTATGAGCTGTAGAGTATTATCAGGAGTAATCGAACTTATATTAATGTTTGTAATGCAAAACTTATTACTAATAAATGATTTCATAGTAAAAATAATAACTAATATAGTGGTTGTAATTCTTAACTTCATATTTAGTAAATTAATTGTGTTCAAAAATGAAAAGATAGAAAAAATCTAATAGGAGAGAAAAATATATGGAAAAAATAGCAGTATTAGTACCATGTTATAACGAGGAAATGACTATAAAATCGGTTATTGCTGACTTTAAGAATGTAATTCCAGATGCTGATATTTATGTTTACGACAATAACTCAAAAGATAAAACTACAGAAATAGCAAAAAATGAGGGGGCTATAGTTGTAAGGGAATATCGTCAAGGCAAAGGTAATGTTGTGAGAAGCATGTTTAGGGATATAGAGGCAGATGTATACATAATGGTTGATGGTGACGATACATATCCTGCTAAGGATGCATATAATGTCGCAAAACTTGTTATGGAAGGTAAGGCTGATATGGCGATAGGAGATAGACTATCGAGTACTTATTTTACAGAAAATAAGAGGCCGTTTCATAATACAGGAAATAAATTAGTTAGAGCTCTAATAAATAAAATATTTAAAAGCAATATAAAAGATATAATGACAGGATGCAGAGCATTTAATAGAAAATTTGTAAAATCTTTCCCAGTTTTATCTAAAGGTTTTGAAATAGAGACGGAAATGAGTATACATGCACTAGATAAAAGATTCTTAATTGGAGAAGTAGAAATAGACTATAGAGATAGACCAGACGGAAGTGAATCAAAATTAAATACGTTTAGAGATGGATTCAGGGTACTAAAAACTATATTAAACTTATATAAAGATTATAAGCCACTTTCATTTTTTGGAGGCATATCATTAATATTATTTATAATAGGTATATTAGCATTCGTACCTGTATTTTTAGGATTTATAAAAACGGGGCTAGTGGCCAAATTTCCAACTTTGATAGTATCAATTGGGCTTATAACATCGGCATTAGTATCACTAGCGTGTGGACTTATACTTGATACAGTTAAGAAGCATTCAGATCAATTCTATGAGTTAGCAATTAACTTATTAGAGAAAGGTAATAAATAGTATATGGACCTGGATAAATTAAATAATATTTTTTGGAAATGTAAGAAATTATCACTTTTATACATTGGCTTGATGGTTACATTTTTGGCAACTATGTCTTTATCATATGCTATACCTAATCAAAGTATAATCAATCATACTAGAGAGTCAATACAACTATTAGAGTCTGAAGGATTGTACCCAAAAGTAATGTCAAATTATCACTCCAATCAACTAGACAATTTTACAGATACATGGATGTTGAGTATGGCTATAGGTGGGGATAATAGTCACCCAATAAAGTCGGCACTCGAGAATTCATTCAAATATGATAAAACGGCTGAGGACAAAATAGACAACCTAGTTAAGACAATAGACCGTAATAGTACAGATAGGGGGTCTTATAGTAGGTATTGGCATGGTTATTTGACAATACTTAGACCACTACTAACAAAGTTTAATTATGAAGAGATAAGATATCTAAATACATTTATGATAATGAGTGTGTTTATGTCAGTGTGTTATTTTATTAAAAGAGAACTTGGGACTAGGTATTCATTGATCTTTTTAATAACTATGGTTACAATAAGGATACTTATAGTGCCTATGTCACTACAATTTTCAAATATGTTTTATGTAACATTTTTGAGTATGATAGTAGTACTTATTTATCATAAAAAAATGAAGAAAGATGATTTGAGTATATATACTTTCTTTGCAATAGGTGCTGTAACAAGTTTTATGGACTTATTGACTACACCTGTTTTATCCTTAGGTATACCTTTAGTAACATATATTTTATTAGAGGGAAGAGAAAGTAAATTCATAGAAAATATAATAGATACAATAAAACTATCTATTATGTGGACTTTAGGATACGGTATAACATGGGCGTCAAAATGGCTGTTAGCAAGTCTTGTACTTAGAAAAAATATAGTAAAAGAGTCATTATCACAAATATTAGTTAGAACATCTTCAACGGCAGAAAATACAATATTAAATAAACAAGAAGTAATACAAAAAAATAGCGATTTAATATTTAATGACTTTACATTAAAGATATTTTTAGTAATACTTATTTTGTGGCTAATATTATTAGTTTTGTGTAGAAAAAATAAAATAGTCAATATGCTTCCTATACTTACCGTAAGCCTTTATCCATTTATATGGTATTCAGTATTAAAGAACCACTCCTATATGCATTTTTGGTTTACTTACAGAAGCTTAGGTGTAACTGTATTTACATTGTTAACATTTATGGCTTATTCAATAGATACATCTAAGATTAAAAATACTTTTACTAAATACGCTAAAAGATAATATGTTTATTTTGTTATATAATTCACGACCTTAATTTAAAAAATATTGAGATATTATATTAACTATAAAAAAGGTTTAGCTTCCTTAATACGGAGAACCTTATCACAAATAAGGGTAAAAAAGTATGAAGTTAAGAGTTAATTATAAGAATTGAATTGATGATGAAATTAAAAATAATTATAATAAGATAATATAACAAAAGGAATACTCAGAGTAACAAGAACTATGAGTATTCCTTTTTCTATTTAAACGAGAAATATTTATGCTGATAACTTGAATGAAATAAATATTCTTTTTGCTCTAAGTTATTTAAATTTAGGTAATCATCCTAATCTTAAGCAGGATAAAAATTTGTTATAGTAGCTTTTAAAGTTCCTCTTCCACTATTAACATATATATGTTGACTAGATGCAGAAAAACTTATTGAATCATCAGGAGTTAGCTTATAAGTTTCATTGTTTACTTCTAATGTCAATTCCCCTTCTAAAACCATGATATATTCCTGTGACTTATTAGAATGACCTATAGATTTATATGAGTAACCTTCATCTATTTCAATTTGAAAAAGTTCAAAATTACGATAGGGTGTACTAGTGTAATAACAATATACTCGATAGTGACCTTCTTCAGTAAGCTGAGCTTCAATATAACTTTTTCTTATAATATAGGTATCATGCTCCTTTTGTTCAAGTAATGAGGTATAAGAAACTTTTAACCCATTAGCTATTTTCCATAAAGTGTTTATAGTTGGATTAGTATCACCTTTTTCAATTTGAGATAGCATGACTTTACTTATACCAGACAATTCAGCAAGTTGACCTAAGCTTAAATTTCTCTCAATACGAAGTGTTTTAAGATTTTCTGCAATAATTAAATTTATATTCACTAAGGTATAACCTCCTATTATAGTATTGACAAATATAATTAACGAAAGTAAAATAAAATTAACGATAAATATATTTAACGTTCGTAAAATATTATACAGTAATCACTTAAATGAAACAAGGAAAATAAATAGAAAAAATTTATTTTGACATTTAGAAATAGTGAACTGAAGTATTTTAGCCAGATTAATTTCTGTATCATATTTTATAATTTTAAAGGAGGATATTATTATGATAAAAAGGGAAGAGGCATGGAGTTTACTTAATGAATATAATGAAGAGCCGTTTCATATCCAACATGCTTTAACAGTTGAAGGAGCTATGAAGTATTTTGCAGAGAAATTGGGATATGGAGATGAAGTAGAATTTTGGTCCATGGTTGGATTGCTCCATGATCTAGACTTTGGAATGTATCCAGAAGAACATTGTAATAAAACTCAAGAAATCATGAGAGAAAGAAGTATTGATGAAAGATTAATAAGAGCGGTAGCTAGTCATGGATATGGACTTTGCTCAGGAGAACTGCCTAAACCAGAGCATCAGATGGAAAAAATATTGTTTGCAGTTGATGAACTTACCGGACTTATTGGTGCAGCAGCAAGAATGCGTCCATCTAAGAGTGCTATGGATATGGAACTTTCAAGTCTTAAGAAAAAATTCAAGGATAAAAAATTTGCAGCTGGATGCTCGCGTGATGTAATTAAACAAGGTGCAGAGATGCTTGGATGGGAGTTAGATAAATTGTTTGAAGAAACAATTCAAGCTATGCGTTCTTGTGAAGCATATGTTAATAATGAAATGAAAATCCTTAATAAATAATGTGAATATTTACAGTTTTATATAAAGATAAGATGAAAAGCTTGATATAAGTAAAGATTAATAGAGACTAAGAAATAAACCAATGATGCTGAAAGTGTCATTGGTTTATTAGTGGTGTTTTTAATGATAAAATACAATAAATGAATCATTACAGCGATTGTAAAAGACCCGGCTATTAGATACAAATATGCTAAAAAACTTATTGAACGTAATGAAGATTAAACCCCAAGATAGATAAGACCTTGGATCGAATTTGTTCAAATATTGTTTAATTTCAATGCTCAATGCATATACTACAATTATTAAAATAAGAAATTAGGTGATTTTAATGATATACATTTATAATTGTTTTGGAGGAACCCATTCATCTATTCTAGCAATTGCTTATCACTTAGAAATGCTGGATGAAACTCGAGAACCGACTAATGAAGAAATACTAAATTTACCTAACTTTAATAAGTTAGAATCTGGAAATCGCGCAGAACTTTTTTATTATGGAAGTGATAAGGATGGAAATAAAGTCTATACTATAGGTAGGGGACGTTCAAAGGTTCTAATTCCAGGATTATATAATTTAGCTTCTATGCTTCATAAACAAGATCTGTTAAAGGAGAAAATTATATTTTCCAATACATCGCCGACGGTTCCCTTATCAATGACCTTTGGTGGCTTATTTTCTAGGTGGCTTAAAATTGATTTTATAGGAGTACCCTTGCTTATAAAGGGAGCAAAGCAATCGTATAAAGATGTTATAAAACTTGTAAATCATACAAAGAAGGAAGCAAAGGAAGTTAAGTCAGAGGTTATTATTTTAGATAATAAGGAATCTAAGTAAAGTAATTAACTTTATTTTACTTAGATATTATAAAAATTTCTGATATACCAGAAACTAAGGGTGGTTTTTACAAACCACCCTTAATTGTTTTAGTTATGACAATATGTAGATAATGTTTCCTATTTAACATAGAACAATAACATAAGTAAGTGGTTTGTTATTTATTAGTAGATCTAATATTATTGAAATTCATTTGAAAGAGACTTATAGTAGGAGATAATGTACATATTTCAGATTTAAAGAAAAACATAAGATGTAGTGAGTACAATGTATGCAGAGCAAAAGGCGAAGCATACATTTTTTATATTATGACAAGATTCTATAAAAAAACAATATATTACTGCGTGAAATGACAAAATATGACAAATGGGTATGCTACAATAAAATAAGAGAGAATTTAGAATTAGGAGGATAAGAATAATGAAACTACCAAAGAAAATAGTATCACTGCTTACTGTAACATTAGTAGCAGGAAGCGGACTAGGAAATTTAGCAACTGTAGATGCAGCAGAAGGTGTATCAAGTGAAACATTAAAGGGAAATGGAAGATGGGAAACTGCAATAGAAATAAGTAAAAAAGGATGGACAAAAGCTAAAGAAGCAGTAATAGTAAATGATAACTCTTTAGCGGATGCACTAACTGCAACACCTTTTGCAGAGGCAAAAGATGCTCCAATACTTTTAACACAAAATAATAAATTAGATGATAGAACTAAAGCTGAATTAAAAAGACTAGGAGTAACAAAGGTATACTTAATAGGTGGAGAAAGTTCATTAAATAAATCTGTAGAATCTGCATTAAATTCTGAAAAAATATCAACTGACAGAATTTGGGGTAATACTAGATACGAAACTTCTCTAGAATTAGCAAAAAATTTAGACAATATAAAAAAAGTATCTGAAATCTCAGTAGCTAATGGAGAAAAAGGTATAGTAGATGCTATAAGTATAGCTCCAGTAGCAGCAGAGAAAGATATGCCTATAATACTTGCAAGTCCAAGTAAGGGAACTGAAGTAGCAGATAAATTTATAGCAGAAAAGTCTATAAAATCTTCATATGTAATAGGTGGAACAAACTCAGTATCAAATGAAGTAACAAGTAAACTTCCAAATGCAACAAGAGTAGAAGGTAAAGATAGAAATGAAACTAATGCAAAGGTTATAGAAACATTCTATAAAGAAAAGGAATTAAAGAATGTTTATGTAGCTAAAAATGGTATGACTAAAGAAAATGAACTAATAGATGGATTAGCTGTTGGAGTATTAGCTGCTAAAAACGATTCACCAGTTTTATTAGTTGGAAAAAACTTAAGTCAAGGTCAAAAGGATGTAACTAATACTAAGACTTTCAAAACTATAACTCAAGTTGGTGGAGGAAGTAATGAAGCTTCATTTAATGAATTAAAAACTATGCAACAAGTTACTACATATAATGTATCTACTGTAGCTAAGCTTAATGAAACTATGGCTAAAGCTGATGCAAATGATGTTATAAATATGGCACCAGCTGCGCTTAATAAAGCGATGGCTAAAGGTGACGCAAACAATACAGCTGATATAAATGAAGAAATAGTTATAAAAACTAACAAAGCTATAGCAATAAACTTATCAGGAAACTACAAAAATACTATAACTGTAAGTGCGCCAAATGCAAGTATAGTAAACAAAGGTACAATATCTAAAATTGTAGTTAAAGATAGTGTTGGTGGAAAAATTGAAAATACGAGCGGATCAAAAATAATTGATATAGAAGTTCAAGGAAGTGCTAGTAACGTAGAAGTAGTAAATAAAGGAACAGTAACAAATGTAAAAAATGATGCATCAGGAACTGTAATAAATAATAGTGGTACTATAACTAATAATCCAACAGGAAATCAAACACCAGATATAGAAGGAAATAGACCAGGTGGTTCAACTGGAGGCGGTGGAGGTGGATCTGTATCGTCAGTAGCAAGTGTAACAGATTTAGATGGATTAAAAACAGCATTAGAAGATGATAATATAAAGACAATAAATATAAATAAATCAATAGGTAATGATAGAGAGGGTATAGATGAGAGAATAGAAGTTGATAGAGCAGTAACTATAAATGGACATGGAAATACACTATCATTTACACATGATATAAATGGTTTAGATACTGCTAGAAACGGTATATTAATAACAACAGATGAAACTGAAACTAGTACTAGTACTATAATAAATGATTTAAAAGTAAAAATGAAGAATGTTGATGGTCAATTGAAACCAGTGTACGGAATTCAAGTTTATAATGCGAAAAATGTTACATTAAATAATATATCATCAAAAGGAGCAGATGGTGGAATACTTGTAAATGGATCTGAAGTAACATTAAAAGGAGAAGTAGATGTAAGTGGAAATAAACTTGGAGGAATAGAAGTATCAAAAGGTACAGCAGAGGGCCTAGACGACCCAATTTTAACAGTAGATGTAACAAAGATATATGCTGATGAATCAAAACCAGTTATATGGATTGATGGATTTGCAAGTGATGGAAATGATGGATTAAAAACAACTGTAGTAGATATTAAAAATGGTAATAATTTATACGGTAGTGAACATAATGAAGGAAAGCATCAATATTTCTATACTGCTACAGTATATGATTCAACTGAAGCATATGTATTGGATTTAGATGGATTAAAAACAGCATTAGAAGATGATAATATAAAGACAATAAATATAAATAAATCAATAGGTAATGATAGAGAGGGTATAGATGAGAGAATAGAAGTTGATAGAGCAGTAACTATAAATGGACATGGAAATACACTATCATTTACACATGATATAAATGGTTTAGATACTGCTAGAAACGGTATATTAATAACAACAGATGAAACTG